>CBFCZV010000016.1:0-57737 GCA_965602855.1 uncultured Gammaproteobacteria bacterium | reverse complement strand
CTTGTTTGTATAGATCGGCCATAATGTTTTGATATATTAATACTTTAATTACTAATAAGTATAAATATATTGATACATTTGTCAACAGATTGTTTTGATATATTAATACAAGCAATCCTGTAACTCGTAGCCAGTAGCCTGGATTACGTTACGCTACATCCGGGCTACCTGCTGATCCCTCATCAATCTTCAACAAACAATCCAGCGCCGCAGCCTTATAACACTGCGCCAATGTCGGGTAGTTAAATACCATCGCAGCCAAGGTCTTTACTGTCGCATTGCAGGTCATGGCCATTTGCCCGATATGGACTAGTTCGCTGGCTGATTCACCAATGATATGCACGCCAAGAATGGTATGGCTTTGACGATCGACCAGTAATTTTAGTAAGCCCTGTTCATCACCAATAATCTGGCCTCGCGCATTTTTAGAATAATGGGCATAACCTTTGACATAGTCCGCCTCGCGAGCCTGTAGCTCGCGCTCAGTTTCTCCAACGTAAGATAGCTCAGGTATTGTGTAGATGGCCATGGGCAAGAGGCCACCATCCGTCTTTGTCTCACCTTTGAAGGCATGAGATATCGCCATAAGCCCCTGCTGCATTGCTGTAGAAGCTAATGATGGGTAGCCGGCAAGATCGCCAATGATGTAGATATGGGACTGTGACGTCTGATGGTGATCGTTGATTTGTACCCAGCCCGTGTCATCAGGCACCAGACCCGCCTGCTCCAGTTTAAGCAAACTATAGTTGGGTTCGCGCCCCATGGCATAAAGCAGTGCATCGGCTTGCAGGGTGTCGCCATGATCAGTGGTAACTATGACGTTGTCACCGGTGCGTTTAATGTCGGTGAGACGCGTCTTCATGCACAGACGAATATCCATGGCATCAAAATCGTTGATCAGTTTTGCAATGATATCCGCATCAAGATAGGCCAGCGGTTGATCATGGGAATCGATCAGCGTCACTCGACTACCCAGGGCCGCAAATATGGTGGCAAATTCACAGGCAATCACCCCGCCACCGACGACAATAAGCGAATCAGGTAAGCGGTGAATTTTTAACAGGGAGGTTGAATCCAGTATGCGTTCCTTATCAAACGGAATATCTTCGGGGCGTCTGGGCCGTGATCCCGTTGCCAGGATAATAAACTCGGCACTCAGCTGCTGCTGATCACCATCAGGGCCGGTCACCTGCAGTGTGTGTGCGTCGATAAAACAGGCTTCACCCGGGATCAGTGTTACACCTTTGGCCTTCATCCGTTCCAGCATCTGGCTCTGCTTACGCTTGATGACACCGTCTTTTTGAGCCAGTGTCTTTGCAAGAAATTCAGGATCACTGACAGCGTTCACCTGCAATGTGTGGCGCATACCCAGACTTGCAGAGCGTGAAGTAACATAAGCGGCTTCACGTAAGGCCTTGCTTGGAATGGTGCCGGTTTGCAAGCTGACACCACCAACATAGGGTTTGCGCTCAATGACCGCAACACGTTTACCCAAATTAGCCGCAGCGATAGCCGCTGAATTGCCACCGGGGCCAGAACCTATGACCAGTAGATCATAATCAAAGCTTGCCATGTGCTCGTCCCTTATCTAAATGTTTATTTGCATATAATTAATCAATAACAACTTAATCACCCGATGGTGATTAGTTAAGCATAAATCAAAAAATTAAAAAGAAAGTCTGAACAATATTAATCGACTGAGGGCACGACTAACTTTAAAGAAGTCGAAATATTATTGCGGCTTGAGAATCCCGTCTTCAAGCGTATAGATACGACTCATGCGTTCTGCAATCTGTAAATCGTGGGTCACGATTACCAGTGCTGTGTTGTAGCTTTGATTGAGCTGAACGATAAGCTCGATGGCCTGCTCGGCATTTTTTCTATCCAGATTACCGGTTGGCTCGTCGGCCAGTACACAATCGGGGCGATGAATCAGTGCTCGGGCTATGGCTGCTCGTTGACGCTCACCACCCGATAACTCACTGGGTTTGTGCTGTAGACGTTGTGACAGACCCACCTCATTGAGGATGGCTTCGGATCGCTGGCTAGCTATCTCGGGCGATATGCCGCCAATCAACAGCGGCATGGCCACATTTTCCAGCGCGGTAAATTCAGGTAATAAATGATGAAACTGATAAATAAAACCCAGATGCTTGTTACGGATGACGCAACGTGTTTTTTCACTGTGTTTGGCGATATCATCACCATTCAGCAACACTTTTCCCGTGGTCGGCTCATCTAATCCACCCAGCGTGTTGAGCAAGGTGGTTTTACCTGAACCCGATGAACCAATAATAGCGACGGTTTCACCATGGTGCAGGTGTAGATCGATATCAGACAATACGTGCAGCGCTTCACCACTACCTTCCTGATAGGCCTTGCCAACATCAATCGCTTCGATACTAAAATCACTCATAGCGCAAAGCCTCGGCGGGTAATGTTTTAGAAGCTCGCCATGCGGGATAGATGGTCGCAAGAATGGTGATACAGAAAGCGGAGACGGCGTAAGTGATGACTTCTTCAGCTCTAACATCAGCAACAACATCGCTGATGTAATACACATCTGAGGGCAAGAAATCTGTATTAAAGACTTGCTCAAAGAAGCTGACTATCTCAAACACATGGAGCGCCACGGGCACACCGGCGGCGACACCGATCATGGTTCCGGATAAACCAATCACCGCGCCCTGAATCATGAAAATGGCCATGATGCTACGCGGTGTAATACCCAGTGCACGCAGGATGGCGATATCCGATTCTTTGTCATTCACCGTCATCATCAAAGTGGAAACGATATTCAATGCCGCGACACCAACCACCATCAGCAGGATAATAAACATCACGGTTTTTTCTGTTTTCAGCGCCCTGAAGAAATTCGTGTGCTGACTGGTCCAGTCGCGCACCCAGTGCTCCTCACCAAAAACGCGATCCAGCCTTCGGGCAATCGCGGGGGCTTCAAAAAGATCGGTCAGTTTCAGGCGTACGCCATTAACATTGCCCTTAAAGCCGAATAACTTACTGGCATCGTCGATATGCATATAGGACATGGCGCTATCAAACTGGTGCATACCCACTTCGAACACGCCCACCACTTTGAAACGTCGAAGCCGGGGCATGACGCCAACAGCCGTCACCGTCGCCTGAGGTGTAATCAGCGTGACTCGATCACCTTCATAAACACCCAGCGAATTGGCCAGCTCATGTCCAAGAACAATACCGTATTCACCTGATTTAAGGTCACTCAATTTACCTGAAACCATGTTGCTGGCAATACTGGAAACATCTTTTTCCAGTTCGGGACGAATACCACGCACCAGAGAGCCACTGACACGCTTGCGATTAGACATCATGACTTCCTTTCGAATATAGGGCGCTGTGGCGACAACCCCCTCTTCCTGCATAGCCCGCTCAGCGACTTCTTCCCAGTTATAAATAGTGCCATCAAAGCCAGTAACGGTGGCGTGGGAGGTCATACTCAGGGTGCGATTGCGTAGCTCATTGCCAAAACCATTCATTACCGATAGCACCACAATCAGCGCAAACACACCGAGAGCAACGCCAGCGATGGAAATAAAGGCGATAAAGGAAACAAAATGATTTTTGCGCTTGGCACGCGTATAGCGCAGACCGATGAAAATTTCTTTGGGTAAAAACATGGGCGGATTTAATCAGGAATACAGGGATAAAGCTATCCCGCACCCCTTATATAGGAATCAAAATGTGTCTTAATTAGCGACTTCTAACGGCGTAACGATGATCTCAACACGCCGGTTCAATTGACGCCCTGTTTCAGTCTCATTTGTAGAAACCGGGCGCAACTCACCATAACCAATGGCTTTGATATCAAACTTTGCATGTTTGGGAAAATGCGCCGAAAGATAGCGGCTAACCGCATTGGCACGTTGTTGCGATAGCTGCATATTGTACTCATCAGAACCTTTATCATCAGTATGCCCTGCTACTGTAATTCTCGAACGTGGATAAGACTGTATTTGCGCAATAACCTCATCCAGTTTTATTATTGATTCTGCATTTAACATAGCCATATTAAAATCAAAAACCACGCCGCTATCCAGCGTTATTCGTAAAGATGAACCGATGGCACCAATGGCATCGATATCTGATCCCGGGGAACCCGGACCGCAATGCTGTTTTAAATCGGTTAGTTTTAGATAACGAAAGGTATCAAACTTTTTCGTATATTTGGCGATATCAACATCAGCACGCCCACCACTGATATCTCCAACCATAACCCAGTGTTTGTTATCGGGTGATATTTCGAGCTGCGTTGGTTCGATAGCCGTGCCCACTTCAAAGACATGAAGATCCGGCCCCTGAATATCGGTCAGAGCATTATCATTAAATTTAACAATTAGCACACCTCCACATCCCAAACTTAAATAACCCTCACCCGTACGATGCTGATAATCGGGAACACCCAGAGCCTTAGAAGGCTCACGGTGCTTCGCTTTTAATGGTGCGGGATCACCTGGCTGATATGACACAACCTCATCAACAAAAGAAACATCACCCTGCGGGAAAGTCACTTCACTGCCGTGGCTATCGGAATAAGATTTGGAATTAGTATTTTCTTTATCTATCAACTCTGAAAAAGAAGGCGCTGAAAAAATAATTAAAACCAGAAAGGTAAAGATTTTACGAGGGGCACATGTTTTCATTAGATTCATCCTTGAATGGTGTAACAATGGTTTAATACTAGAACAATTACTTTAAGTCTTCAAATAATTCATCAATAACTATATTCTCTGAATCGTCCACAACAGACCTGTTATTGAAATAATTACAGAGAATGGAATAATAATTACCTTGCGATACCAGTCTTTGTGACGAAACCAGAAACCAATCAGGGTAAATGCAACAGCAATAACCGTCAACTGAGCCAGCTCCACTCCCACATTAAAACTGATTAGCGCCACAGCAAAATCTTCATCTGGCATACCAAAATCTGAAAGCACGCCCGCAAATCCCAGACCATGCAATAAGCCAAAAACAAAAACCAGAACAAGCCGGCTTTTGTGCAACGACTTGTGGAAAATATTTTCTATACCAATATAGGCAATCGATAATGCAATTAAAGGCTCAACAATATTGGCAGGCAAACTAATCACACCATTCATCGACAAACCCAATGTAATAGTATGCGCCAGGGTAAACATGGTTACCTGCCACAACAAAGGCTTCAAGCGTACGCTTAAAAGAAAGATACCCAGGATAAATAAAAGATGATCAGCGCCCTTGGGGATAATGTGTTCAAAACCAACGACGATATAAGAACCAATCACCTCAACAACTGAACGTTTGGCAAACACTTCCTGCAAGGAAAACTTTTCACTGGCCTGATCTTCGCGTAACCATTGCCATTGCGACCAGTGCCACTTTTCATTGGCCTCATCAATCTGCCTGACCCTGACCGCGTTATCACCATAACGCGCTGGATAATACCATTGCAAATCTCTTGTGCTCGGTAGTATTTGACCGCTCAACTTGATCACACTAATACGCGGCACTTTGGTATAACCCGGCTCGGGTATTGATACAGAATCGACAGATAAGGAAACTTTACCCGCTTCTGTTTTAAGAAAAATACTTTCCAGCATATCCTGATGAAATGAAACAAACTGCGCTTTCAATTCTTCTGGCAACATCGCCCGTAAAACATCATATTCTTCTGCCGTCGGGGCATCCTGCGTATTTTTATATTGCGCATTAATACCCGTCAACAAAGCTTCGATACTGGCGCGAATTTCAACATTAACCTCACCATTAACATGAGTATTTATTTCAACCAGTGCAGGCTTAACCACATCTGAAATAGCCTGATTAATATTCAGGAAATACAGGCCTGCGATCAGAAAAAAATTAATAAAAAAAGACAAAATCAAACCTGTTTAAATGTGCTTTTAAAGTATGTGAATGATACACTCATGAAAGCGTATGATTTCGCGCAAAATCAAAATAATACCTAATTCACTGTAAAACACTTTTTTATCTCTGAGGGGCACAGCCATGTCGAAACTTAACCGACGCGACTTTTTGAAATTACTCGGCATCACGACTGCGGCTGGCTCACTGCCATTATTATATCGCCATGCTAATGCCAGTATGCCCGGCATCAGCAAAGACTTTTA
Organism: uncultured Gammaproteobacteria bacterium; assembly: GCA_965602855.1. Classification (GTDB taxonomy): domain Bacteria; phylum Pseudomonadota; class Gammaproteobacteria; order SZUA-229; family SZUA-229; genus LH-M37. The sequence goes on along the minus strand of CBFCZV010000016.1, from coordinate 51,588 downwards.
TAAAGTCCCCATGAAAGGCAATGCACGAATTCTACATATCACCGACGTTCATGGACAACTAAACCCCGTTTATTTTCGTGAGCCCAACGTTAATTTAGGCATGGCTGAAGCCTTTGGCCGCCCTCCCCATGTAGTCGGCCCAAAATTTTTGAAAGAAATGAAGTTCAAGCCCAGCACCCCGGAATCCTATGCTTACACTTATCTGGACTTTGAAAATGGTGCAAAAAAATATGGCCGCATGGGCGGCTTTGCTCACATCAAGACCCTGCTCAACAGTTTACGAAAAGAAGCTGGTGATAAAGCCAATACATTAACACTGGATGGTGGTGATCTGTGGCAAGGTTCAGGCACTTCTCTCTGGACACGTGGCGTGGACATGGTTGAAGCCTCAAACATTCTCGGTATTGACGTCATGGTGGGTCACTGGGAATTCACCTACAAGGAAAATGAAGTACTGAGCAATGTCGCTTTATTCAAGGGCGACTTCATCGGTCAAAATGTTCGAGTTACAGAAGAGTCTTTAATGAGCGAAGACTACGAGAAACTGGTTGAACAATATGATGGCAGTGGGCTTTATGATGAAGATACCGGCCACACCTTCCAGCCCTATGTAATTAAAAATGTCGGCAAGGCACGCATCGCGGTTATAGGTCAGGCCTTCCCTCGCACCGGCAATGCCAACCCCAAAGAGTTTTTCCCCGACTGGTCTTTTGGCTTACGCGAAGATGACATGATCGAACTGGTCGAACAAATCAAAGAAGAAGAGAAACCTGATGCCATCGTACTACTGTCACATAATGGTATGGACGTAGACATCAAAATGGCAGAACGCGTCCCCGGTCTCAATGCTGTATTTGGCGGCCACACACACGATGGCATTCCACAACCCATTAAAGTGAAGAATGTTGCTGGCAATACCTGCTGGGTAACCAACGCTGGCTCCAACGGAAAATATATCGGCGTTATGGATTTCGATATTCAGGATGGCGAAGTTAAAGACATGCATTACCAGATGTTACCCGTATTCGAAAATGCACTGCCCGCAGATAAAGAAATGCAGGCTTATATCGATCAAATGCGCAATACAAAATACGATGAGAACATCGTTGAAAGTCGCGCCAGAAATCTTTTCTTCAACAAAAGTCGAGTAGGTAAAACTTATAAAGAAATCCTCGATGAAAAACTAGCCATTGCAGATCGCCTGCTCTATCGTCGCGGTAACTTTATGGGCACCTGGGATCAGATTTTATGCAACGCACTACGCGAAGAATACAAAGCTGATGTTGCCATGTCTCCCGGTGTACGCTGGGGTACTACAACATTAAAGGGCGACTGGATAACCATGGAAGATGTCATGACCCAATGCGCCATAACTTATGGCGAAACCTACGTCACAGAAATGACTGGCCACGATCTATTAAACATTCTGGAACAAATAGCAGATAACCTGTTCGACCCCGATCCTTATTTGCAATCAGGCGGCGACATGGTTCGCGTGGGTGGACTCGACTACTCCATCGACCCATCACAGAAACTTTATGAACGCATCACCAATGCCCGTCTCGACAATGGTCACATGATTGAAGCCGAAGAAATATATAAAGTCGCAGGCTGGGCCGCCGTCAACAGCACACCCGAAGGCCGCTTAATGTGGGATGTGGTGCGTGATTACATTATCAAAAACAGAAACAAAAATAAGGTTCTTAACCTTAAAAAGATCAACCATCCAAAACTGGTTGGGGTAGAAAATAATCCTGGAATAGCTGATTACCCTGGAGAAGTTACTTAATACACTCCCATTTTTCTTTGCTGATAAGCACGATGCAAAAGCAGAATCAAAAGAATTACCCCATAAACAATTGGCTCCTGATAATCAGCTTTAACCAACCAGACAAAGTGCAGCACTGCCAATACTGCAATCACATAAACAAGTTTATGCAGTCTGACCCAGTTCTTTTTAAGACGACGTATCATTTTATTTGTCGAGGTCATTGCCAATGGGATAAGTAAGATAAATGCAGCAAATCCTACTGTGATAAATGGCCGTTTGATAATATCTTTGACGATCTCATTCAAATCAAAAAACTGATCAAACCAGACATAAGTCAGTAAATGCATAACAGCATAAAAGAAAACGTATAACCCAAGCATACGCCGTAGCTTAATTAACCACGGCCAGCTTAAAATTTGACGAGCGGGAGTTACAAGCAAGGTAAGCAATAGAAAACGTAGTGTCCACTCTCCCGTTCCACGCGTCATGGTTTCAACCGGGTTTGCACCAAGGGTTTCGTTAATCGCACCAATAATCAAAAAGACCAGCGGCAAAAGACATGCTACGAACAGCAACGGCTTGATAATTAATCGTATCGATTTGTCAGAGACTTTAAATCTAGCCATAAAGATTTTGCTTAAAAGTTTTTAACCAGATCCATGCCCTGATACAAGTGAGCGACCTGCTCACCATAACCGTTAAACATTTGCGTTTTATGTTTAGGTTTCCAGAATGGTTCTCCAATACGACGTTCTGTGCTCTGGCTCCAACGTGGATGATCTACATCTGGATTAACATTGGAGTAAAAACCATATTCACTCGGTGCACGTTCATTCCACGTGGCTTTTGGCTGAGTCTCGGTAAAACGAATTTTTACGATAGATTTGATACTCTTAAAACCATATTTCCACGGCACCACCAGTCGAATCGGCGCACCGTTCTGACTCGGCAGAATATCTCCATACAAACCCACCGCCATAATCGGCAAAGGATTCATCGCCTCATCAATGCGCAAACCTTCAACATAAGGCCAGTTCAAAACTCGCCGTGACTGCCCTGGTAAGCGTGACTTATCCAGCAAGGTGGTGAACTCTACATATTTGGCTTTAGAATTTGGCTCAAACTTTTTCAGCATGTCTGCCAGTGAAAAACCTACCCACGGAATCACCATCGACCAGCCCTCAACACAGCGCAGTCGATAAATATATTCCTGCATAGCATAGGGTTTAATGAAATCTTCCAGATCAAACACACCCGGTTTGGCACACTCACCCTCTACCGCAATCGACCACGGCTTAGGATTAAACATACTCGCATTTAAGCCAGGGTCTTTTTTCGCCGTGCCCAGTTCATAAAAATTGTTGTAGCTGGTGATATCCTCAAATGAGGTTAATTTATCTTCTGCATTAAACTGGCTTCCATCCAGATCAGGCCAACGTTTCGCCCATGCAGGCAGCATTGCATCCGTTGCCAGCAATAAACTACTGGCAAAAGCCTGCTTCATGAAGCGACGACGATCCATATAAACAGATTTGGGTGTAATTTCTGATGTTTTAATATCAGAGGGCTTTTTTATGATTATTGACATGCTATCTCCTGTACTCCAATAACAGACAATAGCAATTTAGAATGGTTCTACTTCATCAGTGAAATTATGTATTGATTATATTTGCAACTTATCGGATGTAAGTAGGCAATGCTGACTAATTTGCAACCCCTTCAACTTTCAGACCAGTATTCATTACCCATTTATCAATAAGCTCAAAAAGCTGATGATCTAAAATGGGCTTAGTTATACAGGCATCCATTCCTGCCTGAAGAAATATCTCCTGCTCATGAGGCAGCACATGAGCCGTGAGCGCGATAATAGGAGTATATTTAACCGCTTTGCTCGAACGTATCTTCCTGGTGACTTCTATTCCGTTAAGCTCAGGCATGCGTATGTCCATAAAAATCAAATCAAAGTCATTATTTAGTGCTACTTCTAATGCATTCTTCCCGTCGTTAGCTTCAGTCGTTGTTATGCCGCGCTGATTGAGCAAAGTAGTGATGAGTTTACGGTTGATTGCATTGTCATCGACAATCAGAACATGTAAACCTGAATAATGATCAGCTATCTCGCTATAATTATTTTCATTTGATAGTTCCTGAGATTTATGGCTTTCAATAATGGGCAAAGTAATCCAGAAAGTAGAACCTTTTCTATCATTGCTTTCAACACCAATAGAGCCATGCATTAACTCAATCAGCTGTTTCGAAATTGCCAAACCCAGCCCCGTTCCAGAATCAGATTTGTATATTGAATTATCAGCCTGTGTAAAAGCATCAAAGAGCCTATCCTTATCGGTACCTGAAATTCCTTTTCCTGAATCAATAACTTTAATCATTAATTCATCTGAACTAGCATGACTGACTTTTTCGGCCAGCAAAGTTATTGATCCATGCTCAGTAAATTTAACGGCATTACCAATCAAGTTGGAAATAATCTGCCTTAACCTTAAAGGGTCAACGGTCAAATAATCAGGTAAATCATTGGCGATAATGCATTCAATATTTAATGATTTTATTGTGGCAGAAGCAGAAAACAGCCTGACGACACCGGTTAAACAATCTCTTAGATTAATAACCTCGGTTTGTAATTCCATTTTACCCGATTCTATGCGTGAGAAATCCAGAATATCATTCACAATCGTCAACAAATCATTGATAGAAGTATTAATGGTTTTGATATATTCGCTTTGTTTATCATCAAGATTTGTTTTTGATAACAAACTGGCAAAACCAATAACACCATTCATCGGAGTGCGTATTTCATGACTCATATTAGCAAGGAAAAGACTTTTGGCCTTATTAGCCTGTTCAGCCTGCTCTTTTGCTTTAATTAAATTTCTTTCAGCAATTCTTCTGGCAGTAAAATCTTGACCTGTTCCTTCAATACCAATCACCGCACCTTTATCATCAACTAAAAAATGAGCATTAGTAGACATCCAGATAGTAGAACCATTTTTGTGTCTTAAAGTAATTGGGTATTGTTCAACATGACCACCATTCTCAGCCATCGCCTGAAGAAACGGATCACGATCATCCGGATTAATATAAAAATCAGTAATTTTTTTTCCAACTAATTCTTCAGGCGTATAACCTAATAATGGCACGACCGAAAAAGAAACAAATTGAAGTACACTATCAGCATCAGTTCTATAATAAGTATCCTGAAGATTATCAAGAATACCTTTGAATTCACGCCTTGATACATTTAGATTTTTTTCAATAACTTTTTGCTTTTCTAATTCTTCTACATAAATAGAATTATTCTTTTTGAGATTTCTGGAAGATCTAAACCACAGTGTGGTTGAGATAATAGTGGTGAGAAAGAAAATAACGAGTAACACTTCCAATATTGTCATATATTCGTCGTCCTTTTGTATTATTTAGGCAGTTAACAAATGCTTGAAAAAAATGCAAATAAACACTTATCGCATGGCCATTATTAACATAAATGACGCCAACGTAAAGAAATTTATACAAATAAGCCTAAATTTAAAGCTTGTAAGTAATTTACAAGCTTAGATCAGTAATAAAACGAGAACTTTAGAACAATTCTATTTTTTTTAGTGAATTTTGAAAAAATAAAAACTAATCTAGCCAAGCCCGCGCATTCCTGAACATCCGCATCCAGGGTGAATCTTCGCCCCACTCTTCGGGATGCCATGAATTTTGTATGCTACGGAAGACGCGTTCAGGATGCGGCATCATAATCGAGACACGCCCATCGTCTGTAGTGAAACCGGTTAAGCCTTCGGGTGAACCATTCGGGTTCAATGGATACTGTTCAGTTGCCACACCATTGTGATCAACATAACGCAATGTTGAATGTGCCTGCTCGAGGAATTCACTGGACTCATATTCAGCGCGGCCTTCACCGTGCGCTACTGCAATCGGCATACGTGAACCTTGCATACCCGCTAATAATATCGAAGGTGATTCCATGACTTCCACGGTACTGAAACGACCTTCAAATTGTTCTGACTGATTGCGTACAAAGTGCGGCCATTGTTCTGCGCCGGGAATTAATTCTTTAATATTGGCCATCATCTGGCAGCCATTACACACACCCAGACTAAAAGTATCGCTACGACTGAAATATTCAGTGAAGACATCACGTGCGCGCTCATTAAATAGAATGGTTTTTGCCCAGCCTTCACCCGCACCCAGCACGTCGCCGTAAGAGAAACCACCACAGGCCACCAGACCTTTAAATAAATCCAGACTCAGGTTGTTATTAATAATATCGCTCATGTGCACATCAATGGCATCGAAACCAGCGCGATCAAAAGCCGCCGCCATTTCAATCTGGCCATTAACGCCCTGCTCTCTTAATACTGCAATTCTTGGGCGCGCTCCGCTACTAATAAATGGAGCCGCCACATCTTCCGAAGGATCAAATGAAAGTGAGACATTAATACCTGCGTCATCTTCTGTAATGCCGCCAAATTCCTGTTTTGCACAATCTGAATTATCGCGTATCGATTGAATCTGGTAACTGGTTTCGCTCCATGCTTTTTGCATGGTGATCAAATCAGATTCAAACACCAGCTCACTATTACGTGTGAAACGAATTTGCGAATCGAAGCCGACGGTACCAATCCTATGACTGCATGATTTAAGTTGATACTTCTCAAGCCAGGCTTCAACTTCTAAAATATGATCAGTTGCAACTTGAATGACACCACCCAGTTCCTCATTGAATAAACTTGCAATATTATCTTCGGGTAATTGATCTAGTTTGATATCGAGACCACAGTGTCCTGCGAATGCCATTTCAGACAAACAGGCAAACAGGCCTCCATCAGAACGATCGTGCCATGCCAGCAACAAACCCTCTTTATTTAATTTTTGTATCGCTGAAAAAAAGAATTTAAATTGCTCGGTATCATCAAGATCTGGTGGTACATCGCCAACCTGCTTACAGGTTTGTGCCAGCGCTGAAGCACCCAGACGATTTTTACCGTTACCCAAATCGATCAATATCAATTCGGTCTCGCCTTTATCAGTAACCAATTGTGGTGTCAGTGTTTTGCGCACATCCGTGACAGTTGAGAATGCGGTAATGATTAATGATAACGGCGCAGTGACGGCACGTTGTTCACCATCTTCATCCCAGACGGTTTTCATCGACATGGAATCTTTACCGACAGGAATGGTCAAGCCCAACTTGGGACAGATATCCATACCCACGGTTTTAACCGTTTCGTATAAACGCGCATCTTCACCGGGGTGACCGGCAGGCGCCATCCAGTTGGCTGATAATTTAATACCAGACAAGGTTTCAATAGGTGCTGCCATAATGTTGGTGATGGCTTCTGCAATCGCCATACGACCCGACGCAGGTGCATCTAATAAGGCAACTGGCGTACGCTCACCCAGTGCCATAGCTTCACCAACATAATCTTCAAACGAAGAAGTTGTTACCGCCACATCAGCGACAGGCACCTGCCAAGGGCCAACCATTTGATCACGCGCCACCATGCCGGTAATGCTGCGGTCACCAATGGTAATCAAAAATGATTTACTGGCAACAGAAGGCAAGCGTAAAACATTAAACGCCGCTTCGTTAATATCTATATCGCTAGTGTTAAATGCTTTTTGATTAATGCGAACAGTTTTAACATCGCGCAACATTTTAGGCGGCTTGCCAAGCAAAACATCCAGCGGCATATCCACAGGGTAATTATCAAAATGATTATCGTGTACGCGCAGATCTAATTTTTCTGTTGTCTTGCCAAGAATTGCATAAGGACAACGCTCACGTTCACACAGTGCTTTGAAGTCTTCAAGTTTATTTGGATCAATCGCGATGGTGTAACGTTCCTGCGACTCATTGCACCAGATTTGCATCGGCGTCATGCCCGGCTCGTCATTGTGCACTTCGCGCAATTCAAATTCAGCACCACAGCCGCCATCATGAACCAGCTCGGGTAAGGCATTAGATAAACCGCCGGCACCGACATCATGAATAGAAAGTATCGGATTGTTATCACCCTGCATCCAGCAGCTATCGATGACTTCCTGACAACGGCGTTCCATTTCCGGGTTACCGCGTTGTACCGAGGCAAAATCTAAATTCTCAGCACTGGTACCGCTGGCCATGGATGAAGCCGCTCCACCACCCAGACCAATCAACATGGCGGGACCGCCGAGAACAACGATGGGTGTGCCTACAGGTATCTGTAATTTATCAACATGATCTTCACGAATGTTGCCGTAACCACCCGCCAGCATAATCGGCTTATGGTAACCACGGATTTCTTCACCATCGGTACCGGGCACTTTTTCTTCAAAGGTACGGAAATAACCGGCGATATTCGGACGACCAAATTCATTATTAAACGCCGCAGAACCAATCGGGCCTTCGAGCATAATATCCAGTGCAGAGACGATGCGATTAGGTTTGCCGTTATCGGTTTCCCACGGCTGCCTATAACCCGGAATTTTCAGATTGGAAACAGAAAAACCACTCAAGCCTACTTTCGGCTTAGAACCACGACCGGTCGCACCTTCATCACGAATCTCACCACCCGCACCGGTAGCCGCACCGGGGAACGGTGAAATCGCAGTTGGATGATTGTGGGTCTCCACCTTCATCAACAAAGCGATGTGTTCTTTGTTATAGCCGTACCGCTTGCTGCCCGCATCCACAGTGAAACGTGGCGCGGTATGCGAAGCCATCACCGCTGAGTTATCGTGATAGGCACTCAACACGCCCCCAGAATGTAATTCATGTGTATTGCGGATCATCTTGAACAGCGAACGATCCTGCTCTTCCCCATCAATCACCCAGTCAGCGTTAAAAATCTTGTGGCGACAGTGCTCAGAATTGGCCTGCGCGAACATCATCAACTCAGCATCCACCGGATTGCGATTGATCGAAGTGTAGAAATCGACCAGATAATCGATTTCATCATCAGACAAGGCCAGCCCCAGCTCGGTGTTAGCACTGCGTAAGGCTTCGACACCGCCACCCAAAATATCAACGGTATTACCCTGTTCGGGGGACATATGGGCAAATAAGGCCTCAGCTTCCTCGTATGAACGCAACACAGATTCAATCATACGATCATGCAGACAGGCTTCAATCGCAGCAGTATCGACCTCGATCAGCGTATAACCGGCCTCACAGGCCACCATGTAGGCAATGCCACGTTCCAGTCGAAGAATCTTACTCAGATTACAGTTATGAGCAATATCAGTCGCCTTGGACGACCAGGGTGAAATCGTACCAGCACGCGGTGTCACCAGGAATAAATCGCCTTCGCAATCATGCTCTTCGATTTTGGGGCCATACTGCAGCAAGCGCGCCAGAATCGCACTTTCAGCCTCATCAAGCGACTCACTGACATCAGCAAAATGCACAAAATGTGAAGCCAGGCCAGAAACCGCCGGAACCAGCGTTTTCAGCTCATCTAGTAGCTTATTTAAACGAAAATCAGAAAGTGCGGGTGACCCTTGAATATGAAGCATGTTGCCCTTATATATGTGAGTGTAAGCAAAGACGGAATGATAAAGCAAAGCCGCTTCAGATTAAACCACGAAGAGTGGATAAGACGTAGCAGATTGCACATTCTGGGCGTATAATCGCGCCAGAGCCTTGACCAGCTCTTTTACTACAGTTCAGGAAAAAACACGGGGGCGACATGGCTTCGACGTGGGTAGCAAAACCTGAGGTGCATGCAGAGGTGTGAAGTTCCTCTTAAAACCAGTCACAAAACTTATAGTTGCCAACGACGACAACTACGCACTAGCAGCTTAAACCCCTGTCTTAGTGCCCTCGGCCTGATGTGTGCTTATACGCTCAGATAACCGGGGTCGACTCATATAAGCTCGCGATGAAGCATTTCTGGTGTGGATTCGCTAAAACCTATCCAGAATCGCCAACAGTTTTCCCTGCCTATTGGGTAGCTGCTGGTTAAACTTAAGAATAGGATAAGCATGTAGAGCCGATGGCGGAGTGCTTGCGGACGGGAGTTCGATTCTCCCCGCCTCCACCAAATAGACAAGCCCCTCAGATTTTTTGAGGGGCTTTTTTATTGATTAAAGCTAGCTAGATGAGATCTCCCATATAGAGTAATGAGGTAGTAATGGAATCAGAATGGGCTTACTCCAGTTCATATCAAAAACTTAACCCAAATTATGATTCCCCCATTAGCCTTTAAAATATTTTTCAATCCGATCAAAGGCCAGGTTGATGGTGTCTTCATCAACACAATAGGCCATTCTCACATGATGCTCTCCTGAAGGACCAAACGCACTGCCCTGTGTCACTGCAACTTTGGCCTTATAGAGCAAATCAATTGAAAACTCTTTTGAGTTTGTATGCTCGGCGATGATTTTTGGGAAAACATAATACGCACCTTCGGGTTTTTTATTGGAAAAAACGTGCGGCACGTTGTCGAGTCGCTGGTGGATGAGTTCTCTGCGATCAGCCAGTATGGCTTCAAATTCCTGTTTATGATTTGATGGATGACTTAGGGCTACAATACCGGCTAGCTGGGAAATACGTGGCGCGCAAATCATGGTCGCATCATGCACCTTAATTGCTTCGCGTTTTAATTCGGCGGGCATAACCATATAAGACAAACGCCAGCCACCCATGGCATAGGATTTTGAAAATGAATATAGATAGACCATGTGTTCTTTAAGTTCTTCGACACTGGCGAGGTTGAAATACTTATCTTTGTTCTCGTAAACAAAATCACTGTACGGGTCATCAATAATAATCAGGATGTTGTGTTGTTTGGCAATTTCACCAACGCGGATTAATTCTTCTCTGGAAAATATTTTCCCCGTCGGGTTTGATGGGCTAACCAGAACGATGGCCTGAGTTTTTTTGGTGATTAAATCTGGCAGCAAATCAATATCCAGACTCCAGTCGTTATTTTCATCTAACGGCCAGTAAACGGGTGTGCCTGAAAATAAATTAATCTGCTGAATGTGTGAAGCAAAACACGGGTCGGTCAGAATGATTTCATCACCCGGGTCTAGCATGGTATGAAATAAAGTATTCAACGCCTGCATATTACCCGCGCTGATCATTATGTTTTCATCCGCATCAACATTAATACCGGTATCTGCTTTATAGGTTTCAGCGGCCAGTTTTCGCAATTCAGGCAGGCCATCAGGCAGGGTGTATTTACCGGCAGCTAAATCGTTATCAAGATATTCTTTAACGCCCTGACGAATATATTCCGGTGTGCGGAAAGAAGGTAGCCCCCAGGTGAGCAATGCGGCGCCTTCTACTTTGGCGCTGAGCATGGTCATTTCCTTGATGCCGGAGACGCTACTTTCCAGTACGTTGGTGGAAACAATGTCGGTGATGAAAGTCATATTATTTGCCTGAATTGTTTAGCAGATTCTTGGTAATGGATCGTCTTCAAGTTCTTCGAGTATGCGTTCACCGCCGATGTCGGTTTCCATTAAAACGTGCTGCATGCTTGAATCGATATGACCAATAATGGCTGCGTCCCGCCCTTCCTCAAGCGCCTGCCAGCGCTCCAGTACGGCGGATGCCTCAGATTGATCAACCACTGCAACAACGCGGCCTTCACAGGCGAGGTACATCGGGTCGTATCCCAGCATGTCACACACCGATTGCACCGGATCGCGTACGGGTAGATTTGCCTGCGACAAACGAACACCCATACCAGTGGCACGAAGCATTTCCGAGCAGACGGTGGCAATGCCACCGCGAGTAGGGTCGCGCATAAAGCGTAAGCCTTCAAATTTATGTGCAGCGGTTGTTAGATTTAATACGCTGGCAGCATCGGACTGGATGTCTCCACGCAAGCCAAATTCTTCGCGAGCCAGCATCACCGCAATGCCGTGATCACCTACGGAGCCACTGACAATAATTGCATCACCATCCTTGATGTTCTTCATTGATAATACGTGTCCGTTACGAATGCCAATACCCGTAGTCGCCAGATACAAACCACCACCTTCACCGCGTCTTAAAACTTTGGTATCACCCGCAACTACCTTAACGCCGATTTCAGCCGCGGTTTCTGCCAGTGTTTTGATAATACGTTCTAGAGTCGCAATTTCGAGACCTTCTTCGATGAAGGCGTTCAGGCTTAAATATTTTGGAATAGCACCAGCGACGGCAAGATCATTGGTGGTGCCGTGCACCGCCAGTGAACCAATATTGCCGCCGGGGAATTCCAGTGGCTGCACAGTGAAACCATCGGTGGTGAATAAAAGATCATTGCTATCGAGCGTAATCGGTACAGCATCAGCCTGCACATCAAGATCAGGATTGGCGAGATGACGTGCAAAAACCTCTTCGATGAGTTCGCGCATGTAGCGACCGCCATTGCCGTGCGCTAGAGAGATGTGAGTATCCTGCATATTTATATCCTGTTAATTATTTTTTATTTTCTAAAACCATATTCCATAACTTGCCCGAAACTAATGCCCGCGTCATTGATTGGTATCAATTCTGGTAAATGCACTTTAAAACCATTATCTGATAATAACGTCATTGCCTGCTCTGTTAATACACGATTCTGGAATACACCACCGGAAAGGCTAACGATATTAACACCGTGCTTATCACGAATGGCTTTTGCCTGTTGCAACATGGTGTGTGCCAGTGAGTTATGAAAAATGGCTGAGCGTTCATTTACACTTGCATCTGAACTTAACAGAGCTGTAACCAGTGGCTGCCAGTTTGTTATTAGCAGCTCATTATTTTTTTCTAAATCAAGTTCTATATATTCACTGCTGATATTCTCCCATAGAGCTTCGAACTCCATAGGCCCCTGACCTTCAAAACTGGACACGGTGCGTACACCAGTGAGTGCAGCAGCGGCATCAAATAAACGACCTACCGAGGTGGATTGGGGTGCATTTATGTTTTGTTGCCATGCCTGTTTTAATAACAAATCTTTTTCTGGAATGTCATCGTAGTCTAGTCCGGTTTCCCAACACAAAGCCGCGGCACTTCGCCATGGCTCCCGTCCTGCCTTATCTCCACCGGGAAGCCTGAACGGTCGCATACTGGCAACACGTTGCCATTCACCCGGTTTGCCTAAAAGCGTTTCACCTCCCCAGAGCGTGTTGTCCTCACCGTAACCAACACCATCCCAGGTAAAAACAATGATTGCTTCATCTGTCTCAGATTCATAATAAGCCGCTGAGGCATGTGCGTGATGGTGATAGACGCAGTGTGCAGGCATGTTTTGTTTGTTTGCCCAGCGGGTTGTGCTGTAGCCGGGGTGTGCATCACAGATGATATGCTCTACTTCAATACCATATAGTTTTTGCAAATCACTAATCGTATTTTCAAAAACTTCAAGACTGCGAGCCGAATCCATTTCGCCAATATGTGGTGAAATAACTGCACGATTATTCCATGCCAGTGTGATGGTGTTTTTCATATGCGCACCGACGGCAAGAACTGGTTGCTCTAGCTCGAAGGGCAATGTTAGTTCTACTGGTGCAGATCCACGACCAGTTCGGATGGGTCTGGGCTTGCCTGCAATGGTTTTATAAACAGGGTCGTCTGCGGGGCGTTCAATATCACGGTTATGATGCAAAAAAGCATCTGCAACGTGGGTAAGACGATTTTCAATATCCTGATCATCTATTAAAACAGGTTCACCACTGATATTCGCCGAGGTGGCAACCAGTGGCTTGCCAAATTCATTGAGCAATAAATGATGCAAGGGACTGTAAGGTAGCATAATGCCGATTTCTTTTAATTCCGGTGCAATCTGTTCTGACAATTCAGACGATGCTTTTTTTGCCACCAGCAAAATAGGTCTGGCTGGTTTTAATAAAAAGGCTTTGTCGCAGTCGGTTAATGCAACAGATGACTCTGCAGCCTTGAACGGATTATCCGCAGGTGATGGAAACATAACCGCCAGTGGTTTATCAGGACGGGGTTTTCTAGTGCGTAGGCGAGTGACAGCTTCTATGTTGTTAGCATCACACATCAAGTGATAACCACCAATGCCTTTTACGGCGATTATTTTCCCTTGCTGTAAGACTTCAATAGCATTTTGTATGGACTCATCATTACCGTTAATAATTCTATCGTCACAATGAAAACTGAGTTCAGGCCCGCAGACAGCACAGGCGACAGGCTCTGCATGAAAGCGCCGGTTACTTGGATCTTCGTACTCATCACGACACTGCGAGCATAATTCAAACCCCGCCATGGTGGTATTGGCTCTATCGTACGGCAGATTTTTGATCAAAGTGTAGCGTGGCCCACACTGAGTGCAGTTGATAAAAGGATAGTGATAACGACGATCAGCAGGGTTGTTTAATTCACTCAGGCAATCATCACACAGGAAAAGATCAGTCGGTACGCTTATGTTTGCATTGCCCTGAGACTGGCTTTCCAGAATACTGAAAGTATTAAAGTCACCAATAGCTATTTGTTCTTCAGAATCAAGTTTGGGTTCAGCTAACGGTGGTTTTTTATCAAAAATATTGTTCAGAAAATATTCAATGTCCTGAGTTTCTCCCTGTGCATGAACTTCAACAACACCAACACAGTTCCTCACCCAGCCGATCAGATTATGCTCTAAAGCCAGCCGATAAATAAAAGGCCTGAAACCAACACCCTGTACCTGTCCAGATAATAAAATTTTTCTGGCTGATATTACTGGCTTAGCTTGCTGTGCGTTTTTCAAACAAGTTCCTATTTTTTTGCAGAGTCACGCATACCACCCGCCCACCAGATTCGGCAGGCGCCTTCATCTGAAACCATGCAGGGGCCAATCGGATTTCTGGGTACACAGGCATTACCAAACAATTTGCATTCATTGGGGTAAATTTTACCCAGCACCACCTGTGCGCAATCACAACCCGGCGGCATTTGACCCGCACGTTTGCGTGCATCATCGGCATAAGCTGGAAAAAGTTTTCTGGCATCGTGATCACTGTAGGCTTTATCCAGCACATAACCGGATGCTGGAATAATCCCCACGCCACGCCAGTTCGCATCGTAGATATTCATGGCTTTGGCAAGATGTGCCTGTGCAGATTTGTTACCACCATCTTTGACCAGTTCAGAATAACAGTTATCCAGAAAGTAACGGCCTTCATTGAGCTGACGTAAAACGGAGTACATAGCCGCGAGCAGGCTTTCTGGTTTGAAACCGGCGACGGCGGCGGGAATGTTGTGTTTTTCAACGACAAACTCCCATTCCTGCGGCCCCATGATCGTAGAGACGTGGCCTGGTGCAATCAGAGCATTAAAGCCGGGTGTGCCAGACTCCAGTAACATCGCAACCGCGGGCCAGGTTAATCGCCCTGACAAAAGCACTGAAAGGTTTTCTGGCACACCTTCAACCATCATTGCGGCAACCGGTGCCGTGGTAGTTTCAAAACCGGCAGCAAAAAACACCACGGGTTTATCGGGATTAGCTTTTGCAATACTCACCGCTTCAGTCGGTGATGCGATAGGCCGAATGTCAGCGCCCTGTGCCTTGGCCTGTTCCAGTGTGCGTGCCTGCGTTTTTTTCACATTCACCGGAACTCGCAACATATCACCAAAGGCGACAAGAATAATATCTTCATTGAGTGCCAGCTGAATGGCTTCAAAAACATCTTCTTCGGGACAAATACAAACCGGGCAGCCGGGGCCGGGAACCAGTTCGATATAATCAGGTAAAACCTTGCGCAAGCCCGCCATGGTGATCGAACGCTCGTGACCACCACAGACATTCATGATTTTGACTTTACCTTTGTGCGGTAACTCACGAATAAGCTCAAGCCATTGTTTTGCGCTGGTAGTCATACTGCTACGGTCTAAGCATGGTCGTGATGGTGATGTGCATGACCTGTTGTAACCGGGTGATCTTTAAGATAGGATTTTCTTGTTTCCATCTGTTGCTTGATCCAGTCGATCCACTCAGACATCCCTGATTTATCTTTGGATGAAACTTCGATCACCGGTGCAGTGCTGGCAATATCATGTAAATATTGTTTTGCATTCTCGACTTTGAAATCATCGAGTATTGGTAACAAGTCACTCTTGCTGATCATGACCAGATCAGAACTACGAAACATGACCGGATATTTTGCAGGTTTGTCATCGCCTTCGGGCACAGAAAGCAGAACAATATTCTGGTGCTGACCTAAATCAAAACTGGCGGGACAAACCAGATTACCAACGTTCTCGATAAAGACAATATCAAATTCAGAAAGATCAAGATTGTGCAATGCCTGATGGATCATATGCGCATCAAGATGACAGGCACTGCCGGTTGCAATCTGAATCGCTTTAACACCGTGCTTGCGAATACGCTCGGCATCATTTTCAGTCTCAAGATCACCTTCGATTACAGCAATTCTTATATTCTTATCCAGTTGTTGAATCGTTGCTTCGAGCAGGGCTGTTTTACCCGCGCCGGGTGAGGACATTAAATTAATCGCCAGTACATTATGCTGATCAAAATGTTCACGATTGTGCTGAGCCGTGTGATCGTTTTCATGAAGCAGGCTGTGTAATACAGTAACGGCTTCTTTGCCGCTTTCAGTTTTTGAAAGTTTTCCGCCCGGTCTTATTAAGCTTTCATTACCGTGGGTAATATTGCATCCGCAGGTATCACACATAATTTTTACTCCAGACTTTAAACATCATTTACTCAGTGTACCGCTTCCGGTTCTTTGGATTTCTCCAGTTCAACACTCATCAACATTAGCTCATCACCACTGATTAAAGTTGTTCGCCAGTCACCACATTGTTTACAGATTAGTTTATTCGGCGTCGCATCAGATTCACTACCACACTGGTTGCATTTAACACGAATTGGTAGAGCCTTAACAATGAGTTCAGCACCTTGTGCAACCGTACCTGCACTGGCAATAGGGTAGGCATTTTTTAGTAACTCAGCCTCTACACCCGATAACGCGCCAACAGCGATAGTAATCGAAGTCACATTCTGTGCATTATGTTCCAAAGCAATGTTTTTAACCTGTGACATTAAAGACTGGCAGATGGAAAGCTCATGCATATTAATACCTTAAATGCCTGCTTCCAGCATCTGGTCGTATAGCTCCCAGGCCGTTTGTGCATCCTCTTCAGAAATTTTCTGGATGGCATAACCCACGTGGACAACAATAAAATCATCAACCTCAAGATTGTCATCCTGCATCATGAACAGACTGACATCACGCTGCACACCTTTAGCTTCACAATGAGCGGTAAAGCCGTCGATGGCTTTGATCTGCATAGGTATACCAAGACACATAAGTTAATCCAGAAATGAAACATTAATAGTTCTATATTCAACTTTAAAAAACAAAATAGCAAGTTGACACGTATCAAAAAGAGTTGCACGATATGCCGGTAAAGGTTACATAGAATTTATCAGGAAACCCTATGATTCGTGATGAAACTTTGATACTTGGTGTCGGCAATACATTGCTTACAGATGAAGGCGCGGGCATTCATGCACTCAATTATCTTCAATCTAAATACCCCGATATACCCAATCTTAATTTCATTGATGGTGGCACGCTCAGCTTCACTCTCGCAGTGTGGATTGAAGACTGCACCAACCTTATTGTATTTGATGCGACAGAACTCCATCAGCCTGCAGGCACAGTGAAAACCTTCGTCGGCGCTGCCATGGATGATTTTCTTGGTACTACCAAACGCAGTGCACATGAAGTTGGATTACTTGATCTGATGGATATTGCACGCTTAACGGAACACCTGCCAGAGAATCGTGCCCTGATTGGTATTCAGCCTGAAGTTATGGAGTGGGGCATGGAACCATCCGAGCCTGTTCGCAATGCGCTTGATACCGCTGCGAATGAAGCCGTTGCGCTTATAAAACTATGGCATAAAATTAATACAGAT
The DNA here is from genome assembly GCA_965602855.1 of uncultured Gammaproteobacteria bacterium. Lineage (GTDB taxonomy): Bacteria > Pseudomonadota > Gammaproteobacteria > SZUA-229 > SZUA-229 > LH-M37. The sequence continues at coordinate 33,940 of CBFCZV010000016.1, read as the reverse complement.
CAAAAAAATCCTGCTTCAAAAGACTATCGTAATGATATTAAAGAGGAGTTGAGATGATTGTGTCTGGTTCCACAAAAGTGCAGTTTAATATACAGATAGGTGACGACCTGACATGGAATGTTATGCCTCTGCTTAACGAGGTGAAGCATGCGCTTGATAGCCTTATAAAAAATAATGAAACTACCGTTATTGATTTGCGCAGTATTCCACTTGCGCCCGGTGAAGAAGATAAAATTCTGGATGCACTGGGCCAGGGAGAAGTTCAGTCTCAACTCGATGCGCTAGGCCCAAGTGACATTATCGAGACACAGTATGCGGGTGTCTGGGTCGTAACTCACTACAACGATGAAAATGAAATCATCGGCCGTTTTATCGAAATAACCACCATCCCCGATATTCTTCGTTCACAGCAAGAAGATGTTGTCGAAGCATATAACCGTCTTACTGAAAGTCTGGGAGACAATCAGGGCTCCAATAAATCTTTAGCGGAGAGAACAGCATGACATTCACACCAGATAATAAAGATAAAACCCTTGGCGATGTCCTGCGTAGCCGCGGTATATCACGTCGTAGTTTTTTGAAGTTCTGTGCGGCCACGGCTTCGATGATGGCACTGTCACCTGCTATGATTCCCAAAATTGCCAATGCACTTGAAAAAGCTAAAAAACCTTCTGTTATCTGGTTGTCATTTCAGGAGTGTACCGGCTGTACTGAATCGCTAACCCGTGCACATTCGACAACAATCGAAAGTCTGATCTTTGATTCCATCTCCCTCGATTATCACCATACCTTGCAAGCCGCTTCAGGTGAAGCTGCCGAAGCAGCACGTGAAGAGGCCATGCAGGAGAACTGGGGAAAATATATTCTTGTAGTTGATGGCTCTATACCTACGCTCGACATGGGCTACTCAACGATCGCAGGTATCAGTAATCTCGATATGCTGCTGCAAACAGCTGCTGGTGCCGCAGCCATTATTTCAGTTGGCACCTGTGCCGCTTATGGTGGCATTGCTCATGCTGCTCCTAATCCCACCGGAGCTTACTCAGTTTACGATATTATTAAAAAGTATGGCAATGGCCAGCTCGATGGTATCTCTTCTGCAACACTGTCAAAAGCCGGCAATGGTTCTGTTGTCAAAAAACCAATTATCAGTGTGCCTGGTTGTCCACCAATCCCCGTAGTCATCACCGGTGTACTGACACACTTCCTGACCTTCGGCACCATTCCTGAACTGGATCACCTTGGTCGTCCCAAGGCTTTTTACGGAAATAGCATTCATGATCGTTGCTACCGCCGCCCCTTTTATGACAAAGGCCTGTTTGCAGAAACCTTTGATGATGAAGGTGCAAAAAAAGGCTGGTGTCTGTATAAGCTGGGATGCAAAGGGCCAACGACCTATAACGCCTGCGCCACAACCAAGTGGAATAACGGCACCAGTTTTCCGATTGAAGCAGGTCATCCTTGCCTGGGTTGTTCTGAACCTGATTTCTGGGATGGTGGTGGTTTCTATAAGGCAATATCAATGCCTACTGAAAATATTTCAAAGACTGCTGTCTATGCTGCAGCAGGTGCAGCCGCTGCAGGAGTCGCACTGGGCGCGATGAACAAATCTAAAAAGAGCGCAAGTGCGCATAGCAAGGTCACTACTGATGATCTCGAAAAGTAATTTCGCAAAGACTATGACGAGGCTACGCCATGAGTGAAATTGAACTACTTAACTGGGCAAGAGGCTCTGGATTTCAGATTGCGGTCATTATTTTTGTGGCAGGTGTCATTATTCGTATTCTGGAAATTTTGCTACTCGGACGTAAAGCTAATCTTGCTGAGGCAAAAGGTTCTGAAATGAGTGGTGGTATAAAAACCATATTCTCAAGATCGATACCTGACAAAAGCACATTCAAGCGCTCCACCTTTACCATCGTTGCTGGCTACATATTTCACATTGGCCTTTTTGTTACGATATTTTTATTTGCGCCGCACATACTCATGTTTAAGGAAGTCAGCGGTCTCAGTTGGCCTTCATTACCAACTCCCATTGTTGATGCCGTCACCATTGTTACCATCCTTACACTATTGGCGGTGCTTGCACATCGCATGCAAAACCCCGTATTGCGGTTTCTGACCAACCATGCAGATGTACTGGTCTGGTTTGTTACGATTCTGCCACTCATTACTGGTTACATTGCATTCCATCGTATTGGTGCAACGGCACCTTCCTTACTCGCCATACACATACTAAGTGTTGAATTATTATTAGTGGTTTTTCCTTTTACCAAATTAATGCATGCCTTCACACTATTTATTGCGCGTTGGTATAACGGTGCCATCTCTGGCTACAGAGGAGTTGAATCATGAGCGCATCACTGGAAAAAGGTATCAATGCTTTAAAAGAACAGGTCGACTCAACCGTTGCTGCATTTTTTAGTAGCTGTACTCATTGCGGTATGTGTGCAGATGCCTGTTTGTTCTATACAGAAACGGGTGATCCATCGAGAGTTCCCATCAACAAAACCGAACCTTTGCGTCGTATCTGGAAATCTGAGTACACATTGTTAGGCCGTATTGGAAAAATGTTTGGCCTGAATAAAAAGGTTGATGAAAAATTACTGGCAGAGTGGGAAGAGCTGGTATACGACAATTGTACCCTGTGCGGTCGTTGTTCGATGGTGTGTCCAGTCGGCAACGACATTACATTGATGATCCGTAAAACACGTGAGGGTATGGCCGCTGCAGGTTATGCACCCGAAGGTTTAATCGGAGCCACCAAACGTGCTGTAGAAATAGGTAGCCCAATGGGCGTGAAATTACCTGCCTTACAGGCACAAATTAAACACGTAGAAGAAAACACAGGATTGACCGTTCCCATTGACGTTGAAGGCGCTGAATATATGCTGCTGCTTTCATCAATGGAGATCATGCACTTTCCTGAAATCATCGAAGCCATTACAAAAATATTCAACAAAGCTGGTGTTAGCTGGACGATTTCAACAGAAGCTTTTGAGGCAACTAATAGCGGTATTCAGATTGGCGTTTCTGACATAGCGGCTGAGCTGGTACAACGCATTGTCGATGCTGCTGAAAAGCTCAAAGTTAAAACAGTGATCAGCCCCGAGTGTGGTCATGGCTATATGGCTATACGCTGGGAAGGGCCAAACCTTATTGGCAAATCCTTCAGTTTTAAAGTAAGACATATTGCTGAAGTGCTTGATGATTTACGAAAAGATGGTCGATTAAAATTAAAGGGCATGGAATCACAGAAACTTACTTACCACGACCCCTGTCAGATCTCACGTCGCGGTGGAGTGATTGATCAACCCCGCAATCTGATCGATATGTTTTCTGATAATTTTGTTGAGATGCCCGATCACGGCAAGATGAACTGGTGTTGCGGTGCCGGTGGTGGTGTCAGTGCCAATGAACGTGCCGACAAAATCAGACTGAAAGTTTTCCAGAGAAAGAAAGAGCAGCTCGATGAAATAAAACCCGATGCCATTATCAGTGCCTGTTCAAACTGCCGAGCTTACATTGAAGATGGCCTGGAAGAATACGGAATGGATATACCGATACTAAGTTTGACTGAAACACTGGCAGATCACTTAGAAGATTAATAGATACCGATTTGAGGATTTAAAAATGAGTGAGCGAATTGTCGTAGACCCGATAACCCGAATCGAAGGGCATTTACGCGTTGAAGTGCAGATGGATGGCAACAAAATTGAGAGCGCCTATTCATCCGGCACCATGGTGCGTGGTATCGAAATTATAATGAAAGGTCGAGATCCAAGGGATGCCTGGGCATTTGCACAACGCATTTGTGGTGTCTGCACACTGGTGCATGGTCTGGCTTCTATTCGTTCAGTTGAAAATGCACTCGACTACAAAGTGCCAAAGAATGCCGACCTGATTCGTAACCTGATGAATGGTGCTCAGTATATTCATGATCACGTCATGCATTTTTATCATTTGCATGCACTCGACTGGGTTGATGTTGTTTCTGCATTGAGTGCCGATCCAAAAGCCACATCAGAACTTGCGCAGTCATTGAGTAGCTATCCAAAATCTTCGCCCGGTTACTTTGCTGACATGAAGAAGAAGTTAAAAGAATTCGTCGAAGCCGGTCAGCTTGGTATTTTTACCAAAGCCTACTGGGGGCATCCGGCTTACAAACTGCCACCCGAAGCAAACTTAATGGCGGTATCGCATTACCTTGAAGCACTTTCGTGGCAACGCGATGTTGCACGCTTGCACACTATCTTTGGCGGCAAAAATCCACATCCCAACTTTGTCGTTGGCGGGGTTCCCTGTGCGATTGATTTGAATTCAGATTCAGCCATCAATGCAAAAAAATTATCACAGGTACAGGACATCATTAATCAGATGATGACTTTTGTCGATCAGGTCTATGTTCCAGATACATTGGCCATCGCCGGTTACTATAAAGACTGGGGCAGTCGTGGTGAAGGCCTGGGTAACTTTTTAACTTATGGTGATTTCCCGTCTAATGGCATGGGTGATCCTTCGGGCTTTATGATTCCATCCGGCGCCATTTTGAATCGTGATCTTAGTACCATTCACGATGTTGATATGAACGCTGCTGATGAGATTAAGGAATATGTCTCTCATTCATGGTACGACTACAAAGATGGCAAGGATGCGGGATTGCATCCTTATGATGGTGAGACCAACTTAAATTACAGCGGCCCTAAACCACCTTACAAACATCTTGATGTTGATCAGTCATACTCATGGATGAAGTCGCCTCGCTGGAAAGGCAATGCTATGGAAGTCGGACCACTAGCTCGTGTACTCATGCTCTATGCAAGTGGTCATGAGCAGACCAAAGAGCTTGTTGGTATGACACTGAACAAACTGGATGTTCCTGTAGAGGCTTTGTTTTCAACACTGGGGCGTACCGCGGCACGCACACTCGAAACTAAAATTATTGCCGATGCTATGCAGGGCTGGTACAACGATCTGATTACCAACATCAAAGCCGGGGATACTAAAACCTTTAACGAAGTTTTATGGGAGCCATCTTCATGGCCCAAAAGTGCGCAAGGTGTTGGCTTTATGGAAGCACCGCGTGGAGGTCTCGCTCACTGGATTGTGATTGAAGATGAAATTATCAAGAATTATCAGGCCGTAGTACCCAGTACCTGGAATGCAGGACCACGTGATGATAAAGGCCAGCCGGGTGCTTATGAAGCCGCGCTGGCTGATAATCATGTACTGCATGATCCTAAGCAACCATTAGAAATTCTGCGAACAATACACAGTTTCGATCCCTGTATTGCCTGTGCGGTACATTTAACCGATCCTGATGGTGAAGAAATTACAAACATAAAGGTATTATGATGAGACAACTATTTCTGAGTATTTTCTGGTCAATTATTTCTTTTATAGCGTCAGGAACAGTGCTCGCCCACCCCGGACATAGCATCGAACAACAGGTACACAGTTTTTTACATGGAGAGCACCTGTTAATATTGCTTGCTATTGGTGTTGTTTTTATTATCAACAGAGTGATCAAAAAATAAGGAACAGATTCATCGCCCCTTCAAATCATTTTCCTACATTAGCCTTGTGACATGGATTTAAAATAAATTTAGGGGGAATTTGTGAATTTTTTTCTCATGATGGCAACTACAAATATAGATCCAAATAAAGCATGCAAGATCAGTCTCAAACCGTTAGAATACGCACCCCTTCTGACTTTGTCCCGAATTCTCAACGAACATGGGTAATCAGAATACTCCGCTTAACCCTTTGTTTTTTACCTCGCAGGTTCTGAATATATGACTACCGATACGGTCACCACATTTAATCAATTATCACTTAGCCAGCCACTCCTCAAAGCTCTGGATGATGTTGGTTATGAAAAGCCCTCCCCCATTCAGGCAGAAACGATTCCATTGCTACTGGAAGGCAAAGACATCATTGGTCAGGCACAGACCGGTACCGGTAAAACAGCGGCTTTTGCTCTACCCCTACTCTCTAATCTCGACTTAAAGCAGAAAGATCCACAAATCATGGTGCTAGCACCAACGCGAGAACTGGCTATTCAGGTAGCGGAAGCATTTCAGACCTATGCCAAGCACATCAAGGGTTTCCATGTTTTACCTATTTATGGCGGCGCAGATTCTCGTGGACAGGTCCGAGCCTTACAACGTGGCGTTCATGTCGTAGTTGGCACACCCGGTCGCGTTATGGACCACATGCGTCGCGGTGCCTTGAAACTCAATAATCTCAGCGCATTGGTGCTGGATGAAGCCGATGAGATGTTACGCATGGGCTTCATCGACGACGTTGAGTGGATTCTTGAGCAGACTCCGCCAAAAAGACAAATCGCGCTGTTCTCGGCGACTATGCCTACGCAGATTCGTCGTATCGCCACAAAATACCTGAATAATCCCGAACAGATTACGATCAAGACTAAAACCACTACCGTTGACACTATTCGCCAGCGTTTCTGGCCTGTTAGCGGCACCCACAAGCTTGATGCCCTGACCCGCATCCTCGAAGCCGAAGATTTTGATGCCATTATCATTTTCGTGCGCACCAAAAACTCAACGACAGAGTTAGCTGAAAAACTCGAAGCGCGTGGCTACGCTGCTGCCGCCATCAATGGCGACATTCTACAGAAGCAACGTGAACGCTCCGTGAATAATCTGAAAAATGGCAAACTGGATATTCTGGTCGCCACCGATGTCGCTGCTCGCGGCCTTGATGTGCCACGTATCAGTCACGTCATTAATTACGACGTACCACATGATACCGAGTCATACGTACATCGTATTGGCCGCACCGGTCGTGCTGGACGCAAGGGTGATGCTATTCTGTTCGTTGCACCGCGTGAAAAACGTATGCTACAGGCGATTGAAAGAGCCACTAAGCAGAAGATAGTCATCATGGAGCTACCTTCTACTGAAAAGATCAATGACAAACGTATTGAGAATTTCAAGCAACGTATTACCGATACGCTGGCGAGTGAAAATCTGGGCCTGTTTCCTGAAATGATCGAACAATATCAGCAGGAACATAATGTGCCTGCGATTGAAATTGCAGCCGCGCTTGCGCAACTATTACAAGGCAATACCCCGCTTCTTTTACAAAACAAACCCCAGAAAGCATCCAGAGAAAGTTGGGACCGAGATGATCGTCCTTCTGGCAGAAAACCTGCACGTGGCGAACGTGATCGCAAACCCCGTGATCGCAAACCCACTGACCGCGCCGCAAGAAAAGACGCCCCCGTGGATGAAGGTATGGAGCGTTACCGCATTGAAGTTGGACACGAGCACGATGTCATGCCCGGCAATATCGTCGGCGCGATTGCCAATGAAGTCAATATTGATAGCAAGTTCATCGGTCGCATTAATATTCATGATGAATACAGCCTGGTTGATTTGCCTGAAGATATGCCCAAGGAAATGATGAACGAGCTGAAAAAAGTTTGGGTGTCAGGCCAGCAGTTAAAAATTTCACTGTTTGATAAAAATAAAGACGACTGGAAATCTAAAAAATCAGATGGCCCATCAAAACCAAAGGCTAAAGGAAAACCAAAAGATAAAGGCAAAGGAAAGCTTAAAATCAAAGTCAGAGCCAAAGATAAAAAGAGCAAGGGTAAGAGAAAATTTAGCGATTAATTTTTAATCAGAGAAACCGGGTCAGAGTGCAATTTCCCAAAAATATACTGCTTTTTATTAGCGTGTACAGTTAATTTTAATAAACAGGATTTAGAATATAATCCTTGGGAATTGACGCAAGATCATGAACGGTGCCACCCTGCTGCGCTGTAAATAACTCAGCTTTTTCTTTTGTTGCAAAAGGTATAGCCTCGGGCGCACCCATGCCGCCTTCCAGTGTACTGTTGATAACGTACCAGGCGGTTTTCGCGTCAATCCAGTTATCTGCACCGGGGTTATCCCAGTCTGCATTTGTCATATCATTAACATAAAGGGCTGCAATATTTCTTGGCTCTTCGGGTGACCAGCTAAATGCAATGGTGTCACGCGCTGAAGTAAACCAGAGCGGTTCTTCACGATCAGTAAGAATGACCTGACCTTTAGGGCCACTATGATTAACCACTGTCATTAAACAATAATAACCACTGGCTTCGCGGGTCAGTGTATGTGCAGGCGGCACTTCCGTAACCTGTGTTTTTTCACAGGCCAGCAATAAAAAAACAGATAACAGTACGAATAATTTATACATAATAAGTTTTACGGCATTTTATAAAGCTAAAGCTCACGGCGTTGAAAAACATAAAGAGTTAGTGCCAGTGGTGCAACAACCCACGTCAACATAACACCGATTAATAAGGTGCTACTCATACCCGCCTGACTCGCCACGCCTGCAATTCCTGCCGCCTGACTGACACCATCAAACATGCTCAGGTTTAAGATGCGATAGGTATCCGTGGGACTGACCAGCATCAACATGGAGAATAACTGCTGACTAATAACCTGTCCTTCATCGGCCAGTAAAGCACCAAACAGAATCAGATCGTAGAGCACGACAAAAACCAGCCATAAACCAATTGCAGCGCCCGCTGCGGTCGCCCTTTCTTTTACCAGCACGCTGACCAGATAACCCAGCGCAATAAAAACAGCACCCAGCAACATCGAGCTAGCCATCATTGAGACATAAGCCTCCCAACCTTCCATGCTGTTACCGGTAAACACCGCCATAATAAGAACAGCACCACCATAGCCTGCAAAAATAGCGATAAAAAGAATTAACACATGCCCCAGAAACTTGCCCATGATGACCTGCCAGCGAGCGACTGGATAGGTCAACAACAACATCATGGTACCACGTTCAAACTCACCCACCAGTGCATCAAAAGATAACATCAGGGCAATCAGCGGAATTAGATAAACGCTCAAACTCGCAAGACTGATGACACTAATGTCTAGCGCACTAACTTTTACTGAACCGGTAGGCGCTGAACCTAACAATGACAAAGCTAACGCAAGCGTGCCCAGTACAATAATTGCCGCCGCAATCCAGCGATTACGCAAACCATCACGCAGCTCTTTCATTGCCAAACACCACAACATTCTCATTGTGAATCACCATTCATAAAGTAACTATAAACTTCATCCAGTCGTGGTGGTGTAATTTGCATATCCTGCACCACGTCACCCAGTTCGGTGATGCGACGAATTAGCGGCATTTTCTCTTCATTAGCACAGGACAGGTTCAAGCTATGGTTATTCACTTTACTGATATTCACTTTTGAACCCAGTCGTTCAGCAACGCTTTGCGCTTCACCCTCTGCGACAGTAATTTTTAGTTGAACAGGTAATGCGACTTGCTGATAAAGTTCATCAAGCGTACCGCAGGCCACCATATTTCCCTTTTTCATAATTACAAAACGGTCTGCTCTGGCCTCTACCTCATTCAATGCATGCGATGAAATTACCGAGGTAGCCCCTTCCTTATGCAAGGCATCGATTAACTCATAAAAATGATGACGCAAGGAAGGATCAAGACCCGTGGTAGGTTCGTCAAGAAATAATAATTGCGGATCACCCAGCATGGCCTGAGCCAGGCCCAGACGTTGGCGCATACCTTTGGAATAAGTACCTACACGTCGCTTTGACGCATCACCTAAACCAACCAGCAGCAATAATTTTTCACACTCGGAATCAGATACACCTTTAAGACGCGCATAAAATGCCAGCACCTCACGACCTGTCATGGCTTCATAAAATGCCACGCTTTCGGGAAGATAGCCCAGAGTTTTGTGTTGAGCTACAGCCGCATTGAACGCGGGATTACCACCCAATACCTCAACCGTACCAGAGCTTGGTCGGGTCAGCCCCAGCATCAGTTTCATCAGTGTAGTTTTGCCTGCACCGTTATGGCCAACCAGCACCACGCATTCACCGGGCTTTATATTAAAATTAACATCACAGACTACAGTTTCATTTCCATACTGTTTATTTACTGCCTGCAACGAAATAACACTGCTATCCGCCACTTCAACCATCCGATAAAACTCCACTTGCAACAGCACTAAGCTGTGGCGGCGACATCAATGGCGCATTATCAACCACACCACCGGGATGAAGACCAGGAAATTCAGACTGCGCCCATTTTAATATTTGCACCGCCGGGCTATTCATTAACAATTTTGCCAGAGGGTGACGCCAGACAATCTGATCAACCAGATCGTTAGGCTTGTAAGATTGATCTGCAATGCCGTTGTTATCGATATCAAAAGCAACGTTGTCACTCCAGTAATTACCAACTCCATTTTTCGACCATTCGATGTAACGCGTACCCACGTATTTCACCTGATTACGGTTATTAATAAATGCATTGGAGAAAATTTCATTTTTTTCTGAACCTGCGGTGAAATGAATACCAATCTGGCAGTCTTTAAAAGAATTATTATTGATCTGATTAAAGTTTGAGTTATAAATAAACACACACTTTTCAGAACCACCGCTAACGCGATTGCCTTGCATCACCGAGTTATTGGCAAAGTTAAAAAACAATCCACGTTCATGATCACCAATCGACTGATTGCCCTTCACTAAAAGATGATGAGAAAACATTAAAGCATAACCAACATTATTATTAATCGAAATATTATTACTTATTTCGCTATTATTGGTGTACATGTAATGAATGGCAAAACGTAAATCACGCATCCGATTACCACGAAAGATATTATTCTTACTAACATTAACAAAGATACCGTCTCGTCCATAACGGATATCATTATTTTCAATAATAGAGCCTGGTGTATTCCACAAATAAACACCATTACCACGGTCGTTTACTCGGTGAAATTGACTACCGACAATGACATTGTTGCTGACAATAGCCGACTCCGGACCTTTTAGGTATATACCTATCAGGTTATTTTCAAAATGATTAGAATCTATGTGTGCTCTATCACCCTGTTTGGTGATAAAGATTCCGCTGCTCTCTTCTTCCAGAACATTACCGGAATGCTGAATTTGTAGCCCTCTGATTAATACATCAGGCGCTGATATGGTAACGACATGTCCTGTGCCTTCACCATCTATGATGCTGGACTCATCGCCCAACAAAGTAATACTACGATTAATATCGACTGAACCTGTATATATTCCTGAGGACAGTATTAACCGGTCACCGACATCGGCTGATTCAATAGCTATTTGCAGCACACCACTACCCGGTGCCACTAAAATATCTTTAGCCTGTGCAATGCACGATAAAAAAATCGAACAAAGCAAAAATCCGCCAGCCAGCACATGGCTGACTGACGGATTTATTTTTTGTTGCTTAAACTGCAAAGAAAAACTATGCAGGCTCAACAAACATACGACCACGCATTTCCATGTGCAGCGCATGACAGAACCACTGACAGTAGAACCAGTGAACACCAACACGATCAGCCGTAAAGGTAATCGATGATGTAGCCTGTGGCCCAATCTCCATAGCAACACCATAGTTCGCCATGGTAAAGCCATGAGTCAGGTCATCGATCGCATCATTGTTACTGACAATAACCGTGACTTCGTCACCCTGTTTCACCGTGAATTTCTCCATGCTGAAGTTAGGTGCAATAGACGTCATATAAACGCGTACTTTTTTACCGTCACGAATGATCTTGGAGTCTTCTGTCAGTTTAATGCCATCTTTCTTGGCCTGTTTGCTGACATCAGCCCACATACGGTCATTCTTCTTCCAGATAGAATCAGGGTTAACCACATCAGCGCGGACGATAATGACATCATGCGGTTCTGCATAACATGGACCATCATGAACAATCTTCATGTGTTTACCAGAGATGTCGATCAACTGCTCGTTCTCTGGTTTTAAAGGTCCGGCATTGATGAAGCGATCCTTGGAGAATTTGTTCAGAGACACCAGCCACTGACCATCTGCATCCTTAGTTTCACCCATGGAAGTATGGTTATGACCTGGTTGATAATGAACGTCGATCTTTTCAATGATTGGATCAACTTTTTTACCCTGATAAGCCTGAACCGCTTTCTTAAGGTTCCACTTAACAGCCGTGCTATCCAGGAACAAAGTGGTGTAACAGTTACCTTTACCGTCGAATGCAGTATGCAAAGGACCTAAGCCCAATTCTGGCTCAGCAACAATGGCATCTTTTGGTGTGATTTTATCTTTAAACAGATCAGGCAGTTTTCTAACGTCGATCACTGTCACTGTTGGTGATAATTTACCGTTGAATACCACATGAATGCCATCAGGTGCTGTATTACAACCATGAGGGCTGTTAGGCACAGGAATGTAACGTGTGTACTTAGAACCTTTACGGCCATCAATAACTGGCACACCGTTAATTTTCTTGTAATCGCCTTTCTTAACTGCGGCTTCAATAGCCTTGATGTCATAAACAACAGCCCAGTCACGCTCATTTTCCATCATACCAGCAAGGTTGGTGGCTTCTTCACTGTTGTAACAGGTAGAGAAAGCATACTTACCCTGATAATCCGCATCACAGTTATCGAGGTTACCGTCAACCATTACCTGCCATTTAACTTCCATTTCATCGCCATCAATCGCGCTGAAAATAGCGTGGTATTTTTCTGGCTCATCCAGAATAGTACCGTCATTAGGGATAGGTACACGATGCTCGCCATTGGCAAATACATAACCAGTACGTGGGTATTTTTGAGGACGCAAACCGTGAATATCACAGGCATTTGGAATTTCGATGATCTTGTCACATTTCATCACGTCACAACGTACACGAGCAACACGAGTGTTAGCCTTGTCGTTCATGAACAAATAGCGACCATCGTAAGTACCATCAGTGAATGACATATGCGGATGATGCAAGTCACCATTCAACCAGACGCCACCACGATTTCCAGAATCGAGGAATTTTTTCGTTTCTGGCAAAAGGCCTTCACGTAAAATTTTACGACTCTCGTTAGTTGCACCCCAACCAGAAGCACTACAGCGGTTGAATACAGGTACACGTACCAGTTCACGCATTGAAGGGATACCCAGAACACGCAATTCACCCGCCTGACCACTACTCCAGAAACCATAGTACTCATCCAGATCACCAGGACCTACGTGAGCTCTATTTTTTGATGAAGCTATCGCCGCTTTAGGTGTCATACCAGCTAAACCAGCCAGACCAGCAGCACCCGCTAGTGCAGTTAGCTTGGCAGAACCGCCGAGTAGCTGGCGACGGGTAATGCCTGTTGTTTCATTATTATTTCCCATTATTTAACTCCTCATTAATGAGCCCACTTCATGTGGGCGGATCAATCAACCTCTGACCTAAGCCAGAGACTATTACTAATATAAATTTTTATTTTACTTCTACCTCTACCTGCTTAAGCTCCTTAGCTATCACTGATTCTCCTTTGCCATCAACCGCCGCAGAACGAGCAGTCTGGCGTTGTTTCTTCAAACGCTTCTGTATCATGACCGGACAAGCCTGATCATCCGAGTAAACCACCTGACAATGAAGGCAGTATAGACACTCGTTTACATTAATATCGCCCTCAGGGTGTATCGCCTGAACCATGCATTCATTACTGCAACGCTGACATGGGGTACCACATTCGTTATAACGCTTGAGCCAGGAGAACATACGCATTCTGCCCGGGATAGCCAGCGCTGCACCCATTGGGCATAAATACCGGCAATAAAAGCGTTCGATGAATAAGCCGGGGATCAATATCACCAGCGCAAAAATCACGTAAGGCCATTCACGCACAAATTTTAAGATAATAGCCGTCTTAAAAGGTTCAATCTCAGCCAGTCGCTCTGCCCATTCCAATGAATACAATGAAACCCCAAATAATGCAAGGAAAATTAAATATTTAAAAGCCCAGACGCGCTCATGAATAAACCACGGCACGATGTACTGTTTAACGCTAAATACCTTAGCGATTCGATTGAGCAACTCCTGCAATGCACCAAAAGGACATAACCAGCCACAGAAAGGACCACGACCCCAGAACAATAAAGATGCTGCAACTGCGCTCCAGAGAACGAAAATCAGCGGCTCCATCAGGAAGTAGCCCCAGTCAAAACCACTCACCAATGCATTAAACATGGCCAGAATATTTACCACAGACAACTGAGCATTCAAATACCAGCCAATACCAAACAGGGTAAAGATGAGGAAACCAATACGAACTCGATCAGCCAGCTTGGGCCGCCTGGTCAACCAGTCCTGGAAAAAGAAAATCATCGTCAGGGCGAATAATGCGATGCTGAGTACGATCACCTCAGACGTTTTAAGCTTCCACATTTTTTTCCAGATAGGCTCAGGTTTTTGAGCCATGCCATCTTCCAGAGATGCCTGTTTATCCTGCACCTCAACTTTGGTGAAGTTCAGGTAGGCATCTGGCGTTTTGTAATTAAGATCAAAAGTCAGAAAGGTCTTTCTGGTCGGGCCAATATCACGACCTACCAGTAACTCCAGTTTCCAGGGCGATGCGGCATCAAATTTCAAATCAGCCGGGGTTCTAAATAAATCTACATCTTTCAACTCGGGCGCACCATCAGCGGCTATTTTACGCAGACGTTTATGGTAGCCATCATTAAAACGAATGGAACTATCACCCTGGATAATCTGGAAACGGTCAAAAATACCGCCACGAACATAACCCGAACCCTTGAATGAGAAACGACCCTCACCCGCCAGAAGAATCGCCTGCTCTCCCGGTTGTAATTTTTTCTCAAGATTACGGTACTCATGCACACCCAGCAGGCTACGACCGATACTGGGTATAGAAACAACCGCACCGTATAGCTCGACAAATACTTCACCGGCTTCACCAACTTCGGGGAACTCAAGTGCCAGCGGCTCACCAGACTCTGCAAAAGCCTTATTAATTTGTTCTAAACTGATTTTCAGTGGTTGCACTGAACCTTCATCAATTAGTTCCTGCCAGTTCTTGATAACATTGATTTCTGAATTAACCGTTGCAATCGGGCCGGTTGACTTGCGCTTCTGTTTGAGTCCTGCCAGACCGTAATTTCGAGCGACTTTGACGGCACCGTGCAGGATATTGTCATCCATCACCATGACAGTCACAGTAGCACCGGTAACAATATCGACCTTATGATCCAGCGTGCCCCCCACCAGTTTGCCAACATCCATGCCTTGATAATCATCGAGCACCGCGACGATGCGTTTTTCAGGGATACCAACCAGCACGATGGGTTCGTGATGCTCAACCAGTAAAACTTTCTGTATGACGCCCTGCATGTCTATGGCAACGAGCTGGTGTATCGGTTTACCCGAATAGCCGGTTGAATTCACATAATCTGAAGTTAAAAAGACATAACCGAGCTGTTGATCCTGTTTAAACGCAGCCACAACAACAGGATCACCTTCTGGCTCAGCCAATTTATCTGCTCCAGGGAAAAATTCCTCAGCACTGATACCTTCGAGTAAACGTGGCAGCTCTGAATCCGCATGAGCAGTAGCGACAAACAGGCACTGCATAAGCAGCAGTAAGAAAATAAGCTGGAGAGTGTGGATAGAACACATATGACGTGCATGTGTTTTAACAGGGTTGTGTAGCATGTAGATCAAAAGCTCTAAAATCTTGTGGACTATTCTCGTAGTATTACGTCTAATGTGCGTCATTTCGTCGCATGCTATATGATACACATTGTGTCCATCCAATGTGCGTCATTTGGCACAGTCGACATGATACAAATCAAGTAAAAATCAAAACCTGCTTAAATTTTAACTTTGAGGTAGCAACAAGCATGTTAACTGGCAATGTAAAAACCACTGGAGACCTGATGTCTATTGCGCTACAGGCCGAACGTGAAGCCATCCGGCGCTACACTGATCTAGCTGAAAAAATGCACAAATGTGGCAATAAATCTGCCGCTGCCCTGTTTGAACGCATGGTGGCCGAAGAACAGGAACATGAAGATTTACTGCAGAAATGGATGAAGCAGGAAGGTATCGATGAGAATCATGAAATCGGCCCTGTTCGCTGGAAAGATCCTAATATTTCAACAACTTACAGTGATGAAGCACGCGACCCTCACTTCAGCACCCCCTATCGGGCACTGGCCTTTGCCGTTCATAACGAGGAAATCGCCTTTAGTTTTTATACCCACGTAGTGGCAGAGACAAAAAACGAAGAAATTCGCAAATACGCCGAAATTCTGGCACGTGAGGAACTGGGGCACGCAGCCCTGCTTAGAGCAGAACGACGACGTGCTTACCACGCTGAGCGAGAAGCCAGCACTGTTGAGCCAAAACTCGACCCAAGAACCATCCATAATGAAACTGACCTGTTAACCGCTGCGATTTATATCGACCATTATCTGGCCGATGAGATTGATATCATCGCCAAAAACTCCGCTGAGATTGATCCAATCATCAGGGAAATCAGGCAGCAAATTGCAAACAATGAAAAGGCGCTGGATCATGGATCTTCAGCCAGTGAAGACATCAGCAGAGCTATTGAGAAAATTAAGTCATACCATGCAGAAATTGAAAAAGGTCTTAATAACAACGACTTAAGACTGAAACGTATACACGCTTACTGTGACCAGAGCTTCGCCTTCTACGACGCCATCGTTGAAACCAACTCTGATGAGGCCGTCATGCTTGGTGCTCAAAGACTGACAGCAGCCGCACTCGATCGCATCAATGCTTTAAAACAGCTGTTCGGCGATTCGTATTTTTCTGATGAGGCGGCTGACAAATAGACCACCATCTGCGTAGTTACAAATAGTACTCATTTAAAATCAGAATCAATCCAATTCAAAGCATCAACGAATTGACCTATATCAACCTTACAACGGCTTCTAATTGAAAAGCGAAACTCACTATTAACTCGGGCCAAGAAGCCTGTTAACCTCCGTCCGTTAAATTCAGATAGTAGATACCTTGAACCTCGCAAACCACGTCAATACTTTTGGACAGGCTATGCTCAACCGTTATGGTGAGCGTGTGCATAAAGTTTCCATCGATGCCAGTTTTACCTGCCCTAACCGGGATGGCAGCCTGGGCATTGGCGGCTGCACGTTCTGCAATAACGTCTCATTCAGCCCCAATGGTCGACAACCTGCTGAAATTAAACAACAAATTGACGCTGGCAAGTTCATCACCCGGAAACGTACCGGGGCGCGTAAATACATCGCTTATTTTCAGGCTTACACTAACACCTACGCTGAAACCGAATTGCTCAAGCAGCAGTACAACTCGGCACTCGCAGAACCCGATGTCATCGGACTGGCCGTCGGCACCCGCCCCGATTGCGTCGCCGACTCGGTATTAGACCTGCTAGCTGATTACCAGAACAAAGGCTACGAGGTCTGGCTGGAGCTGGGTCTGCAGTCCTCATTCGATGAAACCCTGGATCGCGTCAATCGTGGCCATGGTTTTGAAGCTTATCGTTCAACACTGGAGCGGGCTCGGCAACGCGGCTTGCAGGTATGCACACATTTAATCATCGGCCTGCCTGGTGAAAATGAAAAACATTATGAAACCACGCTGGATCGAGTGCTTGAACTCGGTGTCGATGGTCTCAAATTGCACCCACTGCATGTCGTCAAAGGCACGCAGCTCGCCAATGAGTGGCGTCGTGGTGAATATAAGCCGCTAAGCCAGGATGGATACGTCCAGGTTGCCGCTGATCTGATACAACAAACACCGCCAGACATCATTTATCACCGACTAACGGCAACCGCCTCAGAAGATATTTTACTAGCACCCGGCTGGTGTTCAAAAAAATGGTTACCACTAAATCTGATTGCCGAAGAGCTTGAGAAACGCGGGCACTTTTATAATGCGCCACCATTGATTGATGAAGCCAACAAATACTCACAGATTGTCGCTGGATAAGATCAAGATGACCGACCAAAATAACACCATGGAACTTGTCTGCCCCGCCGGCAATTTACCCTCGCTAAAAATAGCCGTTAATAATGGTGCCGATGCGGTTTATATCGGCTTTAAAGACGATACCAACGCCCGTCATTTTGCGGGTCTCAATTTTAATGACAAACGTGCACAGGAAGGCATCTCTTATGCGCACCAACATGATAGTAAAGTCTTTGTCGCCATCAATACCTTTCCACAACCCTCTGGCTGGAAACGCTGGCAGGATGCGGTTGACCATGCCGCTGAACTCGGTGTCGATGCGCTGATACTGGCAGACATTGGCGTTATGGATTACGCCTCCGAGCGCTGGCCCGATCTTCGTCTGCATCTTTCTGTACAGGGTTCGGCAACCAGTCAGGAATCGATTGATTTTTACCACCGGCATTTTAATATTCAACGCGCTGTGGTGCCGCGTGTACTTTCTCTGAAACAAATTAAATCCGTGGCAGAAAGCAGTCCGGTGCCGATAGAAGTTTTTGGCTTCGGTAGCCTGTGCGTTATGGTCGAAGGTCGCTGCCTGTTGTCCTCCTATGTAACCGGGCAATCACCCAACACCTTTGGTGCCTGCTCACCCGCCAGCGCGGTGCAGTGGAAAGAAACCGATACAGGTCTTGAAACTCGACTCAATGATGTTTTGATCGACGTCCACGGTAAAGACGAATCTGCGGGCTATCCAACTTTATGCAAGGGTCGCTTCAACGTAGGTCAGAATACCTACCACGCCATCGAAGAACCCACCAGCCTGAACACAATGGCGCTGCTTCCCGAATTACAGAAAGCAGGTGTTGCCGCGATTAAAATTGAAGGCCGTCAACGAAGCCCTGCTTACATCGAAAAAGTTTCAAAAGTCTGGCGAGAAGCACTCGATGCCTGCCATAAAGATCCTGAGCATTACCAACCACAGGCAGCGTGGATGGAAGCTTTACAGGAAGTATCCGAAGGCTCGCAGACAACACTGGGCGCCTATCACCGCCCATGGCAATAAAAGCATGCAAGCATCAACACCAAAAATATCTTTAGGCCCGATCCTGTATTACTGGGATAAAGAAACACTGATTGATTTTTATGAACAGGTAGCCAACTCACCTGTAGACATTGTTTACCTTGGTGAAACCGTGTGTTCAAAAAGACGTATCATGCGCGATGATGACTGGTTTGAAATTGCTGAGAAACTGGAACATGCTGGCAAGGAAGTGGTTATCTCAACGCTGACGCTCATCGAAGCCGGCTCTGAACTCAGCAAACTAAAAAGTCTTTGTGACAACGGAAAATATACTGTTGAAGCCAATGACATGGCTGCGGTTAATTTATTATCTGGCAAGCATAAATTTGTTACTGGTCCCGCCATTAATATTTACAATGCTGGCACATTAAAATTTCTTGCCAAACAAGGTTTAAAACGCTGGGTATTACCCATTGAACTTTCAAAAGAAACTTTGTCAGACTTTCAAACCGAATTACCCGACAATGTAGAAACTGAAATCTTTTTTTATGGCCGCCTACCTCTGGCTTTTTCTGCACGTTGTTTTACTGCACGTTCGCACAATCTGCCCAAAGATGACTGCCAGTATCGTTGTCTTGATGATGCAGATGGCTTGCTACTTAAAACACGTGAAGAAGATCCTTTTCTTGTTCTCAATGGTATTCAGACACAGTCTGCAAAAACCTGTAATTTAGTTGCTGATCTTGATGAAATAAAAAAAATGGGCGTCGATATTTTACGCATCAGCCCACAATCCAAATCCACTCTGGACATTATAAATATCATCCATGATTGTCTGCACGATAAAAAATCAGCGCAGGATGCGGCCGATGAAATCGAATCACTCACACCAAGCGGAAGCTGTAATGGTTACTGGTATGGTGATGCAGGTATGGAATCTGTAAAACAACATTTAAGTAAAAATAAGGCAGGATTATTATGAGCAATAACAACCCTTTTGATCTGGACGACAACACTGCATACGAATCATGGAGAGCGGAAAAACTCAAAGATTATCCCGAAAAAGCAGAGGACCTGATCGTTGAAATCAACGACCCGCACAATCTGACTGCAGCAGAAAAACAGGCCATTGTCGATCGCTGCAAAAAAACCAACATGGCTGTCTACGTTAGCCCAACGGGTGAAGATGACGACAAAAGCATTCCTTTTGATCTGGCAAAACAATTTGGTCTAAAAAGATTGAACAATAACATGGGCGCAGATGATGATGGCATTACTGCTCTAAAAATTCAGAATGATCCAATGCATAAACGCTACATTCCCTACACCAACCGTGGCATCCACTGGCACACCGACGGTTATTACAATACAAAAGATGAGCAGATTATGGCGCTTAATCTACATTGCGTAAGACCCGCAAAAGAAGGCGGCGAAAATGCCGCTATGGATCACGAAATGGCTTACATACTATTGCGCGATGAAAATCCCGAACATATTCGTGCCTTCATGCAGGACGATGTTATGACTATTCCTGCAAACATTGTTGATGGCGAAGAACTTCGCCCTGATCGAAGCGGCCCGGTTTTCTCGGTGACAGAAAAAAATGAACTGCATATGCGTTATACCGCACGTGCGCGTAATGTTATTTGGAAAGATGATGAGGCCACAAAAAAAGCGGTTGCCGCACTTGATCTAATATTAAATTCAGACAACAAATATGTTTACCGTGTGACACTACAACCAGGCTGGGGACTGATCAGCAACAATATATTGCATGACCGCAGTGAATTTACTGATGATGAAGCACATCCCAGACTGCTGTACCGATCACGTTTCCATGATGCATTGGTGCTTGATTAGAATTGATGACACGAGCATTCAGGGAAGAATGCACAAACTTACATTTTATTTGCCAAACAGTTTTTTATAAACAGGCATTGTTTTTCTGGAAAGCGATTCAACAATAGTCAACGCTTTTGATGATTCAACATCCATAGCATCGAGATAATTTTTTAAAGCCAAGCCAAGCTCAGTATCACCTTCCATTACCAGTCTACGCTGAAACATCAATGTATCAGGATCAACCTGACGACTTGCCATCGACATAAAATCATACAATGCTGCTCTAACCGTTAAATCATTTTCTCCCTGCGCAGAATTCTCCATTAAACGATCACCCGATAAGGTCAGGCGATAAGACAAACCCAGATCGGTGACTTCAATTGATACAGATC
This sequence comes from uncultured Gammaproteobacteria bacterium, assembly GCA_965602855.1. GTDB lineage: Bacteria > Pseudomonadota > Gammaproteobacteria > SZUA-229 > SZUA-229 > LH-M37. The sequence continues at coordinate 12,906 of CBFCZV010000016.1, read as the reverse complement.
TATCCTCCAGAAAATCCAGCTCGCCCTCTCTTAAATCTTCAGCAAAAATTTTATTGAGAATGCCAACCAGAACACGGCTATGTACCATTGCAGGCAGCAACTTAAGCGGCAGTGAAAAAGGCTTTGGCAATTTCGGGCTAGATGTAACTAATGGATTTGAGGTTTTCATAACAGTACCTATTGAAACGAAGGATGAAATCCCTTCAGCCAGCATTCGTGAACACGACTATCGTTAGTCAATTCAGGATGAAAAGACAAGGCCATGTGCTGCCCCATTCTCATCATTACTGGCTCATCATTATAATTAGCCAGCGCCTCTATATTATCATTATCAGCGACGAGTCCGGGCGCCCTTATAAAGTGCGCCTGATAAGGCAGACCTTCAGCATCACATTTCAAATTAAGTTCAGCAGAAAAACTGCACACCTGTCTGCCATAACTATTTCGTGCAGCAGTCATTGGCATAATATTCAGCGGCGTCACCCGATCATCATCAACCGTCTCCGCCATCAAAATAGCGCCTGCACAAATACCCATCACTGGCTTATTTGCTGCAAATGCTTGCAGCTTGTCGTGCAGATCAAATTTATGAATCAGCAAACTCATAGTGGTCGATTCACCACCGGGGATTATCAACGCAGCGCACTCATCCAGTTCGTGCGCATAACGTACCCGTTGATTCTCAACACCTAGAGCAGACAGCATCTCGATATGTTTTTCAAAAGCGCCCTGCAAAGCAAGCACGCCGATAACATCAGACATAAATGCGACTCGTAGCTTTATCTACCAACCTCTACTTGCAAGACGATCTTCAGGCGCAATGTCCTGCATCAACAAGCCTTTCATGCCCGCTTTAAGACCAGTGCTAACTTCCAGCAATGTTTCGGGGTCATCATAATAAGTCGTCGCTTTCACAATCGCTGCAGCACGCGCCGCAGGATCTTCTGACATAAAGATACCTGAACCAACAAAAACAGCCTCTGCACCTAGCTGGCGTACCAGCGCAGCATCAGCAGGTGTTGCAATACCACCCGCGGAAAAATTAGGCACAGGCAATTTGCCGTGTTCAGCCACATAGCAGACTAGATCATAAGGCGCGCCAATATTTTTGGCTTCACTCATCAACTGCTCTTTGCTCATAATAGTCAGGCGTTTCATTTCATTTTGAATGGTGCGCATGTGGCGTACCGCTTCAACGATATTACCGCTACCGGCTTCACCTTTGGTACGCATCATCGCTGCACCTTCGCCGATACGGCGTAAAGCCTCACCCAGACAGGTCGAGCCACAGACGAAAGGCACTTTGAAGTCGTGCTTGGCAACGTGGTTGGCTTCATCTGCAGGCGTCAGCACTTCACTCTCATCGATGAAATCAACTTCCAGTGCCTGCAAAATTTGCGCTTCAGCAAAATGGCCGATACGACATTTGGCCATCACAGGAATGGATACCGTCTCCTGAATCTTACGAATCATGTCAGGGTCAGACATACGCGCCACACCACCATCCTTACGAATATCTGAAGGGATTCGCTCCAACGCCATTACTGCAATCGCACCAGCATCTTCGGCGATTTTTGCCTGATCAGCATCAGTGACATCCATGATGGCACCACCCTTAAGCATTTCAGCTAGGCCGACTTTTACAGTAAAGTTATCTTCACCAGCCTCAGCTTGTGGACGGTTGCTTGCTTGTTTTGAATCGCTCATTAATTTTCCCGGATTTCATAGTACACATTCATTCCAGACATTTCAGATACAGAAAATATGGCAATGATATGAACTTATATTATTAGATGATTAACACGACCTTCTACTCAATCAAGGTCGGTGCGCAATAATACGATAAAAAGCCGACTCACTCCATATCCCGAGAGAAAATAATACAAAATCAGTTGCTTACGAAGTAAAAAAAGGCACACGTCCCCGAACAGAAGCTATAATCAGGATAATAGCTATTCGGTGTTTGCCCATGCAAATAATCATCTTAAAAAAAAGCATTCATGCCCTGCTAATACTACTACTCGTTAATCATAATGCAGATGCACTAAGCGATGACTGTACAGTTGAATCCTCATCACAGGAACAGCAACAGGACATACTCAAGGTCAACCTGGCGGGCATTGGCATCGTCAGTGCCTGGGGCATAGCCAACTGGGATTACTTCACCAAATCGCCCTCAACTACATCAGAAAACTGGTTTCAGAATGACACCAAGTCCGGTGGTGCCGACAAACTTGGCCACATGTACACCGGTTACGTCACCGCACACGGCCTGTCCTACCTGTACGAAAGCTGGTGCTTCAAAAGAGATGATGCAGCTCTATACGGAGCATTATCATCACTAGCCATTATGGGTTATATGGAAATGGGCGATTCATTCAGCGAGCATGGATTTTCCAAAGAAGATTTTATAGCTAACAGTCTTGGCTCACTGCTCGGCTATTATTTGTACACCAATGAAGATCTAGCCAGCAAGATTGATCTACGCTGGGAATATGGCTTTCATCCAAACGACAGTGATTTCACAACCGATTATGAAAACTCTAAATATCTGTTAGCGCTCAAACTAAATGGCTTCGACTATTTCCGTAACAGCTTCATGAAGCATATTGAATTACACGCAGGTTATTATTCCCGAGGGTTTGATGATCCTCTGGACAGCAAAGAACGTAATTTATTTTTTGGTATAGGATTAAACCTAACCGATTTATTCAAAAGACATTCCTACAGAAAAACCGCCACGGTATTGAGATATATTCAGATACCCGGTACAAATGTGGAATTTAAAAAGGATAAAAATAAGTAAGGACACTCTTATAAGCCTTCATAAAAGTCACTCCTCACATATTGATACCGTGATTTAGTGCCCTTCACCCATCTTATATTTAATACTGCCTGCAACACCATCAGCAAATTCATCAAAATTCTCATAGCCCATTTTCTGGGCAAAGGCGACAGCACCCTCTATAGCAGATTTCATTCCAGCAATCTCTTCATGAGTACGACCACAACCTTCGCAGTGAGTACCTTCCTGAGTACATTTTCCTGTGCAGGGACTAAATTTCATTGAACATAACCTCGAGTAAATTAATAGATAATGGAACCGGATTATATCTATCACTAACTATAACAATTATGATCTAAACTTGGTTATTTGTAGAAAATATCTTATTCTGTACCAGCATTAAAGATTAATAATTCTCATTTAACAATGAAATCATTAACTCTTTAGATTCAAAGAATAAGTATTAACAAAATAATACTTACTGCTACAGCCGCCATCCATTTGTGAATTGTCTGTTTTGTAAGCCTTGGCTTTTTCTTAATATCCTCTTCCATAATTAATTGCGCCATCACAGCATCCACATCACCACTTCTCAGGCGTTCGGGTAGTACTTCTCGATTACTAACACAGGAAGTGGAGGCAGCTACCTGTGAGGGCAGGATTGAGTCAGCAGCTAATTGCACTGAACTCTCCTCACGCTTTATCGCTTCCAGCACCGTAATGAGCTGCTGACGATCTGCACTGGGAATACTGCGTATCGCCTCTGCATTACTCGCACTGAGGGTATAAGGCTTTTTATTAATAATGACAATAATTTCTGACTGTTTCATATAGTTTATATTCTAGCTTTATCACTTTTTATTGATATTCCTTCATCATTTTCATATCAGTTTCACAAGTACTTTTATCCATCATTTTCAAAGTGGCACGTTGGAGCAAAGCATTAACAAAACCAATTTCTGCTTTAACACATAAATCCTCATTTGGTTTTACAGTAAACACATAAGGAGATAGCTCCCAGTTAGCAGTAAATCTATGTATACCTGGCTTAAACTTTTTTTTGATGTAGCTGTTATTTTTTAGCTTGCCTATGTGAGACACTTGAGATTCTTCGTCAGGGTCTGTAATTATACCTACAACATTAATTTCCATAATGTCTATATCTTTCCATGTCCAGCCAGAAACAGATTGATCTGGCCTATAAAAACAAACGGTGGACTTTTTAACGCTGGGCTTTTTAGGCTTTAAAGAACTACTTGCTTGAGAATCAGTAAAAATAGATTTTTCAGCATTATCAGACTTTTCTCCGGTCACACTGCAACCGGCAAACAAGAACACCATTACTAATATGACAAAATATAATTTTGGTGATTTTCTGCTTTTCATACCAATACCTAGGGCGTGATTGTACTCTAGTATGCAGAACTCATTGAAGACGAGCAACTTATTACATCTTTATTATTCTCTGACAAATAGTCCATAACACTGTCAGATGTTAGTTTAAACGTTGATGAAATATCCAGATCGGCACTTTCCAGCCCTTTGGCGGTCCATTTATTACAAGTGTTCATCAAATAATAATCACCTACGGACTTATAAAACTGGCTATTTCCGTAAATACCATTTTTCAGTTCTATGACACCACCATTACTATCTTTGTAGAAACTCTGTTCAATAAAACTTATTAATAGCGCATATTGGTCTTTATCAAGACATAGGACTTCTACATTGCTTTTGGGGAAATAAATTTCAGGCTTTTGCGGTATGGCGACTACATGCATAACAGATTCAGTCGGCCAGAATATCGCCTGCATAGATAGGCCAGAAGTAATTTCATTAGCCTGATAAAAACCCTTGTCGCCCCAACCAAACTCCAGATATGGCGTATCACCAAATCTCTCTTTCATCTGCGGTATCTGTGACTGTATATCATCAGCAGGAATAACAAAGCCCGTATGCCAGTCATGGCCAACGACATAGACTTCTTTCGATACCGGTACGGTTATATCTGTTTGTTTGATCACATAGGGTTTTGAAGAACATCCTGCAACAACAAATAGCAGGACCAAAGAACAGGTATATTTCATAGTTAAAAGCATTCAGAACATGCGCCCGATTATGATGCATTAATCGAACCTACGAACTTATTTACTCATACAGTCGTTATAAGCTTTTGATGTCTGCCTAATTAATTGCCGATTGCCTTCCCCTTCTGCTGAATCATAACCAGCACGCGATCTATCTCTAAGCCGTTTTATTTGAAGGGAGTATCTATCACATTTTTTATTAGCCTTTCCAGCTTCCATGGTTGTTATGTTATTTTCGACATCAGGAGCATGCGACTCATAGTCCTTATAGTACTTTAGTCTTTCAGCAGAAGCTTTATCAACCGGCGGCACAACAATATCAAGTTTCTGCCCGGTTTGATATAAGCAACGTTCGTCACTATAAGTGACATTATCGTTTTCATCTACGCATTTATACGGAGCCGACAGAGCTAAGTTAGAACAAGATAAAACACCCAATATTACTAATATTTTAAACAGAGCCAGATTAAAAGTATTTTTAGTGTTCATATCAGATCTCCGAGATATCAATCATTAAAATGCAGATAATACGCACGATTACACCGAGCTAATCGAACCTACAAGCTAATGCACCTGTTTAAACCAGAGCAGTGCTTCTTCTCTGGTTTTAAATGATTTCACTTCCTGGCTTATTTCTTCCATTAGAATCAGAAATAGTTTCACCATAACCTCACCAAGTTGGTAATCAGAAACTATGGCTATTTTTGCATTGCCTCTTTGGAGATTATACTTCTTACGCATTTCGACTATTTTAGCCTGGAGATCGTAATCCATTTTATCAAATTCCATTTCAGTTGCGTCCCACAAGGTATTAACCTCAGAAGGTATATCTTCTGAAGATAAAACTTCGCTCATGAAACCCTGAACATCCTGAACACTTAAATCACCACGCACTTGCGCTAACAAAAACTCAAGCTGCCTATCGTAGGTTAATTCAATCATCATAAACTCCTTTTAATATTGCTTAATATTGCATTTATCATTTTAAAAACATTCACCACAAAGACGCTTAATAAGCTCTATCTTACAATATTAAATATGACAGCAACAATGGTAAATGGTTCTCATTTGTAACCTGCCGATTTAACTCCTTTCATACGGTGCAATGCCCGATAGTTATTGCACCCTATGCGGGCTGTGCTTATTGCACCCTGCCATGCCTGTATTAGTATATTAGAAATAACTACTCTCTGACCCAGGTTTTTTCGGTTTACTTCAAAACTGAATGTAAGGTCCACCACCAATCGTAACCACAACACAAAGCCCTAGTGCCAGATTGACAAAACCTAGAATACGTATAACACGTAAGTTATCTCTTGCTAACTCAGCCTCCTTATTTTGAATAGAACGCTTGAATTTTTGGTAAAAAATAAAATACATTAATAAAAAAACCAGCATCATCAAGACACCCAAACATGCCATCACAAGAACATAAGTGGGGGCATTCACGAAGTCGTAAAAACGATAAACAAGCATACCAATGCCCGAGCTTAGCAAGGTCAACACCGCCAACCACACCCAAAAGAAAAAAGACTTCAGAACCCTGGCCCACACCGCAAGTTGCTGCGTTTGTCCCAGCGTACTAATTGCACGCCCCAACACAACAACAAGAAAAAACATGCCACCAACCCATACGTTAATGGCGATCAAATGAAGGATGATGGCTATAGCATTAAACATAACATTAACCTGTATGAGCAACCATTTTCTTAAGGACCTATCGAGTAGCGTAGGTTGGGTTTCATGAAAAACATTCTAGCTAAGCTACGAACCAGGATTATTTTATAATTGAAACACCTTCAACTTCTAAAACTGTTTTTGCGTCTGCCCGTTCGATAACTTTTAATAATGTAGTTTGAATAGTTTCGTCTTTTCTAGCGTCATCTTTACAGGAAAACTTTTGCTCTTGAACTGCTGCGCCTTCTTCCGAGATAAAGCCCATAACCACTTCGGTTGCGCAGTCAGCTGATTCACCAAAATAGGCTAGTGAAATTTGAGGATAACCCCGAAATCCCTTTTTGACTCTTTTTGCTATACGTTTTGTCGATTTTTCTAAATTCATGATGGGTATCCAGTTCCGTAGGGTGGGCTGTTTATTTTATTTTGTAGATTCCAAGAGCGACACAAATAGCACCACCAACCATTCCCAGCCATGCTTCAATTGGGACATCACCACTTATCGCCCGGGTAATCTGCGAGCCTGCTGAGTCGTAAATGTTGTAGCCCCATAATGCCAGTGCAACACCAGCTATAATAAGTATGATTCCAATATGTTTGTTCTTCATATTACCTCCTCTTTTTTCAGAATAATTTAAAGGGACAGACCCCTTTAATTGACCCGTTTATTTATTCCTAGATAAAAACCACTTAGTAATAAAAATAATTATAGCGATTATTTGAATCAGTAATAAAACACCGAACCAATTAGATAGCTCTCCGCCACCATTGATATGAGTTTGATGAGCTGCTCCTAATATGAGACTAGGTGATAAAAATATTATATTTACAATGTTTATTATAACTGCGGCCAACCCAAAAGAAGTGCCAGCACCAGCAGATAAAAATGCCAACAACCCCGCCAAGCCAGCTAAGAAGGCACCAATTATAGGAATAAAAATTGCGACTATTGATATTACTAATGCAGCTATTCCAAAACCTTTCATTATTATTTTTTCTCTTTTTATGCAAAAAAGCTCATTGCACCTTACCGCGTTTAACTATAATAGGCTTCAACAACTCCTTTTAACTTCATCATAAGCGGTTGCCCCCGACGGTCCAACGCCTTAGGAGAAGGAATTTTTACCCAGCCTTCACTGATGCAATACTCCCCGACATCGGTACGCTCTTTGCCGTTCAGCCGAATGCCAATGCTGTGCTCGAAAATTTCTGCATTATGATACGGGCTACTGGGTTCACCAGAAAGGCGATCCGGTAAAGCTGGTAGCGATTTAGTGTCGTTCATGTTCGTGACCTGAAGTAAATAAAAAGTGGCTTATTGTAGACAATATAGGGCTGGCGCTCAAGAACTGCAGTTGGGTTTGGATACGTTGTTTGGGATAATTGGTTAGCGCGCAGAGTGTGGGAGACAGAAAAAGGGTAGCGTCCCCTTTAACCCAAAGATTTATGGTGCACTTCCCTGCGGTTATTGCACCCTACAGTGTATTGTTTTTATTGCACCTTACCGGTTGACCCCGCTTTCGGCAAATAAGCTGGAGCAACAGATATTTACATTGAGGTTACGGTACAATGCTCTGAATATATTTAATAATAATAAGAAATCATTATGAGCTTATCTCATCCAGAGAAAAATTGTTATTTCTGTAAAGTAGTTAATGGCGAAGCCGATCCATTTATATTCGAGAATCGATCATTCGTGAGTATATTTGATACTAATCCAGTGAATCCTGGTCACGCACTGATTATGCCCAAAAGGCATGTTGCTTCGATTTTTTGCTTGAGTAAATACGAACACGATGACTACTTTGATGCGATTTATGGCGTCAAGGAAGTTGTCGAATCAACGGATATGAAATCACTCTACGAGGAGATGCTGAAAAGAGATTCTCTTAAAGATCGTCCCAGAGATCACATTGAAACGGTTTTGAAATTACCGTTTCTGGCAAACCAACCTAATGCCTATACGCTCGGAAACAATGATGGAAGAGAAGCAGGACGAAGCATCGATCACTTGCATGTCATTGTGTTACCCCGTTTTAAAGGAGATGTAGAAAACCCAAGCGGTGGCATCCGAAATGTCATTCCTGCCCGAGCTCAATATAAAAGATTGTAGCGTAGGTTGGGTTGAGGTACGAAACCCAACAGTATTATTATTGTTTAGATGTTGGGTTTCATGGGAAGCGATCTAACCAACCTACCGTGCTTGAATTCGTCCCCTACCCGGCTATTAAAGGGTAGCGTCCCCTTATTTTCTAATCGTAGCTACGGTGCTCTAACCCGGGTTTTCCTTTATCTGTTTAATTCTGTAACATCCACATTACATGAACAATCACTTGCTTGCATCACGCACCTTTCTTACCACGCTACTAAGCTGTAGTCTCTCGCTACTGCTGTCTGGCTGTCTCCTGTCACCAAACAAACCAGAGCTCACATTACAGCAACATAAACTGGTCGGCAAAATCTGGGACATCAAACATCAGGCATTTATCGATAAACCAGCCGTGTTAGAACGACTGTCCGGAACCAGATATTTGCTGCTCGGCGAAAGACATGATAACCCGGTGCACCATCAACACCAGACCTGGTTTATCCAGCAATTAAGCGCCAAACAAATCCAGGCTAGTGTTGCCTTTGAGATGATTGATACTGACCAGGCCATACACCTGGCCGAACAACCCAGATCAGCAGATCAGTTAATTAGCATATTGAACCAGTTTGAAACGAGCTGGCAGTACGAAACCTACTACCATGATTTATTTTCAGAAGTGATTGCAGCCGATTATCCTATCGATGCCGCCAACTTGAATCGTAAGCAGCTCATGCAGATATCCATGCAGGGTGAAGAAAAACTGCCCGATACCTATAAACGCATGCTGAAAGAAACGCAATTTAGCAACGCACAACTGCGCAGTCTGCAAGAGGAAATCAAGCAAGCACACTGTCAAATGCTGGACGACAGCATGGCTAACAAGATGGTACTGGGACAACGATTACGTGATGCAGTTATGGCACACAGCCTGTCAACAAGTCAGTCAGCCGTTAAAGTGCTGATTGCCGGTTCAGGACACGTACGCAACGATCGCGGCGTACCCATCTATCTAGATGACAACAGTAACGTACTTACAGTCGGTATTATGGAAGTAGAAAGCGGTATTGACGAAGCAGGCGCGTATGCAGAAAGATGGGGCAGCGAAGCATTACCATTTGATATTATCTGGTTCACTCCCAAAATTGTGCGTGATGATCCGTGCGAGGTTTTCAAGCAGCATATTAAAAAACAAGTGACGTAGGTTGGGTTGAGGTACAAAACCCAACCTACAGGCTAACATTATAGTGACTTTGTGAAAGAACTATACAATGCCTTGATGGTTTTTGATGCTGCAGTCATTCTGCCTTCTACATTTATATGGTGCGAGAAGTTTTCTGCTTTAGAAGCAGATAAAGATTTTTTCTTTGTGGTGCCATCTTTAAAAGTCATTATTACATCTGCGTCAATAAAGCCTAGAACAAAGGGTTTGGTTTTATCATATTGCATTTCAAACTTTTTCCCATGCATCGATTCAGCAATAACAACACCTAATGGACCAAGTTGAGCGCTACCTTCATTGAGCATGCTTGCCTGATGATTAGCCTCGAATTTTAGTCGTTTTAGTTTTAATTTAATTTCCTTAGGTTGCTTCTTCCATTTAGATGTTGTGTTGTTGATATATTTTTTTAGTAGCTCTATAGATGTGGGCGTGAACATGTCGTCACCTAGTGTCCAGATACCATAATCATCGTTATAAACCATGATAGAACCAATAGTATATTCTTTGTCTGTTTGTGGCCGAACGTCATCTATTATAATAGTTGCATAGTTACCCATACTGCCGGCTGATATATCATCATTAATTACAATCTTGGGTTGTGCACAGCCATATAGATTTAATATGCCAAGCAAGATAAAGGTTAGTGAGATTGATTTTAAATACATGGGTAGTTTTCCTTATTGTGATTGTTTAATTCTGTTTTAAGTTAAAGGGACAGTTCTCTTTAGTGATGGATTACCTCGCAGAGCGTGGAAACCTGAAAGTTTTATGGTGCAATGCCCGATGGTTATTGCACCCTACCGTGCTCAAAAAAAATTAATATTTCAATCGTTTTGGATCAGTATCTAAAAGAAATTCTTCTGAGAGTTTATTAAGCAAGTTCTCATCTGCCAAACCCTCAGCACGAATCGATAGCAACTGCAATAGTGCACCCGATCTACTATGACCATCAAATAATGAGGCCATTCTCTTATTTCTTTTTTGCACCAGGCTGTAAAGCTGAAGATATCTTTCATGAACATCTTCATTATCGTTTTTTATAATCTTCTCATAATCAAGCAATGCTCGATTGCAAAAAAGATCAATGGCTTTGTCTTTTATTTGTGTGAACATCTTCCAGTCAGATTCATTCATTATTTTGTACTTTTATTAGGTTATCTGGATTATTTGGTGTAATGATTTATGGTTATTGTAGCTTACCTGGCTCTATTCGGCTTCATACGGCGCAATGCCCTGTTCTCCGTGGGAATGCATACAATGCTTCGGCTCACCTTATTATGGGTTACCACGCAGAGCGTGGGAACCAGAAAAAACAATTAATTACGCTTTATCTTTAATGTCATAGTTTTCACATAAACATTCCATTATTTGATCTGATTCCTTTTCGCTTATATAACCAAACAATATATTAGACTCTAGATACGCCAACAAAAAATTAATAGAGTAATATATTGGTTCGTCATCGTCTTTTAGTTTTAGATCTTTAGCTAGCGTTTGACACACGGCTTCAAGTGTTTTATCTATTGTTTCTTTATTATTTAAATCACGATGCATTGCAGCCAGTTCTGGCGCATAACCAATTAGCTCTATTTTTTCATTTTCATTTAATGATGGGTAGTGCTCTTTTAATAATTTCCAGGCAACCTCTAGAGAGACATACGATTCTTCTGCCCATTGGTCAATATTTTCAGGTAATTTTTTCATTTCTTATTTTTACTCGTTCCTGCGCTCTGCGTGAATCTTAAGTCTCGTGATTTTTCTCGTTCCCATGTAGGAGAGTGGGAACAAGGGGATCACATTGATGCCAACAACATAGCAGCAACAATTAGCGCTGTTATGAACAGAAATAATTTACCAATATTTGCCGTGTTTTTATGCGCACGCCTTTTCTCCAGTAACATCGCTTCCATTTGCTGATCTGTAAGATTGTTACAATGAACACATTCAGCTGCTTTACGAGGATAACGCAAACCACATCTTTTGCATTTATTAGAGAATCTAATCGGCGGTGGTGCGTACATAAGTCTTACAATCTCTTTATATAATACTCAGATTCATGGTGCAATGCCCTGCGGTTATTGCAGCCTACGGGGGTTATGTTTATTGCACCTTACCGCGTTAAAGAATTAGGTATTGACTCTCTATTAAGAATAGATACAAGAAACACGACCAATGCTCCTATGTGAGCTATAGATATTTTTTGGTCTGATATGATGACATGAGTATTCATATGATTTTATATTGCTACATAACGCTTTGCTAAGCCGACCGACGTAGCGGTATAAATTTTGTGCTATTTAAGCACATAAATTTGTGCCGCGGAGGCGGGTCGGTTTGAGCAGATTGTTATGTGCTCTTTTAGAGTTAGATTCATTACTATAACTTTTGTTTCAAATGCTTACTGACGCTCATAGCTATACCAAGCCATTCTAGTGCCTCACCACGTGTTATTTCCGTTTTCGATGTGTGAACGATTTTGTTTCTGATGCCCATTAACTTCTTTATCACATCACACATTGTTGAATCTAGGATTTCACGCTTTTCAAGATAAGCAAGTATGTAACTCATTGGCCCTCTTTGAGGCTTATCACCTTCTGTTTTTTCAAATAATTGTTTTAGTGTATTTTCTATGTCTTGCCATGATTGAATGAATACCAACTCTGGTGCTGCACTCATATTAATTAGGTTTTCATTAAGTATTGCGGATTCTTTGTACTCAGCGGTGATACCGGCATCCTCGGCATCTTCTTTTAGTTCACGAAGTTCCCTCTCTAGATCTATTTCAATGCCTTTATATTTTGCATTTTTTATTCTGCTTATAAATAAACGTATCTCCTTATGGAACAACTTGATTACCATATAGATAGTTATTGGCCACGCTAGGTGCCCAATTAGATTTACTAGTAGAGCTAATGTTTCCATAGGTATTTCCTCGCTCTGTTCAGCACATAACGTTTGAGGTAAGCAGCGGCTTGAGTATATAACAGGAAACATATATAGGAACTTCCCCCAGTTCTGCACACATAGTTTGTTATATCTAATGACTATT
>CBFCZV010000015.1:0-59174 GCA_965602855.1 uncultured Gammaproteobacteria bacterium | reverse complement strand
TATGAGAAGAAATTTGCCGGTAATTAAATCGTCCGTTTTATTGGGGGAAGCTCAGTCTGACCCCATTTTTTCCTATCTCAATATTCCGGTCATGTGGTTTCTTACATTAGGCATGCTGTATATTCCTTGTAATTTGAGAAAAATGGGTCTGGCGCCTTTAATTTCGTTATATTTTTTATTATTCAAAGTACGTGTGTTCACAACGATCCGTTAGCTCACTTTTCATCCTTCCATCTAGTTCATCTCGGTCTTTATTGATTAACCCCATCTCTTGAAGTTTACTTGTCCGCCTACCAACCATCTGGTGTGTTGTATCAATTAAAGCTGAAATCTCCCCTGCTCGCATTTTTCGTTTCTCATCATTTAATATTGTAACAATTTCAAGTTCTATCGGATCCAGCATTATTGCTTCATTAAGCTTTTCAACCTCTTCCTTAAAGTCATCAGATAAATTAACAATAGTACAAATTCCTTCCATACATTCAGGGCATTTCCATTTAAAAAGCTCAATACTCTCTTTTCTTTCCATAGGATGACAGCAGCCACAAGAATCACACTTGATTGTTTGATTCTGAGATAAAAACGCATAAACAGTTCTTGTGTATTCAAAGCACCGTTGGACAAAATAATTCCTATATTCACGACCTTCAGGATAACCCCAGCTCATTCTTTCACTTTCGCAGAGACCTAAAAACAAGGCATATACAATCACATTTTTACCTGCCTTATCTCTAGTATTTTTATATCTTGACAAGAAAAAATTTGACTCTAATGATGAAAAAATATCTTCCAATTCTGGGCGTACAATAAAATGACTGGTAGGAGGGTTACCGCCAAGACCATCAAAATAGGCACCTCCTACATCTTTATCAATTATTCGTTTTCGTATAGTTCTTGATTCATTAATAACAAAATTAAGCAGTTGATTTTGATTGTGTCGATCGAGTTTATTTTCAAATGGCTCACGAGCATACCGATTTAACTTATCAAAATATTTAGTTACAGTATTTTCATAATATTTTTTAGATGCAAGTCGAATGGATGCTACTGTGATTTTTTGATCTTTTGAAACCCGATCAAGATATATAAGATGTAGCAAGTGCCCCATTATTCTTGGCACGTTAAAAGAAGCCTGGAACATAAGCCTCATAAATTCATCTTGATCAGATGAAGGTGTAAAATCAAAATAATCATCTAACTTCACACCGAAAGACTCAAACCTTTTGGAAAGCAATCTTTGAGTGTAGGAAGTTGCATCACGCTCCATTTCTTGTACTTCGCTGGCTTCATATAAGTCAGAGAAATCTAAGCCAATAGTATCCGCTTTTCCTGGATCAATTTTTCCATAATAAACACGACCGGGATAACCTGCTATTTTTAATTTTACAGTTTCATTACTTGAGTTATTAAGAGGAGATAAAATGACATCTACAAAAAGACGTTGGTCTACAAATTTAAGCTCAGAAAAGTCATCAAAAAAAGCCACCAATCGCAACAAACCTGATTCCGTCAAAAGAATTTGAATTTCATCAAGTATTTCGTTGAACGGGAATGATTTCAACACAACATCTGAGTATTCATTATATATATCCGTATCATCAAGCGTTTTATCAAAATCTGATAATGACCCCTCAATCTCGCTACTTACTTCCACTTTATTAGGTGATAACTTCCCTGCAACTTTTCCTGAAGCTTTATTTGTTTTAGAAATTTCTTGCTGCTGAGTTACCCTTAGCTGATGTGTGATTTTTTGAAGAATGGGCATTTCATGCTTTTCAAGCTTTGAATCTTTCACTGTTTCACCTAACAATTTCAGCGACTCAATAAGATCCTCATATTGTTTTTTTGCGCCACGCCACCTATCAAGCAAGGTTAGCCTTTCACAGCTAGCACTAATTTCTTTAAGAAGTTCAGCAAGGACTTTTCCAAGCATTGCCTTTCTTAGCATGTGAGAACGATACGCTACATTTGAAATACCTACAGATTCAAGTTCTGAATCAGGCACTTCATTTGCATCAAGAACATCATATAGAGATTTAACATCAATATAAATTGAGATTATTTCTTTTTTATCCCTAAGGACTGATTGTGCTTTGGCAAAAACAGTACTCTTTCCAGTTCCTTTTCGCCCAAGAAGAAAAGTGGTATTGCTCGAAAGCACCGATTGCAATACTGCATCACCAGGAAGCGGGTCAACATAAAGTTGATCAATCGGTTTCGAGCCTATTTCAGCTTCAAAGTCCTTCAGCTCGGCTCTTTGATATTGTCGCAATGACTCAGCGATTTTGGCAAATTTATTTATATCCATTATATATTTGACTCTGCAATATTTTATCTTAAACAAATTAATTAAAAGTATGAATCAGTAGCGCACAGGTTAAAACAAACCCTGCGAAAAAAACTTTACTCTGAGACCTCTACTCCCCTGAGGTAAAAATATTCTAATAAAGAATATTAACCACCCCATCCCCAAACAAACCCCTCAACCTACCCAACAAATCCTCACTAGGTTGAATCTTCCAGTCATCCCCTAAGGTCATACGCATTAGCTCGCCACCACTATTGTACTGAATACAAACCGGACACTGCCCTTCTCTATAAGCCTGCAAAACATCACCCAATTGTTTTGTCATTTCCGCTTCCGACCACGAACCATTAGCCTTGGTTTTATCAATATTAATTTCCAGACAACGAGAAAACTTTTCGCGTGCCTGTGTCATGTTGTAAATAGTTTTAGCAACCACCTGATATGACCCATTAAAGTCATCATAAGATACAGGCCCATCTACGATCAGCAATTTATCTTTTTCTATCAGGTGTCCAAATTTTTCATATTCTTCTTCATAAATCACAACGTCGATACGTGCAGTGCGATCATCGAGTACGGCGGTGACGATTTTACTGCCGCGCTTAGTTTTGCGAGTGCGCATGTTGAGCATTAAACCTGCGACGCGATACTCTGTTGTATTTTTTTTGCGATAATTTCCATGAGCACCACCGCTGTCTTTGGGTGCGAAGTCGGGGGCTTTGGCTAATGTGAAATCGGTAAACCGCTGGATTTCTTTTTCAAAACGATCAATCGGGTGACCGGTTAAATACAAACCCAGGGTTTCTTTCTCATAAGATAAACGCAGGTCATCTTCCCAGTCTGCCACCGTCACCATGTGAACGGGTTCCTGATCGCTGGATGTTTCTACCGAGCCGAACATATCGTGCTGCCCTGCTTGCGCGTCTTTTTGATTTTGTTCTGCCATTTGCAAAACATTATTGATGCTGGCGCTTAAGCTGGAACGGCCAGCACCTAATTCATCCATGGCACCGGCTTTGATTAAAGCTTCTAATACGCGGCGATTAACTTTTCTGGTATCGGAGCGACGACAGAAGTCGTAGAGATCAACATAAATACCGTTTTCTTCACGCTCCTTGATGATGCCTTCGAGCGCGGCTTCACCGACACCTTTGATTGCACCTAAACCATAAAGCACAGTTTTTGAATCGGGTACGCTGAAGTGATACAAAGATTGATTGACGTTGGGAGGAATAACTTCCAGACCCTGCTCGTGACAGTCTTCGATCAGGAATACGACCTTGTCGGTGTTATCCATATCGGCCGACAATACCGCTGCCATAAATTCAGCGGGATAATGCTGTTTCAGCCAAGCGGTCTGGTAAGACAATAAAGCATAAGCGGCGGAATGTGATTTGTTAAAACCGTAACCGGCGAACTTTTCCACCAGATCGAATATCTTTATCGCAAGTTCGGGATCGATACCATTATTTTTGGCTCCCTCCTCGAATACCGCACGCTGCTGAGCCATGACTTCAGGCTTCTTCTTGCCCATGGCGCGGCGTAGCATGTCGGCACCACCGAGCGTGTAACCGGCCAGCACCTGTGCGATCTGCATCACCTGCTCCTGGTACAGGATGATGCCATAGGTCGGTTCAAGAATCGGTTTGAGCGATTCGTGCTGATAGGTCTTATCCGGATACGAAACTGCTTCGCGACCATGTTTGCGATTGATAAAGTTGTCGACCATGCCCGACTGCAATGGCCCCGGTCGGAACAGCGCCACCAGGGCGATAATGTCTTCAAAGCTATCCGGCTTTAAGCGCGTGATCAGGTCTTTCATGCCGCGCGACTCAAGCTGGAACACGGCGGTGGTATTCGCCGCCTGCAATAAATCAAAGGTGGGCTGATCGTCCAGCGGTAATTGCTCGATGACTAAATGTTCTTCGTTAGTAATATCGCGAGCTTTATTGATGTGCTTCACCGCCCAGTCGATGATGGTGAGCGTACGCAGACCCAGGAAATCGAACTTGACCAGACCGACGGCTTCGATGTCATCTTTATCAAATTGGGTAACGATGCTCTGCCCGCCTTCCTCACAGTACAGCGGCGAAAAGTCGGTGAGTAACGTAGGCGAGATGACCACGCCCCCGGCATGTTTACCGGCGTTACGCGCCAGACCTTCCAGCGACAGCGCCATGTCGATCATGTCGTGCACGTCGTCTTCATCATCATAAGCGGCTTTCAGGTCTTCGGCTTCATCCAGCGCCTTGGTCAGCGTCATGCCGATTTCAAACGGCACCATTTTGGCGATGCGATCGACAAAACCGTAAGGTTGCGCCAGCACGCGGCCAACATCTCGGATCACCGCTTTCGAAGCCATGGTGCCGTAAGTAATAATCTGCGAGACGCTTTTACGACCGTAAGTTTCCGCCACGTAATCGATGACGCGGTCACGGCCTTCCATGCAGAAGTCGACATCGAAATCCGGTAGCGAGACACGTTCGGGGTTGAGGAATCGTTCGAACAGCAAATCATATTCCAGTGGATCGAGGTCGGTAATTTTTAGCGCATAGGCGACCAGCGAACCGGCACCGGAACCACGACCCGGCCCCACCGGAATACCGTTGTCTTTTGACCACTGGATAAAGTCGGCGACGATCAGGAAGTAGCCGGGAAAGCCCATGGTCAGGATAACTTTGATTTCGATTTTCAGGCGTTCATCGTACTCGGCTTTGCGGGCAGCGTAATCTTCTGCAGTGGAATCGAGTATGGTTTCCAGTCGCCAGGCCAGCCCTTCTTCTGAAAGACGGGTAAAATAAGATTCAATGGTGTCGCCTTCTGGTACCGGGAATTCGGGCAATTTGCTTTCGCCCAGCGTGGTGACCAGATTGCAGCGTTTGGCAATCTCGACGCTGTTTTCCAGCGCCTCGGGAATGTCTTCAAACAGCGCCTGCATTTCTTCGGCAGTGCGCAGATATTGCTGGTTGCTGTAATTTTTTGAGCGGCGCGGATCATCCAGGGTGCGACCCGCGGTAATGCAGACGCGCACTTCATGAGCATCGAAATCTTCGGCTTTCAGAAAACGTACATCGTTGGTCGCGACTACCGGGGTTTGCGTCTGCAAGGCCAGCTCAACGGCTTCGACGATATAGGCTTCTTCCTGTTCACGGCCGGTGCGGATCAGCTCCAGATAAAAGCTATTCGGGAATACCGACTTCCAGTACGCCAGCCTTTCCTGAGCCAGACCTTTTTGACCCGCCAGCAAAGCACGCCCAATCTCGCCCTCACGGCCACCGGAAAGTGCGATCAAACCTTCAGAGAATTCTTCCACCCAGGATGACAGCACCATGGGCGCACCGCCGTGTTGGCCTTCGAGGTAACTTTTGGAAATGAGCTGACTGAGGTTGAGATAACCCTCGCGATTTTTGCACAGCAGCACCATGCGATAAGGCAAACCCTGCTCATCTTCCTGACGCACCCAGACGTCGACGCCGATGATAGGCTTGATACCCGCATCCAGCGCAGCGCGGGTGAATTTCACCATGGCGAACAGATTGCTCTGATCGGTGAGCGCTGCCGCAGGCATGTGATCACCAGCGAGCGCAGCCATCAACGGTTTCACGCGCACCATACTATCCACCAGCGAGTACTCAGTGTGTACTCTCAGGTGAACAAAGCTGGGCGCTTTAGCGCTAACTGATTGATCCTGCGATGATTCTGTCAATGCCTGTCTCACAAAAATGACGGTTTTCGGGGTCTAAAATCGAACCCACAATAGAGCACAAAGTGTACCTGAATCAGGTTGAAAAATTGAGGGAAATTGACCCCCTCAAGTTTATTTTTCCAGAGATTTTCTTACTGGCGCATAACTACGGCGGTGTTCAGGACAGGGCCCGTGTTCAGCCAGTAGTGCCATATGCACTTTGGTGGGATAGCCCTTGTGCTTATCAAAGCCATACTGCGGATATTGTTCGTGCAACACGACCATCTGCGCGTCTCGTTCTACCTTGGCGATGATTGAGGCGGCGCTGATCTCGGCAACACGGGCATCGCCTTTGATGATGGCGGTGACTGGATGGGGCATTTCTGGCGGTTGATTGCCATCGACAAAAACATGGTCGGGTGCAATCTGCAATTGCACCACTGATTGCGCCATCGCCAGTTTGGTCGCCTGTAAAATATTGATACGGTCAATTTCTTCTGGACTGACACTGACCACCGCCCAGGCTTTGGCGTGCTGCTTGATCTCTTCGGCCAGTGCTTCACGACGTTTGGCGGTGAGCTTCTTGGAATCGTCCAGGCCTTCGATGGGATGATTCTCGTCCAGTATCACGGCGGCGGCGACCACATTGCCGACTAATGGCCCTCGCCCTGCCTCATCGACACCGGCCAGTAAGCCACTGATTTCCGGAAGTTCTTCCTGCATTGTTATGATTCTTCGGGTAGAATTCCCAGCCATTAAATAACCCCATTTTGATAAAATTAATTTGAAGTATGAGCAATCCTAAAACAGTCTTTATTGTTGCTGGCGAAGCCTCTGGCGACCTGCACGCAGCCAATCTCTGCAAAGAGTTGCTGGGCATGGATGATAGCATCCAGCTGCAGGGCATGGGTGGCAAAAATATGCGTGAGGCGGGTGTCGATGTTCTGTTCGATGCCTCGAAGCTGGCCGTGGTTGGTATCGTTGAGGTGTTGTTCAAATACCGCATGATCAAGGGCGTGCTCAATCAAATTCAGGATCACATCAAGCAGTCCCCACCCGACTTGCTGATTCTGGTGGACTATCAGGAGTTCAACCAGAAGCTGGCCGCCTACGCCAAAGAGCTGGGCATCAAGGTGCTATTTTATATCGGCCCGCAGGTCTGGGCATGGCGACCCAAGCGCGTTTATAAAATGGCGCGCATCGTTGATCAGATGGCGGTGATTTTTCCTTTTGAAGTCGATCTATATAAAGAAGCCAATGTACCGGTTGAATTTACCGGCCATCCATTGGTCGATGAAATCATCCCCGATAAAAACAGGCAGCAGGCTCGTGCTACTTTATCGCTGGAAGAAAAAACCACAGTGGGTTTATTCCCAGGCAGCCGCATGGGTGAGATCGAGCGCTTGCTGCCTATCATGTTAGAGACCGCCAAACTGCTCAGAAGTAAACAGCCAGAGTTACAGTTTGTGTTGCCGCTGGCCAGCACTGTTCAATATCAGGATTTAGCTGAATATGGAAAAGATCTGGCGGCACTAAAAATCAGCCTCATCGAAAATAATACCCACGATGTTATTCAGGCCTGCGACAGCATTATCGTTGCATCCGGCACTGCAACATTGGAAATTGGTTTGATGGGCACGCCAATGGTGATCACGCACAAACTGGCATGGCTTTCCTATTTCATATTGAGCCGACTGGTAAAAATTACACACATTGGTTTAGTGAATATTGTGCCGGAAAAAGAAATCGTCAAAGAATTTATTCAGCACGAAGCCACACCTGAGAATCTTGCCAATGAGACTCTGCGAATTCTCGACGATGAAAAATATAATCAGAACATGCGTGATGAATTAGCAAAATTACGAGAGTTGCTAGGTACCGGTGGCGGTTCTAAGAATGTGGCAAAACTTGCCTACAGCATGCTCGAAAAATAAAAACAATTAAAACAGAGAAAACATTTTGAACACTTTAATAAAACAAAGCCTGATTATTTTATTGATCGCATTTAACACAGCCTGTACCACACTCGAAGGTCCGGCAAATCCCGATGATCCTTTTGAAAGTTTCAACCGTTCAATGTATTCATTCAACGAAAAACTGGATGAGTACGCCATGAAACCCATCGCTGAAGGTTATCAGACAATTACACCCGATGCTGTTGATACCGGCATTACAAATTTTTTCGGCAACCTGGGCGATGTACTGACTTTGATTAATGATTTACTGCAATTAAAATTTGAACGGGCAGCTACCACCACATCACGTATTATTTTTAATAGTACTTTTGGTTTATTAGGCATTTTTGATGTTGCCACCGGGTTCGATATAGCAAAACACGAAGAAGATTTTGGCCAGACTCTTGGCTACTGGGGCGTTGAAAGCGGCCCTTATCTGGTACTTCCCTTCTTCGGCCCGAGCAACATTCGTGACACTGCAGGCTTTGCAGCTGACAATACCGAGCTTGACCTAATTTATGATGATATGGATGCCAAACATGCTTATAGCCTGCTGGCATTGAAGTACATCGACAAACGCGCCGACCTGTTAAAAGCTAAAGACATTGTTGACGAAACCGCCCCCGACCCTTACGCCTTTATACGCGACGGCTGGACACAGCGAAGAATAAATAAGATTTATGATGGCAATCCACCGGAAGAAGACGAGGACGACCTGTTTGAAGATGATTTGTTCAAAGACGATATTGTTCGATAAGCATCTAGATAAAAAATGAAAAACAGGCCAAGAAAAACCGTAAAAGATTACGGTATGATCCGTATCTTTATAACACTGATACTTGCTATCACTTTCAGTCAACAGGCTCGGGCCGATAATGACAGCGTAATTGAGATAAGCAAATCCAGAAGAAGTGAAACTCTGGGTGATATTTATACATTTGGTCTACATTCAGCTATTGCTGGAGACTCAAGCTCTAATATCTACGCAGGCATGAACATTTTATTTCTTGATAACAACGATCTTAATAAAAATGACTCGACGCTAAAAATATATTTTGGTCAGTCCTTTGGTAAAACACTTGCACCCTTTTATGAAATTGGCACTGATCTTTATGGTTTACTAACCTTACTGGACAACGATAATGAAACGCATAATTGCACAGAAGAGCAACAATGCTCCATCGATTTCTTCTTCAAGATTGGGATAAAGATAAATTTTGGTGACAATCTGGTATTAGGTATTTTCCATGAGAATATTGACTTCGGTGCTTTTCATACCAACCTGTCAGGAGAACATCGTTACGTAGGCAGTAGTCTGGGATTTAAGTTCTAACTTTTTTATTTCAACTCACCTATTTTTCCATCATGGTGACGGTCAACGTCGCTTCAGATGACGCTCAACGTTATCTTTCAATAAACGACTCAGCTTGAGTAGCGATTCTATCAGGAGCAAAGCCTGGATCTTGCGTCATCTCTCAATAGTTCAAGGAGCACACCTTCTTCTACGGGCGTACTAAAGAGGTAACCCTGAAACTCATCACAGCCCATCTTCGAAAGCGCATGGAATTGGGTATCTGTTTCCACGCCTTCAGCAATAACTGTCAGCCCCAAATTCTGCCCCATATCGATAATGGTGTTGACCAGCACACCACCATAATGATCACCCTGTATCTGCTTCACAAAAGACTGATCAATTTTAAGTTTATGCAAAGGTAGTTGTTGCAAATAGGCAAGTGACGAATAACCGGTACCAAAATCATCGATAGAGAAAGTAATCCCCAATGCAGTCAGTGCCTCCATTTTATTGACAGTATCTTTAATGTCATCAACCAGTATGCCTTCTGTTAGCTCCAGTTCAATATGATGGGCATCAACCCCCGTATCGGCCAATATTTTTTTCACCATTGGCACAAAATCAGCCTGACGAAATTGTCGTGGACTCACATTAACGGCAATGCACGATAACTTTTGTCCCAGACCATCCGTATCCAGAAATTTCATCTGAGCAAAAGCTGTCTGCATGACCCATTCACCAATTTGCAGAATGAGACTACTGTCTTCGGCCATAGGGATAAAATCAACAGGCGATACCAACCCACGATCGGGATGATTCCAGCGCACCAATGCTTCAGCGCCAATAATTTCACCACGCGCATCGTACTGAGGTTGATAATAAAGTTCCAGTTCATCACGCGTGAGTGCTCTGCGTAGATCGTTATAGAGATGCATGCGCTCTTCAACCGCCAGTTGCATACTGGGCAGGAAGAACTGGATGGTACTGGGTCCCTGCTCCTTGGCTCGATACATAGCGGTATCCGCCTGCTTGAGTAGATCATCTGCATTCTCCCCACACATAGGGAACATGGTAATACCAACACTGGTGGTGATATGCAATTCATGACCTTGCAGCTGATACGGCATGGAAACAACCTCACGACATTGACAGGCTAATTCCTGCAACACTTTTGCCGTCACTTCCGCATCATCATCAACCTCTGGCAGTAGCAGAATAAAATCATCACCACCAACATGCGCCAGGGTATCTTCTTCACAAACAATCGATGCAAGACGTTGTGCAACACAACAAATTAATTCATCACCTACTTTATGACCAAGCGAGTCATTGATACTTTTGAAGTTATCTAAATCAAGAAATAATAAACCACCAATATGATGATGGTGTTTTGATTGAGCATAGGCTTTCTCAAGCAAGTCCAACAAGAGACGACGATTCGCCAACCCAGTCAAATCATCAAAATAAGCCTGATGCTCCAGTTTCGATTCTATCTCGACGCGCTGACGTATATCACTAAAAGTAATCACCGCACCAACAACCGCATCATTTTTTAAAATTGGCGTACTGTTATATTCAACAGGAACACTGCAACCTCTCTTACTCCATAAAACTTCATCAGTAATAAAATGAGATTCGCCATCACGCAAAGTGGCGCTCATCGGACAAGTATTGACTGGATACTGGCTACCATCTGCATGGTTGTAATGAATAACGCTGTGTATCTTTTTACCAATCAGATCTTCAGCCTGATAACCAAGAATGGAAAGTGCCGCTGGATTAACAAAAGTAGCAACTCCATTAATATCAACCCCAAAAATACCTTGCGCAGCTGACTCCAGTAAAAGCGAATTATGATCATCCGCCTCCTGAAGCGCTTCATCAACATGCGCCTTATTCAAGCTTAGACTGAGTGATTTTAGAATAATGCGATTAACCCTTAGCGCACTGATACTGACCATGACCATATAAAACAGAATCATAGCCGCCATGGACTGACTCAATACATCGCCCTGCTGAAAAAAACGAACAGCCAATGGCAATAACGCCAGCAACACAAAAGTTTGATAGTAAGAACTAATTGCTGAAAATGTAGTGACTGCACCAGCGGTCAAACCTGCCAGCACAAAAGAAAGTAAGAGCTGATGAATCAAAGACTCAACAGGAAAAAGAAAATAAGCCGCCGCACCCCAGCTAAGCCCTGACAACACCGTGCCTAAATAAAAACGTTTACTCCAGAAAACAGTATCACGTTGCGCAGATTCCACCTGAAGATAACAATGACGCCAGTAAAAACGAAGCCCACTGACTAATAATATAGACACATACCAGTAAGCAACAGTTTCACTACTAATAACTGCCAGCTGCATAGCTGCAAGTATGGTTGCGTTGACAAAGATCGTTAAAATCGAAAGGGGTAAGGCATCAACGACTAACTGAAGTTGCTCACCAAAGATTAATTCATTACTTATTTTTTTTGTTATCATTTTTACCGATGCAATACATCAGTTGTTGCTCTTTGCACCGCAAAAAACAGTTTATCTAATCATCCCTACCCTTCCCTGTTCTCTAAATCCTTAAAAGAGGCAGAAGTGTATCAGCAATAATTTACTCAAGGACTAATGGTAAAAATGAATTTAAGAGAATGCTGATATAGATCAGAAAGATTTAATACTGAATCTAAAAGTATGATTTTATTCGCTTATCTCAAGAGCTAGAGATGTTTGCAATATACGCCTAATCAGGCAATATTAAACCGCTGTTTGTAAGACTCTTCCAACGTTTTTGAACGATCTTTGTAATCAATCACATCACCAATTTCGATAACCACTTTTAAATCTTTGGTGTTATTTTTTACTGCTTCCATTAAAACTGCATTGGCATTGTTTTTAATATGAACCGGTAATATCGGCAATCTATTTTTCATTGCTATGATTTGCGAACCTTCCTTAAACTCAGTCAATGGCGCGTCGGTTTTATTGCGCGTGCCTTCAGGAAAAACGCAGATTGTGTTGCCGTTTGCCACAGAAGCTTTAATTTCTTTAAAGAACCCCGCCATTTGGTTTGATTCTCTATCCAGTAATATGGTGCCGGCATTGCGGGTAAACATACCAAAGAAAATTGAATTATAAAGTTCCTTTTTGGCAATCCACAGACCATGAATTCCTCTGTTTTTAACTGCCATTTCAACGATTAGAGGATCAATAATGCTACGATGATTAGAAATGATTAAGTATTGCTGATCATCAGTCAGTTTCTCTGCACCCTCAACCTGAACGCTAATATTCAAACGAGACAATATGGTTTCCGCATATTCTAGTCGAAGTGCGGTAAATTCAACTTGATCCTTCAATTTCTTAAATTTTAAAGCAAACTTATTAGTCACAACAAGTGAATAAATTGCCATTTTTATCTGATTCAGGGTCAAGAGGGGGTCTCCCGTTGATTTGTTACAAAAAACCCGCGAATCTTACCAGAATATCGCTCTGCCGGAAAAACCTTCTGTGACATAAGAAAGAATTTACCGCGTCGTATTAGAACCACGCAGCACCTCAGTAACATTCGATAACTGCCCGATTTTATCCATCACCCGCATTAATTGCTGCAGATCATGAATTTCGATAGTCACGGCCATGCGAGCTGTTTGCTGTTTTTTGTCAGATAGGGTACTCACCGCGACCACGTTCACCTTTTCATTGGCCAGCGTGGTCGTCACATCACCCAGCAGGCCCTGACGATCAATCGCATTTATGATCAGGCTCACTGGATAAGCCTCAGTTTCTTCACCGCCCCACTCAACCTCAATCAGCCGAGCACAGTCTTCTTCGCTCAGGTTGATAATATTTGTGCAATCTTTACGATGGATGCTGACGCCCTTACCGCGGCTGATAAAACCGATAATTTCATCACCCGGTACCGGCTTGCAACAATTGGCCATGGTCGTCAGCAGGTTACCAACACCACGCACGTTAATTTGACTGGAAGATGGCGTTTCAGCCTGGCGATGTGATTTGGGTTGAACTGGAATGTCATCAGCCTGATCTTCAGCCTGCTGTTCCTGAAGCACTGAGGACAACTGGGCTAGCGACAGATCACCCCGGCCGATAGCGATAAACAACTCATCGGCTGAATTATGTTTGCAGGTTTTCAACAAAGCATCCAGATCGGGACGAATACCCTGACGCTTTAGTTCTCGCTCATACAACGCTTTTCCATCTATGAGATTCTTATCTTTATCTTGATGTCTGAACCAGCTTCGAATACGATTACGGGCGCGTGATGTTTTGATGTAGGCTAAATGCGGCAGCAGCCAGTCACGTACCGGCGATGCTTCTTTGGTGGTGAGTATCTCGACCTGCTCACCATTATTCAGTTTATAAGTCAGCTGCACTATACGGCCATTCACCTTGGCACCACGACAGCAATGCCCCACTTCGGTATGCACGGCATAAGCGAAATCAACCGGTGTTGCACCGTGCGGCAAATCAATCACCCGGCCTTCTGGCGTTAAAATATAAACCCGATCATTGAACATTTCAGTATGAAAATTATCGAGCAATTCTTCATCCTGAGTTTGCTCCGGCTCGAGTAATTTTCGCAGCGAGTTAATGCTGGTCTGTATACTGGCATCCGCCTGCTTACCTTCTTTATAGCGCCAGTGCGCGGCTACACCATGTTCAGCAAACTCATCCATGGCATGGGTTCGGATCTGTATTTCAAATGGTTTTCCCTGTGGCCCGCGAACCGCCGTGTGTAAAGATTGATAGCCATTCTCTTTGGGATTGGCGATGTAATCATCAAACTCTTTTTCGATATGCCGCCACAAGCCGTGCACCAGACCCAACGTCATATAACAATCAGCCACATTATCAACAACGATTCTTATCGCTCGCACATCGAACAGCTCATCAAAGTCACGGTGCTTGGCCGTCATTTTTTTCCAGATGCTATAAATATGCTTGGGACGACCATAAACCCTGGCTTTGACATTGGCGGCTTCCAGCTCATGCTCCAGCGTTGACACCACCTGCTTGATAAAGTCTTCGCGTTCATCTCGTTTCTCATCCAGATGCGATGCAATACGTCGATAAGTATCAGGCTCCAGATACCTGAAGGAAAGGTCTTCCAGCTCCCACTTCAGCTGACCAATACCCAGACGATTGGCGATGGGTGCAAAAATATCCAGCGTTTCCCTGGCTACCGCCTGTTGTTGTTTGGGTGGCACCTGTTTTAACTGGCGCAAACGCTGCACACGGAAGGCTAGCTTGATTAACATCACCCTGACATCTTCGATCATCGACAACAACATGCGTCGTAAACGCTCCGCCTGATCGGGCGTATCGTCGATATCATAAATCTGGAATGCGTGGAGCTGACAAACGTTCCTGACCATGTTCATGATCTTTTCGCCAAAAACTGATTCAAGCTCAGCCACCATAGACGGTTCAGTCAATTGGGTGGTACTCAACAAACCAACAATCAGCGTGGTCTCATCGGAACCCAGCTCACTCAAAAGCACAGCCACATCGAGGCTGCTAGGTAGAATCTCATCGGGGGGAAGCGGCCAGACTACTTCACAGGCCTTGCGCAAGAGTGTATCGTTTTCGACAGACGACGCAACCAGGCGCAAATATTCATCAATGGAATAGCGCTCTGTAATCTGATTGTGTTGACGGGTGTTTTGCATGGCAGAGATTATGCCATGCAAAACAATATGACTGGATATTTAAAAAGTATGTTTCTGATTAACCTTTCTGGCAATCACTACAACGTCCGTACAGGGTCATACTGTGATCAGTCACTTCATAACCCTTCGATTCGGCAATCTTAGCCTGCTGAGCTTCGATGGTTTCATCAAAAAACTCTTCGACCTTGCCACAGGCCACACAAACGATGTGGTCATGATGACCTGATTCACTCAGTTCAAAAACGGCCTGGCCACCTTCAAAGTGATGCCGTGTTACCAGACCAGCAGCTTCAAACTGGGTTAACACGCGGTAAACTGTAGCTAGACCAACAACTTCACCAACATCCAGCAGTGCTTTATAAATATCTTCCGCGCTTTGGTGTCTCACTGGTGAAGCCTCAAGAAACTCAAGAATCTTCATTCTGGGTAGAGTAACTTTAAGCCCGGCTTTTTTTAAATCGTTTGTTTCCATAGTAATTTTTCTGCTGATAATGGAAGTTAAATACGTTAGTATCCCCAACCGATATGCTAAACCACTTCAAACAAAATACCTATGCCTAATTGCCCACCTTTTAGAAATATTTTTGTGCTCCTGCTCACAATAGTGTTAATCAGTTCATGCGCCAGCTGGTTGCCCGATGCCCACAGGCAGGATGTAACTCAGGGTAATGAGATTAAACAGGAAGCACTAAATAAAATACTCGTTGGTATGAAAAAGACTGAGATTACGTCCATCATCGGTAATCCAACGCTCAAAGATCCCTTTCACGCAAATCGCTGGGATTATATTTACCGATACGTTCCAGGACGTGGTGAAGCTGTGCAATCGCGTTTAACGCTATTTTTTAAGGATGGTGAGCTGATCAGAATTGATGACAGCAACTACAAAGCACCCGCACCTGTCGTCGAAAAAGAAGAATAAGAGGTTTAACTCTCAGTACTCGCATCACCACCTTTTTTGGTGATCTTGCCTTCTTCTGCACGCTTGCGACGCACTTCTTTAGGATCGGCAATCAACGGACGGTAAATCTCAACGCGCTCAGCATCTTTTAGCACGGCCGTCATTTTCGTAGCTTTGCCGAAAATACCTACATCGCTATTTTCCACATCCAGCTCGGGGAATTTCATCATAATCCCCGACTGCACAATCGCACCACCCACCGTCGTGCCCACATCAACATTCACTGGCAAAATCAGCTGCTTGTCAGGTTCGGCATAAGCCACTTCGACATTGATCGTTTCCAGCGTTGTCTCAGTCTCGCTCACCATACACCTCAGTCGCACGTTTACAGAAAGCATCCACCAGTGAATTGGCGATCTGCGTAAAAATGGGTTTTGCCGCCAGTGACATCATCGCATTATCAAACTCAAATTCCAGCTCCAGATTAACCCTGCAAGCACCTTCGGTTTTGAGTGGTTCAAATAACCAGAAGCCCCGCAACTGACTAAATGGACCATCGACCAGCGCCATTTCAATTCGACTATTTTTAGTCAGCTTATTCTGCGTGGTAAAGGTTTTATTCAATACCCCTTTGGCGATTTCAACCGATGCTTGCATCTCGGTGTCAGTCTCGTTCAACACCGCCGACGAACGACACCAGGGCAAAAATTTTGCGTAGGAATCCACATCATTGACCAGCTCATACATTTCTGCTGGCGAATAATTCACCAGCGCATTACGTTTTATTAATGACAAATCTCAACCCTAAATAACTTTAACTGCCTTAAGGAAGACTATTATAACGGCAACAGGGGTGACATATCGAAGTAGTATGCGCCAAATTTTGTAAACCCAGTCGCTTGTATCCAGTTCCTCACGACTGGAAGATTCACGCATAAGCCAACCGGCAAAGATGGCGATAAACAAACCACCCAATGGCAACATAATATTGGAGGTTAAATAATCCAGCGTATCGAAGAAACTGTAATCCTCGAATAGATACGGAATACTCCAGGTTTTATCCGACCAGATATTGAAAGAGAACACCGTACCCAGCCCCATCAACCAGGTTGCGATACCTACCCAGACTGAAGCATAAAGACGATTTACATTCTTGTTCTCAACCAGCCAGGCCACCGCGGGTTCAATCAGCGAAATAGCCGAAGTCCAGGCCGCAAATGACAACAATATAAAGAAGGCTGTTCCCACCAAAGTACCCGCTTCCATCTGGCCGAAAGCAATCGGCAAGGTTTTAAATATCAGACCCGGCCCGGCGCCCGGCTCAAGACCATTGGCAAATACGATGGGGAAAATAGCCAGACCCGCCAACAGTGCGACTGCTGTGTCAGCCGCCGCAATAAACATCGTCGCCTGAGCAATCGAAGTATCCCTCGGTAAATATGATCCATAAACCATGATCGCACCCATACCCAGGCTCAGGGTGAAGAAAGCGTGACCCATAGCAATCAAAATACCTTCCTGAGTGATTTCACCGGGAGTAAACAGAAAGCGCACACCTTCCATAAAGTGACCGGTGGTCATGGCGTAGGCCACTACCATCAGCAACAAAACGAACAGGCTGGGCATCAAATATCGTACCGCCGTTTCCAGCCCGTTCTTCACGCCTCGCGCCACTACGATCATGGTCATAACGATGAAGATGGTATGCCAGGCCAGTAACCGTTCAGGATCAGCAACTAAATCACCAAAAATACTGTTCACGCCTTCAGCGGTGGCACCAATAAACATGCCACTAGCCGTACGGAAAACATACGACATCGCCCAGCCAGCAATCACGCTGTAATACGAGAGAATCAGGAAGCCCGCGATCATGCCCATCCAGCCTAACCAGACCCAGTGCTTGTTCCGGTTCTCATCTTTGGCCAGCAATTTCATGGTGTTGATCGGGCTTTGTCGACCACGACGACCCAGCATAATCTCGGCCATCATGATGGGAACACCTATCAGAGCTATACACAGCAGATAGACCAGCACAAAAGTGCCACCACCATTCTCGCCGGTGATATAAGGAAATTTCCAGATATTACCCAGACCCACCGCTGATCCGGTAGCCGCCAGAATAAAGACCAGGCGACTGGACCACTGTCCGTGCATTGATACCCGCTCATTTGTCATTTTTATCACCCGATACAGAAAAACTTGACGAGAGGTTATACAATCCTGCTGCTTATGGCAAAGTTTGCTCACCGACATAACGGTACAAAACAGTGCTCAAGCTGTATACTCTGCCTCGCTTTTATCGAACATCAGTATCATGGCCAAGAAGAACAAAAAGAAAAAAACACCTTCCAATACCATCGCCCTTAATCGCAAGGCGCGGCACGATTATGCTGTGGAAGATAACTTTGAAGCTGGTCTGGTATTAGAGGGCTGGGAAGTCAAAAGCATACGAGAGAATCAGGTACAGATCAGCGAAAGCTACATCATGGTTCATAAAAATGAGCTGGAATGGATTGGTGGTCAGATTACGCCATTACTTTCAGCCTCAACACATATCCACCCCAACCCTATGCGTGCACGCAAGTTACTAATGCATCGCCGCGAAATTGATCGCCTTATCGGTCAGATCGAACGCAAAGGTTACACGCTGTTGCCACTGGCGCTGTACTGGAAAAATGGCCGCGTCAAAATTGACGTTGGCCTCGCCAAAGGTAAAAAGGCGCACGATAAACGTGCTGCTGATAAAGATCGTGACTGGAATCGTGAGAAACAACGGACGCTTAAGCATAATCGTTAAGCGTTAAGGCATCGATTCAGGAAGGCGACCAAAGACTAGCGTCACCCATGTTATTAATAATGTCCTGATGCTCCAACAATTCAGCATCATCAGCTCTAACCACACTCAAACGTTCCCTGTCACTAGAAAGTTTGCGCTGTTCAACAGCTACACCTGACCTGGCATCTTCCTGTTCGGCATCCAGCAATAAACCAACCTGACCGCCGGTCATCATCAAATAAACTTCGGCGAGAATTTCGGAATCCAGCAAAGCACCGTGCAACTCACGATGATTATTATTTACATCGTAATGCTTACACAGGGCATCCAGATTATTCTTCTGACCCGGGCGCATTTTACGCGCCATGACCAGGGTATCGATCACATCACAGTAGGTGGCAATGCTTCCATATTGCTTACCCACCATGCCAAGTTCATGATCCAGGAAACCAACATCGAAAGGTGCATTATGGATGATCAGTTCAGCGCCCCGGATATATTCCAGGAAACCATCAACAGCATCGGCAAAACGGGGTTTGTCCTGAAGGAACTCAGTGGTGATGCCATGCACTTCCAGCGCACCTTCATCACTCTCACGATCGGGTTGCAGGTATTGGTGGTAGTTATTACCGGTCAACTTTCGACCCACCAGCTCGACACAACCGATCTCGATAATACGGTGCCCCTGTTTGGGTTCAAGACCGGTGGTTTCAGTATCTAATACGATTTGTCTCATTAGTTGCCTCTCACAATCAGGCCAGCATCTCATCAATGGCCTGATTAGCCAGCTCATCAGCAAGCTCATTACCAGGATCACCAGAATGACCTTTTACCCAGACCCATTCAATCTCATACTCCTGAGTGGCTGCATCCAGCCTTTGCCACAAATCAACATTTTTTACTGGCTTTTTGGCCGCTGTTTTCCAGCCCCGTTTTTTCCAGTTGGGCATCCAGCTGGTAATGCCTTCAAGCACGTATTTTGAATCGGTATTGATCACCACCGGACAGCAACGCGTCAATGTTTCCAGTGCAACGATGGCTGCCATCAATTCCATACGGTTATTGGTAGTTTCAGCTTCAGCGCCAAAAAGTTTTTTATGACTACCGTTATATCTCAAACTGACCCCCCAGCCACCAGGGCCAGGGTTGCCACGGCAGGCACCATCGGTGTAAATAATAACTGAGTTGTTGGTTTCTTTTTTCATAATCGGGCCATTCTATCTCGTAAATTAAGCTTTATGAGATAGTCGGTGAAATTTTATTTTCACAGTACTGCTATAAACAGGGTAAAATGAATCAAAGTTATTGATTTCATTAAAGACAAGAAGAATGCTAATAAGAATTACAAACTCTATTTTTACTATCCTGAGCCTTTCTGTCCTCAGTGCCTGTCAGCCCGAAGTGGTTAAACAGGATGTCGCCTCGGTCGAGATTCAATCTGAGGTCATGACCATTGAAAAAAATCTGGCCGAAGCAATCCAGCCTGATGAGAATCATGAGCTGCTCGAAACTGAGATACTTGAAATCGAAATTGAGCTATCTGAAACTGATGATTTCAATGATTTTGAAATGGAATTTGACTCTGTGGTCTCGAATGACCCATCTCATGAAAGTGTCTGGCGGTATGTTCGTGCTGGTTTCAAACTTGAATCCCACACCGATAAAAAATCTTTACAGTCCCAATTAGCCTGGTACGCCGGTCATAAGGGCTATATTCAGCGAGTAATGGAGCGCAGTGATCCGTTCCTGCACTATATTCTGAGTGAGGCCGAAGACCGTGGCCTACCCACCGAGCTGGTTTTATTACCCATTGTGGAAAGCGCATTCCAACCCTTCGCCTATTCACACGGTCGTGCTGCGGGCATCTGGCAGTTTATTCCCGCCACGGGTCGCCTCTACGGCTTAGAACAGAACTGGTGGTACGATGGTCGTCGCGATATTTATGCCTCTACTCAGGCTGCGCTTAAATATTTGAACAATCTAAACAAGCTCTTTAAGGGTGACTGGCTACTGGCTTTGGCTGCCTACAACTCAGGTTCAGGTAGGGTACAGAGAGCCATCAAAAAGAATAAAAAGCTTGGCAAGCCCACCGATTTCTGGAGTCTGGATCTACCCAAAGAAACTCGCAGTTATGTTCCCAAGTTGCTAGCACTCAAAGAGCTGATCAGTCATCCACAAAAGTATGACATCAGCCTGCGTTGTATTCCTCATGTTCCTGGCTTTAAGCGTATCGATGTGGGTTCACAGATCGATCTCGCGCTCGCTGCTGAGCTGGCTGAAGTCGAGCTGGATACGCTCTACAATTACAATCCGGCCTATAACCGCTGGGCTACGCCACCCGAAGGCCCCCATCACCTGCTTTTGCCTGCTGAGGCCGCTGAAACTTTAACCGCTAATCTGGAAACACTGGATGATAAAGACCGGATTAGCTGGAAACGTCATCGTATCAAATCAGGCGAGACACTCAGTCAAATTGCAGTCAAATATGACACCACGGTCAAGCATCTGCGCAAGGTTAATCGTATTCGCAATAATAATATCCGTGCAGGCAAGCACCTGCTGATCCCAGTTGCCAGTCGCAAGAGTACTGATTATGTACTCAGCGCAGGCCAGCGTCTCAGCAGCATTAAAAATACCAGCAAGGGTAAAACCCGCATCACACATATTGTGCAAAATGGCGACAGTTTCTGGAAACTGTCCAGAAAATATGATGTCGGCATGCACAAACTCGCCAAATGGAACGGCATGGCGATACGCGATCCACTGCGTCAGGGGCAAAAAATCGTTGTCTGGAAGAACAACTCACCTACTCAGGGTCAGTTAAGTCAGCGCAAGCCCTCTAATACAATAAAATCGATCTCTTATACCGTCAGAAATGGAGATTCATTATCCAGGATTGCCAGCCGATATAAAGTCAGTGTCAATGATTTACACCGCTGGAATACGATTAAAAACAAATATCTACAGCCAGGTCAGCGCATCAAAGTCTATGTAGACATTACTGAACAGGCTAGCTAGCAAAAGTGTTGTTATTTATTGATAACAAATATAATTAACAGGCTATAATCTGACAAAATGTTAAATAACAAGGTTCTGTAATGAGCACAAAGATAACTTCCAAGGATCTATCTAATTATCATCCACTAGATACTCTGAATGCTGAAAGCCTCAGAGAGGTATGTAATAAACTTGTTATTTGTGAAATCAACAAGGGTGACAATATCTTTCTTCAGGGTGATGCAAAAACTGATCACATTTTTCTTCATGAAGGCGAAGTAGATTTATTAGAGAACGGCAAAGTAATCAAGACACTGAAAGCCGGATCCGAAGACACAAAAACAGCACTGGCTCACATCATTCCCAGAAATTTTACTGCTATAGCAAAATCTAGTGTGATTGCATTCCTGGTCGACTCAGACCTGCTGGATATGATGCTCACCTGGGATCAAACTGGCACATTTCAGGTTGATGAATTAAGTTCTTCAGAAGAAGACGATGACTGGATGTCTCGTATATTAAATACCGAAGCATTCCGCCGTATTCCACCCGCCAACATTCAGTCTATTTTTACCAGCCTTGAAGATATTGAAGTTAAGCCCGGCGATGCAGTGATTAAACAGGGTGAACCTGGAGACTATTTTTATATTGTGAAATCTGGTCGCTGCATGGTAACCCGCAGAATGCCCGGACAGGATAAAGACATCAAACTGGCTGAACTCGAAGCAGGCACCTCTTTCGGCGAAGAAGCGCTTATTTCTGATGCTGAACGCAATGCTACCATCGTCATGTTGAGCAAAGGCGTACTCAGTCGTTTATCCAAGGAACAATTTCTATCATTGCTCAACGAACCCATGCTGGACAAGGTTGATTTTGATAGCGCAAAAGGAAAAGTCGAAAATGGTGACGCTGAATGGCTGGATGTACGTCTGCCCAATGAATATCAATCTGCCCATATCAAAGGAGCAACTCACCTGCCCTTAATCTTTCTACGTATGAAAATTGATACTTTAGACAAGAACAAAAATTATATTTTATATTGCGACACAGGCCGTCGTAGTTCATCTGCATCTTATATTCTTAACGAACGCGGTTTAACCACTTCTGTTCTGGAAAACGGCCTGAAAAGTGTCGACCTGCAAGAACTTGAAGGCAATGATATTATTGCTGATTAGCTCTGATAACCCGGGATTTTTGATTCATCAATTTCATCAATCTGTTCTCTAGGCAGAAATTCATCTGCGTAACGCAAATAAACTTTTTCCTTAATAAAGACATCAAAAATGTCCGGGTCGATATGACCATCCTTTTTCATAAAACCCAGTATGCGTAAACACTCAGATAATTTTTTACCTTTTTTATAGGGGCGATCACTGGAAGTCAGTGCTTCAAAGATATCTGCAATACCCATCATTCTTGCCGGAATAGAAAGCTGCTCACGCGTTAAACCTAGCGGGTAACCTTTGCCATCCATACGCTCATGATGACCACCCGCATACTCTGGGACATTCAATAAATGTTTAGGAAAGGGCAATTCTCCGAGCATTTTTATCGTCATAACTATATGGTTTTGAATCACCTCACGCTCTTCATCATTGAGCGTGCCACGCTCAATGATCATATTCTTGACTTCATCCTCATCAAGCAGATTTTGCTCAACATTATCTGGATTAAGCCAACGATATTGAGCAATATCATGAACGCGTTGCTGCAATTCATCATCCATGAACTCACCACCGACATTACTCTTTCTTATAAAATCTCGGTCGTCAGAAAATTGTTTAACCTTTTGTTCATAGGCTTGCTCAAGATCACTATTGTCTACGCCATCATTGTCAGTAACTCTTGCTAGTTTCTGCTCCAGCATTTCTATCTTTGCATCGCGTTTCAAAACTTCAAAACGTGTATCTACCGTATTGACGCGATCATAAATCGTTTCTAACTTGGTCGCTTTATCAACAACATATTCAGGCGTGGTTACTTTGCCACAGTCGTGTAGCCATCCCGCAATACGCAGTTCATAACAATCTTCTTCCTTCATAGAAAAATCATTGAGAACGCCGATATCAGAATCGTGACAGGCATCAGCAATCATCATGGTGAGTTCAGGTAAGCGACGGCAATGACCACCCGTGTATGGTGACTTTTCATCAATCGCGCCCGCAATCAATTTGATAAAGGCTTCAAACAACTCCCTCTGCTCTTCGATCAAACGGTTATTGGTTAATGCTACAGCCGCCTGTGAAGCTAATGACTCAGCCAGATCGCGCTCTTCATCAGAGAACTCCTCAGTTTTGCCATTCTCATCCTTGGCATTAATTAATTGCAATACACCAATAATTTCACCGTCATGATTTTTCATCGGCACAGTTAAAATAGACTGGGTACGATACCCTGTCTGCTGATCAAATTTACGCGTCCCCGAAAAATCAAAACCCTCTGCATCATAAGCATCAGGAATATTAATGGTGCGATCCTCGTGTACCGCACAGCTAACCACCATATTCAGGTTAGGTTTGCCGTCGGTAAAAAGCTGAATAGCTGGGAAATTGATTTCAACACCGCTGGTTCCACCCATGTGAATATTGAGTGAGTGATTGGCAACAATGACAAAATCCAGCGTCTGATGATCATCCGACATTCGGTACAAGCTACCACCATCGGCATTGGTCAGTTCCATTGCACCTTTTAGAATTTTGTCGCAAACGATATTGGTATCTCTTTCTGCCGACAGGCTGATACCAATTTCATTTAAACGTGCAATTCGTTGAATAGCTTGACCCATTTATTCTTTCCTGTTTTTTACATTTATTAAGTAGTATTTATAGTACTAAACTTTATTCCTGAACACCGCCTTTCGTCAGATTTTCCGGTGCTAATAAACGCTCTAGTTCTTCACGTGAAATATCTGTCAGTTCACAGGCCACATCAATAACCGCCCTACCTTCAGCGTAAGCCTGTTTCGCAATTTTCGCACCCAGCTCATAGCCAATCACTCGATTGAGTGCGGTCACCAGAATCGGATTTTTTGCCAGTGCATTTTTGATATTCTCATGATTGACAGTAAAACCTGAAATAGCTTTATCAGCGAGCAAGCGTGAAGCTGAAGCCAGTAAGTCTATACTCTGCAATAAATCATAAGCCACCAGCGGCAACATCACATTTAACTGAAAATTACCAGATTGACCAGCAATGGTGATCGAAGCATCATTACCAATTACCTTGGCACAAACCATAGCAACAGATTCAGGAATCACGGGATTCACTTTGCCCGGCATAATGCTGCTACCCGGTTGTAATGCTGGCAGTGCAATTTCACCAATGCCAGCCAGCGGGCCACTGTTCATCCAGCGCAGATCATTTGATATTTTCAACAAACTCACCGCCAGTGTTTTCAGCTGGCCACTTAAGGCCACAGCGGCATCCTGCGAACTCATGTTTTCGAAACGATTATCCGCGACACTAAAACGCAAGCCCGTCTGCTGCTCCAGAAAATCAGCCACCAATGAACCAAACTCTTCAGGCGCGTTAATACCCGTGCCAACGGCAGTACCACCAATGGCCAGTTTCTTCATCGCTGGCATGGCATGCTGAATTCGCTCTATGCCGCTGCAAATCTGTGCTGACCAGCCTCCCAGCTCCTGACCCAATGTGATTGGCATGGCATCCATAAGATGGGTACGCCCTGTAGTCACCACATCCTGCAATTCATCCGCTCTATTGTTAAGTATATTTTCCAGATGCACCAACGCAGGCAACAGGCGTTCTTCACAGGCAATGCTGGCACTGACGTGAATGGCCGTTGGAATAACATCATTAGAACTCTGGCTCATGTTGACGTGGTCATTGGGATGAACATCCAAATCTGAATTTTGCGACGCCAGATGGGCGATCACCTCATTGGCATTCATATTGGTGCTGGTGCCCGAGCCAGTCTGAAATACATCCACGGGAAACTCTGAATCCAGCTCACCTGCAATCATATTGTGACAAACATCGATAACAGCCTGACAATGAGTTTCATCCAGGCCACCAATTCTTAGATTCGCCTCAGCACAGGCCAGCTTAACCCGACCCAGCGCCTGCAAAAATGCGCTCGGCATAGTCAACCCACTCACAGGAAAATTATCAATCGCACGCTGGGTCTGAGCACCGTAACAGGCCGTTTCCGGCACCTCTAGCTCTCCCATACTGTCTTTGACTGTGCGTGTTTTTGTCATCGGCCTCTCCGTTAATTCAAAACTTTATTGCTGTATAATACGCCACTTTACGAACACATAAAGTCAAAATTATTACTATATTGGAATCAACACAATGAGCAATATGATGGAATTAAACGAACTCACCGCCATCTCTCCCGCTGATGGTCGATACGGCTCTAAAACTGCCGCTTTACGCCCTTTATTCAGCGAATACGGCTTAATCCATCACCGCGTACTAGTTGAAGTGCGCTGGTTACAGGCGCTGGCTGCTGATAACGAAATCACCGAAGTTCCTGCTTTCGATATCCATACCAGCAACCTGTTAAACAATATTGTCGACAACTTCAGTCTTGAAGATGCCCAGCGTGTAAAAAACATCGAAAGCACCACCAACCACGATGTCAAAGCCGTCGAATATTTCCTCAAAGAAAAAATTCAGGGTAATCAACAATTAGAAGATGTTTCTGAGTTTTTCCATTTTGCCTGCACCTCAGAAGACATCAACAATCTGTCTTATGCCTTAATGCTGAAATCTGGCCGCGACACAGTCATCCTGCCGGCCATGGATGAAATCATCGACAAACTCAGGGCCATGTCTCACGATCTGGCAGAACAACCCATGCTCAGCCGTACACACGGCCAGACAGCTTCACCCACAACAGTAGGTAAGGAAATTGCCAACGTGGTTCATCGCTTACGCCAGCAACAAAAAATTACCGCCAGTGTTGATGTACTCGGAAAAATTAATGGTGCCGTCGGCAACTACAATGCCCACTATTGCGCTTATCCTGAAATCAACTGGCCCGAGTTTGCCGAGAATTTCATTGAGTCTATCGGCCTGACCATGAACCCCTACACCATCCAGATTGAGCCACACGATTACATGGCGGAAATGTTTGATGCCATCAGTCGCTTCAACACCATTCTTATCGATTTATCTCGTGACCTATGGGCTTATATTTCACTGGGTTACTTCAAACAAAGAACAATAGCTGGTGAAGTCGGATCATCGACAATGCCGCACAAAGTAAACCCCATTGATTTTGAAAATGCCGAAGGTAACTTTGGTATAGCCAACGCATTATTTGATCACCTCTCAACAAAATTGCCAATTTCACGCTGGCAGCGAGATCTTACCGATTCAACCGTGCTACGCACACTGGGTGTTGGTTTTGCACACAGTATGATTGCTTATCAGTCATTAAATAGAGGCCTTAACAAGCTGGAAGTTAACCGGAAAAAACTCGACGATGATCTGGATAGCAGCTGGGAAGTTCTGGCCGAGCCAATCCAGACAGTAATGCGTCGTTATGGCATTGAAAACCCTTATGAAAAACTCAAGGAAATGACACGCGGCAAAGGCATTAATCGTGAAGACATGCATAGCTTCATCAATACTCTGGAAATCCCCGAAGAAGCACGTCAACGCCTGCTTGATTTAACGCCACAAAACTATATTGGTAATGCAGTACAACAGGCCAAAAACATCTAAGTAACCACCTTGATACTCACCCGACAATGTTCGGGTGAGTTCTTCTCATAACACATAGCATGATAGACAACATTCAGTTCATAACCACCAGCTGGGAACAAAGTCGTCAAGAATTGAAACAAATTCGAACAGGTGTTTTCATTGAAGAACAGCATGTACCAGCCAAACTGGAATGGGATGAATTTGACGAACAATCAATTCATTTTCTAGCCCTACTAAATAAAAACCCAATTGCCACAGCCCGCCTGAAACCAGACGGCCAGATAGGACGCATGGCGGTGATAAAAGATTATCGCGACAAAGGAATTGGAACTGAATTACTTAAGACAGTGCTGTTACAGGCCAAAAACAATGGCTACAACATGGTCTACCTGCACGCTCAAGATCAGGCTATTGATTTTTATAAGCAATTTGACTTTATACACAATGGCACTGAGTTTATGGATGCAGGAATAATGCACAGAGCCATGTATAAACTTCTAGATAACAACAAAGAACAAAGGCCCTGATTAATCATGCCTAAAATTCCATCCATTCCTTTCTGCGAAGAAATACCCAGTAGTTTCGAATTAGGAAAAACAAGAGCAGAAATTAAGCTTAGCAATACTGAAGAGAGTCGCCATGCAGCATTATCGCTTGCTGAACAGGCTCGCTATGAAATTAATATTTTCACACAGGACATGGACGATGCAATTTATAACAATGAAGAATTTGAACGTCATATTTTCAATCTCGCTGCACGTCATCGCAGCTCAAAAATACGTATTCTTGTACAAAATT
The DNA here is from genome assembly GCA_965602855.1 of uncultured Gammaproteobacteria bacterium. Lineage (GTDB taxonomy): Bacteria > Pseudomonadota > Gammaproteobacteria > SZUA-229 > SZUA-229 > LH-M37. Next base: position 31,098 of record CBFCZV010000015.1, on the reverse strand, counting down.
CATCTGCAGCAATAAAAAAAGGACACTGTCTGATACGTATTTCACAAAAACTAACCAGTTCCATTTTTATAAGAAATCCACCAGAAATCCATAAAAGTGATGGAAGCAGTTTTATGACTGTTGATGGTATTGGAATGCTATACAGAGCACAGACTAATAACTACAATTACGTAGCATCAGTTAATTTCATGTCGCCACGACGAACTAAAACATTAGAAGAGTTTTTTAATGAGTCATGGGAGAACAGCCTGCCCGATCAGCATGTTAGAAGGCTTTGCATTTAACTTTCGCTTTTACATGCAATCGAGCTGGCCGGTGATATAGATTGCCCTAAGTAAACCCCACTCCCCGCACCTTCAAAACAAGCAGTAAAGACACCAATCTGATCTTAAATTCTTAAATACATTATCAGCATGAACAAAGATTATTATGAGTATTTTTTAGGCAGGATTACTTCTGCCACTGTGCCACCTCCATCACGCGCACGAAGCTGTATTATTATTCCATTAATTTCAGCAAGTTGTGATGCAATACTTAATCCAAGACCTGTACCACCGCTTACAGTATTGCGTGACTGGTCCAATCGATGAAAAGGTCTGAAGACTGATTCAATTTCATCATCAGGTATGCCTGGCCCTCTATCCTTAATTTTTATCTCTACAGACTCTTTATTACATGAGTAAACTACTTCAACGGGATGACCGCCACCATAACGTACGGCATTTTCCAATAAGTTCACAATAATGCGTCGTAATGCCATAGGATTATTGAATACGATGCATTGACCTACAGGTTGCCATTCAACATTTGCACCACCACGTTTTGCACAATTAACCAGATCATCGAGTGCTTTTTCTATATCGATACTCTGCCGCTCACCTTTCTCCAGCGTTTTACTTAATTCAAGAAATTGCCCAATTAGGCAATTCATTTGATTAACGTCATCTCGCACTCCGTCTATAAGATCCTGGCCTGCATCTATCGGTAGCATTTCAATGGCCAGCTGAATGCGAGCAAGTGGTGTCCGTAAATCATGAGAGATACCCGCCAACAATGTCGTTCGGTTGCTGAGCAGCTCTTTCACCTGAATAGCCATTTTGTTAAAACTTTTCGCCAGGGTAATCATCTCTTCTGGCCCTGTTTCAGGTATTAATTCTGGCTTTTCTCCACTACCCACTCGTAGCGCATTTTGTGACAAGTTTTCCAGAGGCGTAGTTAAATGTCGAACCAATGCTGCTGCTGTTGTCAATGTTGCCAGACCACCGACAACTAACAGCAATAATAATACCAGCGGTGGTTGTGCATTTATATGTAAACTGGAAAAACCAATTCGTACATTTTTATTATTTATATTTAAATCTGCCCAGTACCAATCTACATTGTTATCATCCTGTGAAATTTTAAGATTAATATCTTGCCCCATACGTAATTTAAGTGATGATTCAAGAAAGTAGTAATAAGGTAATGGTTTAAAGTCAACGGACTCCAGATGTTGGTTTTCTGCAATGCTAAGCTGGTAGGTTTCTAGTAAATCCTGTTCAAATTCTGCTCGTTCATCAAAACTTGTTTCTGCCCATTTAGTTGCACTAAATATCATTAGTGACGCCAGGTCATTTGCTGACTGCTTACCTACAGGAACCAGCATAAAGTACCCAATTACAGTAAAAGAAAATATTAAATAGGCGGCAGAAACTATTGAAATTATTGTGAGCGTTCGGGCAAATAGCGTTTTTGGCAACATAATAAAACGACTACCCTTCTGGTATGGGGTTGAACATATAGCCTTCTCCCCAGATGGTATGAATGTAAGTCGGTTTTGATGGGTCTGGTTCAATTTTTCTGCGTAAGCGTGTGATACGCACATCAATACTACGGTCGTACGGTTGATGCTCGTAACCCTTGAGTAATTGCAATAATGAATCACGGCTCAGTATTCGATTAGGATTATTCACAAAGACTTCCAGTAAAGTAAATTCACCACTGGTTAGTACGACTTCTTCATTATTGATAAACAATTGTCTGCTCTGAGGCTGCACTCGGAAATCACCAAAAACAATCTCTTCAGTATTATTTGAATCTTGAGCCTGATTTGTTTGAGTGCGACGTAACACTGAGCGTATACGTGCCAACAGCTCTCTGGGATTAAAAGGTTTGGGCAGGTAATCATCGGCTCCTACTTCAAGGCCAACGATTCGATCAACTTCATCGCCTCGTGCAGAGAGAATGATGATAGGCATATTTCCTTTATTTCTAATTTGCTTGGCTAGCGTTAAGCCATCTTCACCCGGTAACATTAGATCCATAATGATGAGATCTGGGGTATTTTTCTCTAACTGCTGGTGCATTTCGACCCCATCTTTCGCGGTAAGTGCTAGATAGCCATTCTCAGCCAAATAACGCTTAATCAGGTTACATAAGGCCTTATCATCATCAACTATCAGTATAGTTTCGGTTTTAAGGTCTGATTCACTCATTAACCTGGCTCTTGTAACAATTTGTTACATTTGTCTTTATTTCTGAAATAGTAGAGAAATATATTTGCTTCATTATCTATCTTGCCCACTTTGTAAATGAAGTTAGCACACAACCAACTAATACTATACCGGAAAAGAACTATGCCCTGTAATACAACAAAAACATACACCATAAAAGCTCTACGAAATACAGCCATCGGCATGAGCTTAATTTTATCGACTAGTGTCATCCATGCCAATGACAATGCGCCAACCATGGATAAAGCCACAATGATGTCCATGCAAAAAATAATGAAATCCGATATGGGATTAATGAAACCAGATTTACAGAAACAGGTTAAGGAGCTGTCAAAAAAAACCAAATTGGAAATGATGAAAATCCTTTCAAAGCATAGTCGACGCAGTAAACGGTTAACACTACGCCAGGTTATGCATGAAGTGTTATCCGATTATCAAAGCATTGCTTCTGGTCTGGCGACAGACAATACTGAACAGGCCGCTGACTCTGCACGTCGCCTGGCAAATCATCGCTTACCTCTCGGCGGACTTATCCCTTACATGGCAAAAGAAGATGTTAATGATAATAAAATGGCCAGCCTTGTAGGTTTTAATGACATGGTTGAAGGCAATGCTTTACGCCTTGCAGATGCAGCCGATAAAGGCAATGTAAATGAAGCTGCAAATTATCTAGGAAAAGTTATGGAAGGCTGTGTCGCCTGCCATCAAACATTTAGAGGTCAGCCTGGCATTTCAGGTCGTTTAAAATAGAAAATTTGATTTTAAACGATGGAAATTTAGCAAAAAAATATAATAAAAAAAGTTATAACTAGAAAGACAACAACCAAAAGTGAGGAGTATTTATGAATAAGAAACTAATAATAGCAGCAACAATCAGCGCACTTGTCAGCAGTACATCTGTGATTTATGCAACCAATGGTGATCAGATGCTCGGTGTTACCGCGACTCAATGGGGAATGGCTGGTGCCGTTGTTGCAGCCCCTCAGGATAGTGGCACTATCATGACGAATCCTGCAGGACTTTCTTTGCTCGAAATAGAAGATGTTCGTTTTGACATGGGATTTGGTTTCCTTAATCCACCACGCAAAGCTAATGGTATCGACAGTGATTCTGATTTGTACATGATCCCTTCAGGTTCAGTAGCATTTAAAGTTGATGAAAAACTAACACTGGGTATGGGAATGGCTGGCTTATCTGGCATGGGCGTTGACTTTTCAGATATAGTGGAGTCGGCTCCAGGAAATCAGAATGTAGTAACTACCAAACAGTTTTTCAAAGTAGCACCTGGTTTTTCATACCAGATGAATGACAAACTAGCTTTAGGTGCCGCATTGAACATTGATTATCAAAGCTTAGCTATGGACATGGACATGAGTGCTGCCGGCGGCTCCGAAATGCATTTACCACAAAAACAGGTTTATGGCTTTGGCTTCTCGTTGGGTGCAATTTATAAAATAAGCGATGCATTACAATTTGGTGCTTCATACATCAGCAAGCAATCTATGGGTTCGTTTGACTGGAATACTTCAGATGGTGATTTTTCGATGACTATGGATGCACCAGAAATATTGACCATGGGCATTGCTTACCAGGCTGATGGTTTACTGGTTGAAGCAGATATTAAACATATTGGATTTTCTGATGTTCTTGATGTCGTTGAATTATCAACGCCTAACCCAGCCATGCCGATCATGCCAATGGCATTTGGATGGGATGATCAGATTGTATTTGCTTTAGGCGTACAGAAGAAAATCAATGATAAAACAACTATTCGTGCCGGCTTTAACTATGGCGAATCTCCAATAGGTGAAGAAGATGTTAATACTAACCTTGGATCACTGGCAATTACTGAACGTCATCTATCCCTTGGTGCAACTCGTAAGCTAGGCAAACACGTAGAAGGTTCTATTTCATATGTACATGCATTCAGCAATGACATGACCTCTGACACAACACCTACAACTATCGAGTTAGAACAAAATATACTTAATTTTCAAATATCTTATAAAATGTAATTTCGGAGTAATAATATGACTGTAAATAGAATTGTTCACTTAGTAGCTGGCTCAATGGTGATGATAAGCATTGCATTGGCTCACTTTGTACACCCTTACTGGATTGGATTAGCTGCCTTTGTTGGTTTTAATCTGGCGCAAAGCGGTATAACAAATCTTTGCCCACTTGCTACAATCCTGAAAAAACTGGGTGTTCAAGAAGGTAATTGCTGCTAGTAATTAACAGAGTGATCATACAGATTCATGTTAAAGAATAAACTGCAGGCAACAGCCTTAATTCTTTGGCTTATCACTGTGCTTATTGTTGTTTATCTTACAAACACATAAGTCATTGAATTAAGACTTTATTTATTAATTAAAACAAGAGAATAGTTATGTGTAAATTATGTTGGACTTTTTTGCTATGCGCACTTATTGCGATAGGCGCTATGGCTTATAAATTCATTATTTCAGGTGAAACGCTCACCGCTACAGATGGTAGACAATCTTTGTTACTTGAAGAAGGTGAAAGGGATCTGGTTCTCACTGAAATGCGAATGTTCCTGACTGCTGCTCAGCAAATCATTCAGGCGGCTAATGAAGATAATCCTGAAGCTATTGCTGAAGCAGCAACTGTAGTAGGTCGTGCGGCTCAGGCTGCTGTGCCGGGTTCACTAATGAAAAAATTGCCGCTCGAATTTAAAAAGTTGGGCTTTGATACTCACAATAAATTCGATGAGTTGGCTATATCAGCACGGCAACTTGGTGATCCAGCAGACAGTTTAGAGCAGTTGGCTGAATTGATGAAGAACTGTGTAGCTTGTCATGAAGGTTATAGAGTAGATGCAATTCCTGGAAAGTAGTTAACGATAATAAAGCTGCAATTACATTATCTGTAATTGCAGCTTTACCTATCCAGTAGTTAGTCAGGCTCATCATCTATCACCTTTCGCGACTTCTCAGCTTGTTGACTTTGCATATCTAAAAAGCTTTGTACCTGCGCAGAACAATAGCCTTGCAAATTCTGATTCTGATTCTGATTCTGATTTAATTCTCAGCTAATAGTTGACAGACTTCTTCATGGTAATTTAGCAATTACTTTTTGCTTGTGCTCTACTTTTTTCATCATATAAATTTGGGAAATCGTGACATTCTTTTAATGATACATGGAAACATGGTGTTCCTAACCAACAGGTTCAGCGACTATTTTTTAAGTCCGCCCTAATCAATCTTTACAGGCAATAGGTTGTGCAGTATTGAGATAGTTGCCTTGCGCAAAATTCACACCCAACTCATTTAAAATATTCAACGTCTGTTCATCTTCAACCCACTCAGCAATGGTTTTTAAATTCATAGCTTCAGCAACTTGCTGAATTGACTTAACCATCGTCTTATCAATTTTATCCTTACTTATATCCCTAACGAATGAGCCATCAATTTTTAGATAGTGCACAGGCAATGATTTTAAATAAGCAAATGAACTCAGGCCACTGCCAAAGTCATCCAGCGCAAACTTACAACCATGTTGCTTAAGTTCGTCAATAAAGGAGACTGCCTGCGTTAAATTACTGATTGCAACCGTCTCAGTGATCTCAAAGCATATTTGGTCTAGTGATACCTGATGCTTCTCTTTTTCTGAATAGATGAAATCAAGCAGACCATCATCACTCAGGGAATCACCTGACAAGTTGATTGCCACCATAGTCAGAGGCTCATCAGCATACTTAATCTTACATTCACCTATTAACTTAAACACATTACTGATTACCCAGCGATCAATCGAAGGCATCAGATTAAATCTTTCTGCTGCTGGCAAAAAAGCACCAGGGAGAATGATTGAACCATCCTCACCAATCATACGAATCAAAACCTCAACGTGTTCGATGACATCATTTTCTACATTAACTATGTCCTGTCGATACAAGGTAAATCGATCCTCTTCCATAGCCTTGGTGATTCGTGCCGTCCAATGCATTTCACCGTGTCGTTGTGCTACGACAATATCTGATTCCTCGTATACATGAACACGATTCCTGCCTCCATCTTTGGCAGCATAACAGGCAATATCGGCAGAACTCAGTATTTGAGACATTTCTGCGTTTTCAGCATTAATTCCAACAGCACCGATACTGACACCAATCTCAAAAGTTTTTTCTTCCCATACAAATCTGAAATCTTTTATCTGCTGACGAATCTTATCTGCAATCACAATAGCCTTATCCAGGCTACAGTTCTCAAGCAAAACACCAAACTCATCACCCCCAAGTCGTGCGATAACATCACCACTACGCAACACCTTGTGAAACAACAAAGGTAGTTGCTGGAGCAATTCATCACCAGCTATATGCCCACAGGTATCATTAACAATCTTGAACTGATCAAGATCAAGGTAGAGCAATACATGACACCTGTCTTCATACTCAACATTAATCAGAACATCCTGAAGATGATTTTCAAATTTACGTCTGTTATATAAACCCGTCAGTGCATCGTGACTTGCCTGATAGGATAACTGATTAGTCAATTTTCGAGTGTTACTCACATCCTGAATAACAACAACGGCTCCCATCAAATCACCCTTTTCATTTTTCATCGGCGCTATCGATGCCTCAACGGGAATCAGGGTAGATGATTTATTAATCAGGGAAGTTTGCTCCGGAAACTCAGCGATACCACCCTTTTCAAAACATTCTTTTACTGTATCCATCTGCAGCGGTTCAGAAGATTCATCAACAAGTTTGATCATTTCAGAAAAAGGCTGGCCCATTGCTTCATCGAGCCTATATTCCAGTAATGTTTCAGCAGCCGGATTGATAAATGTAACAATGCATTCCTGATCAACGGTGATTACTGAATCAGTAATTGAGTGCAGGGTAACTTCTGCTATTTCTTTCTCTACACTCAATGCTACCTCAGATTTTTTAGCTCGATCTAACACTGCAAATAAAGCTTCCTGTTGCTCTAGTATTGAGTCTAGAATGTCATTGATAAATCGCCCTAAGTAGCCAAACTCATCGTGACGCTTTTCATTAAAACGAACACTCTCATCACCTAACATAAAGCGCTTGGCAGATCCCAGCATTTCAACAATTGGCAGCGTTAACATCATATGCAGCACACGGCGCAAAAAATAGCCGAACAGGAGAATACCGACTCCAATAGCCAGCAACATGTTTTTTCGAATTTCTGAAACTAGCTTTGATTTATTGAGGAAGTAAACCTTAAAGACTATCTGATATGAAACACCATCATCACTTTGATAAAAAGCTTCATGTTTATACTCATCATCACCGCTATTTGGAACACCAAACTCCAAACCTCCACCATAACCAAAGATTTTGACAGATGTGAAATCTATAACCTCATGAAAATAATCAAGGCGTTTACTTAATGTTTCTTTAACCTCATTCACATCTACTGCCTGCTTAATAATCCCTTCCAGATCATGCGCCAACAAAAAAGAACTTTTATTCCTGTCCGAGTCTATTTCATTTTCAATCTTATTAAGGAAATAAAAGGCACTAATCAGGCTGATAAGCACAAGCACCCAAAAAACAATCCCTGCAATACGAGCAGGGAGTTTGGGCTGAAAACGAGATTTAAGCAGTTCCATTATCTTTTCTATTTAAACCCTAACCACCTGAACGCAAGATATACAGGACATACACCACTAACACCTGCACCCAACACAGCAAAACCAACAAACCAGGGGAAAAACCAAAGTATTTCTGCATTATATTCATGCACAGCTACATAACTAACAAGTACGACAACAGAAATCGAAAGCCTCAACATACGAAAAGCTTCAAAATTAAATTTTGCTGGCTCAGTGTATTGCAACAATCCTGATTCAAGATGTATTTTTCTAATCTTTTGTGATACCAGCGGCAGAGTAAACCCCGACGCACCTTCAAGAAACAAAATAACAACCAACACATAGATCATGATATTCGACTCAAGATACAAAGCCGTTAATATGCACAATCCAATAAAAAATAAAGAAGTACGATCACTCATCTTATTACTCTCTAATTTTTATCAATTAATTTCGCCATGCTATGAGTGCAGAACCAACAGCTTGTAAAACACTTATTAAGCCACTAATTGTATTGTATTTTTATGAGATTATGAGCTGACTAGAGCACAATTCCTGATCAATGGTGGCCCCTGGTAGATAAAGCCGGTATACACCTGAACCAGAGCAGCGCCTAACTCCATTTTTCTTCTGGCATCCTCAGCTGAAAAAACACCGCCAGCTGCAATAACTGGAATCCTCCCTTGCAACTCGGACACCAATTTTTCCAGTACATGATCTGACATTTGCTTTAAAGGCCGACCACTCAAGCCACCCTGTTCTTTTGCCTGCACCTGATCATGCAGGCCTTCTCGACTATTGGTGGTATTCGTTGCTATAACACCATCAATCTCAAGTCGCAGGAATGTCTGGGCAAGTTCGGTAATGGCGGCATCATCAAGATCAGGAGCAATCTTGACCAGCAATGGCACATACTTACCATGCACTTCTTCCAGTCGAGACTGTTCCCGCTTCAAACTTGAAAGCAGCTTCTCCAACTCCTCACCATGCTGCAAATCACGCAAGCCCGGCGTATTCGGTGATGAAATATTGATCGTGACATAATCAGCATGAAGATAAACCTGAGTTAATGCAGAGAGATAATCATCCACCGCATGTTCAAGCGATGTATCACGATTCTTACCTATGTTGATACCCAAAACACAGTCTCTCTGGCTGCGTTTCACGTTATCAATCAGATACTCAACACCTTCATTATTGAAACCCATTCGATTGATAATAGCCTCATCAGATTCGAGCCTGAACAATCTGGGTTTGGGATTGCCAGGCTGAGCACGTGGCGTTACCGTGCCGATTTCAACAAAACCAAAACCACAGGCGGCCAGTGCATCAATGTGTTCACCATTTTTATCCAGACCTGCAGCCAATCCGACAGGGTTTAAAAACTCAATACCCATTACCGTTACCGGTGCCTTAATTGGATTACCAAGAAACAATTTCAGCAGACCCAGTTTATTGGCGATATCCATTAACCCTAAAGAAACGGTATGTGCAGTTTCAGGTTTTAGTAGAAATATCAGTTTTCGGACTATGGGATAAAAATTCATTCTAATGCTCGATATGTTGAATAATTAATTGTACGGTTTTGCGGCCACGAAATTCATTCACATCCATTCGATAAATCATTCTTAATGATGACTCACCTGCCTGCAAAATATCTGCGCTTTGATTAAAAGCAATCGCGTCAACTTGTTCACCACTGACATTATGCTTCAATTGGAGCTTTAGATGTTTCTCACCAACAATGCGCCAATCCAGAACATCAAACTCATCATCAAATAAGGGCTCAGAAAAACACTGCCCCCAGGGTCCGGCAAAACGTAAGGTTTCAGCCAACTGCAAGCTCAACTCACCCGATTGTAAACCACCATCGGTTTCGATAACTTTATCCAGCGAACGTTTACCCAAACTGGTTTCAATCTGTTCAGAAAAGGCATTTGAAAATTGTTCAAGATCTGCCTTTTTCAAACTAAGCCCAGCCGCCATGGCGTGACCACCAAATTTCTGTATTAATGTCGGGTGTTTAGTTGCGATTGCATCCAGCACATCACGGATGTGCACGCCGGGTATGGAACGTGCTGAACCCTTTACCTCATCACCACCCGCATCGGCAAAAGCAATTACCGGACGATGGTATTTTTCTTTGACTCTGGAAGCGAGCAGACCCACTACGCCCTGATGCCAGTCCTCGTCGTACAGACAAAGACCCGCCTGCAATGTTTGCTCATCCATTTTGGCTAACAGGTCATCCATAATGCTCATCGCCTGCGCCAGCATGTCGCCTTCAATTTCCTTGCGCTGCTGATTCATATCATTGAGCATTTTTGCATAATGCATGGCGTGATCAAAATCGTCAGTCAACAGACATTCAATTCCGACAGACATATCATCCAGTCGTCCTGCGGCATTTAACCTGGGGGCCACCGCGAAACCAAAATCCTGAGTAGTGCAGACTTTCCTATTTTTGCCCGAAATTTCAAGTAAGGCCTGAATACCCGGGCAGCATTGATTTTTACGAATTCGATGCAATCCCTGCTCAACTAATAGCCGATTATTTTTATCCAGCGGAACAACGTCTGCTACTGTACCCAAAGCCACTAAATCCAGTAACACTGCCATATTGGGTTCAGCACGTTGGTCATTAAACCAGTCTTTTGAGCGTAGTTCGGCACGAACCGCCAGCATGACATAGAAGGCCACACCTACCCCTGCCATCATTTTGCTGGGGAACTCACAGCCATGCTGATTAGGGTTCACAATTGCATCTGCATCGGGCAAGACTGATCCCTGTAAATGATGATCCGTCACCACCACTTTTATGTTTTCCTTTTTGGCGGCTGCCACGCCATCGATACTGGAGATGCCGTTATCAACCGTCACAATCAAATCCGGTGACATATCTTTGGCCAGCTGGACAATTTCTGGCGTTAAACCATAACCGTATTCAAAACGATTGGGCACTAAATAGTTAACCCTGTTTGCACCCATAGAACGTAGCGCACGCACCATCAACGCCGAGCTGGTGGCACCATCTGCATCAAAGTCTCCAACGATGACCACCGACTGATTATTCATCACTGCATCAGCAATCAATGGCGCAGCCTGATCAATGCCTTTTAACTGTTTAAAATCAAGCAGGCCGGAAATCGAATAATCCAGCTGACCACAACTTTCAATACCACGGTTTGCATAAACCCGTTTCAGTAACGGATTTAAATCGCTAGCCTGCAATTCTGAAGATATCTCAGATTGCTTACTGATAATACTGACATCATTCATAAGTTTTGATATGGCTTTCTATTTTTTTATTACGGAAAAGCCTTAATCTGTTATGACTGGCTATTTGATAACTAACACCATTACAAGTATGCAGATTAACTTTGATATTATTCTTCATTGCCCAGATTAAAAGTGGCTCAACCCAACTAACATATAATTCATTAAAACTCGATTGCCACGCCATAACATCACCATAACAGGTCACATTAAACAAATCGTCGAGCACTAATATATTTTTTTTCTGATTAGAAACGTGTTCAATAAATGTTTTTACGTCAGGCATTGAATGGCAATTAAAATTATTTAAATTAGCCAAACCCTTAACAAGTGAGTGCTGGCTGTAGACTTCCATCGACTGTAACTCAGCCCGATCAGGAAAAGGACCCTCACCCCAAAGCCAGACACCATTCACCGGTAATTTATTATTCTGTTCTCGCTGCTCGTTAACCTGACTTTGAAACAGCAGCATCTGAACTTCATTCATAAACTTTTTCCAGAATAGAGCATCCTCCCCTTCTGGCATAAATGAATAGACATTGCGGCTGATCACTTCATTCAGGGGCGTCGTGGAAACTTTTTCATGGTTACTAATATTTAAAAACCAGCTATCCTTATCGGCCATTAAAAAACGTATGCCATCGTCTTTAAAATGCTCATTTAATTCTTCAATTAAAGCCTCAGACTCCTGCTGTGTCAAATCTAGCCCGTGGGTATCTCTTAAAATGGCATGATCGACATCAGCCTGAAGATGAACCGGATCAACATGAAACCAAAAACCGTGCTCGGTATAATGACCACTCGCTAATAACGACAAAATAGCCGCAGGAAATGGTTTTGTCTCGTCAAGTAAAAACAAGCTGGCGAGCACGTCATGAAAACTTTTTTGAGTTGTAACTTTCTGATCAGCTTTGGTCAGGCAGGCAACTAAAGCATGAATAGATTTACTGTCGAGACGATCTATATCGGGGAGAGGACCACACAGGCCAGGGATAACAAGATCAAGCTGCGTCAATTTTTCGCCTGATTTCAAATAGGGAAATACCGGTAGCAACTGAAACATTGAGACTTTCTACACTGCCACGCATGGGAATATAAATCAGCTCATCGCAATTCTCGCGAGTTAATCTGCGCAGGCCTTTTTCTTCTGCCCCCATGACTAACGCCATGCGTTTAGTGACACTAATGTCGTACAGACTACTATCTGTTTCACCGGCAGTACCAACGATCCAGACATCATGATCGTGCATCAACTCCATCGCACGCGCCAGATTAGTCACCTGTATAAATGGCACGGTGTCTGTTGCACCACAGGCGACTTTTCGAACCACAGCAGTAATGCCGGGACTGCGATTTTTACAAACAATCACGGCATCAACACCAGCAGCATCAGCCGAACGTAAGCAGGCACCAATATTATGCGGGTCCTGTACTTCATCGAGAATCAGCAGTAACAAGTCACCCTGTTTACTCAGAATATCTTCCAGCGCCGTCTGTTTTGTTTTCATCAGACGCAAATCAGCCGCCACGCCCTGATGACTGCCATCAGCACATTTCTTTTTCATTTTATCGGCTGAGATAGCCTGCACGGAAACGCCAGCCTTTTTAGCCAAAGTCAGCAGCTTATTAATGCGGTTATCACTACGACCCTGTATCACCCAAAGCTGCAAAACACCTTCTGGTCGATGTTTTAGCGCAGACTCTACGGCATGAATACCATAGATTAATTCGTTTTTACTTTTGCTCACACGAACTATCCTATGCGTTTTTCACCAGCTCAAAATCAATACGACGTTCATCGCGGTCAACATTGGTCACGCGTACGGTAACAGAATCACAGAGATGGAATTCACGACCACTGTTCTCACCAACCAGACGATGCTTCAACGGATCGAACTGGTAATAATCTTTAGGCAAGCTGGTGATATGAATCAAACCTTCTACGTAGTAGTCATCCAACTCGACAAACAAACCAAAAGAAACCACAGCGGTGACGTGCGCAGTAAATTCCTGGCCAATCTTATCGAGCATGTAATCACACTTGAGTGCAAACTCGGCATCACGGGTTGCTTCATTGGCACGGCGTTCATTGTTGGAACAATGCTCGCCCATAGCAGCCATTCGCGCCTGATCGTAAAGGAAAGCGCCTTTCTTTCTTTTATGGATAATATGTTTCAGCGCACGATGCACCAATAGATCGGGATAGCGACGAATCGGCGAGGTAAAATGCGCGTATGAAGATAAAGCCAGGCCAAAGTGCCCAGTATTCTCGGCTTTATAAACCGCCTGCTTGAGCGAACGCAGCAACAAAGTCTGTACCAGATGCTTGTCTTCTCTTTCTTTTAATGCTTCGGTTAAGACTGAATAATCTTTTGATGCGACATTTCTCTGCGGCTCACCCAATTTCAAATCAAGCTCACTCAAGAAACCACGCAGATCTTCAATTTTGTCATCATCAGGTCGATCATGGTCACGATACAAAGCTGGCAACTCATTTTTCAGAATCATTTTCGCCGCACAAACATTGGCCGCAATCATGCACTCTTCGATCACTCGATGCGCATCGTTACGTTCAAAAGGTTTGATACTGGCAATACGTTTGTCGTCAGTAAAATCAATGATTGTTTCGGTTGAGTCAAACTCAATCGAACCACGTTTGATACGCGCTTTCATGAATGCGCCGTACAAGGCATAAAGATCTTCGAGATGCGGCACCAGACTGCCCAGTCTTTCTCGAACAGAATCAACTTTTTCAACCACAACATCAGCAACTTCATCATAAAGCAGACGTGCATGTGACTGGAAAACAGCCTCGTAGAATTTGTAATCTTCAATCTCGCCGTGTTCATCAACCTGCATTTCACAGACCATACACAGACGATCAACTTCAGGATTCAGTGAACACAGGCCATTGGAAATTTCTTCCGGCAGCATCGGAATAACACGACCGGGGAAATACACTGAAGTGGCTCGATCATAAGCACTCGTGTCGAGCGCAGAATCAGGCTGCACATAATGAGCAACATCAGCGATAGCGACCAGCAAGCGCCAGCCAGTACCGACAGGCTCGCAGTACACCGCATCATCAAAATCACGGGCATCGGCACCATCAATGGTCACCAGCGGCGTAGCACGTAAATCAACGCGACCCTGCTTGTCTTCTTCTCTCACCTCTTCGCCGAGACGGCCAGATTCATCCAGTACACCCTCAGGCCACTCATTCGGCAAACCGTGGTTGTGAATCGCAATTTCGATTTCCATGCCGGGATCAGACTCATCGCCAATCACACTAATCACACGACCCAACATCTTCTTCTTAAAGGTAGGTTGTTGAGTAATCTCAACTTTAACGATCTGGTCAGCCAGCGCTCCACCCAGTGCATCAGCAGGCAAAAATACATCCTGAGTTATACGTTTATTATCCGGTGTCATCGAATAAATACCGTTATCATCATATAGACGTCCAACAAAAGTCTCATTTGCACGCTCAATAATGCTGATAACAGCCCCTTCGCGACGGCCACGACGATCAATCCCCGCTACCTGAACCACAGCACGATCACCGTGCAGCAAGGTGTGCATCTGTTTCGCGCTCAGGAATAAATCATCACCCCCCTCTTCAGGCACCAGAAAGCCAAAACCATCAGGATGGCCAATAACACGACCACGAATCAGGTCATCCTCATCCACTGAGATATATCCACCACGACGATTCTGAACCAGCTGGCCATCACGCACCATGGCGCGCAAACGGCGGCGTAGCGCCTCGTACTGGTCATCCGTATTCATATCGAGCTGATCCAGCAACTCCTTCATGGTCATCGCATTATGCTGATTGATCAACTTCAGAATTAATTGACGACTGGCGATAGGATTTTCGTATCTACCCGCTTCACTTTTAGCCTCAGGATCAACGATCGAACCTTTCTTGGATCTTTTACCCTTCGACTTATTATCTGGCTTCTTGCCACGACCACGTTTAGTCCTGGGTTTACCCTTGTCCTTATCTTTAACCCTGGATTTTGGCTTCCTGGTTTTCTTCTTAGCCTTAACGACTGTCTCAGCGTCTGGTTGAGTTTTTGTCTTAGCTTTTGACTTGCTTATCGACTTAACTATTGATTTGGCAATCGACCTGGCTTTAGCGCCAATTTTCGATTTCGTGTTGGTTTTTTTACTGTCTTTATCGGTCATGGGGCGAATTCTAACCGCCACGCGGACATATTGATAGCACAGTCAAATTGACAGCCCCACAATCAGCATGTAAAGTCGCGCCCTGTCTCGGATCAACGATCCATACACACCTTTGCCGAGGTGGCGGAATTGGTAGACGCGCTAGCTTCAGGTGCTAGTGAGCTTTGGCTCGTGGAGGTTCAAGTCCTCTTCTCGGCACCATTAACAAATCTCAAATATCCCTCATTAAGCCACCGTAATACCCCCTTTTTGTTTGCTGATTTAGCAAACGATGTTCTCGATCAAACAATGGTTTAAAATAAAACCATTTCACAACAGGAAAACATCAATGAGCGGTGGATGGGGTTGCCCACACGAAGCAGACAATAAATGCCAGCGAGTAGAAAACCGGCCATGCGATCCCGGCATGAAGGGTTGCATACTGGCGGGTCGATTTATTTTTAGCGATGATAAGAAGAATACTCAGAACGCTATCAAGAAGAAAAAGTTACCTGATAAAAAAGAATGAAATAAATAATATTGTTTTTATAGTGTTCAAGATACTCTCCTTCATAATTGCAACTAACCCAGACCAACCAGGCCATGAAAAAAATCGCTATTTTTGTCGATGTGCAAAACATCTATTACACTACCCGCGATACCTATGGCCGCCAGTTTAATTATCGAAAGCTCTGGCAAAAAATAAGTGCTGAAGGTGAAATTGTTTCGGCAACTGCTTACGCAATTCAACGTAACGATGACAAACAGCTCAAGTTTCAGGATGCACTCAAACACATCGGCTTCACAATAAAACTCAAACCCTATATCCAGCGCAGTGATGGCTCTGCCAAAGGTGACTGGGATGTGGGCATTACAATTGATGTTATGGAAACAGCCAAAGACGTGGATACCGTCATATTGCTATCGGGTGATGGTGATTTTGATCTGTTACTTGAAAAAATTGGAAAAAACTACGCAGTCAGCACCGAAGTTTATGGCGTACCCGCACTCACTGCTAACTCACTAATAAACGCTGCCAGCATTTATCATCGTATTGAAGAAGATCTATTACTGTAGATTATCTGAAACAATAAAAAACCCGATAGCCTGATCAAAGGCCACCGGGTCCATAGCAAACAAAAAGAATGATTAGTCTTCTTTCTTGTCTTCTGCTTTATTCTCTTCCTGGTTTTGGTTTTGCTCCTGCTCGTTTTCTTTATCCTTATCCTGATCTTGTGCTTTATCAGCATCTTGACCGCCACAGCTTCCACAACAACCCATATCAATACCCTCAGTCAGAACTCAAATCGAACGAAGAACTTTAGCACCACAATACTCAAAGTAACTTGACCTAAAACAACTCTGATCAATTTTTAACCAGGATTCCCGTCTGCCCGCGTTGTCACCAGCATCGGCGCGTAGTAAAAGGCATAAATACCATAAGCCAGTATCCAGAAAATACCGGCAATTGCGATACCCCAGTGTGAAAATTCGGGCAACCAGGCGGGTATCACCACACGAATTATCGCCGCTAAAAGAATAGAAACGTAAGCCAATGACATCAATTTAGGCGGATGAAGTGGGCGCCCGGTATGCCCCAGAGTCACTCGAGATATCATCGCCAGGATCATTCCAGCAATCGCCCCCACCGTGAAGCTATGCAGCGCCGCACTGACACTATCCATCAGCCCCACGCTGTACAGAGCCAGCGCAATAAAACCAAGAGGTATAAAGGCATAAGCCAGATGCAATGACCACAACAGTGGATCTGACCAGCCATGCTGATAGCCCCAACGCAGGAAACGCCAGCCATTTGCGATGGCGGCGACACCAGAAACCAGCAACAACAATGTCGATGGCACGTTGGCAAAGCCATATAAAGCAATCAGCAGCATAAAAATAATGCTGGTGATACTGGCAGTTTCAAGCCACTGAACAGGTCGTGCTCGCTCAGTACCGGTCGCATTGGCGGTAAATGCCGCAATCACACGGCCACCCACGATGGAGATAATCAAAACAAACAACATGATTGTGCCGTGCAGTGACTGCATCGCCAGCTGGGGTTGCTCAGTAATCACCCCCCAGTGACTGGCCATATTCAACAAGGCCAGCGCAAACAATAAGGGCACGAACATCAAATTACCCCACTGTTTTGCCTTTATCACCGGATAAGCCATGGCAACAGCGGCCAGTAGAGGAAAAACCACATCACCCGCCACAAGCAGCCAGACGGGCAACCCTGTACCAAAGGCCATCAACAATCGCCCCAATAACCAGCTCAACGCCAGCACCGCCAGAGGTTTGCCCCTGATTCCGATAACCCCTGTCCAGGTTGCCACCGCAGTCAGCAAAAAACCCACCACAATCGCCGCACCAAAACCAAACAGCATTTCATGCCCGTGCCACCAGACAGGCCCACCATGGGGCGCCCAGCTAAACGGGTTCAACCAGAAATAGAGCCACCAGCCGATGGCCATAATGGAAAACAGCGTGCCACCCAGAAACAACGGCCTGAATGCCAGACGCAAGATAGGAGGAATGGCCAGGGCAATACTTCGATTATCAATATTCAACGGCATGGTGCTACTCTGTAAAAAGAACGCATTATACAAAACATTGGGGCAACTTTGATCGTCCTGCGTCACTATGTCGCATTCCAAATTGCTTCTTCTCTGATTAGAATCCCCTGCAATTATTAATCTGTTGGAGAGTCACCGATGTCAATTGCACACCATTTATCATTCACGCGCACAGCCATGGCAACATTGTTCGCTGCTACATTATCTGTCAGCGTTGTGGGCTGCGGTAGCAGTAGCAGTAGCAGCGCAGTTCCTACAACTACAATCGATGGCTCTGCTTTTGCTTCTTCCGTCAATGGTGCTAGTTGTCAAGTTCAGGATATAAATGGCAACGTGATCGCAACTGGCATTACTACATCAGCCACTGGTGAATACACTGCTTACATTCCTACTGCTAACCTTGCTAGTGATCTGGTACTGACATGTACAGGTGGTACTTACACCGATGAAGCGACTGGTACATCTGAAACAGCAGGCACTTTAACTGCCTATGCAGATGCCGACTCACTGGCTGCAGGTGTAAATCTACACGCTACACCTGAAAGCACGATTATGCACCGACTGAGAATGCAGCATCAAATGACACTTGCCGAAGCTGAGACTGCATTTGAAAACGCTTTTGGTTATACACCAGACACTACTATTGCACCTACTGATGCAACTGGCCCTGCAGCTGAAGCTACTGATGAGGAATTATTAGCAGGCTTACGTGCCGCTGCTTTTAGTCAGCTAACTATGAATTTAGGCTTAACCGCAGCAGAACAATTTGAACTGCTACTAGCACTGGCTGATGACCTGTCCGATGGCACATTGGATGGCGTAGATGCAACAGGCCCAGTTTCTGCTGCTGGTTCAGCTTTACCCGCTGACATTCAAAACCAGTTTAACACTGCCATGTTAGATTTCCGTGCAGGTGGTAATGATGCATCAGGTCTGGACAATAGCATGATTGGCATCCTGCCCTTCGCACAAACAGCCCTCACTTCAAACTACACAGTTGAATATGTTGAAGGCATGATGGACGCAATGGAAGGTAAGAATAAGTTCCAGGTTCGAGTTACTAACAATAGTGACTCAACTCCAGCCACAGGCAAAGCTGTCACATTAATGCCTATGATGCACATGGATGCAGACAAATCCCATGCCACTCCAGTCGATGGAGCCTGTATTGAAAGTGGTACAGCAGGCACTTATGACTGCACTATTTATTACGTGATGGCTTCCACGATGATGGATGGCATGTCCATGGGTTACTGGGACTTGAAAGTGATGGTTGATGGCATGATGGACACCGTAAATTTCTACCCAACAGTGATGATGGCGATGAATGGTACTGCACTCGTTAAACAGAAAAACGAAAACGACACAGTCATGAATATGGAAGGTGGAGCTGATGCACGTACATTCTTATTGTTCAAATCTAACCTATCAGGCATGACTGGTAACCACACATTCGAGTTATTCACCTCCACCATGGAAACCATGATGAGCTTTCCTGCTGTCACTAGCACCACCACATTGGGTGCTGGAACGGGTAACGAGCTAATCATTAGCAGCATGACTGTAGAGGTATCAACCGATGCTACTTTCAACACTGGCGTTGTTTCAGCTATTGAAAACGGTAATGGTTACTGGACTGCAGCAAGCATAGCCGGCCTGACTAATGATGTTGAAGGTGAACTCTATGTTCGTATGGTCATCAATGGTCTTACGTACAACAGCAGCATCGATGGTGTATATATTGATGAAGCAACTACTCCTAGTTATGCCACCTTCACCGTCACCCCTTCAGCACCAATGGTCATGTAAGGATCTAATTTGAAAAATAAAAAGTTGATAATTAACCATCTCAGAGCGGTGCTTGTTTCAAGCACCGCTCTTTCTTTGATTCCAGTGAGCTTCGTGGGTCTGAGTTCTACCGCACAAGCTGCCTCCTGCTGCGGCGGTGGCTCAGCCTCTTCACTGGTTTTACCCAAATTCTCCAAAGCCATGATTGATATCAGTATGGATTATGAGCATTACACAGGCCAGTGGGATGGTGATGGTAACTGGAAATCTGAAGCCAATGACCTGAATCAGTACCGCATAAACCTTGGTTACGGCCATCGTTTAGCACCTAACTGGCAGGCTTCTGTCACCCTGCCTTATGTGTTTAACCGCAATAAATATTCCGGCTCTGAAAGCAATACCAGTGGCATTGGTGATGGCACGGTATCGGTCTGGTACGAAGCCTTCGAGAAAATCACCTGCGTCTGGGATGTTAAGAAGTGGGAAGATTTGATGCCCGCCATCTATTTAGGTGGCACGCTCAACATACCTACCGGCACTTCGCCTTATGATGGGATAGAAAACGATTCCGACATTACCGGCCTTGGTTTCTACCGTCTAGATGCCTCTGTGCTGATCGATAAAACCATCTACCCCTGGAATATGACTTTTGGTGCCACCTACGGCAAGCATCTGGAACGTCCTGTTAATCAGGAAAATAACAACGTTGAACCCTATCGCAAACAACTGGGTGACCGTTTCAATACTAACTTCAGCGTGGGCTACACCTATTTCACCGATGAAATGGAGTCGGTCACCGGCACACTGGCTTATGCCTTTTTGAAACAAGATGAAGGCATGATTGATGGCACGGTTGATACCGCTACTGGTTTTGAAAAAGAAACAATTTCTGCAACACTGGCCTGGGCCACTGAAAACCGTGACTGGGTCTATAAACTGACTGTTAATCACTCACCAAAAAGTGATGGCTGGGGTGACAACTTCGCCACCACTAATGTCATCACAGTAGGAGTTAGTCATGTCTTGCGTTAAAACTTTACGACAATTACTGACTCTGAGCCTGCTGCTTGTTGGTCTGAGCGCCTGTGACATGAAGGATGATCTTCTGCCATCAAACAGCGATGACCGCAGTCCCATAGAATCCGGTTCTATCGGCAATATGCCCGGCCAGATTGCCGCCGACTTCACCATAAAAGATATGCATGGCGATGATTTTGTATTATCTGATCATTTAGCGGGTGGCACGAACGAAGCCGATGTAGTCGTGCTTTACTTCACTATGTGGTGCCCCATCTGCTTATCGCATACCGATTACATTTATACCGACATCATTCCGCAATTCGCTAATCGTGGAACCGTGGTTTATGCTCTGGTGGACTATAAAAACGGCAGCGTCGAAGATGTTTATGCAGAGGCACAGGCCAATGGCTATCTCACACCTAAATTCGACGTTCTGGCGGATGTAAATAATACGGTGGAAAATCAATTTGACGCCATAATGAGCACTACCGTCATCATCGACAACGATGGCACCATTCTGATGAATGAGGTCTACAAGAGTAGCAAGCTTATTGAAATTCTGGATCAACAATTACCATTATGAAATACAGTCTGATAATTTTTACTCTGCTATTTAGCAGCACACTGTTTGCCAGTGATGCTAAAAACGATAACGAAACAACACTCAGTGGTGAAGAAATTTTCACCACATATTGTGCTGACGCCTGTCATCAGGCGCCTGACCGCAGTCGTCTGAGACCTAAACAATGGCGTGTGGTTTTGAACACTATGCAGGTTCGTATGAAAAGTGCGGGTAGACCACAACTAACCGAAGATCAAACTAAATCACTTCTCGATTATCTGTCAAAAGAAAACTAAGCGTGAGATTTTATAACTGGATTAATCACCCATTAAGCCTTTTCGTTGCTGCACTGTTAACGCTTTCAGTATGTCAGCTCAGTTACGCCAATGAAATAAAACCCGGCAACAACCAGCCCCTACCCGACATCCGTTGGCAGGATGCTGATGACAAAGTCCATCACCTGAAAGACACCGAAGGTAAATCACGAATTCTGCACTTCTGGGCAGCCTGGTGTTTTCCATGCCGCAAAGAACTTCCCCACATGCTGGAGTGGATGCAAAAAAACAGCGACGTTTTAGTTATTCCACTGTCACTGGATGAGCGCATGGCACAATCCAAATTTTTTATAAAAAAATATAAACTGGATATGCCACCACTACTAGTCAATCAGGATGACAGCGACACACTAAACATTCCTGCACTGCCCTATAGCATCTTCGTTACAGCCGATGGCTCGTTCAGCGGCTATTTTTACGGCGCAGCCCCGTGGGAAGATGACAAATTTATTGATAAGATTCGCCAGCACTTTAAGCTTGATCAGGGAAAGAGATGATTGAAATCAATATGGAAACACTATTTCGCTTTAATATCTAGCTGATTGATTTACTTATAGGATTCCGTCAAGATAAACGAATCCAGTCGCAATGACTATTTTGCTCCCTACGAGGTTTTGTTATGCCCTACTCACCAGAACAGATTCAAGAACTCGATGTACTCATTCGTTATAACCTGGAAAGTTCACAGCAAGGAATCAAGGTACACAAAAGCGCCAACCCCGAAATCATTGAGGCTGTCAAACGCCTGCACGAAAAAGGCATGGTCACTCAGATGGATGGCGGTTATTTAACTGATTTAGGACACACCACCGCCGAACACGCACAAACCTTACTTTTGATGCTGGCACCGGTGACCGAAGCAAGCTGATAAAAACCCACCTGTTTTCGGCCTTGAGAATTAAACAAAAAGGCACATAATGTACGTATACCTGATTCGCGCGGAGGTGCAAGATCATGGATACAAGCCAGAAATTACAGCAAACCATCGAAGACATGGTTGATGATCGTCGCGGCATTCTCGCAGCTGACGAAAGCGCGCCTACCATTGAAAAACGATTCGCCGCTATCGACCTCAAATCCACCGAAGAAAATCGACGCAACTATCGTTCCTTATTGCTCGAAACCCCCGGACTGGGGGATTTCATCAGTGGCGTTATTCTATTCGAGGAAACTCTCGGCCAGAAGAATGAAGCCGGTACACCGCTACCGGAAGTCGCGTGGAGCCAGAAAATCGTGCCGGGTATCAAAGTTGATAAAGGCACTGAAGCACTGCCAGGCGCACCCGGCGATCTCATCACCAAAGGCCTGGATGGTCTGGCTGAGCGTTTAATCACTTATATCGAACGGGGTGCACGTTTTGCCAAGTGGCGAGAGGTCTACCCGATCAGCGCCACCAATCCCACTCAACTCGGCTTGTTCGCCAATGCCGAGAGGCTGGCGCACTATGCAATCACCTGTCAGGAGCTGGGCGTAGTGCCGATTGTCGAGCCTGAGGTACTGATGGATGGCGATCACGATATAGACCGTTGTGAAGAAGTCACCGAACAGGTTTTGTACGCCGTGTTTCAGGCGCTGTTGCAGTATGGCGTGACACTTGAACATATGATCCTGAAACCCAATATGATATTGCCCGGCAAAGATTGCCGAACCGCGGACCCCGATGAAATAGCAGAAGCGACCATACGAGTATTTCGCCGCGCCGTACCTGCTGCCGTACCCAGCCTCAATTTCCTGTCTGGTGGGCAAAGTCCCGAAGAAGCAACCGCCAATTTAAATGCGATTAACCAGATAGGCGGGCCCTGGCAGTTGAGCATTTCCTACGGACGTGCATTGCAGCAACCAGTATTAGAAGCCTGGCAAGGTATGCGTGGAAATGTCGAGGCGGCAGAAGTCGCCCTGTTAAAACGTGCTCGTCTGAACAGTCTGGCTCGTCAGGGGCACTACAAAGCCAATATGGAAACTGATTAAACTAGACAAATCAGAGTAATTAAAAGAGGCTGGGTGTTCAGCCTCTTTTAATTTGTACTCGCCTTAATCTGTTATCATACGCCGCCTGCTAACCACCAATTAAGACCTGTATCCCGTGACCACTACTGCCTTCAAATCACTTCCCTTATCAGCTGAATTCCTGGCCAACCTTGAGTCACTGGAATACAAAGCAATGACCCCTATCCAGGCACAAAGCCTGCCTGCGATTTTAGAGGGTAAAGATGTACAGGCGCAGGCAAAAACCGGTAGCGGCAAAACGGCGGTCTTTGGTATTGGTTTATTGCACAGGCTGGATGCACAAACTTACCAAACTCAGGCACTGGTGCTTTGTCCAACACGCGAACTGGCCGATCAGGTTAGTAAGGAAATTCGCCGTCTGGCGCGACCGATACCCAACACTAAAATCCTCACCTTGTGTGGCGGCACAGCCATGGGCGGACAACTGGCATCGCTAGATCATCAGCCGCATATCGTCGTCGGCACACCGGGGCGGATTTTAAAACATCTGCAAAAAGGCTCCTTAAAACTGGACGATTTGAAAACGCTGGTACTGGATGAAGGCGATCGAATGCTGGATATGGGTTTTCATGAAGACATCATGTCGATTGTTAAATTCATGCCGGCAAAAAGACAAACACTGTTATTCTCCGCGACCTACCCGGATGAAATAAAAGACATCAGCAAAGCCGTTCAGAAAGATCCGCTTGATGTTCACGTTGAAAGCCTGCACGACGACAAAAAAATAAAACAGGTGTTCTACGAAATTGAAAAAGGCGATAGAACCAAAACTTTAATCGCCCTACTACATCATTACCGACCAGAATCCAGCGTCGTATTTTGCAATCGCAAACATCAATGCAGAGAAGTGGCTGAAGAATTATGGAACCAGGGATTTCACGCACTGGCTCTACACGGCGACCTTGAACAAAATGATCGTGATCGGGTGCTGGTACAGTTTTCCAATAAAAGCAGCTCAATTCTAATTGCTACCGATGTCGCTGCACGCGGACTGGACATCAAAGACTTAAGTGCGGTGATTAACTTTGAAATTTCACAGGACCCAGAAATTCATATTCACCGTATCGGACGTACTGGCCGCGCCGGTAAAGAAGGTCTGGCCTTGAGTTTATTCATGCCTTCTGAAGCAAAAAAAGTCACTGCGATTGAAGAATACCAGAAGAGCTCTATTCACATCGAGCCCGTATCGACCCTCAAAATGCGAGACAACTTCAAACTCAGCCCACCGATGGTGACCCTGTGCATTAATGGTGGACGCAAAGACAAAGTTCGCCCTGGCGACATACTGGGTGCGTTAACTGCCAGCAAAGAAATACCCGGCAAACAGATCGGCAAGATCGATCTTTTTGACAAGGTGGCTTACGTTGCCGTTGAACGCGCTATTGCCAAACAAGCACTGAAGATTTTATCTGAAGGAAAAATTAAAGGCCGTAAGTTTAGAGTTCGAAAACTAAGTTAAATAACTCTGACTAATGTAGGTGCGACAAAAACAAAGAATGCCAGAAAAACAAATCCAAGCAGACGTCCTGATCATCGGTGCCAGCGCCTCCGGTTTAATGTGTGCCATCGAAGCAGGCAAACGTGGTCGCAAAGTCGTTGTACTGGATCACGCCAACAAGGCCGGCAAAAAAATCCTCATGTCCGGTGGTGGCCGCTGCAACTTCACCAATTATGATGTCAGCGCCGACAACTATATTTCGCACAACCCCCATTTCTGCAAATCAGCTTTAAGTCGCTACACGCAATGGGATTTCATCGCCATGGTCAGCGAGCATAAAATCCCTTTTCACGAACGCGACCACGGTCAGTTATTTTGTGACGACAGTGCCAAAGACGTTCTTGATATGCTGCTGGCAGAATGCAAAAAAGCAGGCGTAAAAATCAGGCTCAAATGCGAAATCAATAAAATTGAGAAAAAAGATACGTTTTCTGCCGATACCTCATTAGGAATTTTTACCGCCAACTCATTAGTGATTGCTAGCGGTGGTTTATCCATTCCAAAAATGTGCGCCACTCCTTTTGGTTACAAAGTGGCGGAACAGTTTGGTCACCATATCTGGCCTACTCAGGCAGGGCTGGTGCCTTTTACTTTGCAACCGCATGACAAAGCAATGCTTTCTGAGCTCTCGGGTATTTCTCTTGAAGCCGTGGTTAGTAATGAACTGATTTCATTTCGAGAAAACATCCTGTTCACCCATCGTGGATTAAGCGGCCCAGCTATTTTGCAAATTTCTTCTTACTGGAACGCCGGTGAGGCAGTTAGCATTAACCTGTTACCAGACATGGATGTTATCGAGCTATTAAAGGCGCGACAGGCGAAGCAAGCCAATATTAAATTAAAAACCGTATTAACCGAAATACTACCGAAACGTTTAGTGCCAGCGCTACTGGGCGATGAAGCCATCGATAAAACATTGCAGGAATTATCGCAGCTGCGCATTAAAGAAATTGCCGAACAGTTACAGAACTGGCAGGTAAAACCCAACGGCACTGAAGGCTACCGTACCGCAGAAGTTACGCTGGGTGGTGTTGATTGTGATGAGTTGTCATCCAAAACTATGGAGTCGAGTAAAGTAGAAGGGCTTTATTTTATCGGTGAGTTGATTGATATTACTGGGTGGTTGGGTGGTTATAACTTCCAGTGGGCGTGGTCTTCGGGGTGGTGTGCTGGGCAGGTTGTTTGATTCTAACTGCAGTCATTTTTAAAATTGAAAAAACCCATATAACTAAAACCAAACCCAAACCAGGGATGATTGACCACAAATCGCATTTCTAGATCATTACTACTGCTCTCTGATGTAAATTCCTCAATCACAGACTTACCAACCAACATACCTATTGGAACAGGAATGAGCTTTGAACCCAGCTTAAAGACATAACCCTTATCAATATAGAGAACCCCCCCATCAGAAACTTTTAACCCCATTTTAATCCCAATACCAAGCCCAACAAACTCAACAACATCATCACCATATCGCTCCATTTTTGAATCAAATTCATAGACTTTATTATCTTTTTCAAACAACCTGTGCCAATAAAAAGTATCACCTACTCTTTTATTCTCCACCGTTACTGTAAATTTATCGCCTTCAACAGGCACAAGTGCACCCGTCAGTCGAATAAACGGCATCAGCATCTTTATAAACTTTCCATGCCTTACAGCAAGCTCGCCCTGCATTGTAATCTTTTCACCATCTTCAATACCATAATGTTGTTGAACTGCTGGACTCAGTAATTTCCATTGTTCAGATAATATAGTTTTAAACATTTGTTACTCCGTTTCTTCTGTTAATAAATATAATGCCAGCACTAACATGGCCAGATTTTTAATGATGGGGGCAAAGGGATGCAGCCAAAATATCGGTAGTGCGATTGATATGATGAGACTGTATATCAACATAACAGCAATCTGTGTGTAGATTACATATCGCCTCAGACCTGGATGCCAGAGAAAAATTCCGAGAAATATATCACCAATGGCAGCGCCGATAATAATGCTATCACCCAATAATCCATTTATACCGATTGATGTAATTAATTCTCGGCTCTGCTCAAAACTGACTAGTGAGCTTATGCCCGAGACTATCCAGATAATGCCAAGTGCGATTAAATTTACATAAAACAACATTCTCAGTTTTAATGCTTTTTTAAAAGTCGCAGACGCGGCATGCTTGAGCAATGAATCTGAGGCGGTTGTATTTGATATTGGCGAATATGATCTGTTTGAATACTCGGATAGTAACTCGATACTCTGTTTGTTAAATGCACCTACCGATAATCCTGGCAAGAGTTTAAAGCCAAGGTTTATTAATTGTTTTGGTATTGAAATAAAATACCCCTTGCCTAATCCCATCCAGTTTTTCAGATTATTCAATAGCTGCTCCATGTTTTCTTCTTTGGCTATTAAAACGCTGGCCTGCTTTGCCTTCGGCCAATGCTGAATAGTTTTTATTATGTGTTCTGTTAGTTGGTAAATACTTATTAACGGCAGTTTTTTATTTCTGCCGAATACCAGCGGCATTAAAGGCAGTCTGGCTAGCAAACTTAATTGACGCGTACTTCTGCCCCGTTCGCCGAGTACGATGCCGGGATATAAAACTATATTAGGTCTGTCGCTCTCTAACAAAGATTGATCTGCATTGCGTTTGGAGATTAAAAAATCTGTTGTGGGATTTTCTATCTCTGCACCGATGGCTGATATTTGAATTACTTTAATGCCAAGCCTTGCACATACTTCAAAGAGTTTTTTGGGGCCAAGTTCATGTGTCTGCAAAAAATCATGTGCATCTGATTCTTGATAAATACCTGCTGCGTTGATCACAATATCGATATTTTTCAGCTGGCACTCCCAGTCTTCAGCGCTTTGATTAAAGCTAAAACTTTGCCATTTGATGTTGTGCACTTCATGACGACTACAACCCGTTACGTTATAACCACACTGACTAAGCGCATGATAAAGATGCTGACCTATAAAACCACTCACACCTACGATTAAGATATTCATGATTATCCCCAAAAAGGTTTGTAAACCATAAAGCAGTAAAGAACAACAACAGCAGGAAATGCCATGACACCCAAAATAGTCCAGACTTTCATTCGATACCGATATTGTGCATCAGGATGATCTAGTTCCTGCGCCCTGTTCCTTAACCAGATTTGTAACCAGACAACGGGTAGCCAGCAGACACCAACAAAGGCGTATAAGCCTAAAACTGACAAACTCCAGGGTGAAGTCCATTCAAGTCCAAGATAATTTAAAAGATAAAGCCCCGTAACTAATTGAATAATGACGGTAGGTGTAGTGAATATAAAATCAGCAATGACAACGATGCGGTTGGTTTCTGCCATCACTTGCATATTGCCACTGCGATAGGCCATAAACATATAAAAAGCACTACCGAGACCAGTTCCGAACAACAGAGTAGCGCTGACAATATGAATTAATTTAATGGTTAGATACATGGCGTTCTCCTAATCAACAATGTGATAGGGATTACAGCAGTTCTAACGAAATTAGACTTCCTGATTGACAAATCAGGAATATAAAAAATAATTTATATTGTTATTTCAGTAACTTAGGATGATTGCCAAATGATCATTTAGCAATCATCTGACGCCGATACTGCCCCGGCGCAATAGCATGCACTTCCCTGAATGCCGAATAAAACGCAGATTGAGAACTGAAACCTACATCAAGCCCAATGGCTAGCACGGATACTTCTGGTTCCTTAATTAATAATGCTTCAGCAGCCTTTACACGTTGGCATCGTAGATAAGCAGAAAAACTCATTCCTAACTGAGTATTAATTAATTCAGATAGCTGATGAGATTTCATTGATAACATCTCAGCTAATGATGACAAAGACAGGTCAGCATCCTGATATACCTTATTGCTCTTCATTAATTCCTCAAGCCGAGTTTTTACATCCTCACAATCCACATTAGACAGCGTTGAGCTTTGATAAAGCTTATTGGCAATTTCTTCCAGCGAGCTGAGTAAATGTGGGTAATTGAGCTGAATATGAACAGCTGCCGCTATTGCGATGGAAAGCATAATAATCTGAGCAGGGATTAAATAATCCAGTGATTGGCTACTAAACACGCCTACAAAAACCACTGCAATTGCCCAGCTTAAAAAAATCGCCGCAAATATGAACTCAGCTTTAAATAAGGTACGTTGATGTCGTAGCTTATATAAAGACCAGGCCAGACTGGCCATGTATATACCACCGATGAGGAAAACAATGGCATAAGCGATATTAAAGTTTTCTGGCAATAAATAAGCAAATAAAGCAACAACCAGCAAGGGTAGAAAATGTCCGCTTTCCTGCACACTCCACTTCTTACCCGTATGCATAACATGCTGACTATAAAGATAGAACGCAGGCCCGACAAAACCCAGCAGCAAGAAATAGATAAATACGATTACATTCTCAAATAATAGATAACTACTTACATAAAGCCCCTGTAAAAGCTGAATAGCTACCAAATTACAGAGCAATGCATTAGCCAGTATTTTTGCGATTTTTGATTCTGAACGAGTTTGAAATACTAATAAAAACAGAGCAATAACAGAAAAGCCTGCTGCAGCGATAGAAATTTGATTCAGCATAGAGAGCATATAAATCCTGTCATATGACCAAGAAACTTAATTCATGGGTTTTTCTCAGGTGTCCCTGGTTAAGGACACCTGAGAGAGATCAACTACAAACTATCAACCACCGCATTCAAAGTAGCACTCGGGCGCATCACTTTGGCAGTCGCTTCTTTATTCGGGCAATAGTAACCACCGAGATCAGCAGCATTACCCTGTACACCATTTAGCTCTTCGACAATTTTTGCCTCGTTATCGGTGAGCTGTTGCGCAACAGGTGTAAACGTGGCTTTCAGATCTAAATCATCACTTTGCTCAGCCAATGCCTGCGCCCAGTACATGCCCAAATAGAAATGACTGCCGCGTGTATCTAGCTCGCCGGTTTTACGTGATGGCGATTTGTCGTTGTTCAGGAACGTGCTGTTTGCTTTGTCCAGCGCAGCGGCGAGTACTTTGGTTTTGTTGCTGTTTGTTTTTTGCGCCAGGTCTTCGAGTGAAACCGCCAGCGCTAAAAACTCACCGAGTGAATCCCAGCGCAGGTGATTTTCTTCGACAACCTGCTCAACCATTTTTGGTGCTGAACCACCGGCACCAGTTTCGAATAATCCACCGCCTGCTAATAGCGGCACGATAGATAACATTTTTGCACTGGTACCCAGTTCTAAAATTGGGAACAGGTCTGTTAAGTAGTCACGCAATACATTACCGGTAACTGAGATGGTATTCTCGCCTGCTTTGACGCGATCCAGTGTGTAGTTAATTGCATCTACTGGAGACATGATTTTTATTTCAAGACCAGTGGTGTCGTGATCTTTTAGATAAGTTTCTGCCTTGGTGATTAAATTAGCATCGTGTGCACGGTTTTTATCCAGCCAGAAAATAGCAGGCTGACCAGTGGCTCTTGCACGGCTCACGGCTAATTTAACCCAGTCCTGTATCGGCAGGTCTTTAGTCTGGCACATACGCCAGACATCACCCTGCTCTACTTTGTGTTCCATCAAAGTATTACCAGCAGCATCAGTGACTGTCACGGTTCCGTTAGCAGGAATTTCAAAAGTCTTATCGTGCGAACCATACTCTTCGGCTTTCTGCGCCATCAATCCAACATTGCTAACGTTACCCATGGTGGTTACATCAAAAGCACCGTGTTTTTTGCAGAACTCGAATACCGCCTGATAAATACCAG
>CBFCZV010000014.1:0-64100 GCA_965602855.1 uncultured Gammaproteobacteria bacterium | reverse complement strand
CGGCAGAACGATTTAACGCATGTGTTGCGTTGACCGGTTGAGGTCACCGCCAGAAACGGATATTCAAAAAAATGGCAGCAATAAATTGCTGCCATTTTTCAAAACTAAATAAATATTAACTATTACTCAGTCAAGTTTCGATAAATCCCTAACCGCCCCCTTATCCGCACTGGTCGCCAACAAAGCATAAGCCTTCAACGCCGCACTCACTTTACGCGGCCTCGCCTGCTCCGGTGCCCAACCCAACTTATCCTGCTCTACCCTACGCTGCGCCAGTTCTTCTTCGGATAACAAAACATCTATCGAGCGATTCGGGATGTCGATACGAATCTTGTCACCATTACGCACCAGACCAATTGCACCACCGGCAGCAGCTTCGGGTGAAACGTGACCGATCGACAGACCCGAGGTACCGCCGGAGAAGCGACCGTCAGTCAGCAGCGCGCAGCTTTCGCCGAGGCCTTTCGACTTGATGTAGGAAGTTGGATACAACATTTCCTGCATGCCCGGCCCACCTTTCGGTCCTTCGTAACGCACGATGACCACATCGCCTTCTTTAACCCGGTCATTGAGGATGTCATCAACAGCCTGGTCCTGTGATTCGGTGATATGCGCGCTGCCTTCGAACACCAGGATAGATTCATCGACGCCCGCAGTTTTGACCACACAACCATCCTCGGCAATATTGCCGTGCAATACGGCGAGACCACCTTCCAGACTATAGGCGTGTTCGAGTGAGCGAATGCAACCGTTCTCGCGATCATCATCCAGTGATGGCCAGCGTGTGCTCTGGCTGAACGCGGTCTGTGTGGGAATCCCGGCCGGACCGGCCTTGAAGAATTCAGCGACTTCAGCATTATCATTGAGGGTGATATCCCATTGTTCAAGTCCTTCCCGCATCGTGGCACTATGTACCGTCGGGCACTGGTCATCAAGCATGCCGGCACGGTTGAGTTCGCCGAGTATGCCGAAGATGCCACCGGCACGGTGTACGTCTTCGATATGGTATTTCGGCGTGTTCGGTGCCACCTTGCACAGTTGTGGTACCTTGCGGCTCAACTCGTCGATGTCTTTCAGGCTGAAGTCAACTCCAGCCTCCTGCGCGATAGCGAGCAGGTGAAGAATGGTGTTGGTCGAGCCACCCATGGCGATATCCACCGTCATGGCATTGTTGAACGCTGCTTTCGAACCGATGCTGCGTGGCAGTACGCTGTCATCATCCTGTTCATAATAGCGTTTAGTCAGTTCAACGATCAGCGAACCGGCGCGTTTGAACAGTGCCTCACGGTCAGAATGGGTGGCCACTACGGTGCCATTGCCAGGCAGGCTCAGGCCCAGCGCTTCGCTCAGGCAGTTCATAGAGTTGGCGGTAAACATGCCGGAACAGGAACCGCAGGTCGGGCAAGCGGAACGCTCGTACTCAGCAACCTTTTCGTCACTGGCACTGTCGTCAACTGCAATGACCATGGCATCAACCAGATCCAGGGCATGCTCGGCGAGCTTGGTCTTGCCGGCTTCCATCGGCCCACCGGTCACGAACACCACCGGGATATTGATACGCATCGCGGCCATCAGCATGCCCGGTGTGATCTTGTCGCAGTTGGAAATGCAGACCATGGCATCGGCACAATGTGCATTGACCATATATTCGACTGAATCCGCAATCAGATCGCGGCTCGGCAGGCTGTACAACATGCCATCGTGGCCCATCGCGATACCATCATCAACCGCAATGGTGTTGAATTCCTTGGCAACACCACCGGCTTTTTCAATCTCGCGAGCGACCAGTTGCCCCATGTCTTTAAGGTGCACATGCCCCGGCACAAACTGGGTGAACGAATTGACCACCGCGATAATCGGCTTCTGGAAATCATCATCTTTCATTCCGGTCGCACGCCACAGTGAGCGGGCACCGGCCATATTGCGGCCTTCAGTCGTGGTTTTTGAGCGGTAACGTGGCATAACACACCTTTGGATTAACTATGAATATTGAACACACAAGGATAACAAATTTTAGCTGAGAGCATGCGTGGTTAAAGGTAAGGAATTAAAATTTTTAACTTAGCGACCACGCACCAAATTAGAAACAAAAAACAACACCGCTGCTGCCAAAACAATCGCCGGTGCCGTCGGCACATCCCACTGCATTGATGATGCTAGCCCCAATACCACAGACAAAACCGCAAACAACATCGATAAAACCACCATCTGCAAAGGTGTTTTTGAATACAAACGAGCACTAGCCGCAGGAATAATTAACAAGGCTGTAATCAACAAAACCCCAACCACTTTTATCGCCACGGCAATCGTCAATGCCAGCAACAACATAAACATAAAACGTGTTTTGTTTACCAAAACACCATCGGTACGTGCCAATTCCTCGTGCACCGAAATGGACAAAAGATCTCGCCATAGATAAGCAAACAGAGAGAGCACTAATACAGCACCGGCATAAATCCAGATTAGTTCTGCACGACTAACGGCTAGAATATCGCCAAACAAATAGGCCATCAAATCAACATTGGCACCCTGATTCTGTGCGATGGATAAAACGATCAACCCCAGCGCCAAAGCACTGTGTGACATGATACCTAATAATGTATCGGTGGATAATTCCTGCTTTTGCTCCAGCCAGAATAATAACGAGGCGAGCACAATCCCAATTACAGCGACACCAATAATAGGTAGAATCTCGGCAGAAACTGCTAGCGCTACACCCAGTAACGCTGAGTGCGCCAGAGTATCGCCAAAATAAGCCATGCGTCGCCAGACCACCACGCAGCCCAATGAGCCTGCCAGCAATGCCAGTCCAATACCCGCCAGTAAGGCATTAATAATAAAATCATCCATTATGATGACCACACTCCTTATGGTGTGTGCAGACTATCGCACCATTCAATTCATGTTCGTGATCATGATGGTGCGAGTACACTGCCATGCCATCCAGCGCATCACCAAATAATTTTAGGTACTCTGGATGCTCGCTGATGTGATCTGGATGGCCGGTGCAGCAAACGTGGGTATTCAAACAAACCACCTGATCAGTCGCAGCCATCACCAGATGCAAATCGTGCGAGACCATCAAAATGCCACAGGCATGGCTATCACGAATCGAAGTAATCAGTTTATATAAGGCCTGCTGACCGATGACATCAACACCCTGAGCGGGTTCATCCAGCACCAGCACATTGGGCTTCTTCAACAAAGCTCTGGCCAGTAGAACCCGTTGCAATTCACCACCGGAAATCTTCTGAATGGCGGAATTCAAAATGTGACTGACACCCACCTCTTCCAACACTGGCGCAATCTCTTCATCTTTATAACTGGCGCCCAGCCTCAGAAAATCCTGCACTCTCAAGGGCAACACAGCATTGATGCTGGTACGTTGCGGCACGTAACCGATACTCAGACCAGCACGACGATAAACTTCGCCTTCGCTCGCTTCACTCAAACCCAAAAGAATTCGGATTAAACTGGTTTTTCCCGCACCATTGGGGCCAATCAGTGTAACTATTTCAGATTCATGCAAATTCAGGTTCACATCTGAGAGAATGGTTTTACCCTGTAAGCTCAAGCCCAGATTTTCAGCCGCCAGTAAAATATCGTTTTCCACCTATAACTCCCAACTAGATTTAGTTTTATTATCTGGATGGTTTAATGCCAAGTTGAGATTTCATTCGATCTATTTCATCCTGACTTAAGCTATTTTTCTTTTCTCTGGCCTTCTCTGCTTTGATCTTTAACGCCTTATCTGCTCGGTTCTTTTTCTTCTTACAGGTACTTAAATCATGACGTTTTTTTGATGATTTAACACAAGACCTAAAATTAGTCATTACCTCAATACGTACTGAAACATCTTTTAGGATTTTTATTTTAGCCTGCTCAAACTCCTTATCCTCTGGTTTCTTAACATTCACACCAGCCAGCACTGAATTGCTTAACATCACCATAAAACTCAGGATCACTATCGATATAATTTTCATTTTTCATCTCCTGTCAAAAAAACACTGAATTAAATCAGTGCCCAATTTACTAATAATTTGATGTTAAAATCACTACACTATCTTATCCCATATTGAAATCAATATCGTGACTAAACACTTCTGCTCTCTAAGCCTTCTATTACTCGTTACCATCTCAACAATCGCTACAGCAAAGCCATTACGCATTGTTGCCAGCATCAAGCCTGTGCATTCACTGCTTGCTGGAATCACTCAGGGAGTAACTGAATCAGAGCTTCTCATGAGCAGCAATCAGTCGCCTCACCACTACAGCCTGCGACCTTCTGAACGCAGAATGCTGGCTGAGGCTGATTTAATCTTCTGGATTGGCCCGAACATGGAAAGCGCTTTGCCTCGAGTACTCGATAGCCTCAAAAATAAAAACAAAGCTATTTCACTCATCCATACTCAGGGTCTGAAATTATTACCAATACGACAGACTAAAGATGATCACAACCACGGTGAAACAGACCAGGAGCATTCAAAGATGGATGCCCATTTCTGGCTAGATACAAATAATGCCGACATTCTAGTCGACGCTATCACCCATCAGATTATTCGTATCGACCCTGAGCATAAAAAACAGTATCTGGATAACAGCCAACGGCTGCACAATCAAATTTCTCAATTAAGAAAAAATCTTCAACAGTCATTGAACACCATCAAAAAATCTTTTCTAACTTACCACGATGGCTACCAGTATTTTGAAGCTGAGTTTGGTTTGCACAATGCAGGCTTCATCACCAGCTCAGAACTCCAGCCCAGCGCACGACGAATTAGTGACCTGAAAAATCTGATGAAAGAAAAAAACATTGAATGTGTTTTTTACGACGCCCCGACTATGCCTCCCATATTAAAATCACTGTTATCAGAGAGCAAAGCCAAAGTCCTCATGCTGGATCCTGTCGGAGTTTCTATACCGTCGGGCAAAAAGCTCTGGTTTGAACTCATGAATTCAATGAATAAACAGTTCATAAATTGCCAACAAAACTTATAAT
This sequence comes from uncultured Gammaproteobacteria bacterium, assembly GCA_965602855.1. GTDB lineage: Bacteria > Pseudomonadota > Gammaproteobacteria > SZUA-229 > SZUA-229 > LH-M37. The sequence continues at coordinate 59,101 of CBFCZV010000014.1, read as the reverse complement.
CAGCTCATCAATTGTAATGGCAACTCTGATAGCTCACCAAACAGGAGAACCTGATGGTTCATCAGCAACAATTACGTTTTTCTACCAAAGGGCGCGGCACTTACAATATTAGCCAACAGATTGCTGACGTCATTCAAAAATCAGGCATTCAAACCGGCATTTGCCAGATTTTCATTCAGCACACCAGTGCTTCATTAATTTTGTGCGAGAATGCTGATCCAACAGTCCAGACTGATCTGGACGCTTTCATGAATCGTCTGGTACCCGATGGTGATAGTTTATTCAAACATACCGATGAAGGCCCTGATGATATGTCTGCACACGTGCGCACCGTATTAACTGAAAGTTCACTTTCTATTCCTATACACGATGGCAAAGAAAGCCTTGGTATATGGCAGGGCATTTATCTGTGGGAACACCGAACTCATTCATTTAAACGCAATATTAGCGTGACAATTATTGGCGAATAATCAGCTTATAATTACCAATGTTATATCAAAACACACTACAACTCGCCGAACACAGTCAGGGTGCTTATGAAATTACCGAACTGATTGAAGTGACTATCAAGGAATCAAAAATACATACCGGCACCTGTCATATTTTTATCCACAACAGCTCATCCGCTATTCTAATTCATGATACTGCGGATGATTCAACAAAAGACGTGACCGCCGATTTTATGGCTCAACTTGCACCTAGCAGTATCGATGCCAATGAAAGCATCAACAGCGCTATGAATGCTGTACCCACAGCAGTAAAAAATGCAAACTCACAAAATGAACTAACCATACCCGTCACTAGTGGTCGACCTGGCATTGGTGTATGGCAAGGACTCTTTCTCTGGGAATATAAATCAGCACCTGTAGAACGTAAATTAACGGTAACGATTATGGGTGAAGCTCAGCACAAGTCCTTCAGGCTAACCCGATAACAAAGCCCGTATCGCCCAGTATTCTTTTTAACTGGGGCTTGCTTTGCAAACACACAGGCATAAACTTATACGCTATGAATGAATCATCTTTACCCGTTGTTATGTGTTTTTCCGGCCTCGACCCTTCTGGCGGCGCAGGCATACAGGCAGACATTGAATCCGTCAGCAGCCACGGCTGCATGGCGTCTCCAATCATTACTGCCGCCACGGTGCAGGACACCCAAAATGTCAAATCTTTCTCGCCCATGCCCGCCGATTTAATCATCGAACAGGCACGCGCCATTCTCGAAGACATGCCAGTGAGCATGATAAAAATTGGCATGGTTGGCAGTTCAGAGATTGCCCAGGCCATTCATTCAATTCTGATTGATTACCCCGAAATCAAGGTGGTTTATGATCCCGTATTCAGCACAGAAAACGATGGTTCACTTAGCGCCAGTGATCTAGTCGACAACGTACGTGAGCTATTATTACCACTGACGACCGTTCTAACCCCCAACATTTTTGAAGCTCATGCACTGATCCCAGGTTCTGACACTGCCGCCGCAGCGGCGATGGGAATACTGGAAACCGAATGTGAATATGTTCTACTCACCGGTACCCACGGCAAAACCAGCGATGTGGTACACAGGCTATACAGTAACCACCGTGAGCTTGAACAGTTCCATTACGAACGCCTGCCACACAAATACCACGGTTCGGGCTGCACCCTCGCAGCCAGCCTTGCAGCTTTACTGGCAACAGGGCTTGATACCACCAATGCCGCTCACCATGCACTCGACTACACCCACAAAACTCTGGTCGGTGGAAGGCGCATCGGCATGGGACAATACCATCCTGATCGTTTTTTCTGGCTACACAATTCTGATACAGATAAAACCAGCTGAGACCTGAGTGTTGAATAATTATCCGTTGCGTGGGCTTTACGCAATTACCGATGAGCAGCTGATGACTGAATCAGAGTTCCTGTCTAAAGCTGAGCAGGCACTGCTGGGTGGTGCCAAAATCATTCAATATCGAGACAAAAGTACAGATACTGAAAAACGCCTAAAACAGGCATCTACTCTCAAAAAACTTTGTGAAAAATTGAATGCCCTGCTCATCATCAATGATGACATTGAACTAGCCAATGAAGTACAGGCCCACGGAGTGCATCTGGGCAAAGATGATGTTTCCATCAATAAAGCACGCCAGCTACTCACGGCAGATACTATTATCGGCGTATCCTGCTATAACCAGCTCGATCTGGCGCTGGAAGCAGAAAAAGCAGGCGCTGATTACGTTGCCTTTGGCGCATTCTTCACCTCACAGACTAAACCTCTTGCACAAACTGCCAGCCTGGAATTACTCAAAGCAGCGAAACAACAATTACACATTCCCGTGTGCAGCATTGGCGGTATTACCGTAGATAATGCCAAAACACTGGTCGAACACGGCGCCGACATGACCGCTATCATCACCGATTTATTCTCCAGCAAAGATATTCAAACAACAGCCTCACAAATTTCGCGCCTATTCAGTTAGAATCACCCTCTTAGAAATTACACCCTGTCTTTAACACAGCTAAACGAGTACAACACATGAGCACTATGAACGAACAATTTCAGGCCGCACAAAAGCATATCCCCGGTGGTGTTAACTCACCGGTACGCGCATTTCGAAGCGTGGGCGGTGATCCTGTTTTCATAGAAAAAGCCAGGGGTGCTTATATTTACGACACACAGGGCAAACAATATATCGATTATGTAGGCTCATGGGGTCCCATGATTCTGGGCCATGCTCACCCTGAAGTTATCGCCGCGGTAAAAGCCGCTGCCGATAATGGCCTCAGCTTTGGTGCTCCCACCGAAATTGAAACCATCATGGCCGATAAAATCTGCGAGATCGTGCCTTCCATGGAAATGGTACGTATGGTGAGTTCAGGTACCGAAGCTACCATGAGCGCGATTCGTCTAGCACGTGGCTATACCGGTCGTGATAAAATTCTCAAGTTTGAAGGCTGCTACCACGGCCATTCTGATTCACTGCTGGTCAAAGCAGGCTCCGGCGCTTTAACTCTGGGCGTACCCGATTCACCCGGCGTGCCTGCCAGTCTGGCCGAACACACATTGACCCTGCCTTACAATAATTTAGAGCAGGTCAGCAAAACACTGGCTAAAGCTGGTGATGACATCGCCTGTATCATTATCGAAGCCGTCGCTGGCAATATGAACTGCATCCCACCCGTTGAAGGCTTTCTCGAAGGCATTCGTGAACTCTGCACCCAGCACAACATCGTGCTAATTTTTGATGAAGTCATGACCGGTTTCCGCGTCGCTTTAGGTGGAGCACAAAGCTATTACGACATTACACCCGACCTGACCACACTAGGTAAAGTTATCGGTGGCGGTATGCCCGTCGGTGCTTTCGGCGGCAAACGTGAGATCATGGAAAAAATTGCACCGCTCGGCCCTGTTTATCAGGCGGGTACTTTATCTGGTAATCCCATCGCCATGACTGCGGGTTTGAAAACACTGGAACTAATCTCAGCCCCTGGCTTTTATGATGAGTTATCCAAAAAAGTTGAATACCTCACCGACGGCATTCTCGAAGCTGCCAAATCAGCAGGCATCGCCATGACCTGTAACCGTGTTGGTGGCATGTTCGGCCTGTTCTTCTCTGATCAAAAGGTCACTAGTTTTGAGCAAGCCACCCAATGCAATGTTGAACAGTTCAAACAGTTCTTCCACGGCATGCTGGATGAAGGCATATACATGGCACCTTCCGCTTATGAAGCCGGTTTTGTTTCAACCATGCACACTACCGATGAGCTAGATAAAACTATTGCCGCTGCCAAAAAAGTTCTGAGCAAGATTTAACAGGCCTCTGTTTAAGCATCATAGTTGAAAAATATGAATTGCTATATTTATCGATGCAGCCGCAAGCCAGACATGTACATTTATCTGGCAGAGGAAGATGACTTCTCAAAGGTACCCAGGGACATATTCAATAGCCTGGGTATCATTGCATTTGCTATGGAACTGGAACTCAGCGCTGACAAAAAGCTCGCTAAAGAAGATCCTGCAAAAGTTATGGGGAATTTAGAAGAAAACGGCTTTCACCTACAACTACCCGATGAGACTCCGATTGAGGAACTGATGACAAGAATTGCGCGTAAAAAAATATAAGTCCGCGTTTTCATCGGGTATACTCTCATTCGTTCAGCCCTACATCGTTAACAAGCTAAACATTCACAATTTTACACAACAGCTATTTAGAGGTATCAAACAACTACCATGAACCAGTTTATAAAAATAATCATTATTAGCGCTATCACATCTGCGATCGCTACCATTGTCAGTCTGAAAATGCACAGCGGCTCTGCCAGCATTGAATTTAGCTCAGCACAATTGCCGCTATTTTTAATCTCATTTTTCAGTATTTTAATTGCCTGCATCATCACCAGCAAATTATCCAGCACATCTAATAAAGCCATCAAAGTCGGTTCTGGCCGCGAAACAGGCACGGTCAAATGGTTCAACGCTGCCAAAGGTTTTGGCTTTATCACCCGTGAAAATGGAGAGGATATTTTTGTTCACTTCCGTTCAATCCAGGGCAAAGGACATCGCTCTCTGGGTGAAGGTCAAACCGTTATTTTTGAAGTTGCCGAAAGTGACAAAGGCTTGCAGGCTGTTGATGTATGTAGTGCCTAATAAAAAAACATCATGCATAAAAAAAGGCTCCATAAGGAGCCTTTTTTATTTCACGAGAACAAATTTTACTGCCCGGTCATTGCCTTCACGAATAGCTGGCTCACTCGTTCAACCTGCTCAACGCCCGCCTTTTCAAAAGCAGGTGCGTTAATCGTTGCATTATATTCCTCAGCGCCTTCATTCGAACTCACATTTAACATAGCTGTAATTACACTAGTCTTTGAGCCCATATCCTGATTCAATGCATAAACTGCACTTTCCTCAGGAATATAGAAAACTCTTCCAGGCATACTCACTCCTTTAAAACCGGTAGTCAACTCCATGCTGGATTCATTCCTCATAACAGTAAATGATGGATTGAAAGGAATAAACTCACTTACGCGATGATCTTCAAGATCAAAGTTACCAAACTGCACAGTCAGATTTACATTAAGCACAGCAACCCCCTGCTCAACACCACCAAATCCCTCGACCAGATCACCACTAACCGCTGAGTTAATATTTGATACACCCATCAGGAAACTACCCTCTGGATCCATTTTGTCACTGGGATCATAAAGCTTGAGACCATCCGGTACCAGAGTCACACTCTCATCATCAACGCTTACATTCGTCGCAATATTTTTATGATTAAGCTGATAATAAGCATCGCTCTTCGCTACATCAGCAAGTGGAACCACTTCAAATTTTGCATTTGTCAGCTCATCAACAAAAGCATCGTAAATTTTATTGGTCAAACCCTGCATCATCGCTACATCGGCATTTTCCATATTTACCTTCATTTCGGTGCGAGAAGTTACATCCTTATCACCTTCTTTGCTCGTAGTGACCGCCGTGCCGGCAACCTTCAGTTTGTAGGTCACGTTGAAAGCAGGGATAACCAATTTTTTAACCTCTTTAACATCGACTCCCTGTGTTTTGCCCACATTGACATAACCACCCGCCGCAGATATCGCATCATCATTCAGGACTGATAACTTACTGCCGCCACCAGAGCACGCTGTCAAAATAAAGCCTGCAATCAGCGAAACAATCAGGATAGAGTAATTTTTAATCATAATAATTCCTATACTTTTTATATACTTGTCGGAAAAGTCTAGCACAACTCAGTCCATTTAGAGACTAATACTCTCCACCATATTACGAAAAACTATTTAATTACAATTTTCTTCTTTCTGGCCATATGATCAATCGCCTTTGCAACAGCAGTGAACCCAAAACCAGCCGTCACCGCCACACTGGAACCATAGCCAAAAGCACAATCCAGCGACAACCCTGAAACACCAGGTTTGCAGTAGCCCACCTTACCGTCTTTATCCGGATAACGCTGCTGTTCAGTCGAATAGACACAGGGCACACCAAAGCTGTATTTTTTATTGCTGGTAAAGCCATGCTTGTAACGCAGCCACGAACGCACCTTGGCCGCCAATGGGTCGTTCCAGGTACTTGATAAATCAGAGATTTGAATTTGGGTGGGATCCAGCAGGCCGCCTGCGCCACCCGTAGTGACCACTGGTATTTTATTCCGCTTACAGCAATAAATGATGGAGGCCTTTGATTTATAACCATCAATCGCATCAATCACACAGTCATAGCCACGTTCAAGAATATCACGCTGATTATCAACATCAATATATTGCTCGATGGTCTGCACCTGACACTCAGGATTTATATCCAGTATGCGCAGCTTCATGGTCTCGACCTTGGATCGCCCAATCGTGGATTCCAGCGTGTGAATCTGTCGGTTGGTGTTGCCCCGAGAAATAGTATCCCCATCCACCAGCGTAATTTTGCCAACACCCGATCTGACCAGCGCTTCTGCCGCCCAGGAGCCCACACCACCGAGACCCACCACGCACACGTGCAGCCCGGCTATCATCACCACCATCTCATCACCATAAACACGTGACAGAGAACCAAATTTTTCTTCGTAATCACTCATCTCAATCGCTCATCGGGTAAAATACCCTCTTCAAACAAAGGTACACCCATGTCATCTAATACTAAATCAGGCCAACCTCATAAAGTCGGTTTCGTCAGCCTCGGCTGCCCCAAGGCCACCGTCGATTCGGAGCATATTCTCACACAGTTACGCGCAGAAGGTTACGACATTGTGCCCTCTTATGAAGATGCCGACCTTGTTGTGGTGAATACCTGCGGCTTTATCGATGCTGCCGTCGAAGAATCACTGGATGCCATCGGCGAAGCGCTGAATGAAAACGGCAAGGTCATCGTCACCGGCTGCCTCGGCGCCAGAGGCGATATGGTGCAAAAAGCACACCCGCAGGTTCTAGCCGTGAGCGGCCCACACGCCACCACCGAAGTCATGGATGCGGTACACGAACACCTGCCGCCCGAGCACGATCCGTTTATGGATTTAGTTCCCCCACAGGGTGTCAAACTCACACCCCGACACTATGCCTATCTAAAAATATCCGAAGGCTGCAACCACAGCTGCACCTTCTGCATCATCCCTGCGCTACGCGGCAAACTGGTCAGCCGCCCGGTGAATGAGGTGCTGGCGGAAGCCAAACGCCTGAAAGAAGCAGGCGTGCAGGAACTGCTGGTAATTTCACAGGACACCAGCGCCTACGGCATCGATGTGAAATACAAAACCGAATTCTGGGATGGCATGCCGGTGAAAACCCGCATGACCGAACTCTGCGAAGCACTGAGCACGCTCGGCATCTGGATACGCCTGCACTATGTTTACCCCTACCCGCACGTCGATGAAATCATTCCGCTGATGAACGAAGGCAAAGTCCTGCCTTATCTGGACATCCCCTTTCAGCACGCCAACCCGCGTATTTTAAAAGCCATGAAACGCCCGGCGTCCAGCGAAAAAGTTTTAGGCCGGATTAAAAAATGGCGAGAACAATGTCCCGATCTGACATTGCGCAGCACCTTCATCGTCGGCTTCCCCGGTGAAACCGAAGAAGAGTTTCAGGAGCTGCTCGATTTTCTCGACGAAGCCCAGCTTGATCGTGTGGGTTGTTTCACCTACTCACCTGTTGAAGGTGCAGTCGCCAATGAACTGGGTGAAGCCATCCCGGAAGAAATTAAAGAACAACGTCTTGCACGTTTTATGGAAAAACAAATTGGCATTAGTACCGAGCGTTTAAAACGAAAAATTGGTAAAACGATTCAGGTGCTGGTTGATGAAATTGATGAGGAAGGTGCTATTGCAAGAAGCATGGCAGATGCGCCGGATATAGATGGACTGGTTTTTATACAGGAAGCTGGGGATTTAGAGGTTGGGGATTTGGTGATGGTAAGGGTTGAGCATACGGATGAGCATGATATGTGGGCTACGTTGGTTGATTAGAATTTCTCTACACCGTCATTCCCGCATGCTTGTACTGGAATGACAAACACAAAAAAAGCAGGACGGGTAAGAACACTATTTTATATTGGAGAATTGAAAGTTAGTTCTACCTTGCTGACCCTTAACTCAATAACATCTAATGAACAAAACTAAGCAACAAGTAAGTAGCAAGAATCACCGCAACCCACATCACCATACTACCAGCAGGATAAGTGCGTGAAAGCAAACGGCTGGGACCTTTGTATCGCCTGGAAAGATTAGCCATGGACTGATCCAGTCTTACGATAAACGCATGGCGTATCGCATCGTTTACTTTCCATATAACAGAAAATGTGTGTTGTAACGCTGTTGGAAAAGCTCGGCGATAGACCCAGTCAAAATCCAGATTGGTAGATCGTAGTTCAGGGGGATACATGCCTCTAAGATTAAGCCAGACAAAGGCCAGAGCAGAAAAGAACAGCAACTGGGTCTGTGCTAACACATGAGTCGCATCATAAGGGTTGTAACCCGTGTCGTATGGCAGCAATGAGTATAAGGCTGAAGGGTAGACACCAATAGCAATACAGAGAACAGCGGCAATCAACATCGCCAACAACATGTTGTTGGGTGGATCGTTGGCGCGAATACCTGAGTCGTGTGCGAAGAATGCAAAATAAGGAATCTTGATACCCGCATGATGAAAAACACCGGCGGATGCAAATAACAGCATTAACCATATCCAGTCAAAGCCTTCTTCCAGGGCGGCGGACATCACCATGGATTTGCTGACAAAACCGCTGAATAGAGGGAAAGCCGAAATAGAGGCGGCTCCGACGATGCACAGAATCGTGGTTTTGGGCATGGTTTTATATAAGCCGCCCAGGTCTGAACCGTTGATGCGTCCTGTCATATGCAGCACTGCGCCCATGGACATAAACAACAGACCTTTGAAAATGACATCATTGAATGCATGTGAAACGGCACCATTAATAGCGAGTGCCGTACCGATGCCAACACCGACGACCATAAACCCAACCTGATTGATCAGGCTATAGGCCAACACTCTGCGCAGGTCGTTTTCGATCACCGCAAAAAAGATCGGGAAACAGGTCATAGCTGCGCCAATATAAACCAGCAACTCAGTGCCGGGATATCCTCGGGCTAGTGCATAAACGGCGACTTTGGTGGTAAATGCACTGAGGAAAACGGTGCCGGTGACGGTGGCTTCAGGATAGGCATCCGTAAGCCAGTTATGGGCAAAGGGGAAAGCGCACTTAATACCAAAGGCAATAAAGATCAGCCATCCGGCTATGCCTTCCAGGCCGATATAACCGAATTCCAAAGTGTCGTTTTCAGCAGCATAAAACAGCGCACCAATAAGAAGGATGATGCCGGATAAAACTTGAATAATCAGATAACGCATGCCTGCGGTGTAAGAGCGCTGGCTTCTGCGTGCCCAGATAAGAAACACCGAAGTAAATGCCAGAATCTCCCAGAAAACAAACAGGGTCAATAAATCACCAGCAAAAACAGCACCTAAACCGCTGCCTGCATACAGCATAGCCGCTACCTGTTGCAGGGTGTCACGCACATGCAGGGAATAGATAATGGCAATAAACGCGGCAATGTGAAAAACATAGCCGAACATGAGACTGAGCTTATCAACACGATAAGGTGTGAGCTGATATTCGAGAAAAGCGAATTGTAGATGAATGCCTTCAGGCACCATCCATAGATGGAGTGCGCCGACAATGGGCGTTGCCACCATGATTATATTACGCAGCATTCCACGGGTAACGGCGGCGACCAATGCGCCGATAAAGAAAGGCAGAAACGGGGGTATCTCAAGCATCCACATCGTGACCACCTGATTCTGTGTTCTGTTTTACATCAGCGTCTGTTTTGTCTTCATCATAGTAATCTTCAGGACGCATCAGAAAAGTACGCATCCAGGTGGCGACAAGCACCAGAACAACACAACCAACAAAACCATAAACAGGATAGAAACCCCAAAGATTTTCCCAGTAATGTACAACGTGACGATGGATCACAAAATCCAGCAATAAAAGAAGCACACAACTTCCGTATAGAAAATACAAAACACGTTTTATATTTTTAGGATTATCAAAAAGATATTTCTTTTCGTTTTCCATTAGTTAATTCCCTGCGCTGTCAAAATGGCCTTAGCCAGTTCAAATAATGGCTGTGGATAGACAAAAAGGATTACGCAGCCAACAGTTGTAATGCACAGTGCAATCAATGATGGTAACGGCGCTTCTTTGATGACGGTATTAGAAGAAGACATTTTGTCAGCGGAGAAAAAGGCGTGAAACGGTATCGGTAACAGATAGGCAATGTTCAGCAAAGAGCTGATCATGAGTATGCCCATAAGAAGAAGCTGCTCAGTCTCAATGGTACCCATCAATAAATACCATTTGCTCCATGTGCCACCTGTGGGTGGTACCCCGATGATACTGAGGCTGGCAATAAAAAAAGCGGCCATGGTGATTGGCATCTGACGGCCAAGACCACGCATTTCACTTATTTTTGATTTATGTGCTGCAACAAGAATAGCGCCGGCACAGAAAAACAGAGTGATTTTTCCAAAAGCGTGTGTAGCAATATGCATCGAGCTGCCCATGATCCCTGCCGAGGTGGCCAACAATGCACCCAGAGTAATATAGCCCAGCTGACTCACCGTTGAATAGGCTAGTCTTGCCTTTAAGTTGTCCTGTCGCATAGCCACCAGAGAAGCCAGTAATATAGAAGCGCCAGCCAGATACAACAAAAACTGGGTGCTTGGTAATACAGCCAGTAGGTCAATGCCAAAGATATAAATACAGATTTTCAATACCGTAAATACGCCGGCTTTGACCACCGCTACTGCATGCAACAGGGCGCTTACCGGCGTTGGTGCAACCATGGCCGCAGGCAGCCAGCGGTGGAAAGGCATGATAGCGGCCTTTCCAATACCAAAAATAAACAGGACAAGTATCGTACCTGCAACCATCTTATCAACATCAGGGCCAAACACACCGCCGGGTTTAAAGTCCAGATCGCCCGCTACAAACCAGGTGCTGATAATGGCTAACAGGAAAAAAACAATCGAAGTACTTAGTAAAATACCGAGGTAAATTCGCCCGCCTTTTTTTGCTTTTTCGGTTCCTGCATGTGTAACCAGTGGATAGGTGGACAGGGTCAACACTTCATAAAAAATGAACAGGGTGAAAAGGTTATCGGCAAATGCAATTCCCATCACGCTGCCTATAGCGATAGCGAAACAGGCATAGAACCGGGTTTGGTTGTCTTCCTCGTGGCTACGCATATAACCGATGGCATAGATGGTGGTGATGAGCCAGAGGAAACTGGCAATCAAAGCAAAAAGCATTCCCAGCGGTTCGATGCTAAAGCTGATTTTCAGGCCCGGTAACAGCTCTCCCCAATATGCAGTGATGATCTCACCCTGCTGCAAGCCCTGGTAAAGGTTAATCACAAAATAAAGTAGCACTAAGGATGTGCCAATAGTCACAGCTTCGCGCAGGTTAGGATGTCGCCCTGTTGCCACAATGCCCAGAGTCGCTAATATCGGCAAAATAATGCTGAGCTGTAGCATGGATTCCAGAGACAGACTCACGGCATCGCTCCGAACAAACTTTGAGATGCCGCCTGTGCTACCTGAACGCTAAGTCGAGTATCAATACCGAAATAGATGTTGGCGAGCACCAGAGTCCAGATAGGAATAAGGAATGACAGTGGTGCTTCTTTTATTGTTTCGCTACCGGCTAATGCTGGTTTAAAATAGGCTGCTTCAATGATACGCCACACATAAACCACAGCCAACAATGAGCCAAGCAGGATGAGCACCGCAACGGGCCACCAGCCTTTATCGATCACCGCTAGCACCAGGTACCATTTACTAACAAAACCAACAGTGAGTGGTACCCCTATTAAACTTAAGCCGCCTATTACAATCGCGCCCATAGTCACAGGCATCTGACGCCCCAGTCCCTGAAACTGACTTAACTGAGCACTGCCGATACGGTAGACCACTGCAGCCAAAGCTAAAAACAGAGCACCTTTCATCAATGCATGATTGAACAAATGTAATAAGGTGGCAGTTAAGCCGGTTACGGTGCTGACACTGAATCCCACTATCATATAACCGATCTGTGCGATGCTTGAATAGGCAAACAGGTGTTTGACATTGGTTTGATAGATAGCCGCAGTCGAAGCCGCAAATATGCCTGCCAGGCCAAATACAACAAACAGTAGCTGTAAGGGTATATGGTCAAAAGAGAAAGAGAGTCCAAACACTGAGAAGGTAAAGCGAATAAGTAGATAAATGGCAACTTTTGTTGCTGTTGCGGCAAAGAAAGCCGTCACTATAGAAGGCGCGTAGGCATAGGCATTAGGCAACCATAGATGTAGCGGGAACATGGCTAATTTCAGGCAGATACCGACGATGACAAAAGCAAAAGCTGCAAACACCGTACGCGTTTGTGCTACTTCTGGCAGACGTCTGGACAGGTCTTCCATATTCAGGGTGCCAGTCATCTGGTACATCATGCCTATGCCGATCAAAATAAAAGTGGCACCGATGGTGCCCATAATTAAATATTGATAAGAAGCCCAGAGCGCACGCCTGTCTTTACCCAGTGCGATCAGGGCGTAGGCTGATAGAGAGGATATCTCCAGAAAAACGAAGACATTAAAAGCATCCCCTGTCGCCACGATGCCAAGCATGCCGGCCAGAGATAACAGGTATAAAACGTAAAAAAGCGTGTGTCTGTCTTCGGGGATTTCCTGGCGTATGCTGGTGTCGGCTGCAAACAGCACAACCGTGCTGATTGCTGAAATAATCAGTAACAGGAATGCATTGAGTTGATCGATGCGGTATTCGATACCCCAGGGCGCATCCCATCCACCCAGTGCATAGATAACCGTACCCGAAGTCATTACCTGCTGCAGTAAAAGGCTGCTGATCAGAAAGGCAAGACCACTAACTATTAGCGTGAACAACCATACCAGACGAGGTCTGCTTAAAAGCAGACATAACGGTGCCGCCATAAGCGGGACTATGACCTGTAAAATGGGTAGATGTACTAACAATCCGAGTTATCCTTTTTTTGTATTTCTTCTTCTTCGATGCTTCCATATTCTTCTTTAATACGTACGGCCAGTGCCAACCCCAGTGCCGTAGTGGCAATGCCAACGACAATGGCAGTGAGAATCAGAACGTGAGGTAAGGGGTTAGAGTATTTTTCTATGCCATCAGCAAGTATGGGTGCAGTCGCGCCATCGATCTTTGCCATACTTATGTAGAAGATAAAAACTGATGTCTGAAAAATAGATAAGCCAATAATTTTTTTCACAAGGTTGCCATGGGCGATAACGATGTAAAACCCGACCATCATCAGCACCACTACAACCCAGTAGTTATACAGCCCCAATAACATTAAGAATCCTTATTTTCTTTGCACAGCGGGTTATTTCTACGACCCACAAAGTTGAAAAAGATGATAATCATAACCGATGCAACCGTGATACCCACGCCCAGTTCAATTAACAATATGCCCAGATGTTGACCTGCAACCGGGTCAGCAGATAAAGCGCTGTAGTCAAAGAATTCCTTGCCATTCAACAGGGAGACCACGCCGACACTTCCATATATCAGGACACCTATGGCTGCCAGCATCTGAATAAAGGATTGATTGATCACTCGGCGTGCGGTGCTCATACCGAATAACATGGTATAGAGGAAAATAGCTGCAGCAAAAATTACGCCTGCCTGAAAACCACCGCCGGGCCCGAAGTCACCATGAAACTGTACATAAAATGCAAATAGCAAAATAAAAGGGATCATTATTTTGGTGACTATGCGCAAGATTAAATGCTGTTCATGCATTGATTGATCAAATGCATCATTGTTTAAGCTGTAATCGGAGCGACGTACCACCGACAAAAGTGCTAACACTGCCATACCAGCAGTAAAAATCACCGCCACCTCACCAAACGTATCAAAGGCCCTGTAACTGGCGAGCACAGAGGTTACGATATTCGGTATGCCGATCTCCTGCATTGAGTCATTGATGTATCGAGGTGCAACATGCTGATGAATAGGTGCTTCTGCCGAGCCAAAATATGGCATATCCAGAGTGGCATAGATCAACAGGCTACCCGTGACAGCAACCACGACCAGAGCCAATAAAGGTTTATGGCGCGTAGGGTGTTCTGAACGCCCTGTCATGGAAATCGTCACCAGCATCAATAAGGTGGAAATACCTGCTCCCACGGATGCCTCCGTGAATGCTACATCTACAGCGTCCATAGCGACAAAAAAACTGGCGGACAACAGGCTGTAAATACCTAGCAACATAGTTACTGCTAATAAATCCTTCATCCTGACAATGGCGAAAGCCACAATCACCAGGAAGGCCAACAATATGATGTCTATCAGGGATTCGATGATGTCACCTCATCGTCAGATTTATCATCTTTTTTTACCGATAACTCATCGTACCTGGCAGCATTGGCTAATGCATGGCTTGCTGTTGGACTGAGAAATATAGTCATGAGCAGGATAATCACCAGTTTCACATCTATCAGAAAATCTGGGTTGTGTAATATCAGACCAATTAGAATCATTGCCGTAGCCAGAGTGTCGCTCACACCGACTGCATGCATTCGAGTATAAAAATCCGGGAAGCGCAGGATGCCAAGCCCACCCGTGAAACACAAAAAGCTGCCTATCAGTAAAAACAATCCACTAGTAACATCCAGTAATATGCTCATTATTTTTTAGGCTGCTCGCTGCCCTTGATTACGAAATGATTGGAATAACGCAACACGCCAATTACGCTGATAAAATTGATAAGTGCATAAACAATAGCGATATCCAGAAACTCCGGCCGACCCATTACAAAACCTAACAGTGAAATAAGCAAAACGGTCTTGGTACCAAACATATTGACAGCGAGTACACGGTCATAGGGTGTAGGCCCCATGAACGCTCGAGCGATCGCCATCATCATCACGACAAGAACGGCTAAGGTTGCAGCTATTAACATCAGTTTTCCAGTTGAGTGACTCGTCTGTCCATTTCGCCGGCTTCCAGATCTTTAATCGACTCTTTTAATAAAGCATGGACCAGGAACTGATCACCTTCCATATCGACCGTAACGGTTCCAGGCGTCAGCGTGATGGAGTTAGCATAGATGACTTTCCCCATTTCCGTATTCTGGCTTGCTGTAATGGTCGCAAAAACAGGAGATATTGACTTGTTGCCAAGCCAGATATGTTTTACCACCAATAAATTAGCAAGAAAAATTTCTTTAATAAGCCAGGCATGGTAAGCAGGAATCTTGAAAGTGAGGTGCAAGGGCTGAGCTTCGTGGTCAATCACATCCATTCGGTGCGCTATGAACACAACGCAAGCGATTGATATCACTCCAAACAACAGCATGAGGGACGTGTAGTGTTCTGAATTAGCCAGCCAAAATGCAGCTAAAGTTAGAGATAGTAGAATAGCATGTCGCATGAGTTTACTTATTCTCTTCTAAGAGCACACGTACGTTAAAATCAGGCGGCTACACAAAACGCCCTTAAAACCATTGATCATAATCTTACCCTTAAAAGTCCCAGCGCCAAGTTTATCGTAAATAGAAAAAAACTGACAAAAAAAAGCAGGACGGTTTCCCGTCCTGCTTTTTCAGTATAAAACTGAGGGATTATTTTTTAAGTAAAATAACTCTCATTCCACCACATATGCACATAAATACTCGCTGCATAGCCCAGTGCAATCACCGGTGTCCATTTAAGATGACCAAAGAAAGTATACTTACCCTGCGCCTGCCCCATCAGGGCAACACCGGCAGCTGAACCAATTGATAGCAATGAGCCACCGACACCTGCGGTCATCGTTACCAGCAACCACTGGCCTGTAGACATGTGAGGCTCCATAGTGAGTACAGCGAACATCACCGGAATATTATCGACAATCGCTGAAAGCACACCGACTGCAATATTGGCATTGGTCGCACCCCAATCGTTGTACATGATTTCTGAAACCAGTGATAAATAGCCCAGGAAGCCAAGACCACCAACGCACAACACAACACCGTAGAAGAAGAACAGGGTATCCCACTCGGCACGGGCAACTTTTTTGAATACATCAAAAGCAACCACATCACCAATTTCTCCTTCATCCGTTTCATCACCACTACGCTCAGCAAGGCAACGGTGATGTGTTTTTTTCAGGAAGTAACCAAAAAACTGCAAATAACCCAGTCCAGTCAACATACCAATGACAGGTGGCAGGCCAAGGAAGTTATGGAAACTCACTGCAGTAACAATAGTGAGCAGGAACAGGGCAATGATGCGTTTGGCACCACGAGACATAACCGCTGTTTCATCTGTGCCTTCTGGCTGCTCGTTGGGCACCGCAAAATGCATGATCGCTGCGGGCACGACAAAGTTAACAACAGAAGGAATAAACAGGGCAAAGAAAGTTCCAAAACTTACCATACCTTTTTGCCATACCATCAGCGTGGTGATGTCACCAAAGGGTGAAAAAGCACCGCCAGCATTCGCTGCAACCACAATATTAATACAGGCCAGTGTAACAAATTTAGTATTGCTACCACCCACTGAGAGCACTACGGCACACATCAATAAGGCGGTTGTCAGATTATCAGCCACCGGTGAAATAAAGAAGGCCAGAATACCCGTCAGCCAGAATAATTGACGGAAACCAAAACCTTTAGCAATCAACCATGAGCGCAGCGCATCGAACACCTGGCGTTCTTCCATGGCATTGATATAAGTCATCGCCACCAGCAGGAACAACATTAACTCAGCGTATTCGAGCAGGTTATGACGCACAGCTGCTTCAGCCATGTGCGGCATACCATGCTGTGTATAAACCCAACCGATGGTACCCCAGATCAAACCCGCTGCAATGATAACCGGTTTGGATTTACGTAGATGAAGAAATTCCTCACCAATCACCAGTGCATAAGCGAAGACAAAAATAACGATGGCAAAGAAGCCGATACCGCTATTGGTTAAATCAAGGCGGGTATGCTCAGCTGTCGTTACTGCCGTGCTCGCAAGCACCAACCCAGGCAACATCAGAGCGGCCAGTACAAGCCCTATTTTATTAAAAAGTTTAGTCATTATTCTGTTTCCTAAACAATTAAATTAAAATACCAGGTTCATCATTAACATCATAACGACCAGGAATAATATCGTCATAATGCCACCCGCTTTCATGAAGTCCGGTACGCGATAACCACCAGGGCCCATGATCAGGGCATTCACCTGGTGTGTTGGAATCAGAAATGAGTTTGAAGTGGCGATGGCTACCGTCAAGGCAAAAACAGCAGGACTGGCATCGACACCATTGGCCTGCAGGCTAGTCGCAATATTCACGGCCAGTGGTACCAATAAAACTGTAGCACCAACGTTAGACATGACCAGCGTGAAGAAGGTCGCCAAAATAGCAATTGATAACTGGATAACCCATACATCCATGTCACCTACAACCAACAGGGTCTGCTCAGCAATCCAGCGTGCCGTACCCGATGTTTCCACCGCCAGCCCCAATGGAATCAAACTCGCCAGCAAAAATACTGTTTTCCAGGATACCGCTTCATAGGCTTCATCAATATTTAAAACACCCGACAGCACCATGCCAATGGCACCAGTCAACAGAGCTATCGACAATCGCAGGTCAGTAAACAACACCATTGACAGGGCAACGGCAAAGAAAAAGCCCGCCCAGCCAACTTTGTGAGGACGCACATCTTCGTGTGGATATTCGGTGGTGACTACAACAAAGTTAGTATCACTTTCTAAACGGGCAAGGGCATCCCAGCTGGTGTGAACAACCATCGAATCACCGGCCTTGAAAAGCAGGTTTCGGATATCCTCACCTTCACGCAAGGTTTCACCATCACGATGCAGGGCGACCAGGGCGATGCCGTAAGTTTTACGCATCCACAAATCTCTGGCGCTCTTACCAATCAAACTGGAACCCGGTGGAATAACCACATCCGCAATACCCGATTTAGCCGATGATAATGAATCAGCAAAGGCATCCAGATCACTGTGTAAATCAAGATCATATTTTTCGGTGAACGCTAGCAGGTTGCCGGGTTCAGCAAGAACACCCAGTACGCAGCCTGGGGCAATGCCGGTATCACGGTCCAGGCCACCGGCACCAACGCGTAAATCATCACCACCACTACGAATAGCCACGATACGAATACGTTCGTCATGTTCTATATCAGTTAAGTTAATACCAGCCAGTTTGCTGTCTTTAGGTACGGTCACTTCAAATAAATCATAATCAAGGCCGTAAATCTTCTTGAAGTAGTTCAGGGTATCGCCACCTTTGGTGCCTTTTTCTGCATCGGTTTTAGGTAAGACAAAACGCCCCATCACCACAAAATAAATAATACCTGTAGCCACCAGTGCCAGACCGACGGGGGTGACTGAAAACAAACCCCAGGTATCCATCTGTTGATCAGCAGGCAAAGCCTGATTGGAAGTCAAAATCAGGTCGTTGAGCAAAATTAATGGTGAAGAACCCACCATTGTCACGGTACCACCCAAAATCGCACAGAAACCCATCGGCATTAACAGACGTGACATGGGCAGACCGGAACGTGCTGAAATACGACTGACAACAGGCAGGAATAAAGCTGCCGCACCCACGTTCTGCATAAAGGAAGAGATAATACCGACGGTACTGGAGATGATCGGAATAATACGACCTTCAGTTTTACCACCCACTTTAAGAATAAAGGCCGCGACCTTGGTCATCAGGCCGGTTTTATCCAGACCGGCACCAATAATCATCACCGCGATAATCGACATCACCGCATTACTGGAGAAACCGTTAAAAATTTGCTGGGTATCAACCAGCCCCTGCTCCAGACCCATTAAAGGTGCAAACAAAGTCGTTAAACCCAGTATTACCATAATGCTGATCGCAGCGACATCAACACCAACCACTTCAAAGGCAAACAGATAAATTGTCAGCATCAACAGGGCTGTCACCCAGGCAACCTGGATAGAGGGTGTCACCGTAGCCAGCCCCACCGCGCCCAGCGCAAAAAGGATACCAGCAATAATTTTTTTCATCGGTAAAGCTTTCTTTTCTTCAGTCATGGCCACTCAATATTAATATTTAAGGAAATTCTAATTTTTTAGAGGCGCGAATTGTAGACAACTGGACGTAAACTTAAAAGCGAAATAAAATACCCAGTATGAACAAAATTTTTGCACAGCAAAATACAGGTAAATAAGCCCATGGATATAGAACAGCTCAAGACCTTTCTCGAAGTCGAGCGCATGCGAAACTTCCGCAAAGCCGCAGAAAACCTGTGTATTTCACCTTCCGCCATCAGCGCCCGCATCCGCCAGCTGGAGCAAACACTCGGCCTGCCCCTGTTCCGGCGTGACCGTCAGAAAGTCAGCCTGACCCCGGCAGGTGAGCGCTTCGAACGCCACGCCCGCTTTATCCTCGGTGCCTGGGAACGTGCCCACGAGGAAATCGCCCTCAGCGAACTGGTTGATAAACGCCTGACCGTGGCGGGCGTCACCAGCCTGTGGGAAATTCTGCTGCAGGACTGGATCAACAACATTCACTGCAATGCACCATTGATTGGCCTTCGCGCCGAAACCAGCACCTATAAACACATCGTGCGAAAACTGGAACAGGGCACCATCGACCTCGGTTTTCTCTATGAGCCACCGCAACTTCGTGACATGGTGGTGCAGGAAGTGGGTAATGTTTCACTCATTATGGTTAGTGAAGAACAGGATCAGAGCGTTGATGATGCCCTGTCAGAGGGCTATATCCGCGTTGACTGGGGCACCCTGTTCACCAGCCTGCACGAAGATTATTTCCCGCAACGCCCAATTGCAGCAGTGCGTGCCAATGTCGGCAATATTGCACTCAGTCTGATTGAAAACTGTGGTGGCGCTGCCTATTTACCGGCTTCACTGGTTCAACACAAACTGGAACAGGGCAAGCTATTTAAGGTTGAAGAAGCTCCCGATATACCCCTGAAAGCTTATGCTGCCTTCCACATGCACGGTGAGCATCGCAGCCTGATTGAGCAGCTATTAGAAACATTGTAAAAAATCATTTTTAATACACATCCATTTTTTAATCCTATAAAATTCATCGCACCAAACTAGCCACACACAATCACTTTTCAAGTAACCAAGCTATATGAACGAACCTGTCACCCTCACCTCCGCTTTCCTGTTAGGCCTGTTCACCACCCTGCATTGTGTCGGCATGTGCGGTGGCATCATCGGTGCACTGAGTCTGGGGCTGCCCGCGGAAGTACGCGACAATAAACTAAAATTACTTTTCTTTGTCGGCACTTATAACATTGGCCGTATCAGCAGTTATGCTTTGGCTGGACTATTAGCAGGCACAATTGGCGGCAGTGCCTTCACATCAGTAGGTCTGAATCAGGGCCATCACATACTCCAATATATAGGTGTCAGCATGATGGTCGCAGTAGGCCTTTATCTCGCTGGCTGGTTACCACAACTCGCCACTGTCGAAAAAATAGGTGTGCCTTTGTGGAAAAGACTGGAACCTTTTGGCCGACGTTTGCTGCCGGTATCCAGTCCATTCAAAGCACTGGCCTATGGCATGATCTGGGGCTGGCTACCCTGTGGCATGGTCTATTTTGTTTTGATCTGGGCGCTGTCTACTGGTTCGGCAATTCAGGGCGCATCCATCATGTTAGTCTTTGGTCTGGGCACACTACCGACGCTGCTCGCGGCCGGCTTCATGACTTCATGGATAAAAAACTTTGCCAGCAATCCCAGAGCCAGGGATGTAGCTGGCTTATTGATTATTGCCATGGCCATTGGTAGTCTATTTATTCCCATGGATCATAATAATAAAAACACAGATCAACCAGCGCCCATGGATCACTCTGAACATATGCATCATCATTAAAAACGCTACTTAAAAAGGTTCTAATTATGAATGACCAACTACAAAAATATGCAGATCAGGACAACATCTACATCGTGCATTCAGATCGCATGAAGCAACTCAACTCAGCGCTTGCCAAGGGCTTCTTTGAAAATTATGAACGCGATGATGTAGAACGCACGCATTTATTTAATGGCCGAATGGAAAATACTTATTTAAACGAAAACCACATTCCCGAACTGGCGATACTCAGAGAAGAAGGCTGCAAATATGCCAATCAAATTCTGGGCACTGATGATATCGAAGTCGGTTTCTGGTTTAATCACATGCCACCCGGCGCGGTGACCACCTCGCATCGCCATGATGATGACGATGAACTGCTCTCTTCCGCCTACTACATCAGCGTACCCGAAAACTCCGGTGACTTTATTATCAAGACCAGCAATGTTCCCGGTGAAGGCGAGACTTTGAGAATAACCCCGGTAGCAGGTAGTTTTCTTCTTTTTAAACCTGACATGCTTCACGAAGTCACAGAAAATCTGAGTAATGAACATCGGTTCTCCATCGGCATGAATTTCGGAAGAAGGGAATACGAAGAATACTAAGCCTTTAATCAAGTAAGGTAAGGCTCACAGCTTTGCTGTTATTATTAAGCATGGCTGAAAATAATTCGCAAAATCCTGACATAAAGAAACAAAACCGCCGTACCAATGGCCTGTTAATATTTACTGTATTAGCCGCCATGCTATTTGCCATCAGTTACAAACCCTCTGTCGAAACCATTTATTGCAATGCCGGAACGCTGTCACCCAAACCCGATGTAATCATGCTCAGTACATCATGGTGCCCTTACTGCTATGAGGCACGAAGATATTTTGCCCGCAATGAAATCAGTTATTGCGAATACGATATTGAAGTGGATATTAGAGGTAAAAATATGTACGACGAGGCAAACAAATATGCAGACCGGACAGGCATGCCTTTGGGCACCCCTGTGTTATTTATTGGTGACCATCAGACCAGTGGCTTTGATGAAGACCGTATTGAAAAACTACTTTCAAAAGACAAAACATTATGATGTTACGTGTTAAAAAATTTTTTGAGTCTCGATTGCTCATCAGCGAAGCAACAACGCAAAATGACATCGAGCATAAACTCAAACTGGGCTGCGCCGTTTTAATGCTGGAAATGGTTCATGTTGATGAAGAACTTCATGACAATGAAGCAACAAAAATACGTCAACTATTGCAGCAGCAATTTGATATTAACAAGACCGAAACAGAAGAACTGTTAAGCATTGCCCACGAGAAAAAAACCAGTGCGACTGATTACCACCAGTTCACCACATTAATCAACCAGCACTATTCTCAGGAACAAAAAATAACGCTGGTCGAACAGCTCTGGCATATCGCCTATGCTGATGACAGCATCGACAAGTTTGAAGAGCATCTGGTGAGAAGACTGGCTGAACTATTACACGTGCCACACCGACATTTCATGCAAAGCAAACACCGCGCAGCCGACAGTTAATGTAGAGTGCTTTCTGCACCCCATTTTTGGTCGTATCGCTCCAGTACCTCACGCACAGATTCGGGATAACCGATTGCATCCATTTGCTGTAGGCCTTCTTTAAAGAAAGAGCGAGCATCCTGCGGTAAATTCTTCACCAGAACATCGTAGGCCGTTTCAATTAATTCAGGATCATGACTGCGGGTTGCAATGATGCAGTAATTCAAGTGCAAAATGCGCCATGGACGCATGGCATTCGTCTGTTCCAGATCCTGACGCACAGCGTCTGATACTGCCGGAAGAATAACCACAATCGCCTGCGTCAATTCAGCCAGCTGTTCCGGCTGGCGCAACTCATTGGCATAATCAGCCAGCGCATTAACCACCAGATCGAGTTTGTCCAGCTTACCACCACAACGCGCCACCCACATCGCAACAGGCAAGGTCAAACGAGTTAATGCTCTAACCTGAGTCTTCGACCGATTATCCGCCCCTGTCTGCGCATGCCCCAATAAACCCTCAATCAGGGTCATGACATAATCGCCTATCTCAGTAATATCCTTCTCACCAATATCGCCATCAGCAGCAATATCTGCCTCCGCACGCGCCATTACATCAATCGCCTGCCCCATGGCATCGATCAAACGCTCGGGCGAATTCTCGGCTTCCTGCGCTAGCGGCGAAGTATCAACCCCTTCGCTGACAGCCAAATCAAGCATCTGCTTGAATGTTTTTGCTTCAAAAGAATAAGTCATAAGCTCCACTATGGAATAATGTTAAATAATATGCAGAATGTAGCACATCAACAGCCATTAATTTAAGAGAAAAACCATGCGACTACTGCACACCATGTTACGCGTCGGCGATCTTGATCGCTCCATCAAGTTCTACACCGAAATACTAGGCATGACACTGCTACGCCAGAAAGATTATGCCGAGGGCAAATTCACCCTAGCTTTTCTTGGCTACGGCAATGAACAGGAAGACACCGTACTGGAATTAACGCATAACTGGGACACATCAGAATACGACCTTGGCAACGCCTTTGGCCATCTCGCAATTGAAGTTGATGATGTTTATCAGGCCACCGAGCAAATACGCCAGCAAGGTGGAAAAATCCTACGCGATGCTGGGCCGATGAACGCAGGCAGCACCATCATCGCTTTTGTCGAAGACCCAGATGGCTATCAAATTGAGTTATTGACGGGAAAATAAACACCGCTTATTCAGACTCTATCGAAGAAAAAATTATCATTTAAAACAGTAAGATAAATCAATCCTCTCCATAAATAAAAAGAGCAAGCTAAAGCCTGCTCTTTGATATACTACAAACGATACAGGCTACCTGTTTCTATATCGTCTTTTAACTTCTGCAGCAGGAAGATTACATCTACTGTATCTGTCCTTAGCGTTATTCTTGCACTTCTTACGAATCGCCCCCATTAGACCTTTAGGGCCCTTTTCACAAGCCTCAAGTGCAGATGCTAGTTTTACACACGACTTATGCATTGGTTTTGCATTCACCAGAAATGGGCTAAACATTAAGAGCCCCATTACTAATAATTTTTTTGATACTCGCATAACAACTCTCCTTACCTTTCTAAATAAATGGTATATAAATAAGAATAACCAGTACAGAACCTAATACCTCCTCATCTCAGCAGAAATAACAATAATGTATTAGAATCATCTCTTCCAAAACTTTACAGTAAAACACACAAAATAAAAATGGAAAAAACAGAAAAAATGCCCATATGGGTCTTTCTTGCATTTTCTAGCATCGAAACAAGAAAAGGTGCTTTAATACTAATCTGGGTCTGCGCTGTATTTTCTCTCTATTGTCTCCCCTTACCTTTATTTTTCGAAAATAATGAGCTCGTTAAGACCATATTCCTAATTGACGACTGGAGCTGGATTGCAATGATGGCACCGATAACACTCTGGTACTGGATTAGTATGAAGTGGCTTGATAATAATTCTGGGTGGGAAAAAACAGATTCGAAGACATAAATAAACCTATCAGCACAAAAACCACAAAGAAAAACAACAGGCAGTCCAATAATGGGTTCACTCCATCAGTATTTTGAATTTGCCACTTTTATCATCACCCTGCTCGGCGTACCAGCCGCCATCTTTATTTACTCAAAAGAACAAAGGCTACAAAGAGAAGAAAAAGAATACGGCACCTATGATGCCTTAGATGATAAATACATCGACCTGCAACAGCTCTGCCTGGAATATGCAGAACTCGATATTTTCGACACCCCGTTTGAAAATCCAGCAGAACTCACTGAACCACAACAAAAACAGGAAGAAGCCATTCTGCTGATACGCATTTCCATTTTTGAGCGCGCCTTCTTAATGTATGGTCGCGCGCCTAAAAAATCCAAACAGGCACAATGGGACGGTTGGGACAACGATATCAAAGAATGGCTGGAGAGAGACAACTTCAGAAAAGTCTGGGATGAACATAGCCCCTATTTTGATAAAGCCTTTGCTGATAATTATAATCAGTTTTTGGTGACAGCTTAAAATCAAAAAGCTTTTTACCGCAGAGAAAATATTATGTTAGTACATTAGAAACAATTATTCTCTGACCCGGGTTTTACAACTACTGCGTGCAAATAAATTCGCACCTACAAAAAAACACCAATAAATATATAATCTTCCCCCATGAACCCAATCCTCATCGAAGATAATCAAACCCTCACTGAATTCTGTGATAAATTAATCAACGAGCCTCTGCTTGCTATTGATACTGAATTCTTTCGTGAAACCACTTATTACCCGCATCTTGGCTTAATCCAGATCGGAAGCCCCAACGATATCATTTGCGTTGACCCACTGGCTTTCGATGCTCGTGAACAATTACGACGATTATTCTTTAATCCTGACATTATAAAAGTGCTGCATTCCTGTTCACAGGATATGGAAGTGCTGTTTCAGTATTTTGGTGAATTACCCACACCCATTTTTGATACCCAGATTGCGGCGGCGATGCTCGGTTTTCAGGACCAAATAGGCTACGCCAAACTGGTCGCGCAGGAATACGATGTCGAACTGGATAAATCACAGACTCGTACCAACTGGTTAAAGCGCCCGCTTAGTGCCAAGCAAATTGAATACGCGGGTGAGGATGTGCTCTATCTATTACCGCTGTACGAAAAATTTAATCAGGCATTGAAAGATAAAAACTGTAGTGAATGGTTACAGGAAGACTGCGAACAGCTTTGTGGTAACGAGCAGCGCTTTCAGCCTGATATGGAAAACTGCTGGCAACGCGTTAAAGGTTATATCAGCCTTGAAGGCGTGCAACTGGCAGTCTGCCGCTCTGTTGCTCAGTGGCGTGAACAACTGGCAATACAACAGGACCTGACACGCCGAAGGATCATGGCCGATGATTTATTGCTAAAAATTGCAGCCACGCAAACAGATGTTAATCAACTCAGCACCATCGACAAATGTATTGCCAGATTTAGCCCTGAGGCACAACAGGCTTTAGCTCGTGCTGTTGAAGCAGGCTTACAAACGCCAGAGTCAGATTGGCCAGTGGTCAATCGTCAAAGACCTTCACCTGAAGAAAAGAAGCAGCTAAAACATTTGCAGGCTGTAGTAAAAACCAAAGCGGATGAACTCAATATTCACCAAAGTGTTTTGTGCTCGAAAAAAGATCTGGAAAAATTAATGCAGGGCTCCCGTGATGGGAAATTAGTCAATGGCTGGCGTTTTGACCGCATAGGTAAACAATTGCTGGCGGAAGTTGATCAGGCATAGGCCACCAAAAACACACAATATAACTGTCGTTGAATAACATCTAATTTTGATTAGAATGAAACCAATCAGTAATAATAATCATTCTCCAAGGAGCTAATTTATGTTTGGTCATCTGAATAGTATTGTAAAAACTCTTACCCTGTTCACCCTGCTAGTCATCGGCTCAAACGCTTATGCAGAAAGCTCTCAGGATTTCGGTGATTATGTCATTCACTACAATGCCTTTAGAAGTGACGTATTATCTGCAGACATGGCCAAGGCTTATAATCTGACGCGTCGCAACAACCGCCTGATTTTGAATATCGCCGTGCTCAAAAAGGTGCTGAACACTACAGGGACACCTACTGCCGCTAAGGTCACGGGGCATATCAAGAACCTTTTGGGGCAGATGGAAAACATTGAGTTTCTTGAAATTAAAGAGGGTACAGCCATTTACTACCTTGCTGAATCACAATTCAGCGATGGTGAAATGTTGAAATTTGAGCTAAAAATCATCCCCGAGGGCAGCACACGGGCAGCCAATGTCAAATTTGAAAAACGTTTTTCAACGTATTAGTTAACATCGTTCACATGTCGCGGTTCCATGCTGGTTTCGACAACGTGATGACCGAGCGTGACGATATACCCCTGTTGGCGTGAATCTCGATCATCGCTGTAGTCAAAGCTGTATATTCGACACAGCTGCACACCACCACTGGAACCACGCGCCAGCCTGATTCGTTGCCGCATCACAGTATCATCCAGCAATTGCAGCTGTGCATTTCGGCATAAATTACGGCAGGTTTTCATGACCAGTTCGTTGGTGCGCAGGGTATCCCACCAGTACAGAACCACAGCTACCAATAATGCGATTAAGAACAATTCCTGCATAACTCACTCTAAATATTTACCTAATACCATCATGCACAATTTTCCTATAAAATGTCCGTTTATTTAATTACAGATGGCCCATTAGCGGATTAACCCTATGCTCGCAAACGAAGAAAACTTTACACCACAAAGTTCATACACCTACGAGGAACTACTGCAATGCGGTAGAGGCGAGCTTTTTGGCCCCGGTAATGCGCAACTACCTGCACCCAATATGCTGATGTGTGATCGCATCAGCACCATTGCAGTCACTGGTGGTAGCTATGGCAAGGGCGAAATTCAGGCCGAACTGGATATTAAACCTGATCTCTGGTTCTTCGATTGCCACTTCAAAGGTGACCCTGTAATGCCAGGCTGCTTAGGTCTTGATGCCATGTGGCAGCTGGTGGGCTTCTATCTGGGCTGGAATGGTCATCCAGGTCGCGGCCGCGCACTCGGTGTAGGTGAAGTAAAGTTCACTGGACAGATCCTGCCCACAGCTAAAGAGGTTCAATACCAGATAAATATTAAACGTGTCATCGCACGTGGCCTGGTTATGGGCATTGCCGATGGATCACTATCTGTCGATGGTAAAGAAATTTATACCGCAAAAAATCTACGCGTCGGTCTATTTACATCGACTGAAAATTTTTAGGAGCTGCTCATGAAACGTGTTGTTATTACTGGTTATGGCATTGTTTCCTGCTTAGGAAATGATCGACAAACTGTTCTCGAATCACTACAGCAAGGTCGATCTGGTATTAAATTTCAGGAAAAATATAAAGAAGTTGGTATGCGCAGCCATGTCGCTGGTAGTGTTGATATCAATGTTGATGATTTTATCGATAGAAAAGTAAAACGCTTCATGGGTGATGCAGCAGCCTTTGCCTACATTTCTATGCAACAGGCGATTGATCACGCAGGTCTGGATGAGTCTCAAGTTTCCAATATCCGCACTGGCATCATTATGGGTTCCGGCGGCGCTTCATCTGCTAATCAGGTTGAAGCCGCTGACATTCTTCGTGCAAAAGGCATTCGCCGTGTTGGCCCTTATATGGTGCCACGCACCATGGCGAGTACGGTTTCAGCCTGTCTGGCCACCCCTTTTCATATCAAGGGCGTAAATTATTCGATCAGCTCTGCCTGTGCCACCAGTACCCATTGCATCGGCAACGCCTACGAACTGATTCAAATGGGCAAGCAGGACATTATCTTTGCTGGCGGTGGTGAAGAAGAACACTGGACTCTGAGCATGCTATTTGATGCCATGGGTGCTTTATCTTCCAAATATAATGAGACACCTGAAAAAGCTTCCCGCACTTACGATGCAGACCGCGATGGTTTTGTTATCGCTGGTGGTGGTGCTACTTTGGTGGTTGAAGAACTCGAACACGCACTCAATCGTGGTGCCAACATTCTCGCCGAAGTCGTCGGTTACGGCGCAACTTCTGACGGTGTTGATATGGTGGCCCCATCAGGCGAAGGCGCAGTTCGCTGCATGCAAATGGCTTTAGATGGCATTGAACAGCCACTGGATTACATCAATACCCACGGCACCAGTACACCCGTCGGAGATACCAAAGAACTGTGGGCGATTCGTGAAGCTTTTGGTGACAATATCCCACCTATCAGTTCCAGTAAATCACTGGCAGGACATTCTTTAGGCGCTTCCGGCGCACAGGAATCCATCTATAGCCTGCTGATGATGGAGAATAATTTCATTCAGGCATCGGCCAATATCGAGAATCTGGATGAGCAGGCAGAAGGCATGCCGATTGTGACCAAAAGACAGGATAACGTAACCCTGAACACCGTCATGTCGAATAATTTCGGCTTCGGTGGCACCAACGCCTGCCTGGTTTTTCAGCGCTACCAGTCATAATCATTTAAACAGATAAGATACATCACTCTGATTTCGTCAGAGAGGTGTATTTTGTCTGGCAAGTGCTACAATCCCTGTAATCGTTTTATTGTATGGAAATCATGGGGATAACATGAACAAACTCATCACTCAGAATTACATTCTTCTGGCCAGTAGCTGCCTGCTGCTCGCATCAACTCAAGCACTGGCAGATCGTCCTGCGATGAATGAAGACATTGAAACTTTCGAGCCTGAAGTTATAGACGTATCTAACACTGTTGAAGAAGCCCCTGTTCTAGAAACAGTACCAGAAATGGAAGAAATGCCCGATCTGGAAACATCACCAGAAACAGAAGAAATCTCCGCCGTTGAAGTTGAGATGCAACACGAACCCGTTGCCGATGAAGCCGAACCCGTCATCCACGTTTATGACCACAGAACAGAAACTGAAATAACCGGCGATGTTATTCAAATGCAGTCAGGAGAAACAATACCCGTTCGTGTCATTGATTTTCCACGCCGTGGCATGACCATGGACAAAGTAAGAAATGAACTGGGCGAACCACTGGAAGTTTCTGACACTATTGGTGAACCACCCATTACAACCTGGACTTACAGCGATCGTGTTGTCTATTTTGAATACACCAGCGTTGTTCACGTGGTAGCAACAAACTGAAACAACTGCTCGATCTACAACTCGGCAGCAGCCCGCTGCAAAGACTTCAATCACCCTTGCTGGAAACGGCCGGGGTGAATTTATTTGTCAAACGTGAAGACCTGGTCGACTATGAACTAGGCGGCAATAAATGGCGCAAGATGAAATACAATCTTGAAGCTGCAATACAACAAAACCATGACACCCTGCTCACCTTTGGTGGCGCTTACTCCAATCATATTTACGCCACTGCGGCTGCTGGCAAGCGACTCGGTTTTCGCACCATCGGTATTATCCGCGGTGAGGCACACAAGGAACTAAATCCCACCCTGCAATTTGCCAGCAACTGCGGTATGCATCTGGAATATGTTGATCGTGCCACATATAGAAACAAAACAGAAACCAGCTTCATCAAAAAATTGAAAAATAGATACGGCCGGTTTTATTTATTGCCCGAAGGCGGCAGCAGCACTCTGGCACTCAGGGGCTGCGCTGAAATCATTGAAGAGATTGATGAAGATTTTGATTTCATCTGTAGCGCCTGCGGAACCGGCGGAACACTAGCAGGTTTGATTAGCGGTCTAGAACCACAGCACAAAGCCATCGGTTTTTCGGTACTCAAAGGTGGTGATTTTCTGTCCGATAATATTCAAAATCTCCTGCAACAGACTAATGCAAAATCATCAACCTCCTGGCAAATCAAAACTGATTATCACTTCGGTGGTTACGCAAAAACAAAACCTGAACTCTGGTCATTCATCGAGCAATTTAAAAAAGATTTTGATATACCGCTGGACGGAGTCTACACGGGAAAAATGTTCTATGGATTATTTGATTTGATAAAAAAAGGATACTTCCCCAAAGGCAGCCGGATAATTGCTGTTCACACCGGCGGCCTTCAGGGAAATTTAGGATTCAACAAAAACCACAAGCAGAATTAAGACCCTTCCTGCTGTTCACGTTCGTGCTTTTCGCGATGCTCCTTCGACTGCTTTCGGAATGTTTCCAGCATTTCTCCCGCGACCGATTCAAAGTCACTGAAAACCTCCTTATCTTTATCCGTCATTTCTATTTCCTTGACGATGCTGCCCTTAAATTGAACTCTGTAATTTGGCGTCAGGGTGAACTTCTTCACGTATTCATAAAATCCATCCATAGTTGCCTTTTTATATTTCTCATATTGTTTTTCCATATCCTTAGTGCCTTCAAGCATTCTTTGTTTGTAAGTTTCAAAATCATCGGCATCTCGCTTGCGATGTATTTCATAGCCAAAACCTGGAGATTCAAACTCCAGCTCACCTTCCTGCAGGGCGACACCTTCACCCTCTTCTTCCGTATCGGTAACAATAAAAGTAGTTCCACGGACGCCTATGGTTGAAAATTTAGCTTTAACATTCTGAGACCCGCTAAACACTTTGCGGAAAGTAAAATAAATTTTTCCGCCAAGATGAGACAGCCAGTTTTTCTTTTCGACCTTCAGGCTACTTTTTTCACTGAGAATTGATAGAGCACCATCATTCAACTGAACTACGGCCTTGCCACCGGCACTGGTTTTTACTGTATCCATTTCATGAACAACGATATCAGAGCCGGTTACTTCACGCTCCTCTCCCTGTGCATTTATGATTTTCACCACACCACTTGTCTTGACGATTTGACCGCGAACTTCCGCGACCGCAGGAACTTCTTCAGCGGGGGACGCTTCCTCAGCATGGGATAAACCCGACTGCCACAAAAGACCAAAAACCGAAACAGATATAATTAAACCAATTCGTTGAAACATAAGTTGCACCACCGTTAAGTAATATATTTTTTCTTGCCGAGTATAACCGAAATATCTAATAGATGGTTTGTACCAGCCCACAAAGTAAACATACCGATCAGAAATACGAAACAGGTCATTTACGCTTCCAGCTCTTCCCAACGTTGATAGCATGTCTTCAATGCCTGTTCAGCGTCCTTTAGCGAAGTCTGTATTTTTACAATCTCATCCTTATCCTGCTGGAAAAATTCTGGATCAGCCATTTGCGCATGCAACCCTTCCACCTCAGTTTCCAGCTGCTCAATTTTTACCGGCAGGGCATCGAGGTCGCGTTGGTCTTTGTAGCTCAGTTTTTTCTTCTGGCTTTCATCATCGACTTCCTTCTTAGCGGGCTTATCCGATTTTGCCTGCGCAGTTTTAAGCTTGTCTGATTTTAGCGTCGCTTTACGCTGACGCAGCCAGTCATCATAACCACCAACGTACTCATTGAGCACACCATCGCCTTCAAATACCAGTGTATTGCTGACAACGTTATTGACAAATTCACGGTCATGACTAACCAGCAAAATCGTGCCGCTATAATTGAGCACTAGCTCTTCCAGCAATTCCAGTGTTTCGACATCAAGGTCATTGGTAGGTTCATCGAGCACCAGCATATTGGCGGGTTTGGAAAACAGCCGTGCCAGCAACAGACGATTTCGCTCACCACCCGATAAAGCTTTGACTGGCGAACGCGCACGTTCTGGTGCAAACAGGAAATCCTGTAAATAACCGATGACATGCTTACGCGCACCATTTATTTCTATGAACTCACGCCCTTCAGAAAGATTATCCAGCACACTTGCTTCTTCATCAAGCTGGTCGCGCATCTGATCGAAGTAAGCGATGGACTGCTTGGTGCCCAGGCTAATCTTGCCCGAAGTCGGCTGCAATTCACCCAGCAGAATTTTCAATAAAGTCGTTTTACCAGCACCATTGGGGCCGATGATACCGACCTTGTCCCCACGCAAAATCGTGGTGCTCAAGTTTTTAATAATTGTGCGACCGTCGTAATCAAAACTGACATCCTCGGCTTCCACCACCAGCTTGCCAGATTGCTCACCACGAACAAGTTTCATATCGACCTTACCGACTTTTTGTCGCCTTTCAGCACGTTCGTTACGCAATTTCTCCAGATCGCGTACCCTGCCTTCGTTACGGGTTCGTCTGGCCTTGATGCCCTGACGAATCCAGACTTCTTCCTGCGCGAGTTTTTTATCGAACAGTGCATTCGCAGTTTCTTCGGCTTTGAGAAATTCCTCACGTTGATTTAGATAGGTAGTGTAATCACAGGGATAGCTGGTCAGCTTGCCGCGATCGAGTTCGACGATACGGGTCGATAATTTGCGCATGAAAGCACGATCATGAGTAATGAATAACAGCGCGCCTTTATAATTCAGCAACTGGTCTTCCAGCCACTGGATGGCTTCCAGATCAAGATGATTGGTTGGCTCATCGAGCAACAATAAATCAGGCTTTATCACTAGCGCCCTGGCCAGTAAAACACGGCGACGCATACCGCCGGATAACTGGGTGAAATCTGCATCACCATCCAGCACCATCTTAGATAACACCTCTTCCACCTGCTGGTTCAAGCCCCAGGCATCGGCGACTTCAATTTCATGTTGGACACGCTCCAGCTCGGCAAAGGCCTGCTCAGAATAATCTTCAGCAACGCGATGCGTGGCATGATGATAAGCCTTTAACAATTCGGCCTGCGCACCTAGCCCTGATGCTACGACATCAAATATGCTGCCTTCCAGGTCGTACGGTACTTCCTGTTCCAGCCTGGCAATCTTGACCGACTTATTGATGTCGATTTCCCCATGATCCGGTTTGATCAGGCCGCTAATCACCTTCAACAGGGTCGATTTACCCGTGCCATTACGCCCCAGCAAACTAACTCGCTCACCCGCCTCAATCGCCAGGCTGATCTGTTCAAGAATAGCGGGACCGCCAAAACTGACGTTGATATTTCGAAGTCTTATTATTGCCATAAAATTCTTTAACTCTGGTGCATCATCAAAAATATTTTAATGATGAGATTCATTCGTATAAAAACACTAAGTAACTGTTTTCTAATGCCTGAAATCTGAAAGTTTTACACAAGCAAAAAAAAACCATCTAAAAAATGGTATTAACAATATTTAATGTACCCATTTGTCAACAGATCAAACACAAAAAACATATAAGGTATTGTTTTATATGTAATTATTAATTTTTGATCAAAAAGTGATCAATCTAAAATCAACCCCTGCATCAATGGGGAGCTAGACGGTTACTCGACCTGTATCCACAGAGTTATCCACAGATTTTGTGGATGAGTTTTTGTAACAACCTCAGCCACTCAACAAAGCCCAATCAGCCGCCATTAAACGTCATAATCCAGCACTGGCGATAGCCAGCGCTCGGTCACTTTAATGTCTACATTTTTACGTTTTGTGTAATCCTCAACCTGATCCTTGTGGATTTTGCCGATACCAAAATAACGTGAATTCGGATGTGAGAAATACCAGCCGGAAACCGCCGCCGTTGGCATCATGGCAAAACTTTCGGTAATCGTTATGCCCGCATTCACATCAGGCTGGATCAGCGACCACAAAGTCTGCTTTTCGGTATGATCCGGACACGCTGGGTAACCGGGGGCTGGACGAATCCCCTGATAGCCCTCAGCAATCAAATCACCATTACTTAGCGACTCATCACTGGCATAGCCCCAGAATTCCTTACGCACCCGTTCGTGCATGCACTCGGCAAAGGCTTCGGCCAGACGATCAGCCAGAGCTTTTAACAGAATACTATTGTAGTCATCGTGCTGCTGCTCAAAACGGGCAACGTGTTCATCGATACCAATACCCGTCGTTACCGCAAAGGCGCCGATGTAATCTTTCTGGCCGCTGTCTTTGGGCGCGACAAAATCAGACAAACAGCCATTTGGATTCTCTGCCGTTTTGGCTAGCTGTTGACGCAAATGATGCAGCACGGTTTGTACCTCACTGCGCTCATCATCAGCGTACAATTCAATATCATCGCCACTGCTGTTCGCAGGGAAGAACCCAATCACCGCCCGTGCCTGCAACCAGTTCTCATCAATAATTTGCTTGAGCATGGCTTTGGCATCAGCGAATAGCTTAGTGGCTTCTTCACCCACTATTTCATCTTCGAGAATTTTTGGATATTTACCCGATAATTCCCAGGTGCGGAAAAAGGGTGTCCAGTCGATATAGTCTGTCAGTTCTTGCAGTGAATAATCTTCAAATATTTTTACACCCAGAAAACTCGGCTTCGGCGGCGTGTAAGCTCTCCAGTCAAATTTAAAGGCATTATCTCTGGCTTGCTCGATAGTCGAAAACTTTTTATTGGTTTTTCGTTGGCTACGCTTGATGCGCATTTGCTCATACTCATCTTTGACAACTTGAACATACTCAGCACCACGTTCTTTACTGAGCAGCTCGCCCACTACACCAACACCGCGTGAGGCGTCAGCAACATATACCACTGCATTGGAATATTTTGGTTCAATTTTTACAGCGGTATGAATTTTTGAAGTCGTGGCACCACCAATCATCAATGGAATTTTCATGCCCAGACGTTCCATTTCTGAAGCCATGTGCGCCATCTCATCCAGCGAGGGTGTAATCAAACCCGATAAACCGATGACATCGACATTATGCTTTTTCGCTTCGGCAAGAATGGTTTCTGCTGGCACCATGACGCCGATATCAATCACTTCATAGTTGTTGCACTGCAACACCACGCCGACAATATTCTTACCAATATCGTGGACATCACCTTTCACCGTGGCCATCAAAATTTTACCGTTGCTGCTGACATCACCACCTTTTTCAGCATCGATGTAAGGCAATAAATAAGCCACCGCCTGTTTCATCACACGGGCTGATTTCACCACCTGAGGCAAAAACATTTTACCTTCGCCAAACAAATCACCGACCACATTCATGCCATCCATCAACGGACCTTCAATCACGTGTATCGGCGCTTCAGCGTGCTGACGTGCTTCTTCGGTATCGGCTTCAATGTGCTCGGTAATGCCTTTAACCAGTGCGTGCGATAGGCGTTCAGTCACCGGCAGTTCACGCCAGGCGGCATCCTGCTTGCTCGCGACGGCAACACCATCACCAACATAATTTGGCGCAATATCCAACAAACGATCAGTCGCACCCTCGTCTTTATTCTGAATAACATCTTCGACCGCATGACGCAGCTCTTCGGGCAGGTCATCATAAATGGCAAGCTGACCCGCATTCACAATCCCCATGTCCATACCCGCTTTAATCGCGTGATACAGGAATACGGAATGAATCGCTTCGCGCACCATATTGTTACCACGGAAGGAGAAGGAAACATTGGAGACACCACCGGAAATCATGGCGTGCGGCAAGCTTTGTTTGATGGTGCGCGTAGCTTCGATAAAATCGACCGCGTAATTATTGTGCTCATCGATACCGGTAGCAACCGCAAAAACATTTGGATCAAAAATAATATCTTCCGGCGGGAAACCCACCACTTCAGTCAGCACTTTGTAGGAACGCGTACAGATTTCTACTTTACGTTCGTAAGTATCAGCCTGCCCATCTTCATCAAAAGCCATGACAATAACTGCAGCACCATAACGACGAACTTTTTTCGCCTGCGCGATAAAGTTTTCCTCACCTTCTTTCAGCGAAATTGAATTCACTACCGCCTTGCCCTGCACGCACTGTAAACCCGCTTCAATCACTTCCCATTTTGAAGAATCGATCATTACGGGAACGCGTGAGATATCGGGCTCTGAAGCGATCAAGTTGAGAAACTTGACCATCGCCGCTTTGGAATCCAGCATGGCCTCGTCCATATTGATGTCGATGATCTGTGCACCACTTTCCACCTGCTGTAAAGCGACCGACAAAGCTTCCTCGTATTTCTCTTCCAGAATGAGACGTTTAAACATCGCCGAACCGGTGACATTGTTACGCTCACCGACGTTGACGAATAAAGCATCAGCACCGATATTGCAGGGCTCTAAACCCGAAAGACGACACTCAACTGGAAGATCTGGAATCTGACGCGGCGCTATATCCTTCACCGTGTCACCAATCGCCTTGATGAAGTCTGGTGAGGTGCCACAACAACCACCGATGATATTTAAAAACCCGCTTTCTGCCCATTCTTTGATGAAGCCTGACATATTCTCGGGTGTATCATCGTAACCAGTTTCAGCCAATGGATTCGGCAAACCCGCATTGGGGTGCGCGCTCACGTAGCAATCGGCCACGCGAGATAATTCTTCAACATACTGGCGTAGTTCATCTGCACCCAGGGCACAGTTCAGGCCAATCGAAATCGGCTGGGCATGGCGCAGTGAATTGTAAAATGCTTCGGTCAACTGACCAGACAGGGTACGGCCAGACTTGTCGGTAATGGTGCCGGAAATCATAATCGGCAGTTCGATGCAATCTTCGTCGAACACCTGTTTCACGGCGTAGATCGCCGCCTTGGCATTCAGCGTGTCAAAAATGGTTTCAATCAGGATGATGTCCGCGCCGCCTTCGATCAAACCACGCGTGGCTTCAGAATAATCAACAACCAACTTTTCAAATGTAATGTTGCGCGCAGACGGGTCATTCACCTCGGGAGAAATGGTTGCGGTCTTGTCGGTCGGGCCAAGCACACCAGCGACATAACGCGGCTTATCCTCAGTCGCAATGGCATCGGCCGCTTCACGCGCCAGTCTGGCACCGGCAACATTCATCTCATAGTTCAGCGCCTCCATGCCATAAACCTTTAGCGTAGTTGCATTGGCACCGAAAGTATTGGTTTCGATGATATCCGCACCGGCTTCCAGATATTCCTGATGGATGCCGCGAATAATCTCAGGCTGGGTTAACACCAGCAGATCATTATTGCCCTTGAGATCAGACGGCCAGTCGGCAAAACGCTCACCACGATATTCTGCTTCACCCAACTTGTGCCGTTGGATCATGGTGCCGGTAGCACCATCCAATAACAGAATTTGAGTTTTTAACCTTTCTTTGAGTGAGGCGATGCGTTGTTCTCTGGACATAGGACGAATATCTGACTAAATAAAAGCCGCCGATTATACCACTTCCCCCTATTCTTATGGACTCAAGGCATTGGATTTAGATGATAAATGCTATGCTTAAACCATGAGTTCACAACACATCCAGCTTTATCTAACCACCGAACACGAATGCAACTATTTACCCGATCGCATGGCTCGCAGCATTGTGCCTGATCCGGATTTAGACATGGATATGCAAATCTACAGTCACATGCTCAAACAGGGTTATCGACGTAGTGGTGATTTCATTTATCGGCCACACTGTGAAGGCTGCGAAGAGTGCCGCCCCTGCCGTATTCCAGTAACAAAATTTTCACCCAGCAGAAACCAGAAACGCTGCCTGAAAAACAATCAGGATTTAACGATAGATTTGGTCAGGGCCGACTATAACGATGAATATTTTGAGCTTTATCGGGACTATCTCAACGCCAGGCATACTGACGGTGGCATGGCCAACCCCGAAGCCGACGATTTTAAAAAATTTTTGTATAGCGAATGGAGTAACACTTATTTCCTTGAGGTACGCAAAGATAAGCATCTACTCGCTGTTGCCGTCACTGACGTTACGCACTCAGGCCTGTCTGCCGTCTATACCTATTTTGACCCCAACGAATCTAGACGCAGTCTTGGCACTTTCTGTATTTTGCAGCAAATTCAGCAAACTAGAGAAATGCAGCACGATCACCTATATATGGGCTACTGGATCAATAATTGTCAAAAAATGAAATATAAAAGCAACTTCAAGCCGATGGAAGCATTCATCGACAACCTCTGGCAAGCCTGCCCTTTGTAATATTTAGCAATTTTTGCTCATTGCATGGCCATTTTTCACCGCTAAATAAAATTTAATAGCTATACTCTATTCAATGATATTCGTACAGATGATAAAGTTATAATTCTGCTTTACGTAAAACAATAATAAATCAGCCAAACAGTAACCACGAAACGAGTCCCCCTTTATGGAACGCAAAGTCAGCACATTTGACCTCACAATTGGTATGCATATCGCCAATCTGGATCGTCCGTGGCTCGACACTCCCTTCCTGTTGCAGGGCTTTATTGTCGAAAAAGAAGACGATATAAAGGCTCTACAACAACATTGCAAATACGTTTTTATCGACACAGAGAAGGGTGAAGAAGCTAAGTCCTATATGGATGAAAAGCCCACTCTCCCCAGCAATAAATATGTCGAAGACTTTCTCGAAGGCGGTATAAAAAAGGTAGATTACGAAGAAAAACAGTCTGCCTTCCACGAACTACCCGCTGCTGAAACCGCTCTGGAAACCGCATCAGACAAAGTCGCCATGCTGATGGACAACCTGAAAGCCGGTGATAATCTTGATATCAGCGCCGTACGCAACGCAGTTCAACCTATTCTAGAAAGTGTCATCCGCAATTCAGATGCCCTGTTATGGGTTTCAGAAATGCAGAAAAAAGACGCTTACACCTATTCACATTCACTGGACAACTGCTCACTCGCTATCGCCTTTGGCCGCCATCTGGGTCTTTATAAAGAAGATCTGAGAAATCTTGCCATGGGTCTGCTACTCATGGACGTAGGCAAGGTCAAAGTGGCAGATGAAATCATCAATAAAACAGGCACCTTAACTGCTGAAGAATTTGATGAAATGAAAAATCATGTTCATTATGGCGTCAACCTGCTCAGAAACACCCCCGGTATAAATGAAACCATCATCAACGTCGTGCTTACTCATCATGAACGTTATGACGGTAGTGGTTACCCAAGCGGATTAAAAGGAAAAGAAGTACCGGTTTACGGTCGCATTGCCGCCATCATTGATTGTTACACAGCAATGACCGGTAACAGCGCATACCGCGCATCCATTGCACCCCACAAAGCACTGCAAACCATTTACAACTGGCGCAATAAATATTTCCAGGATGAACTGGTCGAACAGTTTCTGCAATGTCTAGGCGTTTACCCCACTGGCTCCTTAGTGGAAATGTCATCCGGTGAAGTCGGTATGATCATGGCACAGAATCGCGTGCAACGACTCAAACCTAAAGTCATGATGCTGCTGGATGAAAATAAAAAACCCTACGAGGTCAGCAAAATTGTTGACCTGACTGTTGATACTACCGACGCCAGCGGCCTTGATCTATCAATCATCAGCGGCCTTCAATCTGGCGCTTACGATATTGATCCATCCAAAGTGCTTGAAGACTAAGCACCAATGTTTTTTTCATCATGAATAAACAAGAAATCATCACCGAAAAATTAAATCAGGCATTCTCACCTGAGCATCTGGAAGTGATTAATGAAAGCCACATGCATAGCGGCCCGAATAACGAGTCACATTTTAAAGTCGTTATTGTAAGCGATGAATTTAAAGAAAAAATGCTGATTGCCAGACACCGTCTGGTCAACAAAGTACTCGAAGATGATCTTAAAGATATCCACGCTCTGGCTTTGCACACCATGACCATGGAGGAATGGCTTAAAAAAGGCGGCGCACCTGAATCACCACCCTGCGCTGGTGGCAGTAAATAATAAAGCTATTTTTTACCCACTTCGTTTTTATCCAGAACAAACTGCCTGAATAAACGAATGATCAGCAGCACACTGGGTGTGCCATGCATGAACAAGTCAAAAATATCGATGGGACGACTCAGCGTACCATCCACAAGCATGCCCAGTTTTTCAACAAGGTGCGGCGTTGAGTTCAGAGGCAACACAGCCAACAACACAGCAGCAATCAGCAAAGTTGTTAAAGGTATTTTATCTATCCAGTTCATTAGTGCTCCCGCTATTATTTACTCGAAAAATACTGCTGCAAATACTCATCAAAACTTAAACTATCCGAGCGTTCTATTTTCAGCTGTTTAGCCAGTGATTCACTAGTTAGTGAATCAAAAAACTGTTGCCGCTCTGCTGATAGTTCTCTTGATTTAAAATAATCCAGATACTTTAAAGATTTACGCTGCGCAAAACCAAAAAAGCCTTCT
Source organism: uncultured Gammaproteobacteria bacterium (assembly GCA_965602855.1). GTDB lineage: Bacteria > Pseudomonadota > Gammaproteobacteria > SZUA-229 > SZUA-229 > LH-M37. The sequence continues at coordinate 18,706 of CBFCZV010000014.1, read as the reverse complement.
TCATGTTCACGCATTTCCTCCAGCATTCTGGCCGATGGTGTTTTAGATGGATCATTAACGCATTCTATTTGTGCGGACAGACTCTTTGAATAACAATCACTGTGGTTCACTTCATCCAGCAACTCGGCCACGGCCTGCATCTCCTCACACAATTCCAATGCCCAGTCTTTCAAGGCTACAGATTGATCATGTCGGTTTAATTTTAATTCTGGTTGTCGCCCAGAGTGCGCCACCTGTACCAGATTCATATCCACTTCATTCATTTCCATTTGATTCAAAATCGGGCTTTCCTGCAACAGACAAAACAGCACAAAAATCTCAAGAAAATAAAGCTGCTCATCATTGACACCCAATGGATCAAAAGCATTAACATCTATCGAGCGAATTTCAACGTACGATACACCACGCTTATGCAAAGCTGTTGTTGGCTTCTCATCTTTTTCTGCAATCTGTTTAGGGCGAACCGTACTGTAATATTCATTTTCAATCTGCAAAATATTTGCATTCAGCTGCCGGTACTCACCATCGACCTTCACCCCAATTTCATCATAAGCCGCATAGGGCTTATCAATCGCACATTGCAGACTTTTTACATAAGCATCAATCGAACTATAGTCGGCCTTTATACCCGCCACGTCCTCTTTACTATTGGTATAACCAATATCACCCATGCGCAAAGAAGTCGCATAAGGCTCATAAAAAGTGTGTTCGTTAAAATCAGAAAGCATGGTTGGCTTTCCCTGCAAAAAAGATTTACAAACTGCGGGCGATGCACCAAACAAATAGGGGATCATCCAGCCATAACGGAGCATGTTACGCACCAGCCCCATGTATTGTTCAGAGATGAAATCCTGTCTTGATTCTGCATTCCCTTCCAGCCCCTGATACAAATCCCAGAACGAGTCCGACACTGAATAATTAAAATGAACGCCCGCAATCACCTGCATGCTTCGGCCATAACGATAACCCAGACCACGGCGATAAACCGTTTTCATGGTACCAATATTAGAAGCACCGTATTGTGCGATAGGAATACTGCCGCCACCACGCACCACACAGGGCATACTGGTCGCCCACAAAGTTTCATCATCCAGCTTTGAATATACAAACCGCTGAATATCATCCAGATAAGACAAGGCCTGTTTAACCGAACTACAGGGGGGAGTAATCAGCTCAAGCAATGCTTCAGAAAAATCAGTGGTGATAGCTGGATTAGTCAGCGCTGAACCCAGAGCGGTAGGATGTGGTGTTTGTGAAATAGAACCGCTTTCAGCCACTCTCAGGCTTTCTTTCTCAAGACCAATCAGCGATTCAGACAGACAGGAAGCCTGACCAGAATCGATAATTTGATTCAAACGTTTATTTAGAGATTGATACACCATCTACATCCTGACTCGACACTGGTATAAACAACCAACCAGTATATTAGCCCGCCATTATACATGGTTTCGAAACACAAAATTCAGCAGCGGGATAACGGTAATAATTATTTCTGATGAACACGTAAACGCGGTTTTTCAGAAGACTGCTCACCATTATCCTTTAATGCCTTTTTAGGAATCACCGCATACACAAACTCACAATCCAGCGCCTGTGCCGCCTTCTGCATCATCTTTAAAGTCACCGCACCCCGCTCTTCATCACCTTCCAGCATCGAGATTCGCGCTGGGCTTACTGCCATGCGCTTCGCCATATCAACACCCTTCAGATTTTGTGCCAGCCGTGCAGAGCGTAGCCATGATTTTTGCCCAATAATCTCAGCCCAGGCGAGTCTATTGGCTTTTACCCAGATTTCTAGTCTTGAGAAGAAACGACTATTCATAATCAACCTATAAATTAATGTATTTATTAATTATTAATATATACATTAATTTATAAGCCAAAGCAACTAACTCTCATTTTTTAATAATATCCTTTCACTCTGAGCAACTCATTTGTACAATTAGAACAATCTCAGTCAGGCGCTCTCATAAAACAGAGACAGAAAAGAATCAGTGATGATCTCCCTGCCCGGATAACTGACTCACTGTTAAAGGCAAAAGGTGATGATTATGGTTAGTCATATTTTGAAACAAAGGGCAAAGTTATTAATTTATTTATTATCACTAAGCTATGCAGGCTGTATGTCGGTTGGTGCCGATAATGGAACACAGCCTGTGATTGAGCAAAACATAACAGATTCCAGCAAAGCCATTCCGATAACAGAGGACACTTTTGTCTGTTTAAAAAAAATGCAGTCTGTACGTGGTTTTTTTGCTGATAACATTCTGGGAAAATTAGACGAAACCCTGACAGCGGCAAATTCAAAAGAAGGCGCCACATATCCACCTGGCTCTATCGTGCAATTAATTCCTACCGAAGTCATGATCAAACATCATAAAGGCTGGAGCCCAAAAACCAATGACTGGGAATTTTTTGAACTGGAAGTTTCAGAAACCGGCTCAAAAATAAAAGTGCGCGGCACCACACAGGTCATCAATAAATTCGGCGGCAATTGTTTTGACTGCCATCAGAAAGCAAAACCACAATGGGATTTAATTTGTGAGGATGATCACGGCTGCGACTCGCTGCCAATCCCTGATTTTCTAATTCGCTGGACCCAGCGAGGTGACCCACGCTGCGATTAAACAACCAGTAAACTGGCTTGAGAACAATTAATACTTGTTCTCAGACTTTTCTTCACATCTACGCATCCCTTTTTATCTTAAAAAGTAAACACGCATGAATGAATTTAAAAATAGTATCTCCGCCCTGTTACTAAATAAAAAATACTGGTTCATGCATTTCTGGATTGTATCTATCATCTCAGTCGCTGGTCTTGTGTTTATGGGCGAAGCCACTTATTCGGGAGCGCCACCTGTTCCTGATTTCAAATCTGCTGATGGTAAAGTCAATGTTTCTGCTGATGAGATTATGGCAGGTCAGGAAACGTTCCACCTTAGAGGAATAATGAACTACGATTCTTTCTGGGGTGATGGTGCGGAACGTGGCCCGGACTTTACGGCGGAATCACTTCAGAATATTTAGGGTCAGAGTAAAAACTATTTAATCTTTGTTCAATTGAGCTATGAGTATTTACTCTGACCCTAAATATTAGCTACGTCTTATACCCAGTTCTCTTGCCAAATCAGCAACAGGCTTATCTGCGCTTTCTAATAATCGAACTGCTTCTTGTTTAAACTCTTTGCTAAATGTTTGTCGTTTTTGCATGGTACACTCCTGGAGAAATTATCCTCTTTATTGAGTGCACAGAAAAGCGGGGGCACCCCATTCTTCCCATCCCTTGATCCGCTTGATCCACAATCTGGTTTTGAAGCGTTATTCTGCTGACCAGCCCTTTTTTATCATGCAGTTATAATGGAGAATGTTACGGTCATTGTTGCTTTTGCAGACTTTGTTTGAGGTGTCTTGATTTGAGATTCTGTCAAGTTTTTTACGTATTCGAGTAGGAATAGTATCAGTGGTTCCTGCCGAGTCAAACAGGGTGCTATTGACTTGCTTTAGACAGGCCTCATCATCCAGATAGAAATTAATCTGATCATGCTCAGCATGAGTCCAGTTGATATCATCTCTTATTGGTGCGTTACCACAAGCACTTAGCAGCAATATCAGTACGAGAGTACTTATGTATCGAAAGTTTTTCATGGTCTTCCAAATTCTAGCAAGGCTGCTGGCTTTTCATTGATATAGGTAAAGCAGGCAATGCTATTGGTGCAATACATCATTTTGCAGTCTGCACGGACATTTATACCCTGATAGTCATCTTGCAGTAATAGTGTATCTGTGAAACTTTGAAATGTACCCTGTAGTGCTTGTTTGCCGTCAAGTTGGATTTTTATATCACCGGACAGGCCGTTCAGTTCACCACTTAACATGGAAGCCGGCTCGCCCGACTTTATGTAATAGCGTTGTGACGGTGCATGCAGTGTACAGCTAGACAGCATCGCCAACGCCAGCAAAGCCACAATGGTCTTGCTGGTGTTGGAGAGTAGGTCGCGAGCAATCATTATATAAATGTATAGCTTAGAAGTTATAACCAACACGCATCTGGACAGCCAGGTTGTCTACATCGCGTTCATTCGTGCTGTCTCCGAATTTAGCATCTTGTGTCCCCATATAACGAAGTGAAAGACCAGCGAACAGGTTCTTATTACGGTAGTCAAGATCAGCACCTATTTGAAAACTCAACACATGATCTGTTGCACCAACTTCAGGTTCTATCGTCACGTAACCTACACCTGGGCCAAAGCCTATTTGGAAAGACGGGCTGATTGGAATGAAGTAACGCGGGTTCATTTCAAACATTTTGATTTCTACATTATCTTCATCATAAATGTTGTAATTAAAAACCTGACGAATTGTACCCGTAGGTGGTTGAAACCAGGGACAGTTCAATGACAAAACCAGGCCATTTACGGCACCAGATGATGGACCATGTACGATCGGCTTCATAATGCCCGTAGCAAGAGCAACGGTAAAATGTGGATCAAAATCGCTATTTTGATACGGCAGCACAGTCCAGCCTTTTTCTTCTTCTGCCAGGGCTGTACCTGAAATTGCGAAGATTACTGCAAAGAGGATTTGTTTTTTCATAATTCAATCTCTTAATGTAAGGGAATTAGATAATACAGTGTTTTTTTGTTTCCATCAAACAAACAGTAAAACCCATATCCACACATAGGGAATCATCAGCACCTGATTCGTTTCTTAATCACAAGTTTTATTTGGTGCAGACGGTTATTATTGATATACACTGGTGATTTATTTAAAAATTATCTCGCCATTGATCGTTAATATTCTGCACTCCATTTTTTGAACGGATCTATCCTGTATAACCGGTTATTTTCTTTTTTTGGAGAACCAAGGGGTCAGACTGGGGTACTCCCATTTCCCCGTACACCTAGTTAAGCAATATTCATCATCTCATATTCATTTGGCGCTTTATAGCCAAGTGCCTGATGAAAAATATTTAATAAATTTCTAAAAGACACAAACCAAAACAACAATTAGACCCAATACAATAACAACAATAATTGTGCAGTTTTTTTAAATTACAAGTAAACTCCTGCGCGTGAAAAAACAAAAACAATTTATACAGATTCTAGTTCTTCACATCTACGCATCCCTTTTTATCTTAAAAAGTAAACACGCATGAATGAATTTAAAAATAGTATCTCCGCCCTGTTACTAAATAAAAAATACTGGTTCATGCATTTCTGGGTAGTCTCTATTATCTCAGTCGCTGGTCTTGTGTTTATGGGCGAAGCCACTTATTCAGGTGCACCACCTGTTCCTGATTTTAAATCAGCTAATGGTGAGATGATTATTTCTGCCGAAGAAATTATGGCGGGTCAAGAGACATTCCACCTTCGGGGCATCATGAACTACGGTTCTTTCTGGGGTGATGGTGCGGAACGTGGCCCGGACTTCACCGCTCAATCACTTCACGCTATGACGGTTGCGATGAAGGCTTATTATGCGGAACAGATTAAGCAGGGTTCAGTAACACAACATGATCTACTCAGGAAATGGCAGTTTGATATTTCTGATTATGATCAAGGTGCGATTGAATTACAGATTCAAAATGAATTGCATAATAATACTTTTGATGAAACAAGCAATGTAACGGTAATTAATGACGCTCAAATTTATGGTGTGCAGTTTTTAAATTCTTACTACACCAGAATGTTTACCGATGAGAGTTTTCCAGAAGCATTCCACCCCATCAATTACATTGACGATCCACAACAGTTAAAAGAACTGGCCGCCTTTTTCTACTGGGGTAGCTGGGTATCGGCTGCTGACCGTCCCGGTAATGAATATAGCTACACTTCAAACTGGCCGTATGATCCTGCCGCGGGTAATACACCACCAACAACATTGATGATGTGGAGTTTTATTTCGATCTTTATTTTGCTGATGGGCATCATGGTCGTACTTTATGTGTATGGACAGATGAGATCCATGCCTTCATCTCCATTCAGCATGAAAGCGAGCACGCAATTGTTAACCACACCCGATCTTGAAAAAAGTTATGTTCGCCCAACTCAACGGGCAACCTATAAATTTTTTGCACTCGCGATTGTTTTATTTGGATTTCAGGTATTGGCAGGTATTCTTGCTGCCATGGATTTCGCTTCTCCATTCGCACATGAAATAGCGGGGGTATTACCTTTTAATGTACTCAGAAGCTACCACACCTTATTGCAAATATTCTGGTTCTTCATGTGCTGGGTTGGCTACACCATTTTCTTTTTGCCTCGACTGGCAGACGTTCCCAAAGGCCAGGGATTTTTGATCAACCTGTTATTTGCTATCTGTGTTGTTGTTGGCTTCGGCGGTGTCTTTGGTATCTACCTGGGACAAACAGGCATACTAACCGGCGCTGCTGCTTACTGGTTTGGTAGTCAGGGCTGGGAGTTCATGGAACTGGGTCGTTTCTTCCAGATGTTATTACTCGCTGGTTTCGCTTTGTGGATTCTTATTATCTATCGCGGCGTTAAACCATGGATCACCAGAAAAACATTCTGGTCTGTTCCCGCCTGGTTATTATGGGGCAGCGGCATTATGGTGTTCTTCCTGTTCTTCGGACTGTTCGCCACCATCGATTCCAACTGGGCGATTGCTGATTTCTGGCGATGGATGGTTGTACACATGTGGGTGGAAGTTACCTTCGAAGTATTCACCACCGTTATCGTCGGCTTCATTCTGGTTCAAATGGGATTAGTCACACGGGCCATGGCAGAAAAAGTGATTTATCTGGCTGTCATATTATTCCTGATCACCGCAACCATCGGCGTTGCTCACAATTTTTACTGGATCGCCAAACCCACCAGCGTAATCGCACTGGGCAGTGTATTTTCAACTTTGCAGATTTTGCCATTGTTGTTATTAACCCTGGACGCATGGCAAATGAGAAAAGAAGGCAGAGGCGCCTATGTCAATCACGCCAACAACGATCAAAAATTTATTATGGATGGCGTATGGCTATTTATTCTCGCGGTAAATTTCTGGAACATTTTCGGTGCTGGCGTACTGGGTTCATTGATCAACCTGCCAATTGTTAACTACTTTGAACACGCAACCTACCTGACCGGTAACCATGCCCACGCCGCCATGTTTGGCGTTAAAGGTAACGTGGCACTGGCTGGTGTATTGTTCTGTTGCCAGCATTTATTTACTACTGAAAGCTGGAACCCCAGAATTATAAAAGTCGCATTCTGGTCACTAAACATCGGTGTCGCCTTAATGATGTTCCTCGACCTGTTCCCGGTAGGGCTGTATCAGTTTTTCATCGTATTAGAAGATGGCTTCTGGCTGGCAAGAGCACAGGAAACGGTAACCGGTTCAGTGTTCCAGACACTGACCTACTTCAGGTCTATCGGTGGCCTGGTTTTTGTTGTTGGAACCCTCTCATTGATATGGTTCATCTTAACAAGAGCGTTCAAACTAAAACCTGAAATAGATGCGAAAACACAATCGGCGGAGAATGACTGGGCTGAGTATAAGGGGTAGGTTTTTCAATACTGCATAGATACGCTACGATAATCGTATCTATGCAGCACGGCACTCACTCAAACAGAACGTTCAGCCTTAGCCTTCTCCAGCCGCTCAGAAACCTCAGGATGCTGATGCGCCACATCCATCACGTCTTTACTATTAATACGTAATAACGAACACGGAGTTATGGCACGTACATCAGCTTTACGAACACTATCGCCCAACAGCGCCATTTCACCAAAAAAGTCACCGGCACCCAGCTCAGCCAGTTTTGTTTCCTGATCATCATGGCGTAACAATGCCTCAACTCTGCCACGGGCAATCACGTACAGCGCATCACCGTGTTCACCTGTACCAATAATGGTATCACCCTCAAGATAATTAACCGGCTTTGCACGCTGCACAATCTTATCCAGTGCTTCTTCTGGCAAACCTGAAAACAGAGACACTAGCTCAACTAAATCTCTTGGCTCTAAAGACTGCACCGGCTCGGTAATCGGCCTGATTTCGTCAAGAGCTTTATGAATGCGTTCTTCAAGATAAACAAAAACTTTGGTGGTGATGCTTCCACTATGATGCATTTCTTCAATATCATGCAGAGCAGCAACTAGTGCTGACCTGGAGCACAGGTGCGCTTCGAAACGTTCAAAAAACTCAGGAAAGGAATTGCGAATATCAGAAATATGCTCACGAAAGAACGAAAGCTGCCTTTCATAAATCGGCTCTATCTTTTCTCGATGCTCAGCACTTATGCTTTCGTCATCGCGCAAATTTTTTAGTGCTGCTTCCGCCATCAAAATGCGGGCAATGTCGCGCATCAGATGACTCGATAAACGACGGTTCTGATAATGAGATAAAAAACCTGCTGCCCAGTCTTTTTCACGCAGGCGTTTTACCAGTGCATCTTCAAAACGCACAAAAATATTATCTCGTCGTCTTGCTCTTTCAATCTTACCTGCACGGTGTTCTGTCACAATATGATCATACTTGCGCAAAATCTCACTGCGTAAATCCAGATAGGAGTATTGATTGAGCACACCCGCCTTGAACAAATCACCCAATTCCTGCTCTTCTGCATTGAGTGCATTCAAACGCTGATGCCTAAATTCATCATCACCAATCACCTCCGGCATCCATTCGTTCAGAATGCCGTTGGTTTCATCCTTGACTGCGTGATGCCCCGCCTTGCTCAGCAAGCCTGAAGTAGTGAATCGATCCAGAATATGATCCACTTCGTACTTTGCACCAATGATGCCACGCTTGAGTTCAGCCAGTTCATCGGCACTTAACTTGTCGATACCCAGTGAGCGGATCAATGGTCGAATAGTGGGTGCATTTACCAGCATGGTAAATAGAACTACACCTAACGTCAGATGAATCAATAATTCACGACCCGGCAAAGTTTCCGGCAGTGACAGTACAATCGCAATCGCCAGCCCACCTTTGAGGCCACCCCAGAACATAATGTGTCGCTCACCCAGAGTTACGTGTGGCAATTTAAATATTTTTTCTATCAATGGCACCGAGCTGTAAACCAGCGTGGCACGACTCGCCTGCACCAGAATAACCGCGAACAGGATGTACCAGATATCACCGATCAGACTGCCAAAATCAACCAGCATACCGACGAATAAAAACAGCAGGGTATTACAGATGTGCGCGATAAATTCCCAGGTCTCGTGCATCAGCTCAACCGATTCCCGCGGTAATCTCGGCATACCAAAAATACCAAAGACAATGGCACAGGCCACCACCGCCATCACACCAGAGACATGTAGGTCATGCTCAGCCACCACAAAAGAAACATAGGCCAGCACCAGCGACAAAATAAGCACTGCACTGGACTCATGTGCAAAACGCGTCATCATCCAGCTGATAATAAAACCAAACACGGCACCTACCAGCGCGCCGCCAAAAAACACGATCAGGAACTGACCGACCGCAGTACCCACCACATCCAGACCACTTGCGGGCGATGCGGCGTACAGTCCCAGTAAAATAGTCACCACCACAATCGCGGTGGCATCATTTAACAAAGACTCGCCTTCAACCATTACGGTCAAACGTTCAGGCGTTCCCAATTCCTTGAACAAAGAAATCACCGCAACTGGATCAGTCGCAGAAATCAGCGCACCAAATAACAAAGCCACCATCAAATCAATCGGCAACACCAGCCACAAACCGACACCAACCAGCCCCGTCGAAATCAACAAAGCAGGTACAGCCAACGTCAAAACCGGTGCAATATCCTTGACCAGTTGTCGTGCATTTAAATTTAAGCCTGACTCAAAAATCAACGCCGGCAGAAAAATAAACAGCACCAGATCAGGTGTTAAATGAAAATGTTGCAGTGGTTCGAGTGGTGCCCATAATTCAGACAGGCGAGCAAGCGCAATACCAATGACGATAAGAATAACGGTGTAAGGAATAGGCAGTTTACGAAATAAACCCGAGGCAACAATACCCGTCGCCAGTAAGGCCATAATGATAAGAACTGTTTCTGATAATGGCATACTCACTCCCTCCCCCATGAGTTTTCAGTGTACCTGAATTAATACACAAAAAATGCCTTCCAGATCAAAAAATATAGAGCATAAAAAAGCCCGCGAGATGCGGGCTTTTTCACCAATCAGAGAGATGACAACTGAATTACAGATTGTCAGCCTCTGATGACAAATAGGCAGCCACACCATCCGGTGTTGCGTCCATGCCCTTGTCGCCCTGAGTCCAGCCAGCAGGACAAACTTCGCCGTGCTCTTCGTGAAATTGTAGTGCGTCGATCATGCGCAGCATTTCATCTACGTTACGACCTAAAGGTAAGTCGTTCACTACCTGATGACGAACCATGCCTTCCTTATCGATAAGAAATGAACCACGGAAAGCAACTGCGCCGTCAGGTGTTTCAACGTCGTAGTCTTTACAGATAGAGTGAGTCATATCAGCAACCAGTGCGTATTTAACTGGGCCAATACCGCCATCATTGATGGCTGTGTTACGCCATGCGTTGTGAGCGAAATGTGAATCGATAGATATACCGATCACTTCAACACCACGCTTGGTGAATTCTTCCAGACGGTGATCAAAAGCGATCAGTTCTGAAGGACACACGAAGGTGAAATCTAGTGGATAAAAGAAAATAACGGCATACTTGCCATCGGTAGTTTTCTTGAAGTTAAAATCTTCAACAATTTCACCACTGCCTAAAACAGCCGCTGCGGTAAAATCTGGTGCTTCACGCCCTACTAATACTGCCATGTCATTCTCCTGCCTTTAATTATATTAAGTGTTAAATTAGCGGTTAATTATATACCAGAACTTAGATTCTGTCTAAATTATCTGAATTAACCCGTAAAATCAATTATTTACCAATGAGCTTATAAACCGATTATAAGTCTCATGATTCCATTCCCGACCACCAATCGCCTGATAACGAACCATGCCATCAGGGTCGATCAGGAAAGTTGTCGGTAGCCCACGGGGTTTCCATATTTCGGTCACCTGCCCGTCCTGATCCATCATACTGGTTAAATTCTCCGCAACATCGCCGAGAAACATGAAGATAGTATCTTCGTCTTCTGCGGTATTCACCAGAACGAAGTGTAATTTATCCTCATCAATAGTTTCTGACAAGGCCTGAATCGTCGGCATCTCTTCTCGACACGGCCCACACCAGCTAGCCCAGAAATGCAGGAACACCCACTGGCCACGCGTACTTTTCAGATCAAAAGCTTCACCATCAATATCTTCCAGCTCAAAATTGGGTGCCAGACCAATATTGTATTCACGAATTCCGAAAGGCAGTTTTGCCTCCTGTGCAACAATCTGAGCGGAGAATGGTACCAGCAAGATCAGCAGCAAAAGATGATACACCAGCTTTGACAAGGGTTGCTGACTCATGAAGGATCCTCAGCACAATAAAACTGGTCAGTATGAATATGAATCGGTTCACCATCCTTGTTCTCGCCAGTTGCGAATGTGGCATCCAACGTTATCTTTTCTTTGGTAAAAGGCAGGATTATATTTCCACCTTCATCTTCTCCGGGTAGATAATCCAGCGCTTCAGGTATCAGCGTCCAGCGAAAAGTAGACTGGTGTCGCAGGGCTATACCCATTTTCTGCCAGCGCTGCTTCCACTGCTCACGATGGGTTCGTTTAAGCTCTTTTCCATTCACGCTGAATTTCCAGTCAGCCAGATTCAACCAGATTTTTTTCTGACTGGTGTTGTGAATACCCACGGTAATGAAACATTGTTGATGAAGAATTTCACGCATCGATTTGGGAAAACCCCGCGCTTCATAAAACGAACCCATCTGGTCGGGCGTGCGCGACGCAAACTCCATAGTTAAATATTTATTCACCACAACCGTTGGCTGAGTTACCGGAGCCATCGCTGCCAGCGCCATCGAAGCCGGCATTATTGCAACGAGTAGAGCTGAAAACAAAAGCGTGAATAAGCGCATGTTAAATATATCTGGCCAGTAAACTCTTTTCAGTAGTACCTTCAGGCAGTTGCATCTTCACAAAGTAACCACTACCCAATGCCGACTCCATTTGTTTACCGTACTGATCTTCCATATTCTCAACAATGATGTCGCGATTACCCTGTGGTGTAACCAACTCCAGTTTGTCGCCAACGCTAAATTTATTTTTCACGTCAATTTCAGCAATACCTGTTGCCACATCATAGGATAAAACTTCACCAACAAAATTCTGCTGTCGGCTCTTGGAATGGCTATCCATATAATTCTGGTAATCGTGTGTATGGTGACGCTCGAAGAAGCCATCGGTATAACCACGGTTCGCCAGATTTTCCAGATCACCCAGCAAGGCGGGATTAAATTCTTCACCACGTTCTGCGGCATCGATGGCTAACCGATAAGCCTGCGTGGTGCGGGCTACGTAATAATGTGATTTGGTGCGACCTTCAATCTTCAAACAATCGACACCGATGTCAACCAGCTTTTTCACGTGCTCAATCGCGCGCAAATCCTTGGAGTTCATAATATAAGTGCCATGTTCATCTTCCATAATCGGCATCTGCTCACCGGGGCGACCTTTTTCTTCGAGCAGATAAACATCATCCGCTCTGGCATCACGAATACCGTCACCAATTTCAGAAGCACTAACAATCTGTTCATTGGCGGGTTTAAAAACCCCTTCGGCATTTTCCTCGGCGGGCATGGTCTTGTAATCCCAGCGACATGAATTAGTACAGGAGCCCTGATTCGGATCGCGGTGATTGAAATAGCCCGAGAGCAAACAGCGACCGGAATAAGCGATACACAAAGCACCGTGAACAAATACTTCCAGCTCAACATCGGGACATTCCTGACGAATCTCCGCGACTTCATCCAGTGATAATTCACGAGACAGGATCACACGTTCGATACCTTCACGCTGCCAGAATTTCACTGCGGCATAATTGACCGTATTGGCCTGCACCGAAAGATGAACCGGCATCTCCGGCCATTTTTCGCGCACCATCATAATCAGGCCGGGATCGGCCATAATCAGCGCATCCGGTCCCATTTCGATCACCGGTGCCAGATCGTCCAGATAGGTTTTCACCTTGCTGTTGTGCGGCATCAAATTCGAAGTCAGGAAAAATTTCTTGCCCAGATCGTGTGCCTCCTTGATGCCGATAGCCAGATTTTCATCCTTGAAATCATTATTACGCACGCGCAGACTGTATCGCGGCTGGCCGGCGTAAACCGCATCCGCACCGTAGGCGAAGGCATAACGCATGTTTCTGAGTGTGCCCGCTGGGCTGAGTAGCTCTGTTTTCATGGCGCGCATTTTAGCACTGGAAAGCCGCCGAAAGTGCGCGTACTACATGTGGATATGCCATCCTCCATCACTTCGCTGTATAATTCGGCTTCCTAAAAATTCAAGAAGATAGAGATATGCCATTAATTCGCCCCTTTGCCGGTTTACGCCCTGTTCCAGAACGCGCTGAAGAAGTAGTCGCACCGCCTTATGATGTACTGAATTCTGCTGAAGCGCGTGAACGCGCCAATGGCAAACCCTGGAGCTTTTTGCATATCTCCAAGGCTGAGATCGACCTTCCTGAAGATACCGATCCCTACGACCCTGCGGTTTACGCCAAATCAGCCGAGAACCTACAAAAAATGCTGGACGAAGGCATCCTGATTCGAGAAGACAAAGACTGCTACTACGCCTATCGCCTGATTATGGATGGCCACTCACAAATTGGTCTGGTCGCCGCTGCATCAGTCGCCGATTACGACACTAACCGCGTACGCAAACACGAGTACACCCGTCCGGCCAAAGAGGATGATCGTGTTCGCCAGATCGAAGCCTTAAATGCACAGACCGGCCCCGTATTGCTGACTTACCGTTCACAGGACGACATGGACACCATTCTGGCCGATGTTGCCAAAACCGAGCCACTGGTAGATGTGACGGCTGATGATGACGTGCAACACACTTTCTGGGTAATCAACGACGATGCCACTATCGAGAAAATCAGCAATGGCTTCGATGCCATGACAGCAATTTACATCGCCGATGGTCATCACCGCTCTGCTTCTGCTTCACGCATTGCCAAAACCAAGGGTGGCGACGGCAACCAGAACAGCGATTACTTCCTGTCGGTGATCTACCCGCACAACCAGATGAAAATTCTGGATTATAACCGCGTAGTTAAAGATCTGAATGGTTTATCCAAAGATGAACTACTACAAAAACTCGAAGGCAAGTTTGAAGTGAATGCAGAAGATGCCGCTGTTTCTCCCAGCAAGCCGACCGAATTTGGCATGTACGTTGATGGCCAGTGGTACCGTTTAAACATCAACACTGATTTAATCCCTAACGACCCCGTTAAATCACTGGACGTTAGTTTGCTGGCCGATAATTTAATCGAGCCTGCACTAGGCATCTCCGACCCACGCACCGACAACCGCATCGACTTTGTCGGCGGTATTCGCGGCCTGGGCGAATTAGAAAAACGCGTCAACAGCGGCGAAATGGCCATCGCCTTTTCACTGTTCCCAACCCGTATGGAAGCCTTGATGGACGTGGCAGATGCCAATGAAGTCATGCCGCCAAAATCAACCTGGTTTGAACCCAAGCTGGCCGATGGTTTAGTCTCACACGTACTAGACTAATTCATCTTTATTTAAAACAAGGTAAATGTAATGGCCGATTTAAAATGGCACGATTTTCTGGAAATTGGCGTTGATTTCATCGACGATGATCACAAAAAAATCTTAGGCATAATGCAAGCTACTAAAAAAGCGATTGAAGAAGAGAATCAGAATGAATGCGTTATATTACTCACTTCTTTGCTAAAAGAAGCTAGAGAGCACTTTATCAGGGAAGAAGAATTTTTAACCAAAACAAAATTCCCAGGTCTGGAAGAACACAAGATATATCATAAAGAACTCTTAATTAAAGCCGACACCACGAAACGAGTATGTGAAGGCATAGAAACCGAACATGATTTAAAAGAATGTTTTGATGGCATGTCCAGATTTCTTATTGATGATATTTTGAGAGGTGATATGAAATTTAAGTCTCACCTCGATCACAACGGCTACACCAAAAACGAAAAAGAATTTGTATTCTAAAAAACCATCCGTCTAACTCAACTAATTCGAAAATATCTCATCAAAAAATTCTAAATTTCTGTGCCATGAGTCCTTATCAGCCTCAGCATTATATTCCAGTGGCAATCCAAATTTCTTACCAGTTGCATCCGCCAAAGGATTAGTAAAGCTGTGCTTAACGCCCGGGTAATTCACAAATTTAAAATCAACACCTGCGTTTTTCATTTCTTCATTTAATGCTTTGATATGTTCTTTCTTAACAAAAGGATCAGCTGCCCCGTTAAATACTCTAACGCTGGCTTTGATGTCACCTTTTTGGGCAGGATTTTTTGTTGCTAGACTACCGTGAAAACTGGACACGCCTTTTATATCTACACCCAGTCTCGCCATATTTAAAACCACACCACCACCGAAACAATAACCCATTGCTGCCAACTTATCGGCTTCAACATTATCCTGAGCTTTAAGCACACCCATCGCCGCTTCAAAGCGGGCTTTGGCTAGCGGCATATTACTGGCCACTGCACTGGAAAATTTTCCTGCATCATCAGGATGATCAGCCGTTTTGCCATTACCATACATATCAATCGAAAAGCCCACGTAACCTGCTTCCGCCAGCTTTCTGGCTTTATCACGAGCATGTTTATTATGTCCCCACCACTCATGAACAATCAACACGCCTGGACGTTTTCCCTTGATGGCATCATCATAAGCCAGCATGCCTTTCATGGTGGTATCACCCTGCTGGTAATCAATTTCATTGGTGATGATCTCAGCGTGGCTGGTAGTGGCTATTAACAGGCTGATTAGAATCAGTGAGACTTTTAGATTCATTGGTGTAGCTCCTTTTGTGGGAAGAGGAAATATTACCCTGAATTTTCATGAACTAAAACTTTATGGGTAGAGGGTTATTACACCCTGCTGCACTTCAAAGTAAAGCGCTTTTTTCTGTGATTATCTGTTCTGTAGGCAATGAAACCTGTATTTTTCATAATTTTAGTCTAATCTTAAGTATTCAGGATCAAATCCTCACATGGAGTCCGATTGATAAATTATATGAGGTAAACAGGTTTTCCTGATGTGAGTTTATGGATCTGATATTTCTAATTTATGGTGCGGCCTTTTTCTTTCTAGGCACCGCTATTCTTCTACAGCCCAAACGGGGTAGTTCATTTAAACTGGCCCATATTTTCTGGCTGTTAGCTTTTTTTGGTCTGATTCATGGTGCCAATGAGTGGCTGGACATGTGGAAGTTGCAACATGGATCTGGTTTTATTCTTGCAGTTACCAGTATAGTTTTCCTGATAATTTCTTATATTTTTCTGTTTGAATTTGGTCGTAGATTAGTGCTACTTAATCTGACTATATCAGACAAAAAACCTGCTCTTTCTATTTTATTAAGCTGGCCAATATATTTATTTTTACTTGGCGGTGTATTTTTCTCTGCTCTGTTAAGTGAAAATCCGATGCAGGCGATGAATATCTGGGGTCGCTACTTACTGGGCTTTAGCGGCTCAGTACTAACTGGTATTGGTTTTATTATTTATTTTAGGAAAAACGCTTACCAGTTGACTGTACTGAATCTTCGTAGATATTTTTATCTTGCTGCTTTTGCATTTATTTCTTATGGCATTACCAGTGGGATGATTGTGCCCGCAGCGGGCTTTTTTCCTGCCAACATTATTAACTATGATAATTTCATGGACGCTACACAATTGCCTGTACAGTTATTTCGTGCAATGGCTGCGGTATTGGCGGCTATAGCAGTTATAAGAATCCTGAGTATTTTTCAATGGGAAGCTGATTACCGCCTGGAAACAGCACTTACACAGTCAAAAAAATCACTGGCTGAAAAAGAAAAGTTAATGTATCAGCATCAACTTTTACTTGATGCAGCAGGTGATGGGATTCTCGAAGTAAATAAATCGGGTGTGTGTACATTTGCAAATCCTGCTGCAAGAAAGATTTTTAATTTTGATGATAACTTCATCGAAGCCAGGTTGATTGATTCTTTGAATTGCATCGATGATAAGGGCAACTCTGTTACAAATATTCTTATGGATGATGTTATGTCTACAATTAATAATAAGAAGCCGCAGCAAAATGACGACTTTATATTTATTTGTGGAAAAAATAAGCCTGTGTCAATTGCATATACAGTAACTCCGGTAAAACAACATGATTTAGTTAATCAAGCGGTAATTACTTTTCATGATATTACCGAGCATAAACAAACCACACAACAACACCAACAATTGCAGGCACAGTTATTACAAATACAGAAAATGAATGCACTGGATAGCCTTACTGGTGGTATAGCACACGACTACAACAATATGCTCGGGGTTATTCTGGGTTATGCTGATATACTGAAAGACGCCTTAAGTAGTCAGCCTGAACTAGCTAAATACGCACATGAAATACATCATGCAGGTGAACGTGGCGCCAAACTTACTCAAAAATTACTGACCTTTTCTCGTCAACAAGCATCTAACACAGAACTATTGAACATCAATACTCTGCTGCATAACCAACAACACATACTTGAAAAAACACTGACAGCGCATATCAAGCTGGTACTCAATCTAGCGGAAGATCTATGGCTGGTCTCGATTGATGGTGGTGAACTGGAGGATGCTGTACTCAATTTGAGCATTAATGCCATGCACGCCATGGAAACTGGTGGTCAGTTGACGATCCAAACCACTAATGAGCACGTCAATAAAACTGATGCCGAGGCTCTGCAATTAAGTGAAGGCGATCATGTAGTGCTAAACATTATTGATACTGGCCATGGCATAAATGAAGAAATAAAAGCGAGAATTTTTGAGCCATTCTTTACTACTAAAGGCAGAAAAGGCACCGGACTAGGTTTAAGTCAGGCTTATGGATTTATAAAACGCAGTGGTGGCACGATCAAGGTTAACTCTGAGCAGGGGCATGGCGCTCACTTTGCGCTCTATTTCCCACGTCATCATGAAAGTGCCAGCGATAATAAACTGGGAAAAGATAATATTGCTAACCTAAGAGGCAACGAAACTATTCTGGTGGTAGATGACGAACCAGCATTGCTCGAATTAAGCAGTCAAATATTGTGCGGTCAAGGCTACTACGTCGTCTGTGCGGAAAATGCAAAACAGGCACTGGATATACTTGAACATGAACACATCGACCTGCTGTTGTCCGATGTTGTTATGCCTGATATGGATGGCTATGAGTTGGCCGCTATTACTCAGGATAAGTACCCTGCTGTAAAAATCCAGTTAACCACTGGTTTTGAAGGCGGTCGTTATATAGATATGATCGATGATAATTTGCGTCAAAAGTTACTTCATAAGCCTTTTGATGTACCAGTTTTTCTGCAAAGAATTCGTAAATTGCTTGATGAGTAAAATCAGAATACTGACTGATTGAGCATGCAAATATTTTGCATAACAGCAATTAAATAATTATTTAAAAAAATTATAAATAACTAATTATATTTCACTTTGTATTAGCTTATTTTCTGTTTTGCTGAATATTCGCTTCCTGCCTAAAGGTGATCTTCAATTTATCTAGCACTGCTGTTATTGTGTATCGATATTTAGCGGTAGATATATTTCACCGAGTGTAATGCACCATTAAAGAAATATTCACCA
>CBFCZV010000013.1:0-66752 GCA_965602855.1 uncultured Gammaproteobacteria bacterium | reverse complement strand
CTCAGACACTACGCCTTGAACGTACCATTCAAATAGCTCACCTGACTCAAGACCCTGGCGACCGCGAATCAAAACTCCACTGTGTAGCTCTATTACTAATACGGGATGATCAGGAGATCTTGCTTCCCGATGACGATTTCGAAATTAAAATAGGCGATGAGCTACTATTTTGTGGAAGCCATCAGGTCAAAGACAATATGCACTGGACGCTCAACGTCATGCGCAGTCTGAACTATGTAATGAGCTTTAAAGATGAACCTGAATCTTATGCTTGGCGGCTTTATTATCGTTATAAGGATAAATTAGAGCACCGTAAGGAACGGCGGTAGGTTGTTTTCGGTGCAATGCGCTGCGCTTATTGGCATCCTACGTGGTGTTTTTTATTGCACATTACCGCGTTATTCTAATGAAACAGAGATCAGAACATTATAGACCTAGACACCTTCAGGACTCTTTTTCTGGATTCTTCATCAATCAATGACTCGTTTGCGTAATTCTCAAGAATGCCATTGATTTCTTTTAAACAGGGCATCAAAAGCTCTTTGTCTTTTGCTTTAATATCATAGCGATTTATCGTTCTTAGTAATTTTATCGAAGCACTGTTTAAACTTTTATTTTGTCTTGGGGTCGGATTGTCGTGGGCAGTTGCCAGGCCTAATTTCTGAATGACTTCCTGTACCACATCACCTTCGTATTCAAATACTGAAACGTTATTTTTACCAAATAATGTTTGGCATTCGGTGACGAATCCTTGATAGTTTAAATGTTGAGAAAACCATTCGATATTTAACATTTCAGCAAAGGATAAGTCTTTGCCATAACACGGGTTGCCTTCAACTTGTGGGTTGCGAATACATTGTTTGTAATAGCTTTCAATAAACACGAGTGGTTCACGAAACCATACCCAGACTTCAATCTCGAAGAGTTTACTCAACTCAGATAAAATATCTTTTGATTCGTCAGGAAAATCCCACCAGTAATTATAAATACCTTCAGATGACAGGATAATGGTGTGGGTGTCTTTTTTAACTTGCGAGATTATGTTCTTAAAGTTTTCCAGGAAACTTTCCAAATGTGTTGTAACTAAGTTCTTCTCAAACCATTGGTGTTTTGGTGCGGTTGGATTTTGTAATTTATCAAGATTATGCGGGTAAAGAATCCCCTCCCCTCTGAGCTTGCGTTGTTTTTTATCCAGGTAGGTTTGTAAGCTCGTTGTGCCAGTTTTTGGTGTGCCAGCATGGATGATTAGCTTTAGTGATTGGTTGTGTGGTTTTAATAGACTGGCTAGTTCTTTGGTGAAATTGGGAGGTTGTTTTTGCATTTTGGTATTTAAAAGCCTCTAAAGATAAAGGGGAAAAACAAGTGTTGTGGTGTTATTCATATGGTGCAATGCGCTGCGCTTATTGGCACCCTACGTGTGGGTGTTTTTTATTGAACCTTACCGCGTTGGTCGTTCCAACGTCCAGTAAACCCCAAAACCAACCACAACCCGACGCAGGAGCGTCTCAATCTGCATTCCCACGCGTAGCATGGGAACGATAAAACTAGCTTTTGACCAACCCCAAACCCTGCTAAAATCCCCCCTTTATTCAGCCCCGGTAGCTCAGCTGGATAGAGCGTCCCCCTCCTAAGGGGAAGGCCAGAGGTTCGAATCCTCTTCGGGGCACCATAGATTCGTACACATACTAACAAAGGTAAACATCATGACTAAAACCGTCGTTCTTGAAACTTCTAAGGGTAATATCACGATTGAACTTAACGATGAAAAAGCACCTGCTACGGTGGCTAAAATCATGGAATACGTTGACGATGGGTTCTACAATGGCACTATCTTTCATCGCGTGATTCCAAATTTCATGGTTCAGTGCGGCGGCTTTATGCCCGGCATGGTTCAGAAAATGACTGAAAACCCAGTCGATAATGAAGCCAATAATGGTCTTTCTAATATTCGTGGCAGCGTCGCTATGGCACGTACCAATGACCCGCACTCTGCTACATCTCAGTTTTTCATTAATCACAAAGATAATGACTTCCTCAACCATACTGCACCTACAGGTGCTGGCTGGGGCTATTGTGTGTTTGGCATGGTAACTGATGGTATGGACGTGGTTGATGCGATTGCTGGCGTGGCAACTGCTACCGAAGGTGGCCATGGTGATGTACCAACCGAAGCTATTACTATCGATAAAGTCTCTGTAGCTTAATTCGCATCTATGCGTGAATGGCTCTTCATCTCAGACTTACACCTCGCTGCTGAGCGACCCGAGGTTATTCATTTATTTGAACGGTTTGTTGATGAAGTCGCCATTCACGCAGAACGGCTTTATATCCTCGGTGATTTTCTAGAATACTGGCTGGGTGATGATGACAAGGCTGCTGGTTTAGAAAGCACATTCCAGTCACTCAAAAAACTCAGCGATGCGGGTGTTAAGGTTTTTTTCATGGTCGGTAATCGTGATTTTTTGATCGGTAAAGATCTCGCAAAAAAATGTGGTTTTGAAATTATCGATGAACCCTTTATTGAGATCATCAATGGTCAGCCAGCACTTCTAATGCACGGCGATACACTTTGCACTGATGATACCGAATATCAGAAATTTAGAGCCATGCTGAGAAACAAAGCCTGGCAGGATGAAGTGCTAGCTAAATCATTAGAAGAACGCGAACAATTGGCGAGCTCATTACGCCAGCAAAGTGAACTCGCCAATGCAGAAAAAGATTATGAGATCATGGACGTAAATCAGGACACTGTGATTGCAAGCATGCAAAAACATTCGGTCAACCTTTTAATTCATGGTCACACACATCGCCAGGCTATCCATGAACTCGAAATAAATAACCGCCCTGCCAAACGTATCGTATTGGGCGACTGGCACAACAAGGGCAGTTATTTACGCATAAGCGATAAAACAGAACCAGAGCTTGTGAGCTTTAGCTGATAGATAAAATCAAAGTTCCTGAACTAATCGAAAACCATCAACATGAGTTTTAAATTTGGGATTATTCCAGTCATAACTCACTGAGTACAGACGTTCTGGCGAACTACTCCAGGAACCACCACGCACAACACGTTTTTCGCACTTGCCATCCCAGAATCGAATATTACCGGGCACATTGTGATAATTTTCATCTGCACAGTCCTGCGTCCATTCCCATACATTTCCACTCATATCGTATAAGCCCCAAGGACTGGAATTGAAACTTCCAACGGGTACGGTTCCTCCTTGCTGGCCATCATGTTTATAGTAACAATCTGATTTTTTTCCGCCATTATATATAGCCTCATTGCAGCTAATACTGTCGCCCCAGTTATAATTTGTCGTCCTGCTTGAAACTGCGGCATACTCCCATTCAGCCTCGGTTGGCAATCGAAACTTCTTGCCCGACTTGCGACTGAGCCAACTGGCAAAACTTTGTGCATCATTCCAGTTCACATTAACCACCGGGCGATTACCACGACCCCAGCCTTCATCTTTAGGTAGTCTTTTTCCAATGGATTTAGCATAAGCATCATATTGTGCAAAGGTGACTTCTTTTACCATCATCTTAAAGGTAGGTACGCTGAAATCACGTACAAACTTTTTATTACTTTCTTTATTTGCACCCATTCGAAAACTACCTGCAGGTATCGTCTGCAGGGTGATATCCAGCCCAGCCACGCTCGTAGTGTTCTGTCCATTTACAATAAACAGACGCTTGTATTCCAGAGCTAGTTCATCAAATTGCGTTTTTGCGACAACAAACTCTCCCCTTTTATACATGGCAAGCGTGACGTCATAATCTGTATTTGCCATGGAGCAAAATTTCTTATTGATCGCTTTCTCCATCGATGCACAGTCTTTTTTATAAATAGTAGTTTCCTGTAGCGCTAATAATGCCAACCTGGCATTTGCGAGCAGTCCTTCATAAGTAACCGCAACCACCGTCAGTGTTTTGTTTACTTGCTCAAACTCTCCCTTACGCATAGCTGATACTGTTGCATTTAAATCAGCCTCAGCAGCCGTTGCTCTTGAAATTTTAAGCTTGTTTGCGGAAGCAAATTCATTCCAGTTTTGCTGAGCCAATAGCGCCCTTGATAATGCTTCGATGGCCAATTCGGCATATTTATGTATCGAAGTGTAATTTTCTGCTAGCTGTTTATAAGCCGTGCCTGCTTTCGGCAGTTTGCCGGCCTTGAGATCAAGCTCTGCTACATCCATATTGCTTGCCCACAGTTTGTGTTGCGGAATGATAGTGAGCTTTTCCATATTGGCATAAGCATCCCAGTCTTTTTTAGCTTTTAATGCCTTGTCACGATACTCGGTAATATTCTGTGCGCCAGCCAGTAAATCGCTGTAGCCTTTTTCGAGAACAATTGCCTTCTCTGAAGCAGCAAGCAATTCACCACCACTGATGGTCTGTTGATATTGCGTGTAATCTTTATCCAGCTTTATCGCGAATGGAATTTCATTCAGCCCATATTCATTGGCCAAAGCCTCCCATCCACCTTTGGCAGTTTCCAGCGGAGGCTGCGTCGCAACCAGTGTTTCCCCAGCATGCTGCAATGAGCCATAGCTTTTTAACAGTGCGCCATACCCCGTCAACACCACAGCAAAACGCCCTTCATTTTCATCCTGATAAGAACCCTGATATTCCTTTTCTACCTTCACTGCCAATGGCAGCTGATCCCAGCTCTGTTGAGTAACCAGTGTCTGCCAGTTATTGCGAGCTTCACGCACTCCACTGCCTGCTACGACAACGGCATCGGTATTCTCGGCTTGGCCCAACATTTTGATAAGAGCTGTTTTAATTGGTGTTAGAAGATCAACTGCGGCCTGGATATCTTCACCCTGTATCAGTTGCTCAGCATTGCTGAGCTGTTCCGGCACCTGTGTATAGGCATTCGGCGTATAGACCACCTTATCGGCTAACAGCTCAACGGCTGGCCAATGCTCGGCCTGCTTTGTGGCATTCGTTAAAGCATTGCTCAGCTCTAGTGCATCGGTAGTAGCCGTCTGAAGTTTGTTGGTGATGTTCTGGATTTCCTGTTGCCATTTCTGACTGTGATCACCCATCTGCTTACGTACTTTTTTCAGGCGTTCCAGCAAATCTTCAATCTCAGTTTGAAGCTGGGCAGCTCGATTATCCTGAATCTGTGCGACTTGAACAGGCTCCTGCTGTACAGGTTCTGGCACGTGCTCAACTACTGGGGGTAATTTCTCAACAGCTTCTTCCTGAGCTCCGTATTGCATGAAAACAACACCAATAACCGCCAATAGCACCAGGACGATACCAACTGTTTTGACTTTATTTGAGGAAGAATTGGTTTGACTGGGTTGTGCATCTTCGTGAATCATGGCTATTCTCTATTCATTACTTATTTTGGTTCATTAATTCACTATTCCATGTGAGTAAAAGTATAAAAAAAGCCCGTAAAGTAATTACAGACATTTCTAATATACTGATAAATATAACAATTACTGCATAACTTAACAATTATGTCTATATATAACCATAATTAGAGTAAGAGTACAGTTTTTAGCGATAATTAACAATCATCTTATGTGCCAATTTCTAACAGCAAGCTCATTAAAGACCAAAAAAAAGACCCGCTAAGCAGGTCTTTTTTTACAGCAATAAACAGACAATTATTCAGTGACGATATTGCCTGCATTCTTCTTCAAAGTTGCCTCAGCAATGCCTTTAACATTCATAAGATCTTCAGCAGACTTAAATGGGCCGTTGGTTTCACGATAGGCCACTATCGCCTCGGCCTTTTTCTCACCGACACCTACAAGTTCTGCTGAGAGTGTCGCCGCATCAGCTTTATTAACATTGACCTGCGCAGCAAAAACAGAGGCAGAAATTGAAAGGAGTAAAGATAGTAATACAGATTGAATGATTTTCATCATAACGCTTCCCTGTGTTGTGAATAAGAGCTTTTAAACTACCACAGGCTTTTTCAGGATGCAAACCCTATCTCTGCATTAATTTCTCTCAAAACCCTTACAGGGTCATCAGACTGCGTCACAGGTCGACCTATCACAAGGTAATCGGAACCATTTTCGACAGCCTGCTTTGGCGTCATAATACGATTTTGATCATCTGCATTGGCATTTTCAGGACGTATACCCGGTGTCACCAATTTAAAATCATCGCCACATTGCTGTTTTAACATTGCGGCTTCCTGTGCAGAACAGACTACACCATCCAGTCCTGTATTTTTCACCATCGTTGCCAGTCGTTTCACAAAGTCAGCAGGCGTTTCATTGATGCCCAAAGCACTCAGTTCCTTTTCACCGCTGCTGGTCAGCAAGGTAACGGCGATCAGCAAAGGTGCATCGTCATAACTCAGCACATCACGTGCCGCTGCCATCATCGCAGCACCACCCATGCTGTGCACATTCATCATCCAGACACCCAGCTCAGCTGCTGACTCACAGGCTTTTGCTACTGTGTTTGGAATATCATGAAATTTTAAATCCAGAAAAATATCAAAATCTGATGCCACCAGATTCTTCACCAGAGAAGGACCGCAGCGGGTAAACAATTCCTTGCCTACTTTTAAACGACACAGCTCGGGATCTAATTTATCCACCAATTGCATGGTGGCTTTCTCACCCGGAAAATCGAGTGCAACGATTACTTTTGAGTTATTCATTTATGCGGTTTCAATCATTGTTGGCTTAACTTCCGCCCAACTCTGACAGCTCGGGCACAACCAGTAAAGGGTCTTGGACTGGAATCCACAATGATGACATTGATACTCCGCATCATCTTTTTGTATTTTAACCAGTGCAGATTTCAAATCCAGGAGCAAGGTAAGTTCGGCTGCATCCACCTGATTCGTTTTGTAATTAATAAGCGACTGCATGCCTTTAAGATCGGGAAATTTCCTGAGACGGTCAGTTAAATATTCAATGGCAGCTTCTTTACTCTGATACCGCTCAATTACCATCGCATGTTTTTCAATGATAGCCAGCGTCTGGTGGCGTAGTTCAACATCAGCCAGATAGGCCAGTAATTTATCAGAACTTTCGAGACGATGATAACATTCTATGAGCTTATCGAGAACGACAGGAAAAAACTCAGCATCGCGTTTTTCTATCTGCTCAAAATAATAGATGGCCTGCTTATGATTCTGCTTACCCATTTCATTATCAGCAAGCAAAATAAGCGCTCGGATGGAACATTCATCATAGTGCAGCGCCTGTTTTGCATTATGGGCAAGCTGACCAACATCGCCTTTTGTCCTGGCAATTTCAGCCAATTCGCAATAGTATTGCGAAACCATCGTACCGACATCAATGGCACCTTCTGAATACAATTTAGCACCAACCTCAATCGCCTTGTGCCAGTCCTTTTCCTGTTGATAAATCAATATTAGATTTCTTTTTGCCACATTCGATTTTTGATCGTGGATTAGTACTTCTTTGAACAGGCCCTCCGCACGATCAAACCAGCCTGCGCCCAGGTAATCATAACCCAACTCAAGCAATACCTTGCTACGGTACTCTTTGGGCAGTGAGGGTCTGGCAATTAAACCTTGATGGATTTTGATAGCTTTGTCGATCTCACCATTCTTACGAAAGATCTTACCCAGTGCAAAATGAGTATCAACAAGATCCCAGTCGGTTTCTACCAGCTTGACGAATATATCGAGCGCTTTGCCATGCTCATCGTTCAGCAGATAATTAAGGCCTGTAAAGTATTCTGGCGGGAGTTTTCGAGGCTTATTTTTCTTGACTGAACGTCTGCGTCGACCTAGCCAGAGCAGCATCAATAAAAAAAGTGGTACAAACAATATCCACGTTGATGGTTCAGACAAATTAGTCACAACGAGATTCCTAAATTAAGATTGTTTGCAAGTAATTTAAACTACTCAGAAATGATACTCAACAAATGCAGGTCAATAGACGCAACTGTCGAGACTAACCTATTTTTCCTTCTTCAAAGAATCGTTGACACGCTCTCTGAGTTCTTTTCCTGGTTTGAAATGAGGTACGTGCTTACCCGGCAATGAAACTGAATCCCCAGTTTTAGGGTTTCTACCCGAGCGAGGTGGCCTGAAATGCAGAGAAAAACTACCAAATCCCCTGATTTCTATCCTTTCACCATTTGACAGCGAATTACTCATCTGTCCTAACAGACATTTGACAGCCAGCTCTACGTCCTTGTAGGCAAGGTGTGTTTGTTTGCGTGAGATCCTTTCTATCAATTCAGATTTCATCATTGACTTTTCTAGTGATTCATCAGTCATTAGTACTTGAAACCTTCCTCGATTAACCGTCGTTATTTATTAAGTTATATGTAGCAGTAAAAATTACTTTTTACCAGCATCCATCTGTTCTTTCAGCAAATCACCTAAAGTTGTTGCTGTAGTTTCCTGCGACTTGGAGTAATCCTTCATCGCTTCACTTTCATCTTGATAGTCCTTTGCTTTCACAGAAAGATTCAGAGCGCGACTCTTACGATCCACACCCATCAACTTGGCTTCAACTTCATCGCCAACTTTCAGCACGGTGCTAGCATCTTCAACGCGATCACGTGAAAGCTCAGAAGCACGTAATGTACCTTCTACACCATCACCCAAATCGATGATTGCTGCTTTAGCATCTACAGACAGTACAGTACCTTTTACGACAGAGCCTTTCTTGTACTCAGCCATGTAAGTTGAAACAGGATCCTGCTCCATCTGCTTGATACCTAAGGAGATACGTTCACGTTCTGGGTCGATTGAAAGTACAACCGCTTCCAGTGTGTCGCCCTTCTTATAATCACGAATAGCTTCAACACCTTCAATGTCCCATGACACATCAGACATGTGAACCAGACCATCGATATCGCCATTCAAGCCAACGAACACACCAAAGTCAGTGATTGATTTGATAACGCCAGAAACTTTGTCGCCCTTGTTATGAGTTGCTGAGAACTCATCCCATGGATTCGCTTTACACTGCTTCATACCCAGTGAAATACGACGACGCTCAGGATCGATGTCCAGAATCGCAACTTCAACGTCATCACCCAATGTAACTACATTGCCAGGGCTAACGTTCTTGTTAGTCCAGTCCATTTCAGAAACGTGAACCAGACCTTCAACGCCATCTTCGATTTCAACGAAGCAACCGTAATCAGTGATGTTGCTAACTTTACCGAACAGACGTGAACCTTCTGGGTAACGGCGAGCAATTTCTGCCCATGGATCTTCGCCCAGTTGTTTCAGACCCAGTGATACGCGGGTTTTTTCTTTGTCGTACTTAAGAACAACAACATCGATTTCATCACCCACTTCAACAATTTCTGAAGGATGACGAACGCGCTTCCATGCCATATCAGTGATATGCAGCAGACCGTCGATACCACCGAGATCCAGGAATGCGCCGTAATCGGTAAGGTTCTTAACAACACCTTTGATAGTCTTGCCTTCTTCGATGCTTTCAAGCAATGCTTCGCGTTCAGCACTGTATTCATTTTCAACAACAGCACGACGTGATACAACCACGTTGTTGCGCTTTTGATCCAGCTTGATAACTTTAAACTCGAGCTCTTTACCTTCAAGGTAAGAAGTATCACGAACAGGACGTACATCAACCAGTGAGCCCGGCAGGAATGCACGAATATCGCCCATCTCAACGGTGAAGCCACCTTTAACGCGACCAGTAATAATACCGGTGATAATTTCTTCGGCTTCGAATGAAGTTTCCAGTGATTTCCATGCACGTGCACGTTTCGCTTTCTCACGTGATAGACGTGTTTCACCGAAACCGTCTTCAACGGCTTCTAAAACGACTTCGACATCATCGCCAACAGCTACTTCTAGCTCGCCAGCGAGATTATAAAATTGGCTTTCAGGGATAACACCCTCAGATTTCAGACCTGCTGATACTGTAACGTAACCGTCATAGATCTCAACAACAGTACCTGTAACAACGGTACCCGCTGTCATTTCGGTATGGGCTAGGCTTTCTTCAAATAATTCGGCAAAGGATTCAGACATAATATATAGAATATGTGTTTATCTACTCTGTATGGAACACAGGCAAATAGACTTGGTTAGTTAATAAATGATCCGAGAACGTTCCCAGATCGCTAATTTCAAAACGACGAGTCAATAGCGTTGTTCAACCAGCTGCATGACCTGATTACACACCTCATCAATACTCAAATCTGAGGTATCGATAGTGATGGCATCGTCAGCAGCTAACAACGGTGAAGCTGATCGCGTTGAGTCTCTTTTGTCGCGCTCTTTGAGCTCGACTGTGAGCTGCGAGAGATTAGCATCGATTCCTTTGTCTTTCAACTGCTTATAGCGTCTTTTTGCTCGTTCTTCGGCGCTAGCGGTCAGAAAAATCTTTAATTCAGCATCGGGAAAGATAGTTGTACCCATATCACGACCATCGGCAACCAGGCCGGGTGCTTGCGCGAAGGCCTTTTGCTTATCAAATAAAGCCTGACGTACCTCGGGAATAGCAGCTACTTTAGATGCCAGCACACCCGTCGCCTCTGTGCGAATCACCTCTGAGACATTTTCACCACGTAGATAGATACCCAGTGCACCACCTGATGTTACATATTCAATTTGCATATCTCTCGCTATATCAGCTAGTTGCGACGCATTTGTAAGATCAACATCGTCACCAGCACTCAGCGCAAGCAAGCGATAAAGCGAACCGCTATCGAGAATGTGCCAGCCTAGATTTTTCGCCACCAACAGGCAGACCGTGCCTTTACCGACACCACTAGGGCCATCAAGCGTTAAAACTGGAATCTTAGTCATGTAATTTAATGTCCAGACCAGCATTCGAGGCCAGATCAACAAAACTTGGGAATGAAGTATTCACATTGTCACAATCTTCAATCTCAATTTCGCCCGATGCACGTAATGCCGCCATGGAAAAGGCCATCGCAATACGATGATCATCGTGGCTATGGACTGTTCCAGATTGAATCGCCCCACCCTGGATCACCATACCATCGTCGGTTGCCTTCGCATCCACGCCCAGAGCCTGTAAGCCTTCGGCCATCACCTGAATACGGTCACATTCTTTCACTCGTAGCTCTTCAGCACCGGTAATGATGGTCTCACCTTCTGCACAGGCGGCAGCAACAAATATCACCGGGAACTCATCGATAGCTAATGGCACCAGATGTTCAGGAATTTGCGCACCTTTTAACTGTGCACTTCTCACTCTAATATCTGCAACTGGTTCACCACCGGCTTCACGCTGATTCAACAATTCAATATCAGCACCCATCAGCTTCAATATATCGATAACACCTGTACGGGTAGGATTGATACCAACGTGCTCAAGGGTAATATCAGAACCCTGTGCAATGCTCGCGCCCACCATAAAAAAGGCAGACGATGAAATATCCGCTGGTACATCAATATCACAGGCAGTGAGCTTTGCAGGTCCTTCGAGGCACATGGTTGAATCATTAACTTCGACGGGCACACCAAAGGCGGTCAACATTCGTTCGGTATGATCACGCGTAGGCGCTGGCTCGGTGACACAGGTTTTACCTTCGGCATAAAGCCCTGCCAGCAAACAACAGGATTTCACCTGCGCACTGGCCATCGGCATCTCATAATTAATGCCATGTAACATATTATCACCTGATATTTTCAGTGGAGGCCTGCCCTCAGCAGCGGTTTTAACTACGGCTCCCATTTCTGCTAATGGATTTGTCACACGTGCCATTGGGCGTTTTGACAATGAAGTATCACCCTTGAGTTCAACATCAAACGACAAGCCTGAAAACAAACCTGCCAGCAAACGCATAGATGTTCCAGAGTTTCCGACGTCTAAGGCTTGTTCAGGTTTTTTAAGACCCTGCATACCGACACCGTGCACCACAACCTTGCCATCTTCAGGGCCTTCAATTTCAACACCCATGGCACGAAATGCGCGTAGCGTATTCAGACTATCTTCACCTTCGAGAAAGCCACTGATGTGACTGGTACCTTCCGCAATAGAACCAAACATGATTGAACGGTGCGAGATTGACTTATCACCGGGAACACGAATATTCCCTTTCAGCGCACCGCCATTTTGTACTGTAAATTTCATTAATGTTTTCCAGAAGTTTTTATAACTAACACCAAAACTTCACTACTGATTATTAAATTGATCACGTGCTTTTTTTGCACGTGCGAAAATTTCGATAAGTGCTTCACCATCATTATTTTCTAAAGCACTTGAAATAGTTTGAAGCTGACCCTGATATTTATTCATCATGGCCAATATATCTTTTCGATTACTCAGACAAATATCTCGCCACATTACAGGATCACTGGAAGCAATACGTGTAAAGTCGCGGAAACCACCTGCGGCAAAACGAAAAATTTCATCGACGTCTTCAAGACTGTTGAGACAATCCACCAAACCAAACGCAAGAACGTGTGGCAAGTGACTAGTACCCGCCAGCACCATATCGTGATGCTCGGCATCCATGGATTCCACTTCAGCACCCGCTGCCTGCCACATTTCAGACACCAGTGTTACTGCAGCGGCATCGGTATTATCCGTAGGTGTTAGAATGACTTTTCTATTTTCATAAAGCTCAGTAAAAGCTGCGGTCACACCACTTTTCTCAGTGCCAGAAATAGGATGTCCGGCAACAAATCGGTTAGCAGCTTCACCAAAAGCAGCTTCGGCATCCTTGATCACGCTCTGTTTTGCACTGCCCGCATCGGTCACTACAGCAGTTGCGGATAAGGCAGGTGCAATCTTTTCAAAAACATTTTTCATCGCGCTCAGAGGCACAGCGACAACAACAATATCAGCCTCTTTTACCGCCAACGAAAAATCGGTTTCATAATGATCAACCACACCCAGTTCAAGTGCCTTCTTGAGTGTTACTTCTGTTCGTCCCGCGCCAACAATACGCTGACAAAAACCGGATTTTTTTAACGCCAGTGCCAGCGAACCACCAATCAGGCCAGTACCAATGATACATACTGTTTGCACTTTCATTGTCATGCTAAAATCTCAATTAAGGTTTTTATAAAACGCTGGTTCTGCTCTTCGGTACCTATGGTTATTCTCAGGAACTCGGGCATATTGTAATTTCCGACCGGTCGAACAATAACGCCTTTCTTCAACAGTGCATCATAAACAGCCTGGCCATCTTGTCGCAAATTGACCGCGATAAAATTACCCATGGTAGGCAAATAATCTAAACCTAAATCGGTAAATGATTTCTGTAAATATGCCTTACCCTGATCATTAAGTGCCACACTATTTTTAATATGTTCTTCATCATCCAGCGAAGCCAATGCTGCTTCCTGTGCTAATAAATTAGTATTAAAAGGCTGGCGAACACGATTCAATAAATCAGCTATTTCAGGATTGCATAACGAGTAACCTATACGAAGGCCTGCTAAAGCATAAATTTTTGAGAAGGTGCCAGTAATAACAAGATTAGGATATTCAGCCAACCAGTCACTCGCATCAATCTGTAACGACTCTTCCATATACTCGTTATACGCCATATCCAATACAACGATGACATCATCCGGCAAGTCATTCAGCAACTGCTTTAACACCTGAGGTTCTAACCAGGTTCCAGTTGGATTGTTTGGATTAGCAATAAAGATGAGGCGCGTATTTCTATCAACACTGGCAAGCAATGCATCAGGGTCGTGACCCAATGGCATGGTCTCATGCTCAAGTGGAAATGCTTTGGCAACATTTGATTTGGCTCCAACCGCCTGAACAACAATGGGATAAACCGCAAAAGAATATTCTGAAAAAACTGCCGATGTATCCGGTGTTAAGAAAGCACGTGCCAGCAACTCAAGAATATCGTTAGAACCGTTGCCCAAAGTCACGCATTCAGGATCAACCTTATATTTCTGCGCAAGACGTGCACTAAGCTTGAAACCACCACCATCAGGATAAAAATTGACCGATTCAGCATGTTCACGAATCGCCTCAACAGCTTTGACACTCGGACCTAAAGGATTCTCGTTAGACGCGAGTTTAATTGAGCCAGTAATACCCAGTTCACGCTCCAGTTCCTCAACGGGCTTGCCTGGTAGATAGGGTCGGAGTTGTTGTACGCCTGATGCTGCCAATGATAGAAATGACTTAGCCACAATATTATATCCGGAGATTGTTAAACCTGTATTAAATAACAGCTTTGGGATAGGCACCCAAGACCGTTACCATGGCACTCGCCTTTTCGATTTCTTCAATCGCTGTGCGTACATTCTCATCATCGCGATGACCATCAACATCGATAAAGAAAACATATTCCCAGACACCTTTCCGTGAAGGTCTGGATTCAATATTACTCATACTGATATTACGTTTTGCCAAAGGCTCCAGCAAACTAAATAAGGAACCAGGGCGATTATGTGCGAACACTAGCAAGCTGGTTCGATCATTACCGCTCGGCGGTGACTGGTGCTTACCTATAACAACAAAGCGTGTTGTGTTGTCAGGTTCATCCTCAATATCAGATTTCAGTACTGGCACATCGTACAGCTCTGATGCTTTTATTCCAGCAATAGCCGCTGAACGCTTATCTTTATGCGCTAACTGAACAGCTTCAGCATTGCTATTGGTAGCAATACGTTGTGCATTGGGTAAATATTTATCTAACCACAAACGACATTGGGCAAGAGATTGCTGATGCGAGTAAACATGTTCGATATCCGACATTTCGCTCTCAGTCGACAAAAGATTATGTCGAATTCTTAGTTCAACTTCACCACTAATAGTCAATGATGAACTCATCAACAAATCCAATGTATGATTAATCACACCTTCGGTCGAATTTTCAACCGGCACCACACCGAAGTCAGCACCTTCAGCTTCTACTAAGCGAAAAACCTCTTCAATACTATCAACAGACTCTTTTTCAAAAAGACTACCAAAGTGCTTCATCGAAGCTGAGTGAGTATAAGTACCCTCCGGACCCAGAAAAGCCACTTTTAAAGGCTTCTCTAAAGCCAGACAGGCCGCCATAATCTCGCGAAAAATACCGGCAACTGCATTATCATTTAATGGCCCTGTGTTTCTATCCTTGACAGCCTGCAACACCTGAGCTTCACGTTCGGGACGATAAAAATGCCCGGTGTCACCCTGCTGCTGTTTTATTTCTGCGACTTTAGCCGCGCACTCTGCACGCTCAGAAACCAACTGCTGTATCGTGGTATCGATCTTGTCGATACGCGTTCTAACATCAGCAAGTGGATCTTTATCAGTCATATAAAATTAAATTTGTCGTGCGTCGAGCACACCTTCAATACCATTAATTTGTGATAATACATCATCACCAATGGCGTTTTCAAGATCGATCAGCGTATAAGCCAATCCATTTCTTGATTCGTTGGTCATATGCAAAATATTAGCACCGGCCTTACCTAAATCATGAGAAATTTGACCTAGCATGTCCGGCATATTTTTATTAGCAATAGCCAGGCGAGCTGCACCTAGTTTTGGTAATTTTATATCTGGAAAATTCACAGAATTTTTAATATTGCCATTTTCCATGAAGTCTTTCAGTTGGTCAGCAACCATGATGGCGCAATTTTCTTCTGCCTCTGCGGTTGATGCACCCAGATGTGGAAGAGTAATTACTTTCTTATTACCTTTTAATTTCTCAGCTGGGAAATCTGAAACATAAGTCGCTATCTTACCGCTCTCTATCGCAGCCAGTACCGCATCATCATCAACGATGCCATCACGGGCAAAGTTCAAAACAACAGCACCGTCTTTCATGGTAGCGATACGTTCAGCGTTCAATAAATTTTTAGTCGCTTCAATCAATGGAACATGAAAGCTAATGAAATCCGCCTGCTTAACCAGCTCATCAACGCTACCCATCTCTTCTACTTCAGAAGATAACTTCCAGGCACTTTTTACTGTAATAGTAGGATCAAAACCAACAACGCGCATACCTAAAGCAACAGCCGCATTCGCAACCTGAACACCAATCGCGCCCAGACCAATCACACCGATAGTACGTCCAGGCAATTCATAGCCGACGTATTTTTTCTTGCCATCTTCAACCGCTTTGTTCTGCTCTTCCGTAGTACCTTCAACATTCGCAGCGTAACCCCATGCTTGAACGATGTTACGACAGGCTAGCAACATACCAACAATCACCAGCTCTTTAACAGCGTTAGCATTCGCACCTGGCGCATTAAAAACAGCAATACCTTTTTCACTCATACGATCAACAGGTACATTATTAGTGCCAGCACCGGCACGGCCGACTGCTTTTAGAGAGGCAGGTATTTCCATATCGTGCAGTTTTGCAGAACGTAAAATAATCGCATCTGGGTCAGCATGATCTTCGCTAATATTATAATTATCAGTCGGCAGACGACTAAGCCCTTTATCCGAAATATTATTAAATGTTTTTATATTTATCATAATTTTAAATTTTTTATGTGTTATTTTTTACGAATTAGCTTTTTCAAATTCAGCCATGAAGTCAACCAGCGTATCGATACCTTCTGCAGGCATTGCGTTATAAATACTCGCACGCATACCACCAACTGAACGATGACCTTTTAAAGTAACCAGATTTTTCTTTGCCGCTTCTTCGAGGAATTTTGCATCAAGCTCAGCATCAGCTAAAACAAAAGGCACGTTCATCCATGAGCGACAATTTTTGTCGATAGGACTCGAAAAGAAATCTGATGCTTCAATCGCCGCATAAAGCTTGGCAGCTTTTTTCTCATTGATCTTTTCCATTGCTGCCAGACCGCCTTTTTCTTTTAGCCATTCAAAAACCAGGCCAGCGAGATACCAGCCAAAGGTTGGTGGTGTGTTGTACATGGAATCATTATCGGCATGCGTTTTATAATCAAACATGGCTGGCATATTCTCGTTTGCCTTGCCGATTAAATCTTCGCGAACGATAACGATGGTCAGACCTGCCGGACCGATATTTTTCTGCGCACCTGCGTAGATCAAAGCAAATTTTGAAACATCAATCTGACGAGACAAAATGGTTGATGACATATCAGCAACTAAAGGAATATCGCCGGTATCAGGAATATAAGGGAACTCAACACCAACGATGGTTTCATTTGGTGTGTAGTGAACATAAGCCGCATCAGGATTAAATTTTAAATCCGCTTCCGCAGGCACGGTGGTGAATTTACTATCGCTAGTGTCAGCAACAATATTCACATCACAGTAACGTTTGGCTTCGGCGATGGCTTTTTTAGACCACTGACCTGTCAGTAAATAATCCGCCGTTTTTTTATCGCCCAATAAATTAATCGGCACCATTGCGAACTGGCTGCTAGCACCACCTTGCAGGAATAAAACTTTGTAGTTATCTGGAATTGCCATCAGCTCACGCAGATCAGCTTCGGCCTTAGCAGCAATCGACATATAGTCTTTGCCGCGATGACTCATTTCCATGACCGACATACCCGAACCATGCCAGTCCAGCATTTCATCACGGGCGCGTTCCAGCACCTCGGTTGGTAAATTAGCGGGGCCTGCACTGAAATTATAAACTCTGCTCATTGTATTTTTTATTTCTAATTAATTGAAAGAAAAGGTTTATTTGTAATCTATAAATTTAAAATAACTACTCGCTATCTTCATCAGCTTCGTCATTTACTGCATCATCGTTATCACAAGATAGCGCATCAATCTTCTCGATTTCGACCAGCTTCTCGCCTTTAGTTAGACGGATCAGACGCACACCCTGTGTGTTTCGTCCCATTTCGCTGACATCATTAACAGCGATTCGCACCAGCGTGCCATTGTCGGTAATCATCATGATTTCATCGTCTGACTTAACCTGTACCGCACCGACAATTTCGCCGTTGCGCTCATTAGTTTTAATCGAAATCACACCCTGTCCACCGCGACCCTTTAATGGGTAGTCAGCAACCACGGTACGTTTACCGTAACCGTTTTCAGTGGAGGTAAGGATTGAGCCTTCTTCATCCACCAGAATCATACTGATGATGCGCTGCTCTTCACCCAGCTTCATGCCACGAACACCAGCAGCTGTTCTACCCATGGTACGGACATCGGTTTCGGAGAAACGAATCGACTTACCCGCATTGGAAAGCAGCATAATGTGATTCGAACCATTGGTGATAACCACATCAACCAGCACATCATCATTTCTTAGATCAACCGCGATAATGCCTGAAGCTCTTGGACGCGAGAAGCTTGACAACGAAGTCTTTTTAACCGTACCCGAGCTGGTCGCCATGAAGATAAAGTGATCTTCATCGTATTCACGAACCGGCATTACCGCATTGATACGTTCGCCCTTTTCCAGCGGCAACAGGTTAATAATAGGTTTACCGCGTGAACCACGACCCGCCATCGGCAACTGGTAGACTTTCAACCAGTACACTTTTCCGAGGCTGGAGAAACACAATAAGGTGTCGTGGGTATTCGCCACAAACAACTTATCGATAAAATCTTCTTCTTTCATGTTGGTCGCAGATTTACCACGGCCACCACGACGCTGAGTATTGTAAACATCCATCGCCTGACACTTGGCATAACCTTCGTGCGAGAACGTGACCACCACATCTTCTTCGGTAATCAGGTCTTCCATGGTGAGGTCTAACTGACTCTCAATAATTTCCGAACGACGCTCGTCACCGTAGTTTTCACGGATCTCGTGGAGCTCGTCGCGAATCACTTGCAGCAAACGCTCAGGGTTTGACAGGATATCTAGAAGCTCTTTAATGATATCCAATATCTCTTTGAATTCATTAACAATTTTATCTTGTTCAAGCCCCGTCAAACGGTGCAAACGAAGTTCAAGAATGGCTTGTGCCTGAACATCAGAAAGGTGGTAACCATCCTCTTTCAAACCAAAACGGGGGTCGAGCTGATCGGGGCGTGATGAATCAGCACCTGCACGACTGACCATGTCGGTAACCATGCCAGGTGCCCAAACTGTATCGATCAGCGCCTGTTTGGCTATTGCAGGACTTGGTGATTTTTTAATCAGCGCAATGACATCATCGATGTTCGCCAGCGCCACCGCCAGACCTTCCAAAACGTGCCCACGTTCACGCGCTTTGCGTAATTCAAAGATGGTGCGACGTGTCACCACTTCACGGCGATGACGGATAAAGGCTTCAATAATTTGCTTGAGATTCAGTAGCTGCGGCTGACCATCGACCAGTGCCACCATGTTGATACCAAAGACACACTGCATCGAAGTCAGTTTGAACAGGTTATTCAATACCACCTCACCGACTTCGCCACGGCGTAGTTCGATAACGATGCGCATACCATCTTTATCCGATTCATCGCGAAGCTCGGTAATGCCTTCGATGCGTTTTTCCTTAACCAGCTCAGCAATGCGTTCGATCAAACGCGCTTTATTCACCTGATAAGGAATTTCGTTAACAATAATGGTCTGCTTGCCGTTTTTTTCATTCTCGATGATGCTGGCACGTGAACGCATAACCATGCGACCACGACCCGTCTTGTAAGCTTCGCGAATACCCACAGTACCGTTCAACAGGCCGGCAGTAGGTAAATCAGGTGCAGGCAAATGCACCATCAAAGCATCAATATCGAGCGATGGATCATTGATCAGTGCCAGCGTGGCATTAATCACTTCAGTTAGATTGTGTGGCGGAATATTGGTTGCCATACCCACCGCAATACCGGAAGAGCCGTTAACCAGCATATTGGGGACGCGTGTCGGCAGTACTGTAGGCTCAGACTCAGAACCATCATAGTTCTCAGCAAAATCAACGGTTTCCTTATCAAGATCAGCCAACAACTCGTGGGCAATCTTCGACATACGGACTTCGGTATAACGCATCGCAGCCGGTGAATCGCCATCGACCGAACCAAAGTTACCCTGACCATCGACCAGCATATATCGTAGCGAGAAGGGCTGCGCCATACGGACGATAGTGTCATAAACCGCGGTATCACCATGCGGATGGTATTTACCGATGACATCACCGACAACACGGGCCGATTTTTTGTAAGGTTTGTTCCAGTCATTACCCAGAACACGCATTGCGTAAAGCACCCTGCGATGCACTGGTTTCAGACCATCTCGCACATCCGGTAAAGCACGACCAACGATAACGCTCATTGCGTAGTCCAGATAGGACTGACGCATTTCGTCTTCTAGATTAACCGGGGAAATTTCTTTTGCAAATTCAGACATTTAGTGACAGCAACCAGATTATTATACTTGTTTTAAATACGTTTCCATAAAGCGCGAAATTTTAACACAAATAGCCGGCTCACGGCAGTGTTATACACAATAAAAACAGATGGCTTTACTCAAAAAACAATTCAACAAGAACGGCTAGATTTTGCCACCAGAATCATCATTAGTGGGCGCTAGTTTTTCAGACTCACAAGCCGTTGATTCGCTAAATTCATAACCAAGATGCAGGCAATAACCCAGCCATTTATAGAGAAAACGATTCAGACGCCATTTCAGCCTGGGCGCAGTAGTGGGCAGGTGATCTAGACGCTGACGACCGTGTTTAAGATGCCCGGCCAACACCTCGACCAGGCAGGCATCATGATAAATACGTATTTTGAGATCGGGCTCGGCAACCACCTGATGCTGATCAGAAAAATAGTAGGTCATACGCACCGTGGTGGTGAATTTACTGCGTTCCACGATTTGCAGATGTAAATCCATATGCCCCGGCACCACCGATATAGCGTGATTGGTGATCGCATCAAGATCAGACACCAGTCGCTTGAACCGAAGATAATTATTCTCGTGCAAGTCCATCAGGCTGACATAGCCTCTGGGCGACACCTCACCGCAGCCATAGCCATCACGCGCCACCAGCAAAGATCCGGTCATGGATGAATCGACACTCATAAATTCAAGCCACGGAAAATAGGCAGGAAGCCATTAAAGGCAGGATTAAAGCGGTCTATGTTCGGTGATTTCTGCATTACGATAGTATAATATAGCGCACCTTATCTTATTCGAACTTATTGAAACTCATACCTATGGCACGCACAGACTCTTTACCTGAAGCTCACGGCATTCAAAAACTTATTCGCAAGCTTCGCTACCACGAAGCATCAAGGCAGTGGTTTGCTGTTTTATTCGTCTTGCTGGTCAGCCTTATGGGCGAACCCCATCAGCTACCACTCTATATTGGCGCGGGCATCGCTGCCGTAGGCACACTGATACGCCTGTGGGCATCGGGCCACGTCATGAAAAACAAAGAGCTGGCCACCGATGGCCCTTACGCCTTTGTCAGACACCCACTCTACGTCGGCAATATTTTGCTACTACTGGGCTTCTCAATCGCTTCATCACTGTGGTGGTCTTATGCACTAATGATTGCACTGCTGTTTTTCTACTACCCACCCACCATAGCTTACGAAGACAACAAGCTGAAGAACTTTTTTGGTGAGGCATGGGAAG
Source organism: uncultured Gammaproteobacteria bacterium (assembly GCA_965602855.1). Lineage (GTDB taxonomy): Bacteria > Pseudomonadota > Gammaproteobacteria > SZUA-229 > SZUA-229 > LH-M37. Next base: position 45,392 of record CBFCZV010000013.1, on the reverse strand, counting down.
AATGGAGTAAGACTACACACGCACTGATTCCAACCCTACCTAAACGACGCACTACCGACAGCGATCAAGGCAGCAGCTGGTCATTTAGAAAAAGTCTGGTTCAAAACGGCGAACCCATTATTGTTGTTTATCTCATCGGTTGTCTGTACCTGCTTTACAGTAACTAACAGATCCATCATTCAACATGATTAAAGATCTGGATCAATCCGCCCTGAAACAGTGGATTGAAGACAGTTTAAACAACAACACCAATACACTGGCCGCGGGTTATCAGGGAAAGACTCTGCGCTACCAGAACGGCAACCTGAACATTGTTATCAAAACACCTCACGGTCACGGCTTTGTTAAATACTTGCACGCTCGAATGCTTCGCCACGAAGCGCGGGCCTATCAACAACTACAACAGTTGAAATGCATCCCTGACTGTTACGGCCTCATCGACAACCAGTATCTTGCACTGGAATTTATTGAAGGTGATCCGATTCGAAACAAACGCCCGATCGATGAGGAAAAATACTTTCAAAAACTTTTTATCATGATCGAACAGATGCACGAACAGGGTGTCGCGCATATGGATTTAAAGAAAAAAGATAATCTAATGGTCACGCATCACGACGAACCCTGCATACTTGATTTTGGTGCCGCCATTATCCGAAAAAAAGGCTTCCACCCCATCAATCACTTCCTGTATCGACTGGCGATACGCTTTGATTACAATGCCTGGGTTAAACATAAATACCACAACAACATGCACAATATTGAGGTGACTGATAAAGTTCATTACCAACGCACTCTTATCGAAAAAGTTGCAAAGAAAATTAAACACACTTTCAAACTATAAGCTAGAAACCTTCAATCTTGCTCTCAGCTGACTATGCATTGCGGCATCAATGGAATCTGGAAATAACATCACATTGTGAGAAGCGCCCGTGTTCTCATCCAGAAAAATCAACTGCAAAAAAATATCAGAAACATAGCTTTCACTGGAAAGCTGAAGATCCTGATATTCCTTATTACCAATTTTTAAATCAGCCTGATTATCAGCTTTAAAATAAAGGGAAATATTTTTTCTATGTGCCATCAGGTGATGATAAAAGCTAACCACAACCAGCGACATAAGAAGCACTTTCAGCACTGTGCCGCTGAAGCTAATATCAGCGATTAATAAAATCGACAGGATTGCGCAGGAATGTATCGCAATAATAAAAAGAAGCTTTAAATTTGATTGTTTAAGGTCAAGCAACATAGCAGAGAAGGCGAACATCAGAGACTGAAGAAAAAAAACTATTTATTACCGCCATAAATTTCCATTTGATCCATGTAACGGATATAGGCGATCAAATCACCCTCAGCATCAGCTTTACTATCAAACGGCCCTTTTTCTTCGCCCTCGCGAGTCATGTAAAACCATTGAGTATTCATTTGATAGAACCTGTCCATCTTGAAAAATCTTTTACTTTCATCACCATCAGTCTTTCTTTCTGTCACTTCAATACCCCCCTATTACAACATTACTTCACTCAAGTTAGAATCATCATGGGCCACACGCCGTATCTTATTGACTAATCTCGACGTTAAAACATCATCAGAAATACTTTTTCCAAGCAATAAATCCAGCAATTCCTGATCAGGATAATCTAACACTATTGAGAACATCTCAATATCTTCCTTATCTAGGCTATTATATTCTATTTCTACGAAAGTGCTCAGTAATATGTCTAATTCAAGCATACCGCGACGACATCGCCATTTAAGCTTTGAGATGCTCATATTAGCCTGAACACTCATAAAGAATTCTTCACCATTTTTTTCTTGATATTACCTATCGCCTTGGTCGGATTCAAACCCTTTGGGCAAACCTGCACACAGTTCATGATGGTGTGACATCGAAACAGTTTGAATGGCCCTTCCAGATTTTCCAGTCGCTCCTCCAACGCCTGATCACGGCTATCCTCGATAAAACGTGACGCCTGCAACAATGCCGCAGGCCCCAGAAACTTGTCCGGGTTCCACCAGAAAGACGGACAGGCAGTTGAACAACAACCGCAGAGAATACACTCGTACAAACCATCCAGCTTTTCACGCTGCTCCGGGGTTTGTGGCAGCTCGACCTCGGGCATAGGGTCTTTGACTATAAGATAAGGCTCCACTTCCCGATACTGCTGATAGAACTGCTCCATATCGACAATAAGGTCACGCACCACCGGCAGCCCGGGCATAGGCCTTATTTCAACCGGATCCTTGAGGTCTGATAGCGGCGTAATACAAGCGAGGCCATTTACACCATTGATATTCATGCTGTCCGAACCACAAACTCCTTCACCACAGGAGCGTCTAAAACTGAGCGTTTCATCCTGTTCTTTGAGTTTCAGCAGCGCCGCTAACAACATCATGCCGGGGTCAATATCCTTGAGTTCGTAATCCTGTGTATAAGGCTCTGCATCCACATCAGGGTTATAACGATAGATATTAAAACGCATGCTAATAAACCCTTGGTTTGGGTGGAAAGCTATCCACGCTGACAGGTTTGGTTCTCACTGGCTTATAATCCAGCCCATTTTCATACGAAAACAAAGTGTGCTTCATCCAGTTTTTATCATCGCGTTCAGGATAATCAATTCTTGAATGCGCGCCGCGGCTTTCCTTGCGTGCATAAGCGGAATGCATGGTTGCTAAACCGCAGGCCATCAAATTTTCCAGTTCCAGCGCTTCGACTCTGGCTGTATTAAACGTGTCGCTGTGATCACCAATACTCGCATGTTGCAAACGCTCGGCGAGTTGTTCAATTTTTTCTACACCTTGTTTTAATACTTCATCATTTCTGAACACACCACAATGTTCTTCCATGATGGCTTTCAATTCATGACGTAAACCGCTCACCGATTCACCATCATTATTTTTGCCACCGTCCCAACGACGAAAACGCGCCATGGCTTTTTCGATACAGGCATCATCCAGCGGTTTGTGATATCGATTTTCTTTCAAGTACTCGATTATATGATTCGCCGCCGCACGACCGAACACCAGAATATCGAGCAGTGAGTTACCGCCCAGGCGATTCGCCCCGTGTACAGAAACACAGGCGCATTCACCCGCGGCATACAAACCTTCAATAATTTCTTCGGGCGTATCTTTCACCGGCATCACCACCTGGCCATTTCGGTTGGTGGGAATACCGCCCATGGTGTAATGCGCGGTAGGGAAAACCGGAATGGGTTGTTCAGCAGGGTCGATACCGAGGAAGGTCATACAAGTCTGGCGAATACCCGGCAATCGTTTTTGAATCACGTCTTCACCCAAATGTTCAAGCTTCAACAAAACATGATCTTTATTTTCGCCACAACCACGACCTTCACGAATCTCAGTAGAGATAGCCCTACTGACCACATCGCGACTGGCTAAATCTTTTGCCTTCGGTGCATAGCGTTCCATCAAACGTTCACCGTCACCATTGACCAGATAACCACCCTCGCCGCGCGCACCTTCAGTGATCAACATACCGCGTCCGGCGATACCGGTGGGATGAAACTGAAAGAACTCCATATCCTGTAAGGGTACGCCTGCACGCAAGGCCATACCCAAACCATCACCAGTATTGATCATGGCATTAGTCGTCGTTCTATAAAGCTGCCCTGCTCCGCCCGTAGCCAACAAAGTTGTTTTGGCTTCGATGATAAGCGGTTTGCCATCCTGAATATTGAACACCAGCGCACCGAGCACTCGACCTTCATCATTTTTTAATAAATCGACAGAAAAATATTCATCGAAGAAATGTGTTTTCGCGCGAATGTTTTGCTGATACAAACTGTGCAAAATTGCGTGACCGGTTCTATCCGCCGCGGCGCAAGTACGCGCTGCCTGATCACCACCGAAGTTCTGACTTTGACCACCGAAGGGACGCTGATAAATCTTGCCATTATCCAGACGGGAAAACGGCACACCAAAATGTTCCAGCTCATAAACCGCCTTGGGTGCAGCCCGGCACATATACTCGATCGCATCCTGATCGCCCAGGTAATCGCTGCCCTTGATGGTGTCGAACATATGCCAGTGCCAGTTATCGGGCAGCACGTTTGCCAGTGCAGCATTCATACCACCCTGTGCAGCAACAGTATGCGAACGCGTGGGAAATACTTTAGAAACCACTGCAACGCTGGCATCAGCATCAGATAATTTCAACGCTGCGCGTAAACCTCCGCCGCCAGCACCGATAATTAAAGCATCAAATTGTCGTCGTTCAATTGCTTCCATGTGTAACCTTAAACATTGAGAAAAATAATTCGAATCACCCACATGCCACTAGCTAGCAGCACACTCATAATCATCGCCAGCACAAAAATACGCCACATAATATTGTGCACATAATCGAGCACCACATCGCGCATACCAATCCAGGCATGAAACAGAACCGCCGCCACAAACAAACCAAAGGCGATGGAATTAAAAGGCTGGAACAACCAGTCGCGCCAACGCTCATGACTAACCACTTCAACACAGGCGGCAGAGTAAAAAGCATAGAAAAGAAACAGTGCTATATAAACCGCACTGACGCGTTGAATCACCCAGGGCCTGAGACCTTCGAGAATATAAAGACTCATAGCATCATCCCAAACAACACCGAGACCACCACAATACCTGCCAGCAACATCACCGCCCACGCAGTCATGGTCGCTGGTTTTTTATCGACACCAATATCAGCATCAATCAAAAGAAAACGAATACCGGCAAATAAATGATGCGCCACTGCCCAGACAATCAATAGACCCGCCGCCATAATATAAGGTTGTTGTAATAAAGAGATCGCCTGCTCAAACGATTCGGCAGAGCGAACGGATAAATCCAGCAGGTAGACCATAAAAGGAATGGCAAGAAACATGAGCATACCAGAAGCACGATGCGCCAGCGAAACCATGCCAGCAACAGGTAAACGAATCTTAAAAAGATTCAGATAAACTGGGCGTTTATTATTCACCATAACCAGCACCGCAAAGAAATATTTCCATAATCACAGAGACTATCATAGATCAACAACTATATAAAAAATCTATAATAACCGTATCGTCTTATACCCGTATAATCTTTATTATGCTTATCCAAAGCAGGCAGTTATACTCAATAATTGCTTAACAACGAGACAATACCCATGAAAATCGAATGGCAAAAATTTCTAAAAGATGCAGGCGCTGAATTTCTGGACAACCGGGTCGACTCCTTCGGCAACCTGGATAGAGAACGCCGCATCATCCACACCGGCAACACCCTCTGCGACCTGTCACACTACGGCCTGATTGCCGCCTACGGTGAAGACGCCGTCGATTTTCTTCAAGGACAGTTCACCAACGACGTTACAGAAGTCAACGAAACCCATAGCCAGCTCAGCGCCTACTGCACACCCAAAGGTCGCATGCTGGCCAACTTCAGAATTTTCAAACGCGGCGAAACACTTTACCTGATGCTGCCCTACCCGCTTCTGGAACCCGTCCTAACTCGACTACGCATGTTTGTCATGCGCTCCAAAGTCACACTGGAAGATGCCAGCGACGCGCTGATGCAATTTGGTTTTAGCGGCCCCGAAGCAGAAGCACAATTAAAAACCATCACCGGCTCAATCCCCTGTGATGTTGACGACTGCATCCAGTACGACAACTACACCATCATTCGCACACACGGCACAGAACCCCGCTTCGAAATATACGGCGACCTGGATGCCATGTGCCAACTATGGCAATCACTCGATGTCGATGCCACCCCCGTCGGCGCACATATCTGGGAACTGCTGAACATCCGCGCAGGCATCCCCGTCATCGTGCCAGAAACCGTCGAAGCCTTCGTGCCACAAATGACCAACATGTCCTTAATCGGAGCTATCAACTTCAAAAAAGGCTGTTATACGGGACAGGAAATTGTGGCTCGCATGCATTATCTAGGCAAACTCAAAAAACGCATGTACCGTATTTCAATAGAAACCAAAGAAGCACCCAAAGCCGGTGATAAAATTTTTACTGTGAATACGACTGCGGGTAGTGGTACTGGGACTATTGTTAGTGCTGAGCAGAATGCAGATGGTGATTATGAGGCATTGGCGGTGATTCAGATAGCAGATGTTGAGGGGGGAGCTTTGCAACTTCATGATGCTGAGGGGCCGGTTGTTGGGGTTTTGGGGCTGCCTTATGCTTTTGCTACCGATGAGTCGTAGGTAGATGCCCCCTCGTTCCCATGCTCTGCGTGGGAATGCATAGCAATGCTTCGGATCATCTGAATATGGGTTACCACGCGGAGCGTGAGAACCAGAGATTTTCTTTAATCAACTGGGTCTGACCCTTTGGCTGATTCAGGGAAAGTGATACCAATGCCATCACTAACAATACGGACAACAGTTGCACTTATCATGGTAACCGCATCGTTGCGAAAAGGGTCGCTATATTTGAGATGGATTACTTCACCAAGCTTGTAGTCGGAGCTGTTTTCCACCTCAAGAAACATACCGCCATCGCTAACATCACGTGTTTTTGCGGGAGTGGGTTCATATGCAAGAAAAGAAAGTTGCACATCGACACTAAGTTCACGACGGGGAGACTTGCGCTGGTTATCAGCCATAATTAATCACCAAAAATAGTTATGCAACAATGTTACATCATAGTTTGTATTAAGAAAACACATATAAATAATGCGGGAGAAACCCAAAACACAGGGTCAAGTCTTGCTTTTTGCCTTTCAGATTCACCCTTCCTCTTGCCTCGCCCGTGGGAGCGACTACCCACTACCACCAATGCTATAAATTACTATAGAGATTATCAGAACGAGATTTCTCGTCGCTGCGCTCTGTCGAAATGACAGCACGGTACAATGCACTTACGCACGAACCACATCATTCACGTCCCCAAACCCGTCACCCCTACAAAAACAAAATCAAAATGATAAAATAAATCCCCGCATAACTATTCACCCACAACATGAAAAACAAACCCTATGCAGAATCCTGCGACCAAAATCGCAATGCCATACTGGATGTTATTGAACCCTTATTGCTCAACTCCAGTTCTTTATTAGAAATCGGCAGCGGCACAGGTCAGCATGCGGTTTATTTCACTGAAAAACTCCCTCACATTATCTGGAACACCAGTGACCGTGCCGAAAACCTTGAAGGCATAAAACTTTGGCTATCTGATGCCGACAATGAGAATTTACCAGCTCCCATTGAACTTGATGTCAAACAAAAAAGCTGGCCAGAAATAACTATTGATACCGTGTTTACGGCTAATACCTGCCACATCATGAATCAACAGTCCGTTGAAATAATGATAACTCAAGCTGGAGAACTTATACCTGCTGGCGGCCAACTCATTATCTATGGGCCTTTTAATTACAACCAGAAATACACCAGTCCCAGCAATGAAAAATTTGATCAGTGGTTAAAACAAAGAGACGCTGAAAGCGCTATAAGGAATTTTGAAGACCTGAACGAGCTAGCTAGACAGGCCGGTTTGAATTTAGTGAGTGACTATGAAATGCCAGCGAACAATCGCATATTGCATTGGCGAAAATAGATTACGATTAAAGAAAACCAAAGGGGTTTAACCCTTTTTATTTACATCAGTAACCGCCAACCATAAAACAAACTAGCCACCAACGTATAACTAACAATAACGTAATACCAGATACCACCACTCAGTTTTGGCGTTTTAATCGGCGATACATTTAACGCCGCCAATGTCACTATCAAAACATAAAGCAATACGGTAAAAACCGATTCACTGATAACATTACTAAAAGCAAAAAATAGAACTAGAAATATACCGTTATTATCAATAGCCAAGCCATTAAAGGTTGCTTTATCGACCAGGCCATAGACATTAAAATAACTTAATCGAAGCACACCCGCTGCGGCAATAATAAAAGCACCCGGTAAAAACCAGGGGCTAAAATCACCATGGCTGAGTAAAACCACTGCAGGACAAATACCAAAGCTGACGATATCAATTAATGAGTCCATCTGACCGCCGAACATTTTCTGCTCATCAGTTCGACCTTTCATGCGCCGTGCGATATTGCCATCGCTCCAGTCGAAGAATACGGCCCAGACCAGTCCTATCATGGCAGCAGGAAAGTTACCGACTATTGCAAAATAGATAGCCAATACCGCAGACAAAAGCCCAGCCAGAGAACACAGGTTTGCCAGATCGTTGACATACGAAAGAATACTGGGTGGTGTTACCACTGAATCATTTTCTGGTTCGATAATCGCTGTCATGAATTTTTCTCTATTACTAGCTTATTAATGGAAACAACATTATCTACAGGGCAACTGGCAACACGACCAGTGCGAACCTTTTCCGGCAGACCCAGTGGTAAAATACGAGGGAATATTAACTCAGCCTGATGCAGATCTTTCAGGCAATCAATTTCATACCATTTGTTTTCATCAAAGAAAACCGCGGCTAATTCAAGCGAGCCATCGGCCACCATCTCAGCAAATACGGTTTCATAATATTCGTTAACACGGCCGTCTTCAATATAGCTATCCAATTGCTCAACCACCTTCTGCCAACTGTGCGAGGAAAAGCTGGTGATATTCACTGTTTTATACTGGGGCGCATCATCAACATTATGGCTAACACGAAAGGCTTTCACACTTTTGTCAGCGTTAAGCTCAACCACGGTTCCATTCATCCATGGAAGCATATTTGAAACTGCAATTTTGTCAGGCGTCAGCATCGGCGCTAACATTGATTCTTCAAAAACCAGGTCACTTTCGACCAACACAAATGGCTCTTCGATCGCTTTTCTCGCCAACCAGAGTGAATAGATATTGTTGGTTGTTCTATAGATAGGATTAAATACGTAATCAATCTGCATATCAGCCGCATTTTCTTCAAGAAACTCCTGAATACAATGATCAAGGTAGCCAGTGACCACCACCAGACGAGTAATACCCTGCACGCGGAGATTATCGATCAAACGTCCGAGGATGGGTTCACCGCTTACTTCGGTAAGACATTTTGGTGCATCAAGAGTTATTGGGTGCAGGCGGGATCCAGTGCCAGCGGCTAAAAGTAGTGCAGTCGTTATACGAGTATTAATAATAAATTCTCCTTAGAATTTTGTTGTCTGGGAGAAGATGCTGCTCATTAAAGAGAGTTAAGTCAGGGTAATCACTAGCACTTACGTGCTGCGAAGCCACAAAGAAACGACCTGTCAAAAGGTTTTCTATTGCCACAGACGCCATCAACACGGCTTATAACCGACCATATACGTGTTGATTCATCACGAGCAAAGCATCAGCTGTGTGTCAAATACACAGCTAACTCACCATCGGTGAGTCATCGTTAAGAACCTGTAATCTTCTCTAAAAGACACATAACAGCCCGAAAAGGCCACCTGCAAAGCAGGCAAGAAGATAAAGGCTCGCTAAAGGAAAGCAAAAGAAAGACCAGAGAACGGCCCAAGGAAAGCTAAAGGAAAGCCCGCTTACTATACAGCAAATGGCCGATCAATATCTGGCTAATTCAGAAGGACTGAAAAGAGAGCTAGCACCATTGACTATTTCAACTGAGAAGGACTTTTAATGTGTTAGAAAACCGGGCTCAGATCGTTTATATTGAGCATCGAAAATTTTCCTTTGTAAAAAATAAACAGATCAAGGGGATAGACTCAATGATAATGTAGAATCTGACATCCATTAATTCATTACCTTTAGTCACTATTGCAATTAACCACCCATAATGAATGACTCATCAAACAAGCAACCTCCAACAATTGCAGATAGCGCCTGGCTATTAATTTTCAGCTGCTGGTTATTAGCCACCATTGGCACCCTGGGCAGCTTGTTTTTTAGCGAAGTCATGGGGCTTAAACCCTGCGTGCTTTGCTGGTATCAGCGTATTTTCATGTACCCATTGGTGGTCATCTTTCTGGCAGGCTTATTCCCACTAGACCGCTCCGTGTTTCGCTATGCCTTCCCCATCGCGCTGATCGGCCTGGGTTTTGCCGTCTACCACTACCTTCTCTACTCCGGCTACATACCCGAAAACCTCCAGCCCTGTGACAAGGACGCCTCCTGCGCAGAAATAAATCTGGAGTTATTCGGCTTCATCACCATCCCCATGTTATCAATACTTTCATACACGGCAATCATCGTATTGCTGTTAATTTTCAGGAACAGGACACGAGCATGAAAAAACAATATCTGGTAACCGCTGCGAGCATATTACTCATCACTATCTTCGCTATCGCCACATGGTTCTACAACGCACAAAAGACCGATGAGATCAGTGCCACCGCACAGCAAAACACCGCATCACTGATACGCGAACATTCACCAACCATGGGCGATGCAAACGCCAAAGTCACCATAGTTGAATTTTTCGACCCGGCCTGCGGAACCTGCAGGAACTTTTATCCATTCATTAAAGATCTAATGAAATCCAACCCAGGCAAGATAAAACTGGTAATGCGCTACACCCCTCTTCACCCAGGCTCCGATGAAGTAGTAAAAATACTTGAGGCCGCCCGTATGCAAAATAAATTCTGGGAGGCCCTGGAAGAAACCTACGCAACCCAATCGGCCTGGGTAAAAAACCACACAGCCCATCCAGAAAAATTATTGATGATACTGACGTACTCCGGGCTTGATATTGAAAAAGTAAAACAGGACGTACTAAACTCTGACGTTACCCAACACGTACAGCAGGACATGGCCGATGCCAGACAGTTGCAGGTAGAAAAAACACCTGGTTTTTTTGTTAATGGGAAACCACTGGTTGAATTTGGCTATGAGGAGTTGCAGGAATTGGTGGAGAGTGAAATTCGTAATAGCTATTAAATAAATAGCAGGTCAAAAACTAAAGGGGGAAATGATTGTGCCCCCAACAGAAAGCACAGGGTCAGGCTTGCTTTTGCCTTTATTCGTTCCCACGCAGGAGCGTGGGAACGATATCATATAATTAAACTTCCTGCTTCATATGCGGAAACAAAATCACATCACGAATCGATGGTGAATCGGTCAACAACATAATCAAACGATCAATACCAATACCTTCACCCGCTGTTGGTGGCATGCCGTATTCCAGCGCACGCACATAATCAGCATCAAAATGCATGGCTTCATCATCACCGGCATCTTTTTCTGCTACCTGTTTATGGAAACGCTCGGCCTGATCTTCGGCATCATTCAACTCAGAGAAACCGTTGGCAATTTCACGACCACCGACGAAGAATTCAAAACGGTCAGTGACAAAATGATTATCATCATTGCGACGTGCTAGTGGTGAAACTTCGGTTGGATATTCGGTGATGAAAGTTGGATCCATCAAACGATGCTCAACGGTTTTCTCAAAAATCTCAATCTGAACTTTACCCAGACCGTAACCATCTTTAAGTTTTACATCCAGTGACTCGGCCACTTTTCTGGCACTTTCAAGATCATTGATATCTTCTGCTTTCAAATCAGGATTGAAATACAAAATAGAATCGAACACCGACATGCGCGCAAAAGGTTTACCAAAGTGATATTCCTCACCCTGATAAGTTACCGTGGTGTTACCTAAAACATTCTCGGTCAGTTTACGTAACAGATCTTCAGTCAAATCCATCAGATCTTTATAATCGGCATAGGACAGATAAAACTCGATCATGGTGAATTCTGGATTATGACGAGTTGAAACCCCTTCGTTCCTGAAGTTTCGGTTGATTTCGTAAACGCGTTCAAAACCACCGACCACCAGACGTTTCAAATAAAGTTCTGGTGCAACACGCATGAACATGGGCATGCTCAAAGCATTATGAAAAGTCTCGAATGGTTTCGCGGTGGCACCACCAGGTATCACCTGCATCATCGGTGTTTCCACTTCCATAAAGTCATGATCATCAAAATAATTACGAATGAAGCGAACTATTTTAGTACGCATTTTGAACGTGTCTTTAACTTCCTGATTCATAATTAAATCAAGATAGCGTTGACGGTAACGAATTTCGGTATCGGTTAAGCCGTGGAATTTACCTGGCAGTGGGCGCAGTGATTTGGTTAATAATTTAACTTGATCCACCTTGATGGAAAGCTCACCGGTTTGAGTTTTGAACAGCAGACCTTCCGCACCAACAACATCACCGACGTCCCATTTTTTAAAACCATCGTTGTAAACACCTTCGGGCAGGCTATCGCGTTGCAGGAACAACTGAATCTGACCGGACATATCCTGCAACTTGGCGAAGCTGGCTTTACCCATGACGCGTTTCGCCATCATGCGACCCGCGATGGAAACGCGTTGGCCGATTTCTTCCAGTTCTTCTTTGCTCTTTTCGCTGTAATGAGCGTGCAGATCTGCAGACATGGAATCACGTCTAAAGTCATTCGGAAAAGCGTTACCATTTTCACGCAGGCCGCTGAGCTTTTCGCGACGTTGCGCGATTAACTTGTTCTCTTCTTCCTGCGACAGCTCTTCTGTTTCTTCTGTCTGGTCTTTTGTTTTGTCATTCATAATTACAAACCGCTCTTTAAGCTAGCTTCGATAAATTGGTCTAAATCGCCGTCGAGTACGGCCTGTGTGTTCCCCGTTTCAACATTGGTACGGAGATCCTTAATTCTTGACTGGTCGAGTACGTAGGAACGAATCTGACTGCCCCAGCCAATATCCGATTTGGTATCTTCTACGGCCTGCGACTCGGCATTACGTTTTTGCATTTCTAATTCGTATAATTTTGCTTTCAGCTGCTTCATCGCTGTCGCTTTATTTTTGTGCTGTGATCGATCATTCTGACACTGCACCACCGCGCCGGTTGGGTTATGCGTAATACGCACCGCCGACTCGGTTCTGTTGACGTGCTGACCACCGGCACCGCTGGCACGGTAAACATCGATGCGTAAATCCGCTGGGTTGATGTCGATTTCAATGTCGTCATCAATTTCGGGTGAAACAAAAACAGCTGCAAAAGAGGTATGCCTGCGTCCACCTGAATCGAAAGGTGATTTTCTCACCAGCCTGTGCACACCTGTTTCGGTACGCAAACGTCCGAAAACATAATCGCCTTCAAAACGAATGGTGGCACTTTTGATACCAGCAACATCGCCCGCTGAGGCTTCCATTAATTCAGTTTTGAAACCGTGCGCCTCACCCCAACGCAAATACATGCGCAAAATCATTTCTGCCCAGTCCTGCGCTTCGGTGCCACCCGAGCCGGATTGAATATCGAGGAAGGCATTGCAGGCATCCATTTCGCCCGAGAACATGCGACGGAATTCCAGTTGCTCGACCTGTTTTAATGATTGCTGCAGATCTTCGTTGACGGCTTCGGCGCTATCTTCGTCGTCTTCTTCGACTGCCATTTCCAGCAGATCGCTGGCATCGCCGAGACTGGATTCCAGTTCTTCTATAACCAGTACGATTTTTTCCAGGCGGACGCGATCCTGTCCCAGTTTCTGTGCGCGTTCAGGATCATCCCAGACGTTGGGCTGCTCTAATTCGCGAACAACTTCTTCCAGTTCTTCTTTGCGATTATCGAAGTCAAAGATACCCCCTAAGCGACAGAGTACGCTCTTTGAGGTCATTGATTAGATTGGTTATTGGATTGACTTCCATCTTGAATTCAGATTTTTGTAAGCGCTGATTTAAAGGCGCAAATCTTACCTTATGACCGCCCTGATTGGCAGTGCAAATGGGGAATCAATCGTGATTAGACGGCGGATTTTGGCTTGCTGGCGACATTATCGCGTAAATAGACCGGAATCGCCTCAGCAGCCGAAACTGCCTCACCATTTTCATAGGCAACGATGGCCAGTTTTGCAATGACTTCAGCCGTGGGGAAACATTCATCCAGCGACTTGATGCAGCGATCACCCAGAGCAAGTTTCATCACTGCACCATAGCTGCCCCAGCCGGTGCCAGCGGTCACCCACTCACCTTCTTCTGGAACCGGTGCTTTATCTGGAGCGACTACGCACTCCTCACCTTGCAATACAATCTGTCCTGACTCGTTCTGTTGATACGCGCCCCAGTAAACTTCCTTCATGCGCGCATCGATGGCGGCCAGCACCTGAGTCTGTCCGGTTTGCTGCATGGCCACACTGGCGATGGCGGCCAGCGTTGAAACGGGCACCACTGGAATCGAATGCGCAAAGGCAATGCCCTGCACCACTCCGGCAGCAACTCGTACGCCCATAAAGGAACCGGGACCACGGCCGAATGCCATGACATCAACCTCACTCGACTTTAGTCCGGCATCGTGTAATAAATTCTCGATCATGCCGAGAATTAAATGAGTATGCTCGCGTGGTGCCACCTGATAGCGTTGTGTGATCTCACCATCAATCGACAAAGCCGCTGAACAGGCTTCAGTTGAGGTATCAAGTGCCAGTAGTTTCACACTCATCCTGCGCCTCCTTCTTTATGTCGAAGAAATTTTCTACGTCGGCTAACTGCGTGGTAATCGGCATCGGTGGCAGGCTGCTCTTAAAGACGCGACCATAAGCCTTGGTACTCAAACGCGGATCACCAATCATGACCACGCCGTGATCGTTCACATCACGAATCAACCGACCCACGCCCTGATTCAGGGCGATCACCGCACGGGGAACTTGGTATTCCATAAAAGGCTGACCACCGTTTTGTTTGATGGCATCAATTCTGGCCTGCATCACCGGATCACCGGGAGAAGCAAAAGGCAGTTTATCAATCATCACACAGGACAATGCACTGCCACGCACGTCGACACCTTCCCAGAAACTCGAAGTACCTAATAAGATGGCATCACCCGCTTTGCGAAACTTGGCTAGCAACAGATGCTTGGGTAAATCACCCTGAACAAAAATTGAGAATTCGGTTTTATCCTGCAAAAAATCTTTCGCCTCATTCATGGCACGATAACTGGTGAACAATAAAAACACACCACCATGACAGGCATTGATCACCGGCAAAACTTTTTCCAGCAAAGAATAAGTGTATCGTCTATCTGAAGGTTCGGGCAGGTCTTCGGGCAGATAGAGCAAACTTTGTTGTTCGTAATCAAACGGACTCAACCAGCTACCACTGTCATAATCATCCAGACCCATGGCATCAGAAAAGTGATTGAATTTTTTATTTACCTGCAAGGTGGCTGAAGTAAAAATCCAGGCGGCGGCAAAGTTATCGGTATATTTTCTGAACAGACTGGAAACTTCAATCGGTGTTGAATGCAACATAAAACTTTTGCTGTAAGTTTCGTACCAGAGAATTGAATTAGCGGCATCAGCCAGTTCATTATCGCTTTTGAATAACTCGGCACGTTGACACAATAACAGGCAACGTTGATAACATTGGTCAAGACCGCGACTGCGTTCAGAAGCCTGCTC
This sequence comes from uncultured Gammaproteobacteria bacterium, assembly GCA_965602855.1. Classification (GTDB taxonomy): domain Bacteria; phylum Pseudomonadota; class Gammaproteobacteria; order SZUA-229; family SZUA-229; genus LH-M37. Next base: position 30,070 of record CBFCZV010000013.1, on the reverse strand, counting down.
TAAATGTGCTGCCAGATCAGAAAGCACAGCGATTAATTCAGATAAACAGTTCACCAGCGAAGGTTTGTATTTGATCGCTGCCCAGGCCTGCTTCGCGCCAGAGTCGCCCAGAGCCAAACGGAAATCCTGTGTGACTTTTTCCAGCTCATCCGCACACTCTCTTATTTCTGTCATGTCAGGTGCGTCATTAACCTGTTCAGCAATGGAATCTCTGGCGAGTAATGTTAACTGGCGACTGGATACGGTATCGCCAAAATAACGCGAAGCCACTTCATGCAACTGGTGCGCTTCATCAATGACAAATGCATCAGCACCGGGCAGCAACTCGGCAAAGCCTTCTTCTTTTAAAGTCATGTCCGCGAGTAAAAGATGATGATTGATCACCAGCAACTCGGCATCCTGCGCTTTCTTACGCGCTTTGACGATGAAACAATCATTGATGTGTTCACATTCACTGCCTAGGCAATTGTCCGCCGTTGATGTCACCATCGGCCAGACGTAGGCGTCTTCCTGAATTTCACTGAGCTCAGAAATATCACCAGTTTTAGTTGTGCCCGACCACTGTCCAATCTCTGACAACTGGCTTTGTGTCACTTTGTTCATAAAGCCTAAATGCGGTGCAACTTGCAAACGATGCAGACAAAGATAATTAGCACGACCTTTCAGAAGAGCTATTTTAATCGGCATATCTAATGCTTTTAAAACACGGGGAATATCCGTCTGAAAAAGTTGATCCTGAAGATGTTTGGTGCCGGTAGAAACAATGACTTTTTTGCCGGAAGTAATCGCAGGCACAAGGTAGGCAAACGTTTTACCGATACCGGTTCCCGCTTCGGCCACTAAAACTTTTTTATTGTTTATCGCTTCTTCAATCGCATCGCTCAAAGAAAGCTGGCTATCCCTTACTCTGTAGTTTTCAACGTGCTCACTGAAAACACCATCCTGACCTAAATATTCAGAGGCTTTCATTAATCATTTCTCAATTTCAAAATCATCTTCTGAGCCTGCTGGATGATATTGCTATCATTAAGTAACTCACCCGATTTTTTAATGAAGCTCCAGTTAAGAATCTTCAGTTTGGTATTACCATGAGAATAGCTGTTGCTACGTTGCGCGAGTTGTCGTGAGCGCTTTGCATCGCCCTTTTCTAGCGCTATCCATGAGAGGCGACTCCAGGCCTGTGCAAACTTTGGCTCGATACGTACCAGACGCTCCAGCTTGTCACCAGCCTGTTCAAGATTAGCCTGAACCATCAGATCATCCGCCTGCTGCAATAACTGACCTACAGCGCGATTTGTTGAGATCATCTGTTTTTCAGAAGACGATAAGCGCCAACCTGATAACTCGTTTGATTCCCGCACCAATTTGGAGTCAGGCTGTTTTTCCTCGAGTATCGAGCATGAAAGCAACAACAGAATAACTGGAAAAAGAAAAAATAATCTAGACAATCTTAGTCACCAAATAATCGACGGAACCAGCCAAAAGAAGAGCCTTCTGTACACTCGGCATCTTGCTTAGGCTCAGAGCCATTAATAAAAGGCAATTCTATCGCATTTTCGCAGTCTTTCCCCGAAAGAAGTCCTGATTTCCCATCAATCCATTGCATCGTAATATTATCCGGCATCAAAACCTCAAATGATTTTGATGAGATGGAACTCATTAGTCTTGACCAGATTTTTAGTGCCCCCGATGAACCCGTTAAGCCAGTGCTTCGATTGTCATCATAACCAACCCAAACTACAGCAACAGCATCACCCGAAAAACCGGCAAACCAACTATCTCTTAGATCATCAGAAGTCCCGGTTTTTCCCGCAACTTTGATATCAAGGTCATTGGCCAGCCTTTTCGCCGTACCCTGTTCGGCAATGCCCAACATGCTCTGGTTGATCAATGCCACAACATCAGGATTCACCTCACGTTCAACATCAACAGAATATCGCTTCAGAGGCTGCCCCTCTTTATCGAGCACGGCAATCACACTTCGTAAAGGGCTATGGAAACCACTGGCGGCAAAAGTCTGATAAATTGATGCCACGTCAAAGGGTGACATATTTACTGCGCCTAAAGTCATCGACGGATACGGCGGTAAGCGTTTGTTGATACCCAACTGCTCGATTGTCTTGCTAATCTCAGCCAGTCCCACATCGAGGCCAATCCTCACGGCTGGAATATTGTAGGATTTCAGCAAGGCTTCGTATAACAGCACCTTGCCATGATATTTATGATCATAATTTTCAGGCTGCCAGATTTGTTTATCATCGCCCTTAACACGCAAGCGGCTATCATCAACCAGACTTGCCAACGTATATTTACTACTTTTCTTGAGCGCAGACAAATAAATCGCAGGCTTGATCAATGAACCAATGTGCCGTTGAATATCCAGTGATCGATTAAAGCCAGGGTAATCAGGTTGCCGATCACCCACCATCGCAAGAATTTCGCCATTATTTGGAGCTACAACAATCGCCGCTGCCTGCAAATCTTTGTTACTGGACAACTGTGGCATCACTGAGACAACTGACTTTTCTGTTTGATGCTGAACGTAGGGATCAAAAGCCGTAAAGATACGTAAGCCTTCTGATTTAAGATCTTTAGACTTATAAGTTTCTCTCAGTTGCCTTTTAACCAAATCAAGATAGGCAGGATAACGGTCACGTTTCACATGTCTTGCTACCCTGATTTTTTTATTTGATAAATTTACGAGTTGCTCATTCGTTATCAAACCATTTTTATGCACTGCAGAGAGAACAACATCTCTTCTCTGTTTAGCACGGTCAGGCTGCCTGACCGGATTGTAATAAGAAGCCCCTTTGACCATGCCCACCAGCAATGCCATTTCATCCAGAACCAGTTGATGCAAAGGCTTTCCAAAATAGTACAAACTCGCCAGTCCAAAACCATGGATAGCCCGTTCCTGATCCTGACCCAGATATATTTCATTCAGATAGGTTTCAAGAATTTTTTGTTTGCTGTATTGCAGCTCCAGCAAGATAGCCATAATCGCTTCATTAGCTTTGCGTATAAGACTTCGTTCCGGCGTAAGAAAGAGATTCTTAACCAGTTGCTGAGTAATCGTACTGCCACCCTGAACAGTTTTACCGGCTTTGATATTTGCAACAAAAGCTCTTGCGATAGATCTAACATCAATACCGGGATGCTCATAAAAACGCCGATCTTCAATCGTCACCAGCATAGCAATTAATTCTTCTGGCACTTCTTCTAGCCTAACCAGCTCCCTGTCTTCTCCATGAGCCGGAAATATCCCAGTCAGATACGCAGGATCAAATCGAATTAATGAAAGTGACTCTCCACTGCTTGGATCACTGAGACCAGCAACCCTGTTGTCAGAAATTTTAATGCGTATCGACTGACTAAGCTCAGCGCCATCCCAGTACTCAAAACCACGAGTTACAATATAAAAATAATTCCCAGATTGGTGAAACTGGCCTTGTTCTAAGGCTTCATTTTCTTCATTCGAATAATTCAACACATCCAGTTCGATCTGCAACTGATCAGATGTTAAAGGCATACCCTGATACAATTCTAACGGTCGAGCATAAACTCGAGCCGGCAGTTGCCAGATCCTTCCTTCAAACTTACTGATTATTTTTACATCGAGATAAGCCAGATAAGCAACACTGGCGATTAGGACTAATAATAAAATCTTTAAATATTTGTGACGCGACTTAGCTTGTACTCGCTTTGAGCTAGATTTACTTTTAACGGATTTTTTCTTGCTAGGCTTAGACTTTGGGTTTCTTTTTTTCCGCATGGAAGATAATCATATATGACATATCAATACAGTTGATTATACAACCATACGCCACAGACCATTCGACAATTTAACGACAGTTTGAAAGGAATCGCGCTGACTTTCCCTTGCAGGGATCTGATTCAAATTTTGCTTCTTTTGCTTTCTTTTTCTTCAGCTCAGCCTGTTTTTTAAGTAGATCCTGCTCTTTTTTCTTTGCTTTGGCTTCTGCTTTTTTCTTAGCTTCTGCCTGTTTTTTGGCCTCAGCTTCTTTATTTTTCTTATCTTCTAATTTTTTTTGTTGTGCTGATTGCTTTTGTGCTTCTAATTCCTTTTCTTTATTCAGCGCTTCCTTTTTTTTCTTATCAGCATCAACCTTTAATTGTTTTTCTTTCTCAACTTTACGCTGAGCTTCAAGCTTTTTAGTTTCTTCCTGTTTGGCTATTTCTTTTGCCTTTCGTTTTTTCTCAGCCTCACGGCTATTAGAAAGTGATTTTTGCTTCATCTCTCTAACTACAACCGCTTCTCTTTCAGCTTCAAGTGAACCAATAAAGGTCGCCTTATTTAACCAGTCCAGCGACTTATCATAATTCTTTTTAACACCAACTCCATACGCGTACATCATGCCTACGTAGTACATGGCCTGAGAATTACCATCTCCCGCCTTGGTTCTTAGATCAGCAAATTCTTTCTTATTCTCACCTTTTAAACCATTTTTTTTGATATCCCAGTACAACAACTTAAAACCGGCCGTTTCATGACCCTGAGCTGCTGCTTTATTAATCCAGATTTCAGCCTGCTTTTGGTCTTTTTTTACACCAAAACCCGTTTCATACATTTCACCCACCTTGAATTCAGCTCCAGCATTGCCCTTCTTTGCCAGTTTCATCTGAAAATCAAATAAGCCATCTGCCTGAGCAGATAGGGAACACAATATCAAAATACAGGACAACACAAACAAACCTAGTTTTTTAGCCAGGCTCACTCGTAGCATTGAATCATTTTTATAATAAGCGAATAACATAACTAATCTGACCTGCAATGACTGATTTATATATTTTTACCATTACCTAAAATCTCGCGTCCCTGCTCTATATCTTTCTATATAAATTTAAATCAGCCAACTAAAAAATAACATCCAGTGCAATACTGGTTACACCTACTTTTTCTGTTGGCGGACTCATTGTCTCAAAGTTTGAATCAAACAAACCAAAATTAAACATTTGGTTTGCACCAGACAATTCAGACATATCCTGCTCTACATCTACAACACTATGTTCGATTTTGAGCGCGGCACTATCATTAATTTCATAACGCAGACCATAAGTAACCGAAGATTGTATAGCGATGGGGAAATTCATAAAACCTGTTCCCGAAGGAACAGCCGACCCACCCATAGGTGATAAATCACAAGTTGCTGCACTCTGACCACATTCAACTGCTCCCTCACCTGTGGACAAACCATATGTAGACGCCTCTCCATCAATTGAAGCAAAGGTAATATGAGGCAGCCACTTGCCAAAACGGTAACCTAAAGTAGTGTACCAGGCATCCTGGTCACCAAAAGGCCGAGAAAGTTCTTTGTTAGTCAAACGCTTCTGCCACTCAGCGTAGACAACCACATTCGCCATATCCAGGTTAAAACCGGCTGAATTCACTTCGCACTTACCTTTTCCATTCATATTAATATCAACGGGAAAACCAAAAGCGGTTGGGACATCATTGATATTACCGGCAATATCTACATCACAGCTAAAGCTACTGGCGTGAGCTGTATAACCTTTGCCTGAGTATTTAACATCGATACCACGAATATTCTCGGCCTCGAAGTAGGCTGCACCACCGGTATTAGGAATATCATCCCTGTTTGAACCAAAGTAAGGCTGGAATGAAAGCATGCCAGGCCCCACGGGGAACTGCAGCAAGAATTCAATACCATTTACCGTATTTAAGGGGTTATTAAGATAATAAACTTCTACGGGTGGCCGGATCCATGGGTATGCATATCCAACCTCTACATAGTCATTCACCAGATAAACTGGCTGTTTAATTTTACCTGCATGGATACTCAACCAGTCATTAACCTTATAATCTGCATAAGCCCACTCAACAACAGCATCAAAATTACCATCAACACCAGTACCTAAAAGCTGAGCAACCACAGACATATCTTCGGCAATATCTGATGAAATCTGCAAACCAAAACGGGTATCAGTCTCAAAACTGGCTTCATTAATTACACCACGATCACCTAAACTACCAATATAACGATTACTATTATCATCATCGTGCCATGCAGCACCCGCAGTCAAAAAGCCATCAAACTGAATCGCGGAGACCGACGAGGCAGCCATCGTTGTTGCCATTGCGCCAGCAAGAACAGTTAACTTTTTATACATTTGTTTATCCTCTAATTTATGTCATTGCTTATAAAATAGCCCAAATACCGTCTTTGGCAAGGGATTTAGGCTCTATAGTTTGAAATCGCGAAAGAAAAGCAATGTAACTTATTGAATTTCAAGAACCTTGATAACTATCGATCACGTTTATTTTTACGTTTTTTATCTTTGCGCTTAATAAATTGCACCATTCTGCGGCGCTTAAACTGCTGATGTGAGCTCAGCTCATTCTTCCTGCCCTCGAAAGGATTCGAGCTACTTTTAAACTCAACCTTGACTGGTGTACCGACAATTTTCAGCGATTTTATAAAAAAGCTGGCTAGATAGCGTTTATACGAAGCAGGTAATAAGTCGGTTTGATTTCCATGAATAACTACAATTGGCGGATTCATGCCACCTTGATGTGCATAACGTAGTTTTATTCTGCGCCCTCCAACTAGTGGTGGCGGATGTTTATCCACTGCCTTCTCTAACAGTCTCGTTAATTCTGGCGTTGAAACATCTCGTATCGCTGATGCATAAGCGCGCCCAATCGCATCATAGAGCAGACCTACGTTGGAACCATGAAGCGCGGAGATGAAAAACATTTCAGCAAACTCGGTAAATCCCAGTTGCTTCTCAATATCCTTCTTAATATTGTCTCTCTGATACTCATCCAGGCCATCCCATTTATTAAAGACCATAACCAGTGCACGGCCAGCTTCCAGGATATAACCCAATAAATGCAGATCCTGATCCGCGACTTCCCTTTGCGCATCAATCATCATGACCACAACATTACTTTCATCAATAGCCTGCATGGATTTAATAACACTGAATTTTTCAACCGCTTCTTTCACAGAGCGACGCCGGCGAACGCCTGCGGTATCTATCAGTGTATAGCGTTGATCTTCACGCTCGAATGGAATAAAAATACTATCACGCGTTGTGCCCGGCATATCGAAAACAACCACACGCTCTTCACCAAGCACACGATTGACCAGTGTTGATTTGCCAACATTAGGCCTTCCCACAAAAGCCACTTTAATTCCCTGCTCTGATTCATGCGGTAACTCATCAGCATCATCTATTTCAAAGTCATTCAAAGCCTTATTCAATAAATCTTGAACACCTCGATTCTGAGTAGCCGCAATAACCGCAGGATCACCAAAACCAAGCTCATAAAATTCACTGCTGACGGTGCGCTCATCAAGACCATCACACTTGTTGACCACTAGCGTAATTTGCTTGCCAGTACGTCGCAATCGTTCAGCAATGACTTCATCACCCGAGGTTAGGCCATCACGGGCATCGACAAGAAATAAAATCGCATTAGATTCTTCGATTGCCAGCAAGGTTTGTTTGGCCATGTGCACATCAATTTCTTCGATTTCACCGCTCAAGCCACCCGTATCAATAACAACAAACTCTTTATCATCATAATTACCATGACCATATTTTCGGTCTCGGGTAAGACCGGGGTAGTCAGCCACTAATGCATCACGACTTTTAGTCAATACATTAAATAACGTAGATTTACCTACATTGGGACGCCCCACTAATGAAAGAACAGGATTCATAATAAGCAATAAGAAGATTTATTCATCTTGAACTAGATCATCAAGCGTGTAGGAATACAGCATGCCATATCGAGTAGCAACGATGATTTCATCACCTGCAACAACTGGCGGAACGAGCACACCATTTTCACTGATAAATTCATCTTCCTCACCACCAACTGAAACCCTGGCCGCAAAACGGCCATTAAGCTTGGACATAACATGTAGATAACCATCAGCATCACCAACGATAAGATTATCACCTAATGTTACTGGTCGAGTTATATTTCTCGCCTGCAGCTTCTCCTGCTTCCACAAAGTCGCACCACTATGGCGATCCAGCGCCCAGACATGACTACGCTCATCACTACTGTAGACAGCTTTGCTATCAACAGTAACACCGGTATAAGTTGAGAAATTATGCGCCCACAGAAACTGGCCCTTCTTCACATCAATTGCAGCAATTCGCCCCTGATAGCCCGCAATATATAAAACAGAACCAAATAATTCAGCACGACCATCCACATCGACTAATCTTTGAATTTCAGAATGACCCTGTGGCGTAGAAAGCGTTACATCCCAGATCACTTCACCATTACTCACGGACAAGGCAACAAGACTACCATTGGCCATACCCGCATAAATTCGATCACGTGTTACCACCAACAAGCCGCTACCACGTAATGTTAAAGCTGGCTTACTTTGCTGATAACTCCACCGAGTTTTTCCAGTTAAACGATTAAGACTAAGAATTTGACCGTCGACGGTGCGAACTAAAACTGAATCCGCTGTAATAACTGGACGAGATAGTGCCTCACTCGGCACATTAACTTGCCACTTAACCTGACGACTTGCTGCATCAATAGCAATTAATTCACCATCTCTTGTCGTCAACAACCAGAGATCATCATCGCCACCGACACCACCACTTAATGTAGTATCGAGTTCAATATCTTTAATTTGTCGACCGTCCTGAACATTAACAATAGTAACAACACCATCACGACCAGCTGTAATTATTTTGTCTTTTAACAACAACGGTTCAATAAATAAAAATTGCTGTTCAATTGCACTGTGAGTGCGCAAAGACCATTGCTCACTTAATTCTTTTGTTGCTTCAAACTCAGTCAGTAGCGCAGGTGGTTCTAAATTATTATCATCACCGCCGCAGGCCACCAGCATAGAAAAACTCAATGCCAGCACATAACTATAAATTCTTATCATGCAGCTGGCTCAGTCATATCTAGCTGATTAAGATTTGAAGAACCTAAATCCTGACGCTTTAAGCGTAACCAGCGACTAGCAGTAGTACCTGAGATAACAATAGCCTTATCATAAGCAATCCGAGCCTGCTCAAGCTCACCTTTAGCAACGAACATATCACCTTTAAGCTCTTCGTAGAGCGCATCAAATGCGGTTGAATGTTTTGCAGACAACAAAACATTCGCTTCATCATATTTTTCCTGAGCAATCATCAGCCTGGCTAGTCTCAACTGAGCAATATAAGCAATCTCTTCATCAATTGCATTATCAACCACCCATTGCAAACGTGAAGCAGCTTGCTCATTATTACCATTAGTCACTTCATGATTTGCCACAACCATTGCAGACAAAGCAGCATAAGGCGTATCAAGATAACCGGACTGCAACTTATCAACCGCGGTTAAATCAAAATCATTAGTAGCGTTTAGCTCAGCTTGTGCAACAACCGATACATACATATCACTGGCTTCAACACCATGCTGATATTGTGATTGCTGATAAAAATTCCAGCCACCCAGCGAGAAACCACCAATAGCCAAACCCATTAGCAACGAGCTTGTGTTTTCTTTCAGCCATTTTTTAACGGCTTCTACCTGTTGTTCTTCTGTTTCAAAATCTTGCATTACATTTTCCTAATTATTTTCTTGTAAAAAGTTAACAACCCTATCTTGATCCAGCAAATACTGATCTTTTTTCTCGCGTAGATATTTAACGGCAACACGATCAGGCTCTTCATCGCTAATCAATAGAGCTATTTCTGCACCACTTTTATCTGCTTTTTTCATCTGCGACTTAACCGAGCCACCACCACAATGCATTTGTATTTTTAAATCTGGCAAAGCATCACGCAAAGACTCTGTTAATTTTACAGCTCGTTCAATTTCCGTTGACGCTCTAGGTATCAAATAAACAGCCATTGGCGTTTCCTGAAAAGAAACACCCGTTTCTTCCATTAATGCCAATAGACGCTCCATACCGATAGCAAAACCTGCTGCGGGTGAAGCCTTACCACCTAGTTGTTCAACCAGGCCATCATATCGACCACCAGCACATACCGTTCCCTGCGCACCCAGGCTTTCTGTCACCCACTCAAAAACAGTTTTGCAATAATAATCCAGACCACGAACCAGTCTTGGATTAATGGTATAAGCAACACCGGCCGCATCCAGATAGGCTTTTAATCGCTCAAAATGTTCCACCGACTCTTCATCTAAATGATCATGCAAATCCGGCGCATTGGCGATCAGGCTTTCCATTTCAGGGTTTTTGCTATCCAGCACACGCAGTGGATTTTTATAAATACGGCGCAGACTGTCCTCATCCAGCTGATCACGGTGCGTCTCAAGATACTCGACCAATACTGCTCGGTACTTTTCTCTCGATGCAGCACTTCCCAGAGTATTCAGCTCAAGGCGTAAATCTTTCAAACCCAGATCACGCCACAAACGTGAACTCATAATAATCAACTCGGCATCAATATCGGCATCAGCAATACCAAATGCTTCAACGCCAAGCTGGTGAAATTGTCTATAACGGCCTTTTTGTGGACGCTCATGACGAAACATCGGCCCCATATACCAGAGACGACGGATCTGATTATGCAAAATCCCGTGTTGTATACCTGCTCTCACGCAACTTGCCGTTCCCTCAGGACGCAAGGTCAAACGATCTCCATTTCTATCATCAAAGGTATACATTTCCTTTTCAACAATATCGGTTACCTCACCGATAGAGCGGCAAAATAAATCGGTTGATTCTACGATTGGTGTACGAATTTCACTGTACACATAGGAACCCATAAGATTCCTTACCTTTGACTCAAAAGCCTGCCAGCGTGGTGAGTCTTCAGGCAATACATCATGCATACCACGGATGGATTTGAGCAATTTAGCCATGAAACTTGAATCTATTTAGGTTAATGAAAAACAATCTGTTGTTGTTCAACAGATATACTAAAGTGCGCAACATTGTTTGAACGAATACGTTTTTTTATATTCACATCTAAACCGTTCATTTCAAGACTAACCTCTGGCGCATTACCAAGAAAAATCTTAAAGGGTGCAGTACCCTGCAAGTTTAAACTCTGATCCTGAGGCAACAAGTTATAATACAAATTTTCACCATTAGCGTCGTCTACTTCCACCCATGACACCTGCATGGTCGACATAACCAAAAAATCATCACCGGTAACAGCCAACTGATTTTTCAACTTCTGATCTACCGTCTCTTCCTGCACAACCTGATCTTGTTCTTCTTTAACAACAATATCCGAAGGAGGCTCTACTATTGCCACATCATTTTTTTCAACGACTTCTTTTTTAATCTCTACAGGATCAGTTTCAACTTGCTTGTCCAGTTCAGACTGTGATCCATATTCATCTTGACTCTGATCATTTTCGACCACTTCAGGCAGAGACAAAGAAGTTTGATCATCCAATTCTACTTCATCATCCTCAAATGCTTTTTTATAATAATCAAACGAAGCATAAAGAGCAGCTACAACCATCACCAATAACAATGTAATAGTGATCATTTTTACGAAAGGCGAATCACTACTCGCCTCATCCGGCAAGGTTGATCGTGGCTGCAAATCAGATTCCTGCTGATGAGGCACAGCCTGCGCATACTCATCCAAAACCATAGCCTCAGAGATTCCTAGATATTTCGCATAAGCCCTTAAATACCCCTGCACAAAAGCAGGCTGTGGTAATTGCTCAACATCAGATCGATCAATCGCATCAATTACCTGCTCAGGAAGATGTATAGCCTTAGCAACATCAGCAACGGAAAGATTTTGTTTTTTACGCTCAACGTATAAATGCTCCCCAAAAGAAAGCACGTTTTTCTTATTATCAGTTTGTTCAGGCTTATTTAATTCGGTCACGACGCCCCAACTCCCCTACCAAACCTGCCTGCTCAGTGTCAGGAAACTCATCTAACAACTGCCTTGCATACTTATGATAATGCTCCTTTGCACCCAATGCTCTCTCAGCCTGAACCTGAACCCACAAACTTTCCGCTGAAGGCCTATTGATAGCGTGATAACGTTGAACATAAGCACGCGACATCATATATTTTTTAGTTTTTATTCCCAACTCGGCCATGGAAATTAACGCACCTGATAATTGCGGCTGTTGCCTCAACGCTTTTCTTAGCATTTTTTCGGCTAACACATACCTGCCTGTCTGCAACAAACATGTGCCCGCATTGGAATAGGCTAAGTATGCTGTCTTATAAAATGGATTTTCGTAAGCTTCTTTAAATTGCTCCATAGCCTCATTAATGAGTCCTGCTCGACATAAAAAAGTACCATAACCATTACGTAATCCAGGATCATCTGGCTTGACATCTAAAGCTTCTAAATAATAATCACCAGCCTCTTCTAGTTTGTTTATTTGCATCAATAAAAATGCCATGGTGGTATAAGCAACAACATTACTTGAATCCTGTTCGATGGCCTTGAGTAATTTTTTTTGAGCAACTTCATATTCGCTGCGCTTTAAATAACCAACAGCTAGCTGAACATTAGTCATTGACGCCTGCTTCAGCTCTTTTTCTTCATCTGCTTTTTCTCTTTTTACGTGATCACTGCCACCACACCCCACCAAAATAAAAGCAATAACAAGAAATAATAATCCTGATTTTATACTCATAAATGCATCCCGAATCTCGGCTCCTCAAAACGGCGATCGCGACGACTCTTGTCTTCAACCTTACCCACTAACTGACCACAGGCGGCATCGATATCATCACCGCGCGTACGACGAATGACCGTAGTCATTCCTGAATCCATTAAAATCTCACTGAATTTATTAACTCGTTTCGCTGATGATGTTTTATAACCAGAATCCTTGAATGGATTAAATGGTATCAAATTCATCAAGGTTGGAATCCCTTTCAACAATCTCACCAATTCTCTGGCATGCTGATCAGTATCATTAACGCCATCAAGCATGACATATTCAAAAGTGATTCTAGTACGTGTATTTTGTTTATCAATAAAACGGTGGCAGGCGGGGATTAATTCTTCCAGTGGATATTTTTTATTAATTGGTACTAATTGATCACGCAATTCATTATTCGTTGCATGCAGTGAAACCGCCAGGCGTGAATCCAGTACGTCACCCAGCTTATCCATAGCGGGCACCACACCCGCGGTACTCACGGTCACTCTGCGTTTACTCAAACCATAAGCAAAATCATCCATCATGATGTGTACAGCTGTCACCACATTATCAAAATTTAGCAGTGGTTCACCCATGCCCATCAAAACCACATTGGTCACTTTGCGACCCGGTTTTTTTTCTTCATCGACCAGACGTGTCGCCAGCCAAACCTGTGCAATGATTTCGGCTGAGGTCAGGTTACGATTAAAACCTTGGCGACCGGTTGAACAGAAACTGCAATCCAGTGCACAACCCACTTGCGATGAAACACACAAGGTGCCACGATCACTTTCTGGAATATAAACGGTTTCGATCTGATTACCGTCATCTAGCTTTAATACCCACTTACGAGTTCCATCATCAGACAGCTCATCGAGCACCACTTCTGGCGCTTTGATCTCAGCCAGAACTTCAAGCTGATCACGCAGTGATTTCGAAACATTATTCATCTGCTGAAAATCAGCCACATCCTGCTGATGAATCCACTTCATGATCTGGCTGGCGCGAAATGACTTTTCTCCAAGCGAAGCAAAAAAGGACATCAGACCTTCACGATCCAGACCTAGCAAATTTATTTTTTCTGCTGTCACAGGGATATTAACTTCACTCACCATTTCAATCATTCGATAACATCGAGGGGTAACTTAACTTTTTGATTTTAAAGGGTTCCTCTATTAACCCAATAAACCCGCGATTGTACGCGGGTTTAGGGTGTTTATAAAGCGCTGAAATGGCCTGAAATCAGCTTTTTTCCTCTATCCAGGCCATCTGGATAGCCTCGAGGACACGCTCACCCGAATGATCTGGGTGATCATCAAAATCATTGAGTTGACAGACCCAGTTGCGTAGGTCTACAAAATTGATATGTATTGGATCAATATCCGGGAATTTTTCATCCAGCTCGATAGCGATATCTAGCGAATCAGTCCATTTTAAGCTCATAACAAACCTTAGATTGCATCGTAAAAACACTATGATAGCGTTGTTCAAACAAAATAAACAACAGTCATGACGTGGGATTGCCAGCTACCGACCATATTTCCGCAGCTCACTAATCATCCCCTTTATACGCAACAAATCCCCATCCAGCGCAGGCTGACCGTGCCACCATTGATAGTCGGGGGATTGATGCCCCGCTCCCAGACCTACATTGACCAGATGCTGCTGCATTTTTTGCCTTTGCTGCTTTACTGCTAGTAATTGCTGAACACTAAATTCTGTTTCTGCCTGCTCGATCAAGCTATCTGCTTCACGAACCTTTTTACGGGCCATTTCCAGCATGGCTTCACCATTTTCCAGCAATCTGCTGATATAACGAGGCGAGTGGCAATCCATACACACAGCCCGCGCCGCATCCTGAACAGCCTCAGATTCCTGCATAATATCCTGACGTACACTGTTACTAACATCATGCTCACCCGCGTGCATATGACAGTAAGCACAGCCTGGCACCCGATAATTGGCCATTGAAAGTGGTTTATTCCAGTCCTCCTGCTTAGCCCCAATCCGCATCAAGGCGCCGTGTTTAGATGTTGAATAACTGTGTACCACCGGATCTTTTGCGCCACCATGGCATTCAACACAGGCCTGGTCCTGACGCGCCTTTGTTACAACACTTTCATGCTCATCACCATGGCAGGCCACGCAATCAACAACTGGGTCAAATTTAGCATGAATACTATTTCGCCAGCTCTCAATCAAATCACCTTCTGTTTTTTCATGGCATTGAACGCATTGCTCGTTATTAAAAACACCAGATACATTACCAGCACTCACAGCATGACCAGTGAACGCCAACACTGTAAAGCAGAAAAAAAGAACCTGAATAATAGTCATCAGTTGTGATCCCGGTTGTATTCAGTGTACTCACCTTCGAGCCAGATATTACCCTCAACCTCTTTATCGGTAACCTCAACTTCACCAAGGCTACGCAAGCGTTCAGCATTTTGTTTTATTATTTCAAGACTATGATCCATCTCAGCCTGACCTTCTTTGACAAAAGAAGCATCACCATGAGCCGCGCCCTTATATGATTTCAGATTATCGAAATACCACATTTCAAAATAATCTCGTTCTATCG
The DNA here is from genome assembly GCA_965602855.1 of uncultured Gammaproteobacteria bacterium. GTDB lineage: Bacteria > Pseudomonadota > Gammaproteobacteria > SZUA-229 > SZUA-229 > LH-M37. Next base: position 14,873 of record CBFCZV010000013.1, on the reverse strand, counting down.
GCGATACGTTATAAAAAGCAGAAGCCTGACCTTCAAAAAAACCAATGCGTTGATATTGTAAAAACGTATCAGGCGAATCCATGGGATATGGTGGACGCTGTTTCGCTGAGGGTTGTATCAGCTTATCCGAACGCAAACCTTTAAGCACAGACTCAGCTTCATACAATTTACTCCATGATAATTTTCGCTCTGCATCTAATTTTTTTAACTGCTCAGCTGACCACTCTTTTTCATGACAATCACCACACAGTTCCACCCACTGCTTACGTTTTATCTGATTACCTGAAGTCAGTGGATTAACCTGTTTAAGCCCAAACTTCCAGATCGCTTTATCAGCTATCTGATGTTTGCCATTGTCCATATGACAATAAGCACAGGTTGGTGCAGGGTAATTACCTTTACTCAATGGTTTTGACCAATCCCAGTTTTCACCTTCTTCAAGATAAAGCTGACCATGCTTTGAATGAAAATAAGTTTCGTCATCAGGATGAGGTGGCCCACTGTGACAGGTAATACAGGCTTCGGGTCGCCGCGCTTCTGCTGCACTAAAAACGTGTCGGGTATGACAGGAATCACATTTACTCGCGACTGAGTGACATTGCAAACAGGCCGTCACTTCCGCCTTAGGCTTATCGGCAAAATGTTTTGCATCCATGGCTCTTTCCATCGCCAGTGAATGACTGGGAAAACCATAACGTTTTTCATCGACAAACTGATCGTGTTGAACGCTATGGCAGGCAGCACAAACATCGGGCGTAGGCAAATGCAAGTCTTTATGATTGTTACCATGACAGTCTGAACAATAAACGACGGCCTGATCATTTGCCGGTTTGGAATGTCCACTCTTACGCCAGTCGTTGACCACACCGGGTGTCACCGCTTCATGACATTCAACACACTGCTCACCAGTAAACTCACCCGTAACAGATTCGACTGACTCATAAAAATCATCCGGATTCCAGTAAGCAAAAATAGCCTCCGGTGACCAGTCTCTGGAATAAAGCCCAGCACCCTCACCCGACTTGCTCCAGTCGACATAATAAAAACCCAGCGGTATCGTAATTGATACGATCAAAAGGGGAATCCAGAGATAGCGTGTTCGCATGTATGCCCCTTAACCTGAATACTTCACACGTTGATTATTATTCCACCAGCGCAGCAAACCGATAATAACCAATACAAAAAACGGCGCCAGTGCCAACCAGCTACCAAAACTAAATTCTCTATCGGGCAAGTGATTACTTTCGTTACTCCGATCAAGCATTAAAGAATCACCAGTCAATGTATTAACAGGTTCAATACGATTAGCATTGTTTTGCAAATAAAGCTGTATTTGCATCATAGCGTCTGCTGCTGGTGGCACATATTTCATCACTTCCATATTACGCTGCATTCTTTTTATCAGGTTCGACTGATCAAGATGGCTGTACTGAGCAGGATCTGGCAGCGCATGACATCCAGTGCAGTGATTCTCAAATGCAGCAGCACCGACACCCTGTGGTTTTATTGTCATCGTTTTAAGTGAATGTAAAAGCAGATAATGACTTAATTGTTCACGCTCATTTAAAGAAGGCGTCTTCACGTTTCCTAACAGACCTCCAAATCTATCAGCAACATCCATCAGCACGAACATGCGATCAAGCACATCCATCCATTCTTCAGCGGTATGACGTCCGGGACCCGGTAGGGCGTGGCATTGAGTACAGTAAGTTTCCATCAGTGTCCCACCAGCACCACCTGCTTCGGGCAGTAAAGTTGGCTCCAGACCCGGCGGCATCACTTCAGGATAAAGCGCACACATATCCATACCTGCATAACTATGGCTGGCCAATACCGATGAACTATTCAGTATAAAAACCAGCAGCAAGGTCTGGAATAAAGTTTTCATCACGCTGATTCTGCAGGCCTGTTTTGTGAGAACGTTGATGTTTGAGGATAAACGGCTCGAATAATTCTTTGATCCAGACAGAAACTTTTTAGAATACCATCCGCAGCACAACGACCTGCTGCCACCGCTGTGACCACCAGATCGGGGCCATTAGTATTATCACCACCCGCATAGATCTTTGAATTTGATGTCCGACCATTGTCATCAACAATAATCACACCCTGCTGATCGGTTTCAATACTGAGCCGTGTCATCCATGGCTGTGGTTCATTCACCTGACCCACCGCAAAAATAACAACATCACAATTAATTATTTCCTGCCCGCTCACTACTTTATCGAAGCGCACACCGGTGACAAATTCATCTCCAACAACTTCAACTGGCGCATACTCTAGACGCAAACGTGTACCTTCTTCCCAGGCTGCCTGTTTTTCTTTGGGTGTTGCACGCATCGCCTGTTCATTACCACGATAAGCAACCGTCACTTCGGCGGCGCCCTGACGCAAAGCCGAACGAGCACAATCAATCGCACTGTCACCGCCGCCAATAACCAGCACATGTTTATCTGCCAGGGCATTATCGTCTTTCGTTATGTTCACCTGTTGCAAATAACTCAGTGCATCAGTGACACCTTTCAGGTTCTGACCCGGCACTTTTAAATCACGAGAGGTTTGTGCACCAGTTGCCAGGAAAATGGCATCACAACATTTCATAAATATTTGTATTCTGCTCTCATCAATTTCAACACCTAAACTGAATTTCACACCCTGTTGTTCTAGCATTTTGTGGCGACGTATCAGCGCAGCTTTATCCAGTTTGAACGGTGGCACACCAGTGACCATCAAGCCACCGACTTCATCATTGCGATCAAATACCGTGACTTCACAACCCGCTTTGTTGAGCTCATCGGCACAGGCGAGTCCTGCCGGGCCTGCACCTATAACGGCAATCTGCTTATCATTTTTTTTGGCTTTATTAGGCACATTCCATTTATTTTCCAGCACTTCATTTACCAGATAATGTTCAATGGCACCAATGGTGACCGCACCACCCGGCTCGTTCGCTTTGGTGCAACTGCCTTCGCATAAACGATGTTGCGGACACAAGGTGCCGCAAATTTCTGGCAGGTTACTGGTGGCATGAGCAATCTCTGCAGCCTGCTGCACATTGCCATGCGCCACCTGTTCCAGCCATTCAGGAATTCGATTATTTAATGGACAGGCATTACTGCATCCCGGTAAACCACAATCAAGACAACGACTCGCCTGTTGCTGGATCATAGACAAAGAAGGCTGTGTGGAAATTTCAGACCAGTCGAGCACGCGCTCAGAAGATTCACGATCCTCAGCCAGTTGACGACCAGCATCGGTCAACGGATCACGTTTCAATAAATGACTGGCATTCTGCACCAGTGACTTATTGAAGATATTTCGTACATCGGTAATCTCCAGCGCATCGGTTGGGCAGGCAACTACGCAACGCGCACAGCCCATGCAATCCTCAATAGCTGTAACACGACCCGCCTGCTTACCCTGTCTCCACACAGGAATACCCATGTCACAAACCTGTTCGCAACGCTGGCAATCATTGCACTTGTCCTTGTCCATATTGATGCCATAAAAACCCGCGTGATTGAGCAGACCAAAAGTAGCGCCATAAGGACACAGATAACGACAATAAAAACGATTACCAACGATGGGAGCGATAAAAAAACTGCCGAAATAAGTCATCGCAACGATGAGATAAAAACCACCGACAAAACCCACCGTCCATGAATTGGGCGAATACTGCGTCACTACCATCACGCCAACATAATAACTAAAGAAAAACCATTTTGAATGACGCAAGACCCACGTCCAGTCGGAACGCAGTGTGCGATCACGAAAGGCAAAACCCACGGTTTCACGAATGCCCACACAGGGACAGTTAAAGCCACAGATAATACGACGACCAAATAAAAACACCGCTGCTAAAACTAAAAAGAAAGTAATCGTACCCGGCACATGCAAGGAAGGAAAAACCGGTTGCGCCCAGAGAAAACCGACATAGGGTTCATAAAAAGGATACAGCCAGGGAATCAGCCACCAGAAAACGGTGACCATAGAAATCAGAATAATTAAACGCTTGCGAGTATATGAATTTTTTTCAGCGATAACTCGCCAGATACCAAAGCCAAGAATAATGCCGTATTCAGTATAACGATTAAGCCAGATAGGATTATCAAACCAGAACAACCAGGTTTCATTCAGCCAGCCAACAAAGGCCAGCGTAAATGCCGCCATACTCAAAAGTTGAATACCAATTCCATAATGACTCGGCATTACATCCTGGGTCGATGATGATGCCTCACGAGGTGCGTGGCATATTGGTGGTTCAACATTAACTGTAGTCATTGTCATTTACTCAGTTGGATAGTTGTTTTTATTCCAGTCCGTCATCCCCATTTTCGCCACATGCACATCAGCAAAACCATGCTGTGCTAACAACTGTGCCGCCTTGGCTGATTTACGATCAGTTCGACAAATAGTGACCACGGGTTTTTCAAGATAGTCATCGATCTCTGCAATTCGCTGCACCAGTTCTTCCAGCGGAATTAATTTTGAACCGTGAACATGCCCCTGCTCACCGACGTAATCCTCGGGCGTGCGCACATCCAGCAACAACACATCTTCGTCACCATCGAGGCGTTGTTTGAGTTCATCAACCGCTAACATTGAACCTCTGCGCAACACACCCATCAATCGCGGAATAAATGACACCACTGCCAACAGTGCCAGTGCCAGCATCATTTTCTGCACCAGACCTTCTCCACCGGTTGCTGCTTCTTTGCCAATGTAACCGAGATAGGTGTAAGCGATGGCACCGGGCAGCATAAAAATATAAGTAGAAACGCTGTATTGAGTAAAACTGATACGCGTCAAACCCAGGGCATAGTTCAGCAAATTAAATGGAAACAATGGGACCAGACGAACAAAAGCAACAAATCGCCAGCCTTCATTTTCTACACCGTTAATGAGTTGCTTTAATCGACCACCGGTTTTGTTCGCCACCCAATCAGCCGCCATAAAACGTGCCATTAAAAAAGAAAGCATCGCGCCGATGGTGGCCGCGGTGAGATTATAAAATGTACCGGCTATCGGGCCGAATAGTGCGCCACCCAATAAAGTGAGCACCGAACCGGGAAAGAAAAAAACCGTTCCGATAATATAAACCAGCATAAACACTAACGGCGCAGCCGCACCTGCATTTTGTAACCACGATTCTAATGCGGCTGCATCGAGTTGATCGCGATAGGCTACTACTACTGCAATACCAGCCATCACCAGCAACAACAAAACAATCCGCAATAATTTATTTTTCACTGTCATTACTCCACTGACGACGGTTAATCGCATAGTCTGTTACTTTTCCAATGAACGGCATGACCAACATGCCACTAATCCACGAACACTGTTTTGGCTCTGTATAATTATGTATGCCTATGGTCATGTTGATATGCCCTGCTCGTGGTTGATCACGATAAGTCCCGAACAAACGATCCCACCACGACAAATTAAAACCAAAGTTACTGTTGGTTTCATCATCTTCTATCGAATGATGCACCCGGTGCATATCGGGCGTGACCACAACCCAGCGTAAAAAATTATCCAGAATTTTTGGCAAGCCAACATTGCCATGATTGAACATCGCCATGGCATTGAGCAGCACTTCAAAAACAATCACCGCAACCACAGGTGGCCCCAGCAAAACGATGACAGCAAACTTGATCAACATAGAAAGAATAATTTCCAGCGTGTGAAAACGTGCACCGGTGGTCACGTCATAATCAAGATCAGCATGGTGAACCCGATGCAAACGCCAGAGTAAAGGTACGGCATGCACCATGACGTGTTGCAGGTAAATAACAAAATCCATAATCACAACCGAGGCCAGCACCGCCAGCCAGATCGGTACATCGACCAGATTGAACAAACCCCAGTCATTTTCAACCGCTATTTTGGCCACACCCACCGCCGTAGCCGGCAAGATGATTCTGGCGATAAAACTATTAAAAAAAACCAGTCCAAGGTTATTAGCCCAGCGCACAGCTTTCGATACCGTCAACGCCCGTCTGGGTGCAATGATCTCCCAGATCGCCATAATCAGCAGCATCCCAACAAAAAAGCTGAGACGAATGTTTTTTTCATTTTCAGTCACAAATTCATATAAAGACATGCAAACCTCTGCTCACCCCTTGTAAGAAATCATTATCTAGCTATAATGGAACTTACTCAGTATTCAATTGATTACTTGAATAGCAGGTTACTGGATTAGAAAATAATGTCAAGCAAAGGCGTAAAACAACTTCTATTTGAACAATTTGCCCGTGTTGGCAAGGCCATGAGCAACGCTAACCGACTGGAAATATTAGAGTTTCTGGCACAGAGCGAGTGCAATGTTGAAGAACTGTCCAAATTGGCCGGCATCGCCGTGGCCAATACCTCCCAGCATCTGCAACAACTACGTCAGGCGGGGCTGGTCAGCAGCCGTAAACAGGGTTTGAAAGTGTATTACAGCCTGAGCGGTGACGACGTCATCGAGTTACTATCGATACAACGCAAAGTCGCTGAACGCCATATCGCAGAAGTAGATCAACTCATCGATCGCTTTCTCACCGTCAAAGATTCACTAGAACCCCTGCCCCGCGAAGAATTACTCTCCCGCGTTAAACAGGGACTGGTGACCATCATCGACGTACGCCCAGCCAGCGAATACGATGCCGGCCACGTCCCCGGCGCGATCAATATGCCACTCGATAAACTCGACGACCAGCTAGGTGATTTTGATTCCGACAGGGAAATCGTCGCCTACTGCCGCGGCCCACATTGTGTACTGGCTTTTGATGCCGTAGAAAAACTCCGCAAACAGGGTTTAAAAGCAAGCCGACTGGAGGACGGATTCCCCGAATGGAAAATAGCAGGCCTGCCCGTAGAAAAGGCAAGCGACGAACTAAAACATTAAGCAACGGTCAATTCCAATAAGGAGATAACGCTATGAAATTGATTTTTGTTTATAACGCCGATTCAGGTTTATTTAATACCGTAACCGACATCGCACACAAAGTACTCTCACCCAAAACCTACAGCTGCAATTTATGCGCGCTTACTCATGGACATTTTAAGATAAAACAGGACTGGGTTGATTTTCTTGAACAGATCGACACCGAGATGGAATTTTTACATCGGGATGAATTTTTGGAAAAACACCATCAAAGTAATCTTGAGCTACCCGCTATTTTTGCAGAAGAAAATGGCGAGCTATCATTATGGTTAGATCAGTCAAACATCAATAAACTTACGGACCTAAAAGATTTAAAAGAAGCAATCAAAAACAGGCTTACTTAAAACTTTTAATGGTTTTCCGAAACCATATTAATCGTATATTTAGGAATCTCAATCACCAGATCCTCATCCCCTACTTCCGCCTGACAACTCAAACGTGAATCAGGATCAAGCCCCCAGGCTTTGTCGAGCATATCATCTTCATCTTCAGTATTTTCATTGAGCGAATCCATGCCTTCACGAATGTAAACATGACAGGTTGTACAGGCACAGGATTTCTCGCAGGCGTGTTCAATCTCGATACCATTTGCCAGTGCAACATCACAGATAGTTTTGCCTTTTTCGGCTTCGATCACCATACCGTCGGGACAAAGTTCTTCGTGCGGTAAAATAATTATTTGTGGCATTTTGTCTGTCTACTCCTGTTCATTACTTGCATAGTCATCAACTGAATGACCCTGCATGGCATTTCGGATATTGGAATTCATACGCCGTGCAACATAATCTGCACAGGCATCTTCAATTTGTTTGATTGCGGCTTTGATAATCTCAGAATCATCACTGGCTTTAGCTTTGACTAGTTCACTTCTGGCCTGGTCAATATTTGTTTTTTCTTCTTCAGATAACAACTCATCACCGTCTGCTTTCAGAGCGGCATCCAGCGCTTCGATAACACGATCCGCTTCTACCTGCTGCTCACGTAACATACGTGAGTGCATATCGTCTTCTGCATAATCCATGGAATCGCGCAGCATGGTTTCAATTTCTGAATCGGTCAAACCATAAGAGGGTTTGACATCGACACTGGCTTCGACACCACTATTTTCTTCACAGGCGCTGACGGTCAACAAACCATCGGCATCGACCTGATAAGTGACACGAATTCTTGCAGCACCGGCAACGTGTGGAGGAAAACCGCGCAAATCAAAACGCGCTAAAGAGCGACAGTCATCAACCAGTTCACGTTCACCCTGCACCACGTGCACGGCCATCGCAGTCTGACCATCTTTATACGTGGTGAAGTCCTGCGCCTTGGCGACAGGGATAGGTGTATTACGATAAATAATTTTCTCTGCCAGACCACCCATGGTTTCGATACCCAGAGACAATGGAATCACATCCAGCAACAACATCTCATCATCGGGTTTGTTTCCGGCGAGCACATCAGCCTGTAAAGCAGCACCAACTGCAACCACTTTGTCAGGATCAATATTCACCAGCGGTTCACGCTTGAAGAACTCACCCACCATTTCTCGCACAGCCAGGGTACGGGTAGAACCACCGACCATGACTACTTCAAGTACATCTTCAGTGGAAACATCGGCATCACGTAACGAACGGCGGCAGGCCATAATGGTTTTCTTGATCAACGGCTCAATCAGCTCACGCATTTGTGAGCAACTTAGTTCGCCCTGCCAATTGAAATCATCAGTATCAATTTTGACATTAACTTTCTCAACTTGCGCAAGCTGCTCTTTGGCAGAACGCGCTTCTCTCATCAACAAACGCACTAACGAAGGATTCGGTGAATTCTTCTGTCCGGCCTGATCTAAAATCCATTCTGCAATAGCATGATCAAAATCATCACCACCGAGCGCACTGTCACCACCGGTTGCCAATACTTCGAACACACCCTGCCTGAGTCGCAAGATAGAGACATCAAAAGTACCACCACCAAGATCATAAATGGCAATTACGCCTTCCTGACCGGTATCAAGACCGTAAGCAACGGCGGCAGCGGTTGGCTCATTGAGCAAACGTAAAACTTTTAAATCCGCCAGGCGCGCGGCATCTTTAGTCGCCTGTCGTTGCGCATCATCAAAATAGGCAGGCACGGTAATTACCGCACCAACAAGTTCATCACCCAACGTATCGATGGCTCTGGCTTTCAGGTTTTTAAGAATTTCAGCTGAAACTTCAATCGCACTAACATCACCCGAGCGGGTTTTAATTTTTGGCACTGCCGATTCTGACGTTGAAAATTCATAAGGTGAACTTTCACCCAGACTTTTTAAATCAGCAGCGGCACGACCCATCAAACGTTTTACAGAAACGATAGTGTTGGAAGGATCGGTCACAGCGTGTTCAACAGCCACATTACCAATCTCAATACCCTCTTCGGCGTAACGAACTACTGAAGGCAGAAGATGATCGCCGTTGTTATCAGCCAGCGTTTGCGCTGCACCACTGCGAACCGTAGCCACCAGCGAATTGGTAGTACCTAAATCGATACCCACTGCCAGTCGGTGCTGGTGCGGCGCTGTTGTCTGTCCAGGTTCTGAAATTTGCAATAAAGCCATGATTAAAATAATTCGTCTTCAATTTTTGCGGTCAGTTCATCAACTTCTTTTTTAGCCTTTTGCATGAACTGCATTTTTCTTATTAATTCTTTTGCATCATCCAGATGATCATTTTGGTACGCCGATGAAAAGTCTTCCGTCATGACTTTCATATTGTTTTTTATCTGTGCTGAAAAACCATCCAGCTCTGCCAGAGGGTCTTCTTTTGATCGTACATCAGACAGAGCTTCACGCATTTCCATTTGCTCCATCAGAAACATGGCATCCATGGTTGTTTCATTTTCCAGATTAAGATCGATACCTTTTAATTTTAAAAGATATATTGCTCGATCTATCGGCTGTCGCAAGATATTCGAGGCTTCGTTGATCCACGAAGTTTGCTGCATAGAAATACGCTTTTCCTGATCCGATGCATTAACAAACTTATCAGGATGCACCGCTTTCTGTAATTCCCTGTAGCGCTGCTGAACCAGATTAAGATCAACTTCAAATGAGACAGGCACATCAAAAATCTCAAAGAAGTTCTGGGTAATAATATCGGTAGTCATAGCGCTGCGACTATAAAGTCAGACAAGTTTGAAAATAACTGAAATTAAACAGTGAAGCTTTCACCACAACCACATGAATCCTTTTCTTTGGGGTTGTTAAACTGAAAGCCTTCGTTTAGCCCTTCTCTGGCAAAATCCACTTCGGTACCATCAAGATAAACCAGGCTTTTTTTATCGACGATCACTTTTACACCATGATCTTCAAAAACCTCATCATCCGGATTAAGCTCATCAACAAACTCAATCACATAACCCATGCCAGAACAGCCCATGGTTTTTACGCCCAGACGCAGACCTATTCCCTTACCGCGGTTTTCAAGAAAACTCTTAACGCGCTCTGCCGCAGGTTCAGTTAATGTAATGGCCATACAAATAATTCCAGACTTAAGAGTTCTTGTTTTTGTAGTCGTCTACAGCGGCATTGATTGCATCTTCTGCCAGAACAGAGCAATGAATCTTAACTGGTGGTAAAGCCAGCTCTTCAGCCAGTTCAGTATTTTTAATCGCCTTGGCTTCATCCAGTGTTTTACCTTTGACCCATTCAGTCAATAGCGAACTCGATGCAATGGCACTACCGCAACCATAAGTTTTAAACACGGCATCTTCGATCACGCCGTCATCATTAACTTTAATTTGCAAGCGCATGACATCACCACAGGCGGGTGCACCGACCATACCGGTTCCGATATTGTCTTCGTTTTGATCAAATTTACCTACGTTACGTGGATTCTCGTAGTGATCCAGAACTTTTTCACCGTATGCCATATCTCTTACCTCACATTTTTCAATCTATACGTTATTCGACAAGCACTAAATTAATTAGTGCGCTGCCCATTCAATGCTATCGATATCGACACCATCTTTATACATATCCCACAGTGGTGATAAATCTCTCAATTTTTCAACCGCAGAACGAACATGCGCAATCGTCGTTTCAATATCTTTACTGGTAGTGTATCGACCCATACTAAAACGAATCGAGCTATGCGCTAACTCATCATTACGACCCAGCGCTCTCAATACATAACTAGGCTCTAAACTAGCTGAAGTACAGGCACTACCACTGGAAATAGCCAGATCTTTCAGCGCCATCAACAGGCTTTCACCTTCGACGTAATTGAAACTGATATTCAGGTTACCGGCAACACGTTGTTCAAAATCACCATTGATATAAACTTCTTCCATATCCTTGAGACCATCCCACAACTGGTTTCTCAAAGTAATTAAACGATCGTTCTCGGTTGCCATTTCTTCTTTGGCGATACGGAAAGCTTCACCCATGCCAACGATTTGATGCGTAGCCAATGTGCCAGAACGCATACCACGCTCATGACCACCACCGTGCATTTGTGCTTCCAGACGTACACGAGGTTTTCTCTGTACGTACAACGCACCCATGCCTTTGGGACCGTAAATTTTGTGCGCTGAAAAACTCATCAAATCAACAGGCAGGTTAGCAAGATCCATGGGGACTTTACCGGCACTTTGTGCAGCATCAACATGGAAAATAATCTTGCGTTCACGACAGGCGTTACCAATCGCTTCGATATCCTGAATTACACCAATCTCATTATTCACATGCATGATAGAAACCAGTGTAGTGTCATCACGCATTGCAGCTTTGAGTTTTCCCAGGTCAACTAGGCCATTTTGTTCTGGATCAAGATAGGTCACTTCGTAACCTTCTCGCTCTAACTGACGACAGCTATCGAGTACGGCCTTGTGTTCGGTTTTACAGGTAATAATATGCTGGCCGCGTTTCTTATTGAAATGCGCCACACCCTTGATCGCCAGGTTATCTGACTCGGTTGCACCCGAAGTGAAAATAATTTCGCGTGGATCAGCACCGACTAAATCAGCAATATGTTGACGCGCCTGCTCGACGGCCGCCTCTGCTGTCCAGCCATAGGAATGGCTACGTGATGCAGGGTTACCAAAAGTCGCTTCTGGCCCCATGTATTTAATCATTTCAGCAACAACACGCTCATCAACCGGCGTAGTCGCGCTGTAGTCTAAATAAATTGGCTTATCTGTTTTATCGTTCACAATTTAACTCTTCTGTTGCTTTAATTGTTTAATTCACAAAACTTTTACTTATAAATTTGCAGCCATCATAACCGCCGAACTTTTCAATCCTATAATCTGTTTTAACGCTTCAACAAAGCGTTCCACCTCTTCCATGGTATTGGCTCTTCCAAAACTGACGCGAATCGCACTGGTCGCCAGTTCATCCGGTATCGCCATGGCTTTCAGCACATGACTGGGTTCCGTCTTGCCGCTGGTACAGGCCGAACCGCTCGATACTGCAAAACCACGTCGATCCAGTTCCATCAATAGCGTTTCACCATCAAAGTCCTGCACACCCATCTGCAATGTATTTGGCAAACGTGTTGTTTCATTGGCAAAAACTTTTACCTGATCAAACTGCTGCAACAGTTTTTCCAGTGCATCGCGTAAAGTTCTTACGTGATCAGCGCGGTCATCCATTTCCTGCATAGCCAGTTCGGCCGCCATACCAAAACCAACAATCGCGGGCACGTTCTCGGTACCTGCTCTTAAACCTTTTTCCTGCGAGCCACCTTGCATCAATGAATGCATGGGCAGCTGTTTATCAACAATCAAAGCGCCGGCACCCAAAGGTCCGTACAACTTGTGAGCCGACAGGGTCATTGCATGCACACCTGCTTGCTCAAAACTAAACGCCAGCTTACCGGCGACTTGCGAGGCATCGGTGTGAAACCATGCGCCCTGCTCTCTGGCTACTTCTGCCAGTTTTTCTATATCCTGCACAGCTCCGGTTTCATTGTTCGCCGCCATCACCGAAACCAGCGCGGTATTATCTTTCATCGCCTGCTGCAACGATGCCTGTGTCACCAGTCCCTGTTCATTCACCGCTATTGAGTCAACAGCACAACCAAAATCAGCCACTGCTACCGCAGGTTCAAGTAGCGACATATGCTCAATTTCACTGACCGCGATTCGCTGCACATCAGCATCGATACACAATCCCTTGAGCATTAAATTATTGGCTTCGGTTCCACCGCTGGTAAAAATCACCTGCGATGTCTGTGCGCCCATCAGTGTTGCCACCTGTTCACGTGCCTGTTCTATGGCGTCGCGCTGTAATCGCCCAAAACGGTGCAGGCTTGACGGGTTGCCGCAGATCGCACCCATGTAAGGCTGCATCGCCTCAAAAACCTTTTCATGCAATGGCGTGGTTGCATTATGATCAAAATATACCGCCATGTTTATCGTTAGCCTTTTTGAATTCAGGCTGCCGCGTCAGTATCAGAGCCGATTGAATCCTGCCTGATTGAAACTTCCTTAACACGCTTATTATCCATCATGCCCGCCAGTGTAATTCCATCCAGAAAACCTCTGATTTCATTACTCAAATCCTGCCAGAGATCATGAGTCAGACAGCGGTGCACATTCTCACAGCCTTCACCAGCATCACAGGCTGACATTTTTACGCTTTCATCGACGGCCATAATGATGGAAGAGACACTAATTTCATCAGCATCACGCTTCAGTGAATAACCACCGCCCGGACCACGCGTACTAGCAACGATATCGTTGCGGCGTAATTTTGAAAAGAGTTGTTCCAGATAGGACAATGATATAGCCTGTCGCTCTGAAATGGCGGCAAGAGAGACAGGACCTTTGTCCTGATGGAAAGCTAAATCTAAAACTGCGGTGACCGCATATCGGCCTTTTGTTGTCAGACGCATTACCCACTACCCATGTTCTATATAAGTTGCGGCTAATTTTACTTAATCCCGAGTAAATTAGTCAAGTATTATTTCCGACTAATTTAGTCAACTATTCAGGAAGGCCGCTGTGACGGGTTATTCGCCTTCAATTTTTTGCGCTTCATCATCCTCATCAGACGACGAAATATTGCATGGCCCCAGGTCTGGCAGGTTGGTCACATCGATTTCTGTACCCAGATGCTTCAGTGCACCACACATAGTTTCCATTTTTTCATCCATAGCATGGATGTGATCCAGCATTCGATTGATCGCCGTAGCCACTGGATCTGGCGCTTCTTTGGTGGCACCATAAGCATCAAAACCCATTTTCTCAGCGATGGCTTCCCGCCTGCCCTGATCTTCATCATCATCATGCTGTTCTCGGCGAACCAGACGTCCCGGCACACCAACCACCGTGCCATTTTCCGGCACATCGTGGGTAATCACGGCATTTGAGCCGACGCGACCACCACTACCGATCGTAATTGGCCCCAGGACTTTTGCGCCAGCACCCACTACGACATTATCCATCAAGGTTGGATGACGTTTGCCTTTATTCCAGCTAGTGCCACCCAGAGTCACACCGTGATAGAGCGTGCAATCATCACCAATTTCAGCGGTTTCACCAATCACCACACCCATGCCGTGGTCGATAAAGAAACGGCGGCCGATGGTTGCGCCAGGGTGAATTTCAATACCAGTAAACCAACGAGCGATATGCGCAAAAAAACGCGCCAGCCATTTCAGCCCCAGTTTCCACAGCCAGTGGTTGAAGCGATGCATGATCAACGCGTGCAGACCGGGATAGGCAGTCAACACTTCTAGCGTGTGGCGTGCCGCCGGGTCTCGATCAAAAACGCAGCGAATGTCTTCTCGTAAACTGATAACTAACTCCTAACTATTCGTATGTATCTGAGAATATAGATCAAAAGCAGATACTTAGCCGCGTATTATTGCACGGACAGGGCAATGTTATAACCTGAAAACTTGCGGATATTTAACACACCACAATCCAGAATCAGATATTGCCCCTTGATACCCTGCAACACACCTTCGATTTTTTC
>CBFCZV010000012.1:0-67303 GCA_965602855.1 uncultured Gammaproteobacteria bacterium | reverse complement strand
TATCAGCCGAGCCGCGACCATATAATGTATCGCCAGCAACAGTGGGTTTAAAAGGCGGGAACGCCCACTTTTCAACGGGGCCTGTAGGTACAACATCGGTATGCCCAGCAAAAACAAATAGAGGGCCTTCACTACCTAAGCGCGCCCATAGATTATCAACATCACCAAATTTCATGTGCTCAATTTCAAAACCCAGAGGTTTCAGGTAGTCGGCTATAAGGCTCTGGCAGCCCTGATCATCGGGGGTGACTGATGGGCGTGAAATAAGTTCTTTGGCAAGTTCGAGTGTGGTTGACATAATTTTTATAAGTAATTTAGTAGGGTTGATTTTAATTGTTCTTGTAGTTTGTCGTCGAGAACTTTGCTGGTGTCTTTATGACGGATATCAAAGTAATCGATGGCTTTTTCGCCCGCTGTTGATATCTTCGCACTAAGGATGTTTATGTTGCAATCAATAAATGCTTTTGCGATATTGGTTAGAACGCCAGGGCGGTCTACAGTGTCGATATGAATGCGTAAAGTATTTGATTCATTCAAGTTTTCAAAACTAATCAGGGTAGGAATGTCAAAGTGACGATGTCTGCGTGGTGTTGCCAGGCTTGAGTCTATTGGCCTGCTGTCTTTGCTGGATAGTTTTTCATGGAGCGTGGGTAGTATTTCGATGATGCTATGTTCGAGTACGTCCAGTGAATAGTTATCCGAGATTATCTTAAAAGTTTCGAGCGCATAGTTGTTTTTACAATTGACCACTTCAGCGCTAACAATGTTTATACCGAGTTGTGCCATGGCGCTGACTATGGTCGCAAAAATCTCTTCTCTGGAAGGAGTGTAAACAAAAAGTTCCAGACTTTCAGATTGATTGTTGATGCGAGTTTTGATTAATGTTTTGTTGTTGGTAGTCTTGTTGAAAATTAATTGTGTATGCCAGACGATTTCACCGGGGGTGTGTCTAAGAAAATATTCGTCATTCAGATTGTGCCATATTTCATTTGTCTGATGGTTGCTAACGCCTTTAAGGTCGAGCATGCGCAAGGCATCGGTCTGGTTGAGCTGAATATTTTCCAGTTTGTCTGACTGTGAATCCAGTCCCTGTCGAAGCAGCGCGGCGGTTTTATTGTAAAGCTCAATAAGCAGATTATCTTTCCAGCTATTCCACTGAGTCGGATTGGTAGCGCGAATGTCTGACATGGTCAGCAGATACAGGTAATCCAACTGCGTCAGGTTACGAATAGTCTCTGCAAATTCTCGAATTATGTCAGGGTCGCTGATGTCTTTGCGCTGAGCAGTGATCGACATAAGCAGATGATTGCGCACCAGCCAGCTGACGAGTTCGGCATCGTCACTGTTTAAGTCGTGATTAATGCAAAACTCGAGTGCATCTTCAGCGCCTAAAATGGCGTGGTCACCCTGCCGGCCTTTGGCGATATCGTGAAACAGTCCTGCAAGATAAAGTAATTCAGGTCGCTTCAAGTGATGGAAGATTCCGCTGGCCAATGGAAATTCATGGCAGAATTCTGGAACAGAAAAACGCCGTAAATTTCTCACCACGAAAAGTGTGTGCTGATCAACAGTGTAGGCATGAAATAAATCGTATTGCATGCGTCCGACAATAGATTCAAAAGCTGGAATGTAAGCGGCGAGGATGCCGTATCGATTCATACGGCGCAGCTCATGGGTGACACCACGACTATTTTTTATTATTTTTGTAAATATTTTTTTAGCTTTTGTTGAGGCTCTGAATTCATTGTTGATTAAATATTTATGTTCACGTATCAAGCGAATGGTTTCTGCACGCACACCCTGAATTTCCGGGTGTTCTTCCATGATATAAAATAATTCCAGCAATAAGGCCGGTCTTTCAAGAAACAGTTTGTTGTCCCTGATTTCAAGATAACCATGACGTGTTTGAAATGCGCCATTAATGATTTCTAGTTTGCAGTCTTCATTGGCATAAAGAATCGCTTCTCTGAATAATTGCAACAGCATTTCATTGAGGCGTTCCAGTTCCATAACAGTTCGATAATACTGTTGCATGAACTGTTCAATGGCCTGGTTATTGCGATTGCCTTCATCGTCTTCAAAACCAAATTCATCAGCAAGATCACGTTGGTAATCGAACAGTAAACGGTCTTCACGGCGACCTGCCAGATAGTGCAGGCTGCAACGAATTCGCCAGAGTAAGTTTTGCCCTTTTAATAGCGTATTGAGTTCATCTTGATGCAGAAAGTTTTTTTCAACGAGGTCGTGCATGTTTTCTGCATTGAAGTGACGTTTGGCGACCCAGCCGATCATTTGAATGTCGCGCAGACCGCCACGACTCTCTTTGATGTTGGGTTCCAGGCTGTATGCAGTATCGTTGAATTTTCCGCTGCGCTGTACTTGCTCTTCCAGTTTTGCCTGAAAGTAAGACTGGTTGTCCCATATTGCATCGGGGCCGGTCTGGGTTTTCATTTTTTCAAAAAGACCCAAATCCCCACTGAGTAAACGTGCCTCCATAATATTGGTGACAACGGTAATATCTTTCTCTGCTTCACTAATGCACTCATCGACTGTTCTTACGCTGTGTCCAATTTCAAGTCGACTGTCCCAGAGTAATGTTAAGTAGCGTTCCAGTGCGTCCTTAGTTTGTTCGTTTTCTTCTTCGCCTAGCAGCAGCATGAGATCAATATCAGAAGCAGGGTGAAGTTCACCACGACCGTAGCCGCCGACGGCGATCAATGATACTTTTTGTTCTACATTACGAAATAAATGCTTGAACGCAGAAACCAGTAAACGATCAATCAGGTGAGATCGACCAAAAACAATGGTCCCTACATCAGTGCCTGTCTGGTAGCATTTTTTTAAACCGTCATTGATTTGTGAAACAGCGGCTTTGAGCTGACTAAGGATGTCATCATTGTTCTCGGCAAAGGCTCTTTCAAGCCCGCTTAAATCGAGTAGCTGTTCGATTTCCTGAGATGGTTTGTGTTGATTGTCTTGCATGGTTTAGCTTAGATTTCATCACCTGGGCATTGTGTCAGGATGTCATGTCCGGTTTCTGTGACCAGTATGGTGTGTTCCCATTGAGCAGAAGGGCTGTGGTCTTTGGTGACGACGGTCCAGTTATCGCTGAGTAGTTTTACCTTGGGCTTGCCTGCATTAATCATTGGTTCGATGGTGAAAATCATACCCGCTTCAATCTGAGCGCCAGTACCGGCCTTACCGTAATGCAGAACCTGCGGTTCTTCATGAAAACCACGTCCAATACCATGGCCACAATACTCTCTGACCACGGAGCAACGATGTGATTCGGCATATTGCTGAATTACATGGCCGATATCACCGAAGTGAGCACCGGGTTTAACCAGTTCGATACCGAGCTTTAGACACTCTAGAGCGACTTCTGAGGCGTTTACGGCCTTAACCGGTGGCTCGCCTATATAAAACATCTTGCTGGTGTCTCCGTGGAATTCATCTTTTATCACGGTGATGTCGATATTGATGATGTCGCCATTTTTGAGTTTTTTATCACTGGGGATGCCGTGGCAGACCTGATGGTTGACCGAGGTACAGATGGATTTCGGGAAACCGTGATAATTCAAAGGGGCTGGAATGGCTTTTTGTTCGTTAACGATATAGTCATGGCAGATTTTATCGAGTTCGTCCGTTGTTATCCCCGCTTTGACGTGGGGGCGGATCATCTGCAGGACTTCACCGGCCAATCGGCCAGCAATGCGCATTTTTTCAATTTCCTGTTTATTTTTTATCAGTATAGTCACGGTATAATTTCTTTGTTAATCAATCGGTTATCGTTGCATTGAGCCACTCTTTGTGTGACGTCAAATGTTGTTTCTTCATTCTCAATATGGTATAAAGCCGCCGCGCTCAAGGTTTCCTTGAGACTTAACCGGATATAACCATTGCCTGAGGGCAGACTATATCTAATTTTACTTCGCACATATACCGTCACATGTAATTGGGTGCCGTTTTAAAAAACGGTTATTTCATGGGGTATATGGAGGCCTAACCCTTATATTGGAGAATATTATGTCTAACGTATCTATGCGCTTAATGCTTGAAGCTGGCGTTCACTTCGGTCACCAAACTCGTTTCTGGAATCCAAAAATGTCTGAATTCATTTTTGGTGCTCGTAACAAAATCCATATTATCAATCTTGAGAAGACTTTACCCATGTATAACGATGCGGTAAATGCTCTGGGCAAGATTGCATCAAACAGAGGCACCATCCTTTTCGTTGGTACTAAACGCGCAGCCCGTCAGATTGTCGGCGAAGAAGCAGAGCGTTGTGGTATGCCTTATGTTAATCATCGTTGGTTGGGTGGCATGTTGACCAACTTTGCGACTATTCGCCAATCTATCAAACGTTTGATAGACCTGGAAGAAATGTCAACTAATGGCTCTTTTGATCGTTTGATCAAGAAAGAAGCGCTGGGTCTGACTCGTGAAATGGAAAAGAAAGAGAAAGTTCTTGGCGGTATTAAGAACATGAAGGGTCTACCTGATGCGATTTTCGTTATCGATGTAGGTCATGAAGATATCGCTGTGCTGGAAGCTAAAACACTGGGTATTCCTGTATTTGGTATCGTTGATTCTAATAACTCACCTGACGGTATCGACTACATTATTCCTGGTAACGATGATGCGATTAAAGCGCTTCGTCTGTACACACAGGGTGTTGCAGATGCTGTGATTGAAGGTCGTGCCGCTGCGGTTATTCAGAAAGCTGAAGAGCCAAAAGCTGCGCCTAAGAAAAAAGCTGCGCCTAAGAAGAAGGCCGCTCCTAAAGCCGAAGCTGCTGAGGCAGTAGAAGCTAAGACTGAAGAGGCACCCGCTCCTGAGAAAGAAGCAGCACCTAAGAAGAAAGCCGCACCTAAAAAGAAAGCAGCTCCTAAAAAGAAAGCAGCCCCTAAGAAAAAGGCCGCTAAAAAGGATGACGAATAGTCATTATTCGAATCCCTGATTATTAATTTTTTTAAAGAGGTGAAATGATGCAGATTACAGCGTCTATGGTTAAAGAACTGCGTGAGCGTACTGGCTCAGGCATGATGGAATGTAAAAAAGCACTGCAGGAAGCAGAAGGTAATATTGAAACCGCAATCGAAAACATGCGTAAGTCTGGTCTTGCCAAGGCTGACAAGAAATCAGGTCGTGTTGCTGCTGAAGGTCGTGTTGCGATTGAGATCAGCGAAGACGGTAAAAAAGCCGTTATTCTTGAAGCTAACTGTGAAACTGATTTTGTATCAGGTGGCGATGACTTTATGTCATTCGTTTCTTCAGTTGCAAAAGCGGCATTGGCGAATCAATCTGCTTCTGTTGAAGCGCTTGTAGCTCTTCCAATGGAAGGTGGTGAAGGTTCGATTGAAGAAACTCGTCAGGCTATGGTTGCCAGAATTGGTGAGAACATTCAGATTCGTCGTTTTGAATTGCTTGAAACTGCGAATGGTTCTTTCGGTAGCTATGCACATGGTTTGCGTATGAGTGTACTGGTTGAAATGGAAAATGGTAACGATGATCTCATTAAAGATGTTGCTATGCATATTGCTGCCAGTAATCCTATGTGTGTTTCAGAAGCAGATGTTTCTGCTGACGTACTAGAAAAAGAAAAAGAGATTCTTCGCGCTCAGGCACTGGAAAGTGGCAAGCCTGCAGAAATCGTAGAAAAAATGCTGGCGGGTCGTATCCGCAAATATCTGGCAGAGATCACCTTAGTAGGTCAGCCATTTGTTAAAGATCCAGACAAAACTGTTGGTGGCTTGTTGGGCGAAGCCGGTGCTACAGTTGCTCGCTTCATTCGATATGAAGTGGGTGAGGGCATCGAGAAGAAAGTGGAAAACTTCGCTGACGAAGTCATGGCGCAAGTAGGCGCTAGTTAAGTTACAGGAAATGATGTAATACAAAAAACCGGGAATTGATACCCGGTTTTTTGTGTAAACCCTTTGGACATGTTATGACGTCAAAATCGACTTTATATAAAAGAGTACTAATTAAGCTCAGCGGCGAAGCGCTGATGGGTAAAATGGATTATGGCATTGATCCTGCGATGATTAATCGCGTTGCCAAAGAAATTGCAGAAGTTGTTGCAATGGGTGTTGAGGTTGGTGTGGTCATCGGCGGCGGTAATATTTTCCGCGGAGTGGGTTTGGCCGAGTCAGGTATGAATCGTGTCACGGGTGACAGCATGGGTATGCTGGCGACGGTGATGAACAGTCTGGCGATGCAGGATGCGCTGGATAAGCTGGGGCAGTCAGCGGTTGTGATGTCTGGCCTGGCAATGCCACGTGTTTGCGATGAGTTCACTCAACGCGATGCGATAGCGCATCTTGAGAACTCAACAGTGGTTATCTGTGCAGCGGGTACCGGAAATCCCTATTTTACTACCGATACAGCCGGTTGTTTGCGCGCCATTGAGATCAAGGCCGATGTTATAATGAAGGCGACCAAGGTCAATGGCGTTTTTGATTCTGATCCTGTGAAGAATCCTGATGCCAAACGCTTCGAAAAGCTGAGCTATGACGAAGTGCTGGATAAAAATTTACAGGTCATGGATGCAACAGCAGTGGTGCTATGTCGTGATAATAAGCTGCCGCTGCGTATATTTAATTTAAACGATGCAGGCGCTTTGCCTGAAGCTTTAGTCAATCAGTCTGTTGGGACTGAAGTTGTGATGGGAGATAAGTAAATGATCGACGAGATTATTGAAGATGCTGAAATGCGTATGGGTAAAAGCGTTGAGTCTTTACGTACCGAATTAACAAAAATTCGTACTGGTCGTGCACATCCAAGTTTGCTTGATCACATTACCGTTGAATATTATGGTGCGCAAACACCTTTGTCGCAGGTTGCCAATGTCTCTGTTGAAGATGCCAGAACGTTGATGATTTCACCATGGGAAAAAGATATGGTGAAAGCCATTGAAAAAGCAATCATGAAATCTGATTTGGGTTTGAATCCGGCTACTGCTGGTACGCTTATTCGAATTCCTATGCCTCAGTTAACTGAGGAGCGTCGTCACGATCTGGTGCGCGTGGTAAGAAAAGAAGCTGAAAGTGGTCGTACTTCGATTAGAAATATTCGTCGTGATGCGAACAGTGATTTCAAAGATTTATTAAAAGAAAAAGAAATTACCGAAGATGAAACCAGGCAGTCAGAAGATAGTGTGCAAAAATTGACTGATAGTTTTGTTGCTAAAGTAGATGAAATGCTGGCGACAAAAGAAGCCGAGTTAATGGAAGTATAAATCGAGTTTATTGTAAAGTGCTATTGATGAGCGAAAGTGATCATTCTCCTTTAATACCCAAACATGTTGCTGTCGTTATGGATGGCAATGGTCGATGGGCAAAGAAGCGTTTCTTACCAAGAACTGCGGGGCATCACGCTGGTGTAAATGCAACGCGAGAAATCGTTGAAAATTGTGATCAGCGGGGTATCAAGGCGTTAACCGTTTTTGCTTTTAGTAGTGAAAACTGGAAAAGGCCTGAAAAGGAAGTGAGTGCGCTGATGTCGATATTTATTTCGACACTTAAGAATGAAATGATGAAGTTGAAGAAGCAGAATGTCTGCGTTAAATTCATCGGTGATCGCACGGCTTTTCCTCAGGATCTGCAATCTGTTATTAACGAAACTGAAATCCTGACTGCTGATAATAACGGGCTGGCCTTAACTATTGCAGCAAATTATGGTGGTCGCTGGGATATTACCCAGGCCTGCAAGCATTTGGCGCAAAAAGTTTCTTCAGGTGAATTATCTGCAGATGAGATTGACGAATCATTAGTGTCAGAAGAAATGTGCCTGTCAGATTTACCTGAAATTGATCTTTTTATCAGGACAGGTGGTGAAAGCCGTGTCAGTAATTTTTTATTATGGCAGATGGCTTACGCAGAACTCTACTTCACCGAAACATTGTGGCCTGACTTTAATGATGCATCATTAGAAAAAGCTATCGAGTGGTATGGAACAAGACAGCGTCGTTTTGGTAAAACACCTGATCAGGTTAAAAATAAGAAGGCAGCGGCTAAGTAAATGTTACTGCATCGTGTTTTAACGGCTGTACCATTAGCACTGGCAGTCATCTGGTTGATTCTGTATCAGCCTTCATCGAATCTGCTATTTGTTTTACTCCCAGTTTCTTTTGTCTGTGGTCATGAGTGGGCGCGCCTTGCGGGGGTGCAATCTGCTTTGATGCAGCTTATCTATGCAGTGTTACTTGCTGTGTTTTCCTGGCTTTGTGTTAGTTACCTGTATCAGTACGTTTATATTCTGCTGCTGCTGGCCTCTGTGTGGTGGTTTGCAATTTTATTTTTCCTGAAAAAAGCAAAGCCAGAATTGAAACAGTCTCTTTTTTCGCCGGCCAAGTTACTGGTTGCTTTCTGGGTAGTGCCATCGTCAATGATTGCCATGTATGTCATTCACGGTATGGATCGAGGTGCTGAGTGGTTGCTGTACAGCATGATGCTGGTCTGGATCGCGGATACGGGTGCTTATTTTAGCGGTAAGAAATTTGGCAAAAACAAACTGGCCCCGAATGTGAGTCCCGGAAAAACGATTGAAGGACTCTGGGGTGCTTTATTGGCTAGCAGTATCTATTCAGCGCTGGCTGCTTATTATTTTAATCTTCCGAATCAGCAATTTTTATTGTTAATGGGGCTGTCACTAATGCTGACCATTATGTCTGTGGTTGGGGATTTATACGAAAGTTTCTTAAAGCGTGAAGCGGGCATTAAAGATAGTGGTCGTATTCTGCCAGGTCATGGCGGTATTCTGGATCGGGTTGATGGGTTGTTACCAGTGATGCCTTTGTTCGTTGTATTTTATGACTGGCTGATCGTTCCGATTGAAGGATTGCATTAATGCCTAGAGTTGTCACTATCCTTGGCTCTACGGGCAGTATTGGTAAGAGTACGCTGGATGTATTGAGTCGCCATGGCGATCAATATGAGGTCAGGGCTTTGACTGCTAACACCGATGTTGAAGCAATGGCTCAGCAATGTCAGCAGTGGTGTCCGAAGTTTGCTGTCATGTGTGATGAGTCAGCCGCTCAGCAGTTAGAGGATGCTTTACGTAAACAAGGTTCCGATACGCAGGTGTTATCTGGCGTTAAGGGGCTGTGCCAGGTAGCTAGCCTTGATGATGTTGATACTGTAGTTGCAGGTATAGTTGGGGCGGCGGGTTTGTTGCCGAGTATGTCAGCGGCTGAAGCAGGTAAACGAATTTTACTGGCTAACAAGGAAGCGCTGGTAATGTCTGGGCAGTTGTTCATGGATGCGGTGAAAAAAAATAATGCCGAACTATTGCCTGTTGATAGCGAACACAATGCGATTTTTCAGTGTCTACCCGCAGGAAATACAAATGCTGCCAATGATTCAGGCATTAACAAAATTTTGTTGACGGCCAGTGGTGGTCCATTTCGTACTTTCTCAAATGAGCAATTAGCGTCGGTGACACCGGAGCAGGCGATCAATCATCCTAACTGGGAGATGGGGCCAAAAATATCGGTTGATTCAGCGACCATGATGAATAAAGGACTGGAAGTCATCGAAGCTCACTGGTTATTTGGGGTGGGGCTGGATGATATCGAAGTTGTTGTGCATCCACAGAGTGTTATTCATTCAATGGTTTCATACCTTGATGGTTCAGTTCTGGCGCAATTGGGTAATCCAGATATGCGTACACCCATCGCTCACGCGTTGGCGTACCCTGATCGTATTGTCTCGGGTGTTGAACCTCTTGATGTTTTTGAGGTCGCAAAACTGGAATTTGAAAAACCTGATTTTCAGCGCTTTCCGTGTTTGAAACTTTGTTATGAAGCTATACGCATGGGTGGCGCGGCGAGCATTATTTTAAACGCAGCCAATGAAATTGCGGTCGCTGCATTTTTGGATAATAAAATTGCCTATATGGATATCTCAAGCCTGATTGAGCAGACACTTGAAAGCATGACTATCGACGAGGATGTGGCAAGCATTGAAAATATTTTGGCGGTAGATAATCAGGCAAGAAACACCGTTAATGAATCTATAGCTAGAAAACAATAATTATAAATATGGGCATCTTACATAATCTTTTATTTTTTATTATAGCTATCGCTATTTTGGTGGCTTTCCACGAGTTCGGGCATTACTGGGTGGCACGTAAACTGGGTGTGCGAGTGCTGCGTTTTTCTATTGGTTTTGGTAAACCTTTGTATACCTGGACGCGCGCAGATAATGGCAATGTCATCGAGTACGTTATCGCGGCTATTCCACTGGGTGGTTATGTGAAAATGCTGGATCAGCGTGAAGGCGAAGTTGCTGATAAAGATCTGCCCTATGCATTTAATACCCAACCACTTTTAAAACGCGCAGCTATCGTTGCAGCAGGTCCGGTGTTTAATCTTGTGCTTGCTGTCATTCTTTACTGGATCGTTTTTTTATCCGGTATTACGGTTGAAAGAGCTTTGCTGGGCGCGCCTGCGGAAGAATCTATAGCGGCACTATCTGGTTTCGAAAATAATGATGAAGTGCTGAAAGTTGGTGAAGCAGACGTGAAGTCCTGGTCTGATTTGAATTTGCTCGTGCTTGATCAGGGACTTGATGGCGGTACTCTTGAATTGGAAGTCAGAAATGCCGATGGAATGATTGAAAGCAGACGTCTTGATTTAGGTTCGACTCGATTACTAGAAAAAGAATCTGATATCATGGCTGAACTGGGCTTCAGGCACTGGTGGCCAGATTTGCCCGCAGTTATAGGTGGCGTGATAAAAGATGGTCCGGCAGAACAGGCTGGTTTGCAGGAAGGTGATCAGCTGCTCAAGCTTAATGATGAAAAAATTGAGCGTTGGGATGAGCTGGTTAAATTAGTAGAAAATAGTCAGGCTAAGCCGATTAATTTCATTATTCTTCGTGATCAGCAAGAAGTTTCTATTGTTGTTATTCCAGGTTCAAGGGAAAAGCAGGGCGAAGTTAAAGGCTTTATCGGTGCTTATCAGGAAGTGCCGCAAGAATTAAAAGACAAATTGTTTGTTGATATTGAATACGGTGTGTTTGAGGCAATCCCCGCGGCTATTACCAAAACATGGGATATGTCAAAACTTACTTTACGTGTTATATGGAAGATGATTGTTGGTGAGGCTTCATTAAGCAATATATCAGGGCCAGTGACTATTGCTAAATACGCGGGTATTACAGCAGAAATTGGTTTGACTACATTTATCGGGTTTTTGGCGATTATTTCTGTGAGTCTGGGTGTTCTGAATTTATTACCCATCCCCGTACTTGATGGTGGTCACTTATTTTATTATCTTATCGAAGCGATTAAAGGTTCGCCTGTTTCAGAAGGTTTTGAATTGCGTGGGCAGCAGATCGGTATTGCAATACTTGGGGCGTTAATGTTTATTGCCTTCTATAATGATTTTCAGCGGTTTGTACAATGATGTCAGTTACATTTAATTTTTGTTCGAAATTATCCAGAGTTTTGTTGCTGGCTCACTTAATGCTGATGTCAGGTTTTGTCTGGTCTGCTGAAAGCTTTATCGTTAGTGATATTCGAATCGAAGGACTCAAGCGCCTGCCCGATGGCACACTTTTGAATTATCTTCCTGTACAGGTAGGTGATCCACTAGATAGTAAGCAGATTGTTTTCTCTATTAAGGAGTTGTACAAAACAGGTTTCTTTACCGACGTTCAGTTGTTTAGAGACGGTGATGCATTGATTGTTAAGGTTAAAGAGCGTCCTTCAATTTCTGAGGTTAACTTTTCTGGTAATTCAGCTATCGATAGTGAGACTTTAGAAGGTGCCTTAGAAGATATCGGTATTGTTAAGGGACGTATCTATAATCGTTCGCTACTGGAAAAATTGACTCAGGAACTTGAACGGGTTTATTTTAGTCAGGGAAAGTATGGTATTCGAATAGAAACTGAGATTACCGAGCTTGATCAGAATCGTGTTGATATTGATATTGAGATATCAGAAGGACAGATAGCACTGATTAAGCAAATTAATGTGATTGGAAATAAGATTTTTGATGATGACACCTTGCTGGATGAACTTGAGTTGGGTGTTCCGGGTGCTTTATCAATGTCAGATTCTGATGAGTACTCGAAGCCGAAGTTGAATGCCGATCTGGAGACATTGCGCTCTTATTATCTTGATCGCGGTTATATCAAGTTTTCAGCAGACTCAACTCAGGTGTCGATTACGCCTGATAAAAAAGATATTTATGTCACTATCAATTTAGAAGAAGGTGAGCAGTTCTCAATTGGCAAGGTTGATATTATTGGTCCCATGGTGGTTGATAAAGAAATTCTGCAAGCATTGGTTCTAACTAAGTCGGGTGAAATATTTTCAAGAAAGAAAATGACAACCACACAAAATCGGCTGGAAGACCGTCTTGGAAAAGTGGGTTATGCTTTTGCCAAAGTTAAGCTGGAGCCAGAAATTGATGAGCAGAGTCAGATTATTGATTTGGTCTATCAGTTGGTGCCGGGTAATAAAACACACGTCAGAAATATAAATTTTCATGGTAATTTTAGAACGCATGAGAAAGTGTTGAGACGAGAAATGCGTTTAATGGAAGGTTCTATTCTTGCGAGTGATAAATTAGATCGCTCAAAAATAAGATTGCAGCGATTGAGCTATCTGGAAAACGTAGAAGTAGATACAAAATTAGTACCTGGTACCGATGATACGGTTGATCTTGAGATTAATGTGGATGAGCGATTATCCGGTAGCTTTAATATTGGCGCAGGTTTTTCACAAACAGAGGGTTTTCTCTTCAATGTCGGTTTAACCCAGGAAAATCTTCTGGGAACAGGACAGCGCCTTGCAGTTAGTGTTAATACAGACTCAGCAAACACTGTTTATAGCGTTTCTTTTACTGATCCTTATTACACTATTGACGGCATCAGTAGAACCATGAGTTTATCATTTGCGAAAAGAGATGCAGCAGAAGAGGATATTAATGATTTTCAAACTGATTCGTACAATGCCAGCATAAATTACGGTATACCGTTAACAGAATACTCAACATTAAATCTTGGTTATGGGTTAAGTCATATTGATTTGAATTTATCAAGTATTAATCCATCATTGGAAGCTAGTTCCTTTGTTGAAGAGTACGGTGATGCTTATAGTAATCTTTTACTTAATGCCAGTTATACTTATGACACGCGCAATAGAACAGTGTTCGCTACAAGAGGTAGTTCGCAAACAGTAGCTTTAAATTTGTCAGCACCAACTAGTGATTTAGAGTTTTATAAACTTTCATATCAAACAAAATTTTACTTTGGTCTATCGGATAGTCTTACATTGTTGGCCAGAACTAATTTGGCTTATGGTGGAGGCTATGCTGATCTGGATACGTTGCCGTTTTATGAGCGCTATTTCGCAGGTGGGCTGAGTACTGTACGGGGTTTCGACTCTAATTCTTTGGGGCCCCGCAATGATTACGGGGATCCAATAGGTGGTAATATGCGAATCACCGCTGGTGCGGATCTTATTTTTCCGATACCATTTGTTGATAAGCCGCCATCCTCAGTAAGGTTTAGTGCGTTTTATGATATTGGTAATGTGTTCCTTGATACTGCGCCGACCTATAATTCAACGGAGGATGGTTTTGCATTAGAGGAGTTGAGGACATCAACAGGGCTTTCATTCGTCTGGTTGGCACCCATTGGACCTTTGCGCTTTAGCTGGGCAAAGGCATTGAATAATGTAGAAGGTGATGATTTAAGAGTATTTCAATTTAGTATAGGTTCTTTCTTTTAAGGAGATGGTAATGAAAAAAAATATAGTAATAGCGTTTTTTATGTTAGCAATTTGTAGTAATGCAATAGCTGGTAGTGGTCTTAAGGTTGGTTTTGTTAGTGTTGAAAAACTGTTAACTCAAGCACCGCAGGTTGAGGCAGTTAATGCATCAATGAAAGAACGATTTGGTAATAAGAAAAATGAGCTAGTAGAGATGGAAGCTGAAATAAAGGCGATACAGGAAAATTACAAGCGTAATGAACTTGTAATGACAGAAGATAAGTTGACTGAGCTTAAAACAAAGTTATATAACAAAGTTCAGGTTTTTAAGCAAAAAGAAAAGATCCTTGGCCAGGAAGTTGCTACAGTGCGTAATCAGGAGTTAGCTGTATTACAGAAATCTGTTCGCGATATTATCGATGAAATAGCTAAAAAAGAGAACTACGATCTGATCCTTAGCGATGGTGTTGTGTTTGCATCTGACAAGCTAGATATCACTAATGTCGTTTTAGAACGCATGAAAAAAGATTTTAAGAAATAGTAAGAACTAATGGGCTATCAGTTATCAGCGCTGGCTCAGCAAACAGGCTCGAAGCTTGAGGGAGAAGATTGTCTGATTGAAAGCATCGCTGAGATAAGTTCAGCGGGTTCTGGTGATATTGCATTTATTTCGAATCCTAAATATATAGAATATTTATCTACAACGAATGCTTCAGCTCTAATTATAAAAGCTGAGTTTCTGGAGCAGTGCCCAGTGCCAGCTTTAGTGGCTGATGATCCCAGGCTGATTTATGCAAAAGTTGCGAATCTGCTGTATCCAACTAAGAAATTAGCGGCAGGTATTAGCGATAGCGCTATTGTTTCTGAATTGGCCAACGTTAGTGAATCAGCTTCGATTGCTGCTGGTGCGGTTATTTCGGATGGTGTGGTTGTAGGTTGTGATGTGCAGATAGGTGCAGGTTGTGTGATTGAAGATAATGTGGTTATAGGTTCAAACACGCGTATAAACGCAAATGTAACCGTTGGCTATGATTGTAAAATCGGTAACGATTGTATTATCCATTCTGGTGTTGTTCTGGGTGCCGATGGTTTTGGTTTTGTGAAAGATGGTGATAGTTATTTAAAAATCCCTCAGATTGGCAGTGTGCATATTGGTAACAATGTAGAAATTGGCGCCAACACCACTATAGATCGTGGTGCACTGGAAAATACGATTATTGGTAACGGTGTTAAACTTGATAACCAGATTCAGATTGCACATGGTGTTAGCGTCGGCGATAACACGGTAATATCCGCCGCAACAGCAATTGCTGGCAGTACGCATATTGGTCGTAGTTGTTTGATTGGCGGTGTTGTCGGTATTGTTGAACATCTAACTATTGCTGACAATGTTATGATAACTGGTCGTACTATGGTGACTAGGTCGATTACTCAATCAGGTTCATATTCATCAAGTACTCCAATGGACACAACTAAAAACTGGCGTAAAAATAGTGCACGCTTCCGACGACTTGATGAATTAGCCAAACGTGTAGCTAAACTGGAAAAAATAAACAAATCGACTGATTAAAATTGGTTGATAAATTACTTATTAGATTGGAGATAAATTGTGAGTGAAATGTATATAGAAGAAATTCGGCGTTTCCTTCCGCACCGTTATCCTTTTTTGTTGATTGACCGTGTGCTGGATTGTGTGCCTGGTGAAACCCTAACTGCAATAAAAAATGTTTCGGTTAATGAACCTTTTTTCACAGGTCACTTCCCTGAAACGCCAATCATGCCAGGCGTGTTGATTATCGAAGCGTTGGCGCAGGCAACGGGCTTGCTCGGTTTTAAAACCATGAGTGAAGAGCCAAGTGATGATCTACTTTACATGCTAGTCGGTGTTGATAACGTACGTCTTAAGCGTCAGGTTGTACCGGGTGATCAGTTAACGCTGAAAGTTAAGATAAGACGTCGTTCAAAAGTTATCTGGAAATTCACTGCTGAAGCTAGCGTTGATGGTGAAATTGTCACAACTGCTGATTTGCTGTGTGCGGCAAAGGAAAAGGAATAACTAAGATTGATCCATTCTCACGCCATTGTTGATCCTTCTGCCGTCATTGCTGATGACGTTTCCATCGGTCCGTTTAGCGTAATCGGTGCTGATGTAGAAATTGATTCAGGCACCGTGATCGAATCTCATGTGGTGATCAAAGGCCCGACTAAAATTGGTAAGGACAATCATATTTTTCAGTTCGCTTCAATCGGCGAGCAACCACAGGATTTAAAGTATGCAGGCGAACCGACGCGTTTAGAGATTGGTGATCGCAATACCATTCGTGAGTATGCGAACCTGAATCGAGGCACGGTTGATGATGAAGGCATCACTTCAATTGGTAATGACAATTTGCTGATGGTCTCTGCACACGTAGCACACGACTGTCGTCTGGGTAACAATATTATTCTCGCCAATGCAGTAGCTTTAGCCGGACATGTGCGTATTGGAGATCATGCTATTTTAGGTGGTTATACAACCGTGCATCAATTTGCCAGAATCGGAGCGCACAGCTTCTCGGGCTTTGCTACTGCAATTGATCGTGATGTGCTGCCTTTCTTTACCATCGCGGGAAATCGCGCCCGCGCTTTTGGTATCAATAAGGAAGGCTTGAAACGTCGCGGCTTTAGCAAAGAATCGATTCGTGCTTTGCAGTCAGCTTTTAAAATTCTGGTTAAATCCAAATGCTCGCATAAAGACGCAATAGAGAAAGCCAATGAGCTGGCTATAGAGCATGAAGATGTTCAGTACTTGATGGATTTTCTAGCGGGCAGTGAGCGAGGCTGGGTGCGTTAGCTCTTTGCTACAACTCTTCTAGTTTCCAGACTTCAAAGGCGGGCTCTTCATAAGGGTGCGCCTTTTTTAATGCTGAAATCACCGCTTTGATGTGTTCATCAGCACAAACCATCTCAACCTTGAACTCGGCTATGGTCTCAAGTTGCCCTTGTTGCCCGATATAAGGCTGGCTGTTATCGAGTGGACGGAACTGACCATTGCCCAGTATTTGCCAGCAACACGAGTCATAATTACCTATTTTCCCGGCACCTGCCTCAAAAACGGCGTTTTTGACTAAATCCGTAGCGTTTTCAGGGACATAAAAACAGAGTTTGTACATATGATACTCAAGAATAATTGCTCAGAATCAATTAGAATTTAACGTTTTTTAATATAACACGAGCGAACATAAAATGAGCGGTATCCAATTATCATCAGAACTGGCCTCTAAACTTAAAGCAGTTGTCGTTGAACACGATGCAGACGCTGAAAATGACATGCTTTTTATGCAATATCTTTCAGCCGTCACTGGATTTGTTATGGCGAATCAGGGGCAGCCCGGCCTCGATAAGCAGGAATTTGTCGCTGACCTATCGGCTTTCATTGGACAGGTGATGCAGCAGGTCGAAGGTGATAATAAACCACAGCCAGCACAGGAAGATGCTTTCGGCATCTGGAAGCCTTAATAAGATGGATCAGGATTTCTGGCTGCAGCGTTGGCAGAAAGGTGAAACCGGTTTTCATCAGGAAGAGTTGAATCCTTATCTTGGCTATTTTTATGGCGAGAAAGGCCCTGCGCTTGAAAAGCGTCAGGCACTCAAGGTATTTGTTCCCCTGTGTGGTAAATCACTGGATATGCTCTGGCTGTCTCAGAACGGCTACGAAGTATTAGGCATCGAGTGCAGCGAGATTGCGGTCAAAGATTTTTTTGAAAATCATAATCTTGAATATAAGATTGTTGTAGATAAACCTTTTACACGCTACATTTCTGAAGCTGATGCAGAAGGCCATATCCGCATTGAAATTCTTCTGGGTGATTTCTTTGACCTTGAGTCTGACGATCTTCAAGGTGTTACTGATATTTATGATCGCGCCTCGATGATTGCTTTACCCAAAGACATGCGACAGGACTACGCAACAAAACTAACAGAGTTGCAGTCTTCAGGCATTCGTGCCTTATTGATTACTCTGACTTATCCAGATGGCGAAATGGAAGGACCACCATTTTCGATTTCAGAAGAAGAAGTCAATGAATATTATGGCGAGAATTTTAAGATAGATAAGTTGTTGGCTAAAAACATTCTTGACGATGAGCCAAGTTTTCAGAAACGAGGTGTTAGTTCGTTGCTTGAATCCGCCTATAAATTAACGCGTAATTAATTTCACAAAACAATAGAGAGCAGTATGCAAATAAATCAGAAATCGGATATTGATTCAATGAAAAGCCACGATGCCTTCGAAAGTATCGGTCAACGACGGATCGATTCATTGAATATTACAGTTGAAGAATACCGCCATAAGAAAACCGGTGCGCTTCACTATCATCTGGCTTCTGAAAATACAGAAAATGTTTTTCTGGTAGGTTTTAGAACTGTACCGATGGATTCGACGGGTGTCGCACATATTCTTGAGCATACTGCTTTGTGTGGCAGTAAAAACTATCCTGTACGTGATCCCTTCTTTATGATGATTCGTCGTTCTCTGAATACATTCATGAATGCGTTCACCAGTAGTGACTGGACAGCATATCCCTTCGCCAGTAAAAACAAAAAAGATTTTAATAATTTATTAGACGTTTATCTCGATGCGGTTTTCTTTACTCGTCTCGATGAGCTAGATTTTTTACAGGAAGGTCATCGCGTTGAATTTGCAGAAGCAGATAATGCTGAATCGGATCTTGAATTTAAAGGCGTTGTCTTTAATGAAATGAAAGGCGCGATGAGTTCACCCGTGAGCGTGCTCTGGCAAACATTGAGCAAGTATCTTTATCCTGGAACGACTTACCATTTTAATAGCGGTGGTGAGCCTGCAGATATCCCCGACCTGACTTATCAGCAGTTAAAAGATTTTCACAAAACCCATTATCATCCCAGTAATTCGATATTCATGACCTTTGGTGATATTGCGGCTGCTGATCATCAGCAACGTTTTGAAGAACATGCATTATCTGAATTCGATAAACTTGATGTGCATATTTCAGTTGATCCTGAGAAAAGATACCTGGCTCCGATTTCTGTTGAAGAAGCTTATGCTTTTGATTTAACAGCTGATGAAAATACCGATGAAAAAACTCATCATGTATTGTCATGGTTACTCGGACCTTGTACTTCGCTGGATGAAATGATGAAAGCAAATTTGTTGTCACAGGTTTTGCTGGACAACAGTTCATCGCCATTGCGTTTTGCCCTGGAAAAAACAGATCTTGGCACTTCGCCATCTCCTCTGTGTGGTCTGGAAGATTCCAATTACGAAATGTGTTTTGTCTGTGGCCTTGAAGGTAGTGAAGTCGAACACGCGGTTGATTTTGAAAAACTGGTGCTAGATGTTCTGGAAGATGTTGCAGCCAATGGTGTTGCACACGATAAACTCGAATCCGTATTACATCAACTTGAAATTGGCCAGCGTGAAATCGGTGGTGATGGTTACCCGTTTGGTCTGCAATTAATTCTTGGCGGACTAACTGCTGCAATTCATCGCAGCGATCCAACGGCATTGCTGGATCTTGATCCGGTAATAGAATCCTTGCGTGAAGATATTAAAGATCCTGAATTTATCAAACAACTGGTTAAAAAATATCTGCTGGATAATCCTCATCGCGTGCGCCTGACTATGCGCCCTGATACCGAACTCAGTCAACGCAAAGAAGTTGCTGAAAAAGAAAGACTGGCTGCGATGAAAGCCGCGTTGTCTGATGAAGACAGGCAGCTGGTCATTATGCGAGCGGCTGAACTTGCAGAACGTCAGCAGCAGATTGATGATCCTGAAATTTTACCCAAGGTGGGTCTTGACGATGTGCCCGCTGATTTATCAATTCCTGAATCACAGGATAGAAAAATAGCAGGTACTGATTCTTCGTTATATGCACAGGGTACTAATGGGCTTGTTTATCATGAACTAGCCATTGATATGCCTGCGCTGACTGATGCTCAGATCAACTTGATCCCTTATTACTCATCATGTCTAACCGAGTTGGGTTGTGGTGAAAGTGATTATTTAAAAATGCAGGAACTGCAATCCAGTATTAGTGGTGGCATTCAGGCTCACACAAGTATTCAGGCTGAACTGGATGACGTTCAATCGACTAAGGCTTATTTTATGTTCATGGGTAAGGCACTGGATAGAAATAACAGCAAGCTTGCAACATTGATGCATGAAACTATGAATACCGTCCGATTTGATGAGCATGACCGCATTAAGGATTTAGTTTCCCAGAAACGTGCAAGTCGTGAGCGCAGTGTTACCGGTAGTGGTCATACATTGGCGATGACAGCCGCAGCTAGTGGCATGAGTCCCGTGGCGGCGCTGTCACATCGTTTTGGTGGCCTGGAAGGTATTCGTTTTATCAAGCAGCTTGATGATGCTAACAATGGTGATAACGCGGCGCAATCTATTGCAGATCTGGCACAGGGACTTTCTGATATTCACTCGCAGGTGATCACTTCACCGCGCCGCTATATGATGACGGCGGAATCGGATAAACTCGATTCACTGGTCAAACAGTTTGAAAAAGTCTGGACACCTGAAACAGCAGGCAGCTCATTTGCAGCTTTCTCTCTGGAAGAAAATCATCAGCAGGTCAAACAAATGTGGGTGGCCAATACACAGGTGAATTTCTGTGCCAAAGCTTTTGCTACCGTGCCCATGGATCATGAAGATTCTGCCGCACTGGCTGTGCTGGGCGGTTTCCTGCGTAATGGTTATCTGCACACATCTATTCGTGAAAAAGGTGGTGCTTATGGTGGTGGTGCGACGCACGATTCCAGCAACGCGGCTTTCAAATTCTATTCCTATCGTGATCCACGTTTAACTGAAACACTGGATGACTTTGATAAATCCATCGACTGGATGCTGAATAATAATCACGAATGGCGACAGGTTGAAGAAGCGATTTTGGGAGTCGTCGGTGCCATGGACAAGCCGGGGTCTCCTTCAGGTGAAGCGCGTCACACTTTCCATAATAATCTGCATGGCAGAACACGCGAAAAGCTACAGTTAATAAGACAACGTGTACTCGCAGTGACGTTGGATGATCTGAAACGTGTGACTGAAACTTATCTGCAAATCGATAAGGCTAGCACTGCGGTGATCACCAGCGCGGCAACGCACGAGCAGGTCGGTGATTTAGGGCTGGAAGTTATAAATCTGTAAGTCTGATGAGTGAAGTCACACAATATCAATTGATCGAAACCCGCTTGCAGGAAAAGCTGGATAACGGCACCACGCGCTGTAATTTGTGTTTATGGCGCTGCAAACTTGGTCACGGTCAACGTGGATTCTGTCAGGCGCACGTTAACCGCAACGGCACGCTCTACAATCTGTCCTACGGCATTATTTCATCGATCAGTATCGATGCCATTGAAGACAAACCGGTGAAGCACTATCAGCCTGGTACACAGGTCATGTCCGTCGGCAGCTACGGTTGTAGCTTCCGTTGTGGCGGTTGCCATAATCTGGAAATTTCATGGGGTGTTGAGGCGCTGGATGAGCTAGCTAAAGGTGAATCTAAAGAAGTCTGGGTGCCAGCACAATCATTAGTTGATGCAGCGCTACGAGCTGGTGTGCAGGGCATTGCTTTCACTTATTCAGAACCCGCCGTCTGGCTGGAATACGTGTTAGATGTCTGTGAGCTGGCGCATGAGGCAGGGCTTTATACTGTTTATGTCTCAAACAGTTTTATCACTGATGAAGCGCTTGAACTGATTGCGCCAAATATCGATGTTATGTGTTCAGATATCAAAAGTATGCGCGATGATTTTTATGCTGATATCTGTAAACCCGCCAAAGTTGAGCAGGTGCTGCATTCCATCAAAAAAGCCCATGATCTGGGCATACACGTCGAAACCCGCACCAACATTATTCCGGGCAAGAACGATAGCCCCGATGAACACTACGAAATTGCCTGCTGGATACGCGATAATCTGGGCGCAGATAGCCCATGGCATATCACCCGTTTTTTCCCGGCCTATAAATTGAGTGATGTGCCGGCAACGCCTGAGACCATGCTATTTAAGGCGCGGGATGAAGCCGAGCGGGCAGGGTTGAAAAACATTTACGTGTATAATGACAAGGGTTGTGATTGTGCTGAAGAGAACGTATCAGTCGATTTCTATCTGAACGCTAGCACTGAAGAACTACACCAGACCAAAAAATGCGCAGCCAGCTGCTGCGGTGATGAGGGTGTATTGTTGAAAAAATACGAAAAATCTTAATAGACACAGCAAACAGAATTTTAAATATAGAGCTTAGAATTTAGAGTATAAGCAGTAAGAGGAAAACATGACTAGAACAGTACAATGTGTGGTATTAAAAACAGAAGCCGAAGGTATGGACGTGCCTACTTATCCTGGTGAAATTGGAATACGCAT
Source organism: uncultured Gammaproteobacteria bacterium (assembly GCA_965602855.1). Taxonomy (GTDB): domain Bacteria; phylum Pseudomonadota; class Gammaproteobacteria; order SZUA-229; family SZUA-229; genus LH-M37. Next base: position 45,187 of record CBFCZV010000012.1, on the reverse strand, counting down.
TTATGAAAATGTTTCCAAAGAAGGCTGGACACAATGGCTGACTCGTTTAGCGGCCATCATCAATGAAAATGGCTTAAACACCGCTGATGTAAAAAATCTCGAATTAATAGAAAAACACATGGTGGGTTTCTTTTTCGAAGAAGGCGATTATGGACATGCGCCCGCAGGCTTTAATGCTGGCGGTGGAAAGTAGTAACCACCTCGAATTAAAAAAGGCCGCTTATGCGGCCTTTTTTATTTGAATAATTCAGATTATTCCATATTAACTTCATCAACATTCTTTAAAAATCATGTCAACTGATAACATTGCACAATTTATGAAAAAAGCCAGCAACTATGGTTTGCAGGAATTCCTGGAGATCATGGGTGAATTATCACAGGAAAGCACCAAAAAAGGATTGCTGTCCCGGTTGGATAAAGAGCTGATAACACTTGGGCTAGCCTTATATAAAGACTGTCACCGATGCATTTCTATTCATACTCATGCTGCTACACAACTTGAAGCGACAGATTTAAAATTTAGTCTGGTCAAAAAAATTATATTTTTTATGAGTGCCACGCCACATGGTGATAGTGATCTATGGAATGACTGGAAAGAAAACTGGAACGATTACAGTTATTCAAAAGTGAATGAAAGGCGACAGTTACGAGAGATGGTAGCGCTAGCGATTGCCATCGTTATGCAGCATGAGAAACAGATTAAATTGCATATGACTGCAGCATTGGATGTGGGCGTTTCAATCGAACAGATATTTGAAATAGTTCCATTGGTGATGTTGATGGATGGTGCGCCAACGCTCTCGCAAGTACCCATGATTGTTACCTGTTATGAAGAGTATTGTGGCTAAAATGATTTTTTATTGAGGTCGCAGCCGAAAGCAGACTTTTAGGTTTTTTCCGAAAAAACTATTCTTGACGAAATACTGGAGCAACCACAATTTCAAGTTTTGAAAAAGCTTCCTGCAATGCGCTAATCACTTCCTGCTGCGACTCGGCACGTGCAAAGATGTAACCAGGGTACTGGTTGCCTTCGGGTAAAGGAATAAGTTCGTTACCTTCACGAATAATAATATCGACGCTTTCTACGTACTCAATATTTCTTGCTTTGCTCAGGCCTTCAACACGGCGTAGTATTCCACCTTTTTTTATTGGCATCATCATTACGCCACGGCATTGTTCGTCTCTGTCAATTTCAAATGATTTATCCATCGCTAGCGCAATGCTGAGTTCTTCGATATTAAAACCGTTGCCGCTGTCGAGTGTGCGTGCGCAGTCGCCACCGATGGTGCGACTGGCGACTTCGAGTATCCATGGCTTGTTATTTTTGTCGATGCGAAGTTCTGCGTGAATGGGACCGGTTTTTAATCCATAAATCTCACAGGCCTGTTGTACGATTTGTTTAATGTCCTGTTGAATTTTGTCATCTAGCTGAGATGGTGTGACATAAATTGTTTCTTCGAAGTAGGGGCCGGTGAGTGGTTCGGGTTTGTCAAAAATGGTGAGAGTGTTGAGTTCACCATGGTGCAGGTAGCCTTCGTAAGCGACTTCAATGCCGTCAATGTAATCTTCAATGAGTACGTGCGTGCGCTCAAATTCATCAGCGTTGTGTGCGATGATTTTTTTGATGCGTGTACAGGCCTCGATAAATTGCTGTTCATTGTCAGCGCGAATCACTCCACGGCTGGCAGACAGGTTTAATGGCTTGATGACACAGGGCCAGGGCAGGCCAGCCATCTGTTTTTCGATGGGCTGGTTTAAATCAATCAAACAGTGAATGGGTACTGGTGCGTCACCTAACGAAAGATGGGCACGCGCCAGATCTTTCCGCTGGGAAATTTTTGCAGCTTCGGAAGGGTTATGGGGAAGTCCTAATTTAGCCGCAACTGTTGCTGCCAGTTCAACGGTGCTATCATCGCTACCCAGCACACCCGCGAATATTTTTTTTGCAGCTTCATCAAGAATGGTGTTGAGTGAAGCAGGAATATCATCCAGATCAATGTGTATGCCTGCATGAACCTCGGTAATGAGCGAGTGCTGGCCAGCGGAGGCGATGAGCACTTCCAGCTCCATGTGATGCGCTGCCTTGATGTAAGGCGCAATGCGGTAGCTATTGGGCTGGGAAATGAGAAGGAAGCGTGGTTTCATAGGTTTTTAGCAGCCAGAATCAAAGATTCCCGCACAGGGCGGGAATCAGAATTTAAAGCCAAAATGAGAAAGGCTTAACTTGCACCACCACAACCACCACAGCCGCCTGAACCGCCGGTTTGGGCGAAGACGTTTTTGAAGACGAAGCTGGCGTTGGAGCCTTTGGTTTGATAGTCGATTTCAACGCCTTTCAGGTAACCCAGAGCAACTACATCGACAAAGACGTTCAGGCCGTCTTTTTTCCATTCGCAGTCGTAATCGGTTGAGCGATCGACGAAGGTCATGCCGTAAGTCATGCCGCTACATCCGCCGCCGGAGACGAAAATACGCACACCGTTAACGCCTTCTTCAGACTCGGTGATGGCGAGTAATTGTTCGATGGCTTCTGGTGAAACGTTGATTTCATCAGTAAGTTGATTGTTGAATTGAACGTCGGACATGTTGTTCTCCGCTAATGCGATTCGTGTAAATAATGCGGTAATTTTAGCATGAATTTTATGATTAAAAGATTATAAAGTAGAGGGGTTAATAATGATGTTCAATATTAGAAATTTGCCTTAACTATATGATATTTGATTTGTTTTATGCGTGATTAGCGGCACCTTTCAAAGGCTGTTATTTAATTCTTCCAGCGCTTCGCTGGCTTCCATCCACTGTTCTTCAGTCGCCTCACAGCGTTTGTCGATGTCAGCTTTTTTCAGCAGGCAGTCCTGCAGCTTCTGTTTATTGGTATCGTTGTAAATATCGGGGTCGGCCAGTTGTTGTTCCAGCTCGGTTTGTTCTGCGTGGAGTTTGTCGAGTTCGGCTTCGGCCTTTTTTACCTTTTTACTCAGGGGCTGGAGCTTTTTACGCAGCTCGGCTTCCTGCCGCTTTCGGTCCTTTTTAGCAGTAGCATTATTGCTGCCTGGTGCTTCAGCAGCGGTATCATCAGTTTTTTGAATTTCTTTATTCTTATCGCTTAGCCATTTTGGATATTCATCAAGACTGAGCGGGAATTCATCAACACATTGATCGTGAACCAGTAGCAGCTTATCGCAGGTAACGCGCAGCAGGTGACGATCATGCGAGACGATGATCATGGCGCCGCTGAATTCCTGCAAAGCGGTGGCGAGTGCCTGCCGCATTTCCAGATCAAGATGATTGGTCGGCTCATCGAGTAATAACAGGTTGGGGCGTTGGTAAACCAGCATTGCCAGTACCAACCGAGATTTTTCACCACCAGAGAAAGGTGCGACCGGAGCCAGTGCCATGTCATTGGAAAAACCAAAACCACCGAGGTGGTTTCGAAGATCAGCTTCGCGTGCCTGCGGGTCGAGTTGTTTTAAATGATCGATCGGTGAATGCTCGGGGTGTAGTTGTTCGAGCTGGTGCTGGGCGAAGTAACCAATTTTAGTTTCTCTGCCAACTTCACGTTCACCATTTTGAATTTTGATTGAATCATCCAGTGAAGCACCGGCGAGCAGTTTGATCAATGTTGATTTACCCGCACCGTTAGGGCCGAGCAGGCCGATACGATCACCGGGGGTAATGCTGAGGTTTACATTTGTAATGATGCTGGTGTCATCGTAACCCGCAGAGATTTCGTCCAGACGCATTAAAGTGTTCGGGCGTTTTTCAGGTTCCAGTAATGAAAAGTGAAACGGTGAATCAACGTGTGCCGGTGCAATTTCCTGCATACGTTCCAGCGCCTTTAATCGACTCTGCGCCTGTTTAGCTTTGGTGGCCTGGGCACGGAATCGTTCGACGTAGGACTGGATGTGTTTTATTTCGCGTTGCTGTTTTTCGTAGTCAGACTGCTGGTTGGCCAGATGTTCAGCTCGTATGCGCTCAAAGGTGGTGTAGTTACCCGTGTAGAGCGTAACCCGTTGGTGTTCGATTTGGGCAATGTGGCTGGTGACATTGTTGAGAAAATCACGGTCGTGTGAAATCAGCAATAGCGTGCCGGGATAATTGGCCAACCAGTTTTCCAGCCAGATAACCGCATCAAGATCGAGATGGTTGGTTGGCTCATCGAGCAGCAATAAGTCAGAACGACACATTAATGCTTTGGCCAGATTTAAACGCATGCGCCAGCCACCGGAGTATTCATTAACGCTACGGTTTTCGTCACCGGCTTTAAAACCCAGTCCGTATAATAATTGACCAGCACGGCTACGGGCAGTATAGCCACCAATGTTATCGTAATGGCTGTGCAGGCTGGCCAGCTCTAAACCGTTATCACTGGCTTCAGCAGCAGCAAGATCAGCTTCAACCTTGCGCAGTTCGATGTCACCATCAAGCACATATTCAAGCGCAGAGCGGTCATCAGCGGGAGTCTCCTGAGCAACGTGGGCGATCACCCAACCTTTTGGGTACAGGCAATCACCAATATCAGCGTGTAACTCATCAAGAATTAATGCAAACAGACTGGATTTGCCCGTGCCATTCGCGCCAGTAATACCGACTTTCTGGCCAGGGTGAACCTGAAGACTAGCCTCTTCAAACAGTAATTTAGCACCGCGTCGCAGGCTGAGATTTTTAAATTGAATCATGGGTGGGATTTTAGCTTGTTGTGGGGGTTGTGGTAGTACCCTAAAGGGGTGGCAGGTTTGTAGGTAAATGCAGAAACCGTAGGGTTAAAAAGTAGGGTGCAATAAGCAAAGCGCATTGCACCGAATGCCTAACGCATGCACCACACCCGATGAACAAGGAAAATATTTGTTTCTTTGATTGAATGTTTCCTGTGAAATGGAATTGTGCTGCTTGGAAAGATTGATGGTGCAATGCTCTGCGTTTATTGCACCCTACGTTTTGTTCACCACCTACATTCCATTAACAACTCAACACCGAACTTCCCCTGATATCCACTGTCACACCAAAAACCACTAATCAAAAAAAATAAAATGAAAAATTTCTTCAAAATCATATTAGGAATTGCCAGCGCATTCATACTAGCTATCGCAGCTATCTTTTATTCTACTTCTGGCATGCTTATTACTACAGCTGCTGATTTTTTTGAAGCAATAAAAACAAAAGATATGGATAAAGCATATACCTACTTATCTCCTGAGTTTCAATCTGGTGCTAGCAAGTCTGATTTAAAGCAATACATGGAAAAGCATTCTATTAATAAACTTATGAAAGTAAACTGGGAATCACGCTCACTTGATGATAGTCGTGGAAGTCTGGTAGGTTCTATAACAACGGATTCTGGTGACGTTATTTCTGTCGTATTAGGTTTTGTAAAGAGTGAGAATGGTTGGGAAATATATTCTATTCAAAAACCATCTTCAGGGTTTCAAGGAGAGTCTCAGTCTGTAGAAATGCCTAATGAAAATGAGCAGTTAAGGCTTGTTTCTGAAACAATGATGTCCTTTGCTGAATCGGTAAATGATAAAAGTATGGCTAAATTCCATAATTACATTTCTTATATTTGGCGACAACAAGCATCACAGGAACAATTTGAAGATGCCTTTGGTTCGTTCTTTGAAGCTGGTGATGACCTTACTGTTTTGTCAGCTTTCACCCCAGTTTTTAACGAAAAACCAGCTCTGGATGAAGACGCGAATTTGACGATTTCTGGCGTTTACCATACCAGTCCAGATAAGGTTCATTTTACGCACAAGTATGCTTATGAGGGATTTGGTTGGAAACTGATAGGGTTTAGCGTGCAAGTAAAGTAAGAATCAATAAATCCCAATATCCAAATAAGAACGCGCAATCTTGGTAATCGATGTCACATAGCTGGCAGTTCGTAAATCGGTAATGTTTTCATTGCCCGTTAGAGTTTCACGAATTTGCTGGTAGGCGGTGCGCATAGTGTCATCCAGGCCTGAGCGTACTAAATCCAGTTCATCGGCTCCGTGGGCGACAGATTTCTTTAAATTTTCGGAGATGGTGTTACCCGTTAGTTCTTCCAGCATGGTTGCAATTTGTGAGCCGTGTGTTTCATCATGACGTTTTTGCATGCGTCCCATTCGGATGTGTGAGATGTTTCTGATCCATTCGAAGTAGGAGACGGTTACACCGCCAGCATTGGCGTAAGCATCAGGAATAATGATAACGCCTTTTTTATTCAGTATTTCGTCAGCGCCATAAGTGATCGGGCCATTGGCAGCTTCGACGATGAGTTTGGCGTTAATGCGGTCTGCGTTTTCCAGAGTGATCTGACTTTCCAGTGCGGCAGGGATGAGAATGTCGCATTGTTTTTCGAGTACGGCTGCGCCATTTTCTTCAAGCGTAGCGCCAGGGAAATTAGTAATTGAGCCGTGGTCGATAATATGTTGGTATAAACTTTCGATGTTGATGCCTTCATCATTAATCAAGGCGCCATCGCGTTCGATTACGGCGGTGATAATAACGCCATCTTCTTCGCTGAGAAATTTTGCTGCATGATAGCCTACATTACCCAGACCCTGAATTACGCAGGTTTTGCCGTGCAGTGACCCTGTCATATTGGCGGATTTAACATCTTCAGGATGACGGAAAAATTCACGAATAGCGTATTGTACACCACGACCGGTGGCTTCGACACGACCGTGAATGCCACCATGATGCAACGGTTTTCCGGTGACGCAGGCGATGTAATTAATGTCTTCAGGATGCAGGTGTTTGTAAGTGTCGGCAATCCACGCCATTTCTCTCTGGCCCGTGCCCACATCGGGTGCGGGGACATTGGTAGACGGACTGAGAAAACCTTTTCGAATGAGTTCGTGTGCAAAACGGCGCGTGATCATTTCCATTTCATCACGTTCATACTGTGTAGGGTCGATCAGAAGCGCACCTTTAGAACCGCCGAAAGGTACATCGACGATGGCACATTTATAAGTCATCAGTGCCGCTAACGCCTCAACTTCGTCCTGACTGGCATAAGGGGCGTAACGAATACCACCTTTTGAAGGTAATCGGTGTGTACTGTGTGTGGCACGCCAGCCAGTGAAAACTTCAATTTTTCCATGGATTTTTACCGGGAACTGAACCTGTAAAAGTGAGTTGCAGGTCTTGATTGCAGAGGCGGTGCCGTCATCAAGGTTCATCACGGTCATTGCTCTATCAACCATGAGGTCGACGCTTTCTCTAAAAGTCGGTTCGTTGCTCGTTGTCATTGTTATGCTATCGGCCTGTTTAAGATTAGATTAAATGTATTTTTTATCTAACGGTTACAACGTAGTTATAGTTGTTTTGCTCGCAATGAACAAGCAATGAATCAAATACAGTTTTTAGTTTTTGAGGTGGAACAGCTGATACATGGAAGGAATTAAAATTAAACTGACCAGCATGGAGAAGCTTAAACCCCAGACGATGACAAAGGCGAGCGGTTGTAACATTTCAGAGCCTTCACCTAAACCGATGGCAAGTGGCAACATACCGAAGACAGTGGTGAGTGTTGTCATCAAAATAGGGCGTAGCCGCAGACTGGCTGCCTGTTTAATAGCCTGATGTACATCATCAATGTGTCTACGTTCTATTTCTATTTGTTCAACCAGCATGATGGCGTTATTAACCACGATACCAGCCAGCATAATCAGACCCAGCCAGACCGACATGGAAATAGCCATATCAAACACGCCAAGACCGAAGGCAACACCGATAGCCGCAAAGGGGATACTGCTGATAATAATTAAAGGGTTGCGTAGTGATTCATAATGAATAGCCATGACGGCGAAGACCAGAAAGATAGCCAGTAATAAAACCTGAACGCCCGCTTTCTGACCACTTTGTAACATTTTGTTGCTGCCGCTATCGTACATGGCGTAGCCTTCGGGTAAATCAAAGTCCTGCATTTGTGTTTCGATTTCCTTGCTGACTTCACCGAGCGTTGCACCTTCAGATAAAGAAGCGCTGATTTCGACTACGCGCTGCTGTTGGTCGTGCATGATTTCGCTCGGCGTAGGGCCGTGCTCTATGCTGGCAACTTCACCCAATCGAATTGCCTGAGAATCACGGAAATTGATAATAATATCTTCCAGTGCTTCGGTGTTTGACATGACGCCGGGAGGTAGTCGTAGACGTATGTTGTATTCTCGATCACCTTCGATATAAGTGGATACGATGATGCCGTCGACGGCGATACGTAATGCCTGTCCTAACTGATCAGCACGGATGCCCAGATCAGAAGCGCGTTGACGGTCGATGACGATTTTTATTTCATCACTGCTTTCTTCATAAGTGTGTGTAATGTTTTGTAGCGACTTAATGTTTTCTAATTGCTCGGCCGCCAGTGCGCCCAGTCTCTGTAGCTGCTGTAAATCATCGCCCTGAATGCGTAAGCTGATATCATCTTCACCGCTGCTCATATGCAGGCCGCGAACTCCGCTCACGCGCATTCTTATTTTGTACCCGGTCAGTTGAAGTTTTTTTATTTCCTCTTGAGTTTTTTCTACCCATGCCTGACTGCTGATCTCGCGTTCGCTGCTCGATACCAGTTGTGCAACGATGGTGCTTCTGTTGGGGGTGATGGTTTGTGAACGGCCAAAGATGCGTCCGCCAGAAAGTGTAAACACGGTACTGACTTCTGGCTTTGTGAGTAACAGGTCTTCAATAACTTCTGTGGTGGCATCAACATCTTCAAGTTGAATGTCGGCATCACCACTGATGTAAATGGTAACACGGCCATCATCCATCGCGGGCAATAATGAATTTCCACTTTGCCAGAGAATGAAGAATGAAAATAAAAGTATGACGATAAAAAATAACAGCGTCTTCCATGAATGTCTGATGCAATAATGAATCAGTTTTGCGTGATAATGTTTTAAAAGATTTAGCCAGTGATTTACAAAGCCAAAGCCCTCCCGTCCTCCGCTTTTAATTTTTGCGCCCAATGCCGGAACCAGTGTGAGTGCAACAACGACGGAGGCCAGCATGGCCGATGAAATGGTGATAATTAGATCCTGAAATAATAAACCGGTGAGGCCGCCGATAAACAGGAAGGGCAGTATTGCCGCCAGGTTAGTGCCGGCTGATGCAATGATCGGACTGTTAACTTCAGCAGCAGCCAGTATGGCGTATTCACTATCTGGATTACTTTCGTGCTGGTGTCGGGTAATGTTTTCCAGCATGACAATGGTGCTATCGATAAGCAGTCCCAGTCCTAGAGCAAGACCACCCAATGTCATAATGTTCAGGGTTAGTCCATTGAGCGCCATGATGGTAAAGGTAACGAGTACACCCAGTGGAATAGCGGTACCGATAATTAAGGTGCGTCGCATGCTGCCGAGAAAAAGATAAATCACACTCATTGCCAGCAGGGTTCCAATCAGCGCAGCCATTTCGGCGTTTCTCAGTGAGTGTCTGATAAACACCGATTGATCGCTGACGGTATCGAGAGAAATATCGTCAGAAATCAGGCTGCGTTTTTTTAACCAGTCTATGCGTTGCTTGACCAGATTGACGACTTCGATGGTGTTGGCTGTTGGCTGTTTCTGAATCGAGAGTTTTACACCGGGTGTTTTGTTTAAACGAATGCGTAACTGTTCTTCTTCGTGGCTATCAATGATGTTGGCAAAGTCGGTGAGTTGTTGATTGTCCGACTGATTCTCATCGTTGATCCATAAGGGAAGATTTTGTATTGCCTCAATCGAACCAAATCGTCCCTGACTACGGGTGCTAATGGTTTGGGTTGAGCTTTGTAGTTGACCACCGGGTGCATCATAATTTTCGCTTTGAATAATGTCAGCAAGGTCGGTTACGGTCATGCCAATATTGGCCAGGCTATCCTGATCGGCAATGATGGCAATTTCACGTTCCAGACCACCACCGACTTCAACCGCGGCGACACCGGGCAAGTTAAGAAACCATTTTGAAAAAGTGTAATCGGCCCAGCTGCGCAACTCAACAGAATCGAGTTCATTCGAACTGAGTATGAGTTCAAAAATGGGGATTTGTGCGGGATCACGTTTATAAATAACTGGAGGATCGACGGTCTCTGGTAGAAAACGTTTGGCTCGATCAAGCCGCGTGCTGGCATCGCGCAGGGCAATGTCGATATCGGTGCCATAAGGGAAGCTCAGGTTGACCTGGCTTTGGCCTTCTCTGGAAAATGACTGAACCAGAATGGCATTTTCGGTAATGGCTAACTGTTCTTCTAACTGGCGGGTGATCTGATCTTCCATGATGGTTGCGGGCACACCTTCATCCATAATGCGCACACGAATTTCTGGATAAATGATGTTGGGCAACAAATCAACGCCGAGTCTACCCAGTGAAAAAAATCCGATCACGACCACGGTCAGCGCGAGCATGCTGATACCAACAGGGTTATGAATTGACCAGGCGGCGAGGCCTCCCGTGTTCTGAGCTTGCTTCATGGAGTGGTGTTGTTATCTTTGTTTGGCTCAACGATGGTTACGACTTTACCTTCACGTAAACCGAGGAAACCTTTGGTGATGAGTTGGTCGCCTGTTTTGATGCCTGAAATTATTTCAACCCATTCGCCAAACTGAAGGCCTTTCTTTAACTGGCGTTTTTGCGCAATGTTTTTGCCATCATCTTTATTGGCGATAATGTAAGTATAAGTACCGTCAATATCGTGGTGTACTGCATTGGCAGGAATAACCAGACGTTCAACGGCGGGTGATTTGAAATGCACGCGTGCCATTTGCCCTGCGCGTGCATGATCGGGTACAGGTTGAAGTACAAGTTCAATGGTGCCTTTACGAGTGCTTGTTGAAATAGCGGGGTGGATGCGTTCAATGTAAGCGGTATGTTCAATGTCGCCCAATGCATCGATGGTCAGTTGCATGGCATCGCCCTTGTTGACAAGCGATAACCACTGATCTGAGACGTTGACCTTGATCAGCAGGTTATCGGGTTTGATTAAACTTAAAATATGGCTGTGTGCATTAACTGCATCGCCAGGTTCATTATTGCGCTGGCTAATCACGCCATCGAAAGGGGCTTTGATCTGTGTTCGATCCATGCGCAGTCGTTGTAGTTGAGCTTCGGCTTTTGCAATATTGAGTGTGGTCAGGCTGCGTGCGACTTCTTCTTCAGAGGCCAGTTTTTTGGGTAATAGTTTTTTCAGACGTTTATAGTCGATTTCTGCCTGCTGGTGTTGAGCAATGGTTTTGTCGAGTTCGGCTTTGATCATGTCGTTATCGAGTGCAATTAACAGTGTGCCCTGTTTTACTACATCACCTTCGTGGAAAGGAATCTGAATTATTTGACCGGCTTCTTCATTGTGCAATCTCACCGATGTGGCGGCTTCCAGTGTGCCGCTCAGGATTTGCTCATGGCTGACCGACTGAAGCTGAATAGTGCTAGTTTCTACAAGATGAGCTGGTTTACTCCTATGTTTGGCAGGGGCATTGTCAGAAGTATCGCAGGCTGTGATGAATAACAGGCCGCTCAAAGGCAGTATCAGTAATAATGAAACTCGTTTGATCTTTTTATATATAATCATGCGCTTACTTTAACTCAATCCCACAAGCACACCAAATATCTTCATATGTTTTATCGTTTTTCTGAAAAGCCTCATAGTAACCGTAAAGACTGGAGCAACATCAAGCGACTGCTCCCTTATATATGGGATTTCAAAGGTCGTGTCATTTTGGCGCTGAGCTGTCTTGTTCTATCCAAAGTTGCCGTTGTTGGCATGCCTCTGGTGTTGAAGGAAATTGTTGATACTCTGGATCTGGGGCAGGCGGGTGATCAGATGCTGGTCTTGCCGTTAATTCTGCTGCTGGCCTATGGTGGTCTACGATTAGTCAGTAGCCTGTTCAATGAATTAAGGGATGCCATTTTTGCACGGGTTCGTTATCGCTCAATGCGCAAGATTTCACATCGGGTATTGAAGCATTTGTATTCACTCTCATTGAGATTTCATCTGGATAGAAAAACTGGTGGCATCACCCGTGATCTGGAGCGGGGCACAAATAGTCTTAGTTCTATTATTAATTACCTTGTATTTAATATTTTTCCAACGGCTGCAGAATTCACCTTTGTCGCTATCATCTTGCTGGGACGCTATGAGGCCAAGTTTGCGATTGTTACTTTTTTGACAGTAGCGATTTATGTTGTCTTTACTCTGGCTGTTTCTAACTGGCGCATGCATTTTCGACATGAAATGAATACGTTGGAATCGCAGTCAAATTCTCTGGCTGTTGACGGTATGTTGAATTATGAAACGGTGAAGTACTTCAATAACGAAGCCTATGAACTTGATCGTTTTGATAAAACTTTGTCCAGCTGGGAAGAGGCCGCGATAAAAAGTCAGGGCTCAATGTCTGCGCTGAATTTTGGTCAGGGCGTGGTGATTGCAACCGGCGTTACTTTTATGATGATCTATGCCGCACAGGGAGTGGTCGATGGTGTGATGACGCTGGGTGATCTGGTGCTGGTCAATACCATGATGTTGCAGTTGTTCATGCCGCTGAGTTTCCTGGGGATTATTTATCGGGCATTAAAATATGCACTGGCAGATATGGATGCGATGCAAAAACTGCTGGATACAGAAGCAGAAATTAGCGACCCAAGTGATGCTAAGAATCTGAATGTTGATAAAGCCTGTATCCAGTTCCAGCATATTTCTTTTTCCTATACGCCTGATCGAAAAATCCTCGATGATGTTTCTTTTGATATTCCTCCGGGTCAGAAGGTAGCTGTTGTAGGTCCGTCTGGTGCTGGTAAGTCAACGCTCGCACGATTGTTGTTCCGCTTCTATGAGGCCGATGCAGGAGCTATTCTGATTGATGACCAGAATATCAATTCAGTCACACAGCAAAGCCTGCGAAAAAATATAGGCATAGTGCCCCAGGATACCGTGCTGTTTAATGAGAGCATCGAACACAATATTCGTTATGCAAAATTAAGTGCGAGTGATGAAGAAGTTTATCAGGCTGCGGAGATGGCCGATTTGCATAAGTTTATCCAAAGTTTGCCAGATAAATATAAAACCATAGTAGGTGAGCGCGGCCTGAAATTATCTGGTGGTGAAAAGCAGCGTCTGGCAATCGCTCGAACAGTACTTAAAAATCCAAAAATCCTGGTTTTTGATGAAGCGACTTCATCACTCGATTCGCATTCAGAACAACAAATACTGAGGTCACTAAAGTCAGTGGCTGAACATCATACAACACTAGTTATAGCGCACCGGCTTTCCACTATTGTTGATGCCGATAAAATTCTGGTGCTTGAAGGTGGCAAAATTGTTGAACAGGGTGCACATCATCAACTATTGGCTGAACAGGGTCTGTATAAACGTCTCTGGGATTTGCAGCAGGAAGAAAGAGGTCGTGAGTTAGAGCAGGAATAATCCTGGCCGAGTTTTGATAATATTTTCCTATTTGTAATTCACTGCTTGTTTACAAGTAATATATCAGCATTCTATCCAGAGTGTTTTTTTTAAAATACCCATCCCTTTCTAAGCTTTTTTGTTGAGATATTGCTGTCTTAATATGGGCTGTGTCGAGTTATATTTTGATTGCTTTAATCATGGATATTACCGGTTTATCTGGTGCTATAGTTTTTTCGCAAATATTAATATTTGAGTCGATTGTTAACAGACTTATTTACTGGTAGTTGCAAGATCGTAGCGAAATGTTTCCCAGCATAAAAATTCATGCTTATGCTAAGTAAACAACCGGATAGATATTGTGAAAAATATACGTTATTGGTTGCAGGGTTTTATCTTTGTGGCACTAGTCTTTTTTCAAGAGCTGGCTGTTGCGGGTGATTTTGCGGATGCATTCAATGAATTTATTCTTGGTTCAGATGCAAATTCTACTACTATTGATAATCCATTAACGAATTCAACTCAATCACAGAAATGCATGCAGTGCCATGATGGCAGTAGTGCTAAGGCTATTGTGCTAAAGAATGCCGAAGCGCCTCTACAGATAAGTGGTCATCGTAATGTTAATCACCCCGTTGGTTTAAATTACAGTCATTATGCAAATAAATCACCAGCTAGTTATGTGAGTCGGCAAAATCTGGATGCAAGAATACAACTTGAAAATGGTAATGTAACCTGTGTTTCGTGTCATGAAATTAGAGCTGGTGAGCAGCAGGTGAATGCTTCTGCAGATATATCGGTGCAGGTTTGTGGGGCAACGGGTGAGTTAACTATTGGTCTGGAACGCGGTGGTTTGTGCATGTCCTGTCATGCCATGTAATAAATGATCAAGAAAAATAGCTAATTAATAGATTCGCTATTATGTTTGCGTTTACTAACAAGGTCATCGTATTAATTGATATTTAATCGTTTGAGTAATCGATAAAAATTACTACGGTTCACTCCCAGTTCTCGTCCAGCTGAAGCGAGATTTCCATTGTGCCTCTTCAGTGCTTCTTCTATAGCTTCTCGTTGAAATTCATCAACAGCTTCCTTAAGAGTGAGGTTATTTTTAATTAAATCGGGCTTTGGTGTGAGTTCTTTGTGGGGTTCATTGGTTTCAACAGAATAATCGTGACTAATATCCAGGTAAGAGGTGTCGATAATAATCGAATCATTATTTTTTCCCTGATCTGTTGTTGCTTTTAGTGTGGCGCGGCTCAACAGGTGACCCAGTTCACGTACGTTGCCCGGCCATGAATATTGTTGCAGTGCTTTTTTAGCATCAGCAGATAAACGCAATGCTTTGACGCTAAGACGACGTTGATTGTCTTCTAAAAAATATCCGGCTAATAACAGGACGTCTTTACCTCGTTCACGTAATGCAGGAACTTGTACCGGGTAAACGGTTAAACGGTGATAAAGGTCAGCGCGGAAATTACCGTTTGAAACTTCTTGTTGTAAGTCACGGTTAGTTGCTGCAACAATGCGCACATCGACCTGTATATATTGGTCGCTGCCAACACGCTGTATTTCGCCATTTTGTATTGCTCTTAACATTTTTGCCTGAATGGCCAGGCTGAGTTCTCCAATTTCATCCAGAAATAGAGTGCCACCATCGGCAATTTCAAATTTGCCGGCACGGTCTGATACAGCGCCGGAAAATGCACCTTTGATATGACCAAACAATTCACTCTCGGCAATGTTTTCTGGTAGTGCGGCGCAGTTTACGTAAATCATGGGGAATTCTGCGCGTGCTGAATTGGCATGCACTTGTCCGGCTACTAACTCTTTTCCTACTCCTGTTTCACCCTGTATCAAAACGGTGAGGTCAGATTGTGCAACCACGGCAATTTCATCTTTTAACTTTTGCATGACTTTGCTGTTGCCGATCATTTCAACATCAGTGCCTTTTTTGAGTAACTCACGAGTCACCATGACACCATGCTTAACTCGTGCTTCCAGTTCATGTATGCGTTCAGCGGCCTTTACTGTTGCTTCGGCCAGGCTGATAAAACTGCGTAATTCAATGGGGTCTATACTGTCAAAAGTCCCTGGCTTCATGGCATCAAGCGTTAATACGCCCCAAGGTTGATCATCAATATACAGTGAAGAACCCATGCAGTCGTGTACATGCAATAGATGGTCTTCAGTTTCAACCAGGCCATCGTATGGATCAGCCAAATCTGAATCGGCAGCAAATCTAACAGGCTCACGTGAATGCAGTAAACGAGCGAGTCGGGGATTATCTTCAACTTCAAAGTGACGCCCCATGGTGTCATCGCTCAATCCGTCGATGGCCAGTGGGATCAGGTAATTGCCATCCAGGCATAGTAAAGCTGCGGCATCACAGGGAAAACTGCTTTGCATCGCGCTCAACAGGCGCTGATAGCGCTGCTGAGAGGGCAGGTCGCGAGAGAGGTCTGCGACAATTGATGTCATTGCGTTACAAAAGTTGGGGGAGGTCATATTGATCTCACTGTCGTCAAAGCGACATCATAACACAGGATGTCATATTAACAACGTGTATTTAATTATGAATAAAAACAGCGCCTTATAAATTGGCATGGTTTGTGCTTTAGTAATAAATAGAAACTAAATTAATTCAGGGCAATATAGAGGAACACGATATGAATCATACAATAGAAACTCATGATGCAACTACTGAGCAGGGAACGAAAGCGAATTCTGTTGCAAAGAAATCACTACTTAATTTAACGGGCTATCTAACACTGGCAGCCACAATACTTCCCCTTGTATTCACTGCGGCAGTATTTTTGGGAGTAGCTGGCTCAGGTGACCTGGGTAATAGCATCTCAAAAGTGCTTTTAGGTTAATTGTATTTAAGGCGTGGGCAATATTGACTAAAGCCCGCGCCTGCCGTTATAGCTGGATTGCGCTCTAAGCAGTTCTCTTAAGTCATTGTAATACTGGCTATATCTGTGTTTCTTAATCTTTATAGGTTGTAATTTCTACAACCTGTTCGTGTCCTTCTTTTCAGATATTTAACCATTATTCTGAATCTTTCATGGGTATGCGCTCATTTTTGGAAAAGATCTAAAGCTAAATAACCTGTAATTCTCGAAACTTCATGAAATATTTGGGTTAAGTTGTTTGAACTACAGCATCTTTTATGGCCGTACTCTCAGCCGTGCAAGAAGGTGTCTAAAACGCTATAATCAACCAGTTCAAATGTGCAGTAATTTAAAGAATTCAATTTAATTGGCATGACAGGTTTAATGATGGCAGATACAAAAGCGCTCGACAAAAAACTCACTTCTCGATTACAGGAGACTCCCATTGCTATTATTGGCATGGCATCTCTGTTTCCAGAATCAAAGGATCTGCACGAGTTTTGGGGAAATATTATGGGCAAGGTGGACTGCGTCATCGACGTGCCATCGGATCGCTGGGAGATTAATGACCTGTACGATGCCGATCCTGCCACTCCCGATAAGAGTTATAGCAAGCGCGGTGGTTTCATACCCGATATTGATTTTGACCCCATGGAATTTGGTCTGCCGCCCAATATTCTTGAAGTCACCGATTCATCACAATTGTTGTCTCTGGTCGTTGCCCGTGATTTGATCAAAGATTGTGGTTATGCCGATGGTGAATTTGATCGAGAAAATACCGGGGTCATTCTCGGCGTTGGTGGTGGTCAGAAACTGATCAGCCCACTGGTTTCGCGCCTGCAGGGGCCGGTCTGGGAAAAAGTACTCAGAAGCAGTGGTGTTGCTGAAGACGATATCCAGATCCTGATTGAAAAAATGAAAAAGGCCTACATTCCCTGGGTTGAGAACTCATTTCCGGGCATGCTGGGTAATGTGATCGCCGGCCGAGTTGCAAATCGTTTTGATCTGGGTGGCACTAACTGTGTGGTTGATGCTGCCTGTGCTGGCTCACTGGCCGCGATGAAGATGGCGATCAGTGATCTGCTGGAATTCAAGGCCAATACCATGATCACCGGTGGTGTCGATACCGATAACTCACCCTTCATGTACCTCAATTTTAGTAAAACTCCCGCTTTCACTACGGATGAAGTGCCCAAGCCATTTGATGAAGCCTCGCACGGTATCGTCATTGGTGAAGGTGTTGGCATGGTTATGCTCAAACGTCTGGAAGATGCGGAGCGGGACAATGACCGAATTTATGCGGTCATTAAAGGTGTTGGTACTTCCAGCGATGGTCGTTTCAAGAGTATTTACGCACCGCGTGCGGCTGGTCAGAGTGTGGCTATTAATCGCGCCTACGAGGATGCCGGTTTTGATAAGAGCACTGTTAAATTAGTTGAAGCACATGGTACTGGCACCAAGGCTGGTGATGCCGCTGAGTTTGATGGACTAAAACTGGCTTTTGATAGCGAAGATCATGAAAAGCAGCATATTGCTTTGGGTAGTGTGAAGTCTCAGATTGGTCACACCAAAACCGCCGCAGGTTCTGCCGGACTGATCAAGGCGGCGATGGCTCTGTACCATAAGGTATTGCCACCAACGATTAATGTCGATAACCCTAATCCTAAATTAAATATTGAAGATTCATCTTTTTACCTGAATACCGATACTCGTCCCTGGATCAATAATGCGCTAACGCCACGTCGTGCCGGTGTCAGCTCTTTTGGTTTCGGTGGCAGTAACTACCATTTTGTGCTGGAAGAATATCAGTCTGATGCGGATCAAATTTCCGCAAAGGGATACCGCGAACATGGTATGTCACGCGCTTTTGTATTACATGCGGGCAATCCAGAGGCATTGGCCAGCAAGTGCCAGTTCTGGTTGGCAGCACTGCAAAACGATGATAGCGGGCAGGAATATTATAATTTTGTCGTCGAAGCAGAAAATGCCACGGTTCCTTCAAGCGATGCACGCCTGGGTTTTGTCGCCGAGGATCAGGCCACGGTGATTGAGCTTTTAATAACCGCTCAGGATCAATTGAAAAAAACGCAGGGTGAAGAAGTCTGGGAACATCCGGGTGGTGTTCACTACCGTGCTCAGGCATTACCTAGCGGTTCAAAAGTGGTCGCACTGTTCTCCGGTCAGGGTTCTCAGTATCTCAACATGTGTAAGGATCTGACCCTCAACTTCCCACCGATGCGTGAAAGTTTTGCCAAAATGGGTCAGCTTTTACTGGATGATAATGACACTGAACTTTCGAGTGCAGTCTTCCCGGAACGCGCCTTTGATGCAGCCGGCAAAAAAGCCCAGGAAGAGAAATTAAAACTGACGCAGTACATTCAGCCAGCGATTGGTTCTGTCAGTGTTGGTCTATTTAAAATGATGCAGCAGAGTGGCTTTAAGGCCGATATGGTTGCTGGTCACAGCTATGGTGAATTAACCGCATTGTGGGCAGCGGGTGTGATCGATGATGATGGCTTCTACAGTCTGTCACGTTCTCGTTGTATCGCTATGGGCACATCCCCCGAAGAAGGTTATGACGCAGGTTCCATGCTGGCAGTTATGGGTGATGCCACAGAAATTGAGCAGAAAATTAATCAACTGGATCAGGTTTCTATCGCCAATTACAACTCACCCAAACAGGTGGTGGTTGCCGGGCCAAGCCAGGCTATCGCAGATGCCGCTACGTCTCTGAAAAGTGATGGTTTCTCAGTTGTTGCCTTGCCGGTTTCGGCCGCTTTCCACTCACCGTTGGTAGGTTACGCAGATAAGCCTTTCTCCGATGCGATTGAAAAACAGACGTTCAAAAAACCACATACCAGTATTTTCTCTAATGTGACTGCGAAGCCGTATCCAAAAACCGCGAAAGAAATTAAACAGAGCTTTAAGTCAAATATGCTTAATTCTGTGCACTTTACTCAGCAGATCAATGCCATGGCTGATCAGGGTGGCACTATCTTTGTTGAGTTTGGCCCCAAGAATGTACTGAGCCGTCTGGTTAATACTATTCTGGCCGATCGACCTCATGTTGCCATTGCCATGAATAGTTCACCTAAAGGCAATAGTGATGCGCTCTATCGTGATGCTATGGTTCAGCTGAAAGTGGCCGGCGTTGAGCTTAATCTAAAAGATATTTACCAGCGTGATGTTGAACAACCCGTCATCAAAAAAGCGGGCATGAACATCAAGCTCAATGGTGCTAACTATGTCAGTGATGCGACTAAGCAGGCGTTTGAAGATACGCTAAATGATGATTATCAGCTGACATTGCCTCAAAAACTGGGCGCACCACAAAGCGAGTCAGCTCCGGTGCAGGCCAGTCCAGCAGTTGCTCAGGAAATAGCTCAGTCGACAGCTAGTACAACGCAGGCTACTGAGGTTGCTCAGGTAAGTACGGTAGCTCAGGGCGTTAATCAGTCAGAATGGTTGCAGGCTCAGTCTGCCACCATGAGTGCCCATGAAACCTATCTGCAAAATCAGCAGGATTATTCACAGGGTTTCTTTAACATGATGCACCATTTAGTGGATGAATTTGGTGCAAAGAACCAAGCTGTTCCAGATAATATCAGCCAGAGTATTTCTGATTTGCATCAGTACCAGCAGGATACGCTCAAGGTTCATCAAAGTTATTTGCAGGGTCAAATAGAATTCAACAAATCTACTCATCAAATGATGGGTGGAGAAGCTGTTGCTAATTATCAGCCAGCTGTAGCCGCGCCTTCACCAGTGGTTAAAACTGCTGCGCCGGTCCAGCAAGCCGTTGCTGAACCAGTAGCGGCACCTGCGCCAGCGCCGATTGCTGCTGCTCCAATTGCTGCTGCACCAGTCCAGGCACCTGTGCAGACTTCGGCTCTGGATACAAAACAAATTCAGGATGGCATGCTGGAAATTGTTCAGGATAAAACCGGTTACCCGGTTGAGATGCTTGATCTCAATATGAACATGGAAGCCGATCTCGGTATTGACTCGATCAAACGCGTTGAAATTTTGGGTGCCATGACCAGCAAGTTCCCTGAACTGCCCGAGCTGGATCAAAATGCACTGGCAGAAATGCAGACGCTTAAAGAAATTGTTGAGTACGTAGAAGAGCAGGCAGGTGCAGTAGCGCCTGTTATCGCTGCAGCTGCTGCAGCACCGGTTGCCGCAGTTTCAGCGCCAGCCTCATCGGGTCTCGATTCAGCGGCAATTCAAAAAGGCATGTTAGAAATTGTTCACGAGAAAACCGGTTATCCGGTTGAGATGCTTGATCTCAATATGAACATGGAAGCTGACTTAGGTATCGACTCAATTAAGCGCGTTGAGATTCTCGGTGCTATGACCAGTAAATTCCCTGAACTGCCAGAGCTGGATCAAAATGCACTGGCGGAAATGCAGACGCTATTAGAAATTGTTGAATATGTTGAACAACAATCCGGTGCGAGTTCATCAGCGGCTGCGCCAGTTGCGGTTAATTCAGGACTTGATTCAGCCAGCATTCAAAAAGGCATGTTAGAAATCGTTCACGAGAAAACCGGTTATCCGGTTGAGATGCTCGATTTAAATATGAATATGGAAGCTGACCTCGGTATTGATTCAATTAAACGCGTTGAAATTCTCGGTGCTATGACCAGTAAATTCCCTGAGCTGCCAGAGTTGGATCAAAACGCACTGGCAGAAATGCAAACGCTATTGGAAATTGTTGAATACGTTGAACAGCAATCCGGTGCTAGTGCATCGGTAGCTGCGCCAGTTGCGGTTAATTCAGGACTGGATTCTGCCAGCATCCAAAAAGGCATGTTGGAAATCGTTCACGAGAAAACCGGTTACCCGGTTGAGATGCTTGATCTCAATATGAACATGGAAGCTGATCTTGGTATCGACTCGATTAAACGCGTTGAAATTCTCGGTGCCATGACCAGCAAGTTCCCTGAACTGCCCGAGCTGGATCAAAATGCACTGGCAGAAATGCAGACGTTAAAAGAAATTGTTGAATACGTAGAAACTCAGTCAGGTGCAGGTGAAGTGACTACAACTACAGAAGTTGAAATCATTTCAGCGTCATCGGTGTTAGATGAAGCCGCTATTCAGCAGAGCATGCTGGAAATCGTAAATGAAAAAACCGGTTACCCTGTAGAAATGCTCGACTTGACTATGAATCTTGAAGCGGATCTGGGTATCGATTCGATTAAGCGAGTTGAGATTCTTGGCGCGATGACTAGCAAGTTCCCTGAACTACCTGAAATGGATCAGAATGCACTTTCCGAAATGGGAACACTGGCTGAAATTGTGGAGTACGTTAAAAGTCTGGTGCCACAGGATAGCAGTATCAGCAGGGCTTTATCAGAGCCAGCAGAAGAGGCCGCTAGCACCGTTAATGATGGTTCTTTTTCGACTACCGAAAGTGTCGTTGTAAAAAAGTATCTTCCCCGTCCTGATGTACTGGAATCAGAAATCAGCGTTACGGGGCGCAATTGTTTAATCACCGATAATGGTGACAAGCTCACTTACAACACTGCAAAAGCATTGCAGGATTTGGGCTGGAATGTGACGGTGATGCAGTTCCCGACATCGCTGATAGCCAAACCGAGTTCACTACCCAAAGGAACTCAAACCGTTAAGCTGGCAAAGGCGACAGATGCCGAGCTGGAAAAAACATTGAGTACTGTTACCGCCGCTCAGCCGCTGAATGGATTTATTCATCTCAGTGCCAAGCCTGCGGATAAGGGCAGCAAGATCAAATTTAGCAAGCGCGAACAAAGCATGCTGAAAATGGTTTTCTTTACTGCTAAATATTTGCAAAATGCATTAACGACTAAACCGCTGCACGGACGTAATTTCTTTGTCACTGCATCTTATATGGATGGCGAGATTGGTACTGCGGGTCACAATCGTTTTGAATTAAGTCAGGGCGGTTTGAATGGTTTGGTGAAAACGTTAAATCTTGAATGGGATGAGATTTTCTGCCGTGCCATTGACCTGAGTCCAGATACAAAAGATAAACAGGGTGCTCAAATATTGATGGATGAGTTATTTGATCCTGATCTTTCTATTGTTGAGGTGGGCAACTCTGCAAAAGGTCGTATGACTTTATCTGGTGAAGTGAGAGCGCACGAGCCAGTTGCATCAGCGCATGACAATATCAACGAAAACTCGGTATTTTTAGTTAGTGGTGGTGCCAAGGGTGTTACCGCTGCCTGCCTTATGCCATTGGCCAAGCAATATAACTGTGGTTTTGTACTGGCAGGTCGTGCGCCTTATAACGGGATTGAACCTGAATGGGCAAAAGGCTGTGAAGATGAGGCTGAGCTGAAACGTAAAATTATGCAGGTATTACAGGATGAAGGTGAAAAACCAACACCTGTTATCGTCAACAAACGTTTACGCGCAATTAAATCTGATCGTGAGATTAGTGAAACTTTAAATCAAATTGCGGCGCTGGGTGGTAAGGCTGAATATATCAGTGCAGATGTCACCGATAGTGCAGCCTTAAAAGAAAAATCAGCACCTGCGGTTGCCAAACTTGGAAAAATTACCGGCCTGATTCATGGCGCGGGCGTGCTGGCCGATAAACCAATTCAGAAGAAAACTGAAGCTGATTTTAATGCGGTATTAAATACTAAAATAGATGGCCTGGAAGCGATGTTGTCGCTGGTCAAAAAGGAAGATCTGAAATATTTGGCGCTGTTCTCTTCGGCGGCGGGTTTTTACGGTAACAATGGTCAGTCTGATTATTCTGTTGCCAATGAAATTCTCAACAAAACAGCTTATCAATTTAAACATTACTATCCAGATTGTCATGTAGTTTCCTTCAACTGGGGACCCTGGGATGGCGGTATGGTAACGCCTGAATTGAAACGTTACTTTAAGGAAAGGAATGTTGAAATTATTCCCATGCAGGAAGGTGTAGAAATCTTTAGCAATGAATTGCATCAGGATAGAGGTGAGACCATTCAGTTATTGGTCGGTAGTTCAATGCGCTCGGATGTCGATAACACCAACACACCGTTGCGTACCTTCCAGATCAATACCAAGTTGTTGTTGCAGGACAATCCATTTTTAAATGATCATGTCATTGGTGAAAGCCCAGTGTTGCCATCGGCCACCGCGCTTTCGTGGATGTCTAATATTTGTGAGCGACTGAATCCTTCTTATAGTTTCTTTGAATGCGATGAGTTTCAGGTGCTCAAGGGCATCGTGTTTGATGAGAGTCAGGCCGATTCGTATCAGGTTGATGTCAAAGGCATTTCTAATGATGAAAACATTAGTTGTTCTCAGGTAACCATTTCATCAAAAAATAGCAAGGGTAAACAGGTTTGGCATTACAAGGCCAACATACTGATTGTGAAAGAAATCCCTGAAGTCCCTATGTATACACAATCTGATTTGAATGAAACAGAAACCACGACAGGGGAGACCTTGTACAAAAATGGCACACTGTTCCATGGATCACTATTTCAGGGAATCGAGAAAGTGGTCAACACTTCGATGAAGAAATTAACCCTGCTTTGTAACCTGGATAAAATTAAAGATCGTGAACAGGGCCAGTTCCCAATTAGTTCGCTTAACCCGTTTGCCACTGACCTGATGTTCCAGGCAATGCTGGTCTGGGTGAGAGAGCACCGTCATCTGGGCAGTCTGCCGCTGAAGTTCCTCAAGGTAGTTAACTATAAATTGATACCGGATCATAAAGACTTCTATATATCACTGGATGTGGATTCAACCTCTGAGACCAATATGACAGCTGATGTCGTAATTCATGATCAAAGCGGAAATATTTACTCAAGAGCCTTTGGTGCAGAAGTTACCGTGAGCCCAAGTTTGAACTCTATGTTTAAAAAGAAATAAGGTCAGAAGTATTTGAGATTTTTCGTATGAATAAGATTGCTATTATAGGTTCCTCCTGCCTGTTTCCCGGAGCGGAGACACCTGAAGAATACTGGCAGAATCTGCTTGCTAATAAAGACTCACGGGTTGCTGCTGATGCAGAACAAATGGGGCGTGAACCTGCTGATTATTTTAATCCAGCGAAAGACGGGCCAGCCAAAGAGATCAAGGATAAATACTACTGCACCACCGGTGGTTATATTCAGAACTTTCAGTTTGATAGTGAAGGTTATGCAGTAGGTGCTGAGCAGCTAAATGATCTGGATAATACTTTCCAGTGGGCCTTGCACGTTAGTCGCGAGGCGCTGAAAGATTCAGGTTATAGCAATCAGTCTGATAAATTGAAACGTTGCGGTGTAATCCTTGGCAATCTTTCTTTCCCCACAAAAAAATCGAACCAGCTTTTTTTGCCGCTCTATCATCAGGCCCTGGCTACGCCACTAAAAAAATTACTCAATGATCAGAGTCTTGAAATGGGTGGCGAGTCGGCTGCTGATTTAACTAATGGTAGCGTTGGCGGTCACCCGGCTAGCACCATCAATCAGGCGCTAGCATTAGGTGAGGTATCAATGGCGCTGGATGCCGCCTGCGCATCATCGCTCTATAGTATGAAGCTCGCCTGTTCCTATCTGCTGTCGCATAAGGCAGACATGATGCTGGCCGGTGCGGTTAGTGCCGCTGACCCCTGGTTTGTCTCCATGGGTTTTTCAACTTTTAAAGCTTTTCCTGAAAATGTGATAAGCCGACCGCTGGATAAAAATTCCAGTGGTTTAAATACCGGCGAGGGTGCCGGTATGTTTGTTTTAAAACGTTATGAAGATGCAGTACGTGATGGTGATGCTATACAAGGCGTCATCAGTGGCATTGGCCTCTCCAATGACGGTAAAGGAAAATTTGTTTTAAGCCCCAATCAGGCCGGTCAGGAAAGATGTTATGAGCGAGCTTATAACGATACTGAAATAAAACCGGAAGATGTCGACTATGTTGAATGTCATGCCACCGGAACACCGCTGGGTGATGAAACTGAAATTCAATCGATGCAGGGTTTCTTCGGCGATAAAAATATTCACTTCAGCATGGGCACAGCCAAATCTAACTTTGGTCATCTGCTGACTTCGGCTGGCATGGCGGGTATGCTAAAAATTATTTTGGCGATGAAAAATGATTTACTACCGGCAACCATTAATGTTCAAAAACCGCTAAGTTGTGACAGTGACAAGATTGCCGACGATAAAATTTTAACTGAAAATAGTCCCTGGCCGCAGGCTAAAGGTTCTGGTAAGAATAAAAAAGTCGCCGCTATCAGCGCTTTTGGTTTTGGTGGAACTAATGCACATCTGGTGATGGAAGAGCATCTTCCGTTGACTAAAAAACAGCAGGAGAAAATAGCAAAACAGAAACCGACTGAAATCACGGAGCAGGCGATTTCTATCGTTGGTATGAGTGCTTACTTCGGGCAGAGTAAATCGTTGTCTGAACTGGAAGAGACCATCTACAACTCCAGACGTTTGCAACGATCTTTACCTAAAGATCGCTGGCAGGGTATTGAAAACGATAGCCCGTTATTGAAAAAATTTGGTCTTGATGAAAAAGCACCACAGGGAAACTACATAGATCAGTTTGATTTTGATTACCTGTATTTCAAAATCCCACCGGAAGAACAGGCGCCTTTATTACCGCAACAGTTGCTGATGATGAAAGTGCTGGATGAAGCGCTGCAAGATTCCACCCTGCCTAAATGTGGCAATGTTGGTGTTATTGTAGCGATGGAAATGGACCTGGGGATTCATCAGTTCCGTGGGCGTATTGATGTTGCCTGGCAACTGCAGGAGAGCCTGCGTAACAGCAATATTGAATTGAGCGATGTGCAGCAGGAACAGCTCACCGATCTACTGAAAGATAGCCTGCACAATGCGGTTGAGATCAATCAGTTCACCAGTTTTATCGGCAATATTATTCCCTGTCGTATTTGTTCCCTGTGGGATTTCTCCGGCCCGGCTTTTACTATTTCTTCAGAAGAAAATTCCGTATTCAAAGCGCTGGAAGTGGCTAAGTTATTTTTAGATTCTGGTGAAGTCGATGCCATGGTAGTTGGTGCGGTGGATCTGGCGGGTGGTTTTGAACACGTCTATCTTCAAAATCAGCGCAATCCACTTGATTCAAATGATGACGCTGGTTTGAGTTTTGATCAGGGCAGCACAGGCTGGAGCATCGGTGAAGGTGCTGGTGCCGTTGTTTTAAAGCGTAATGATCAGCTGGAAAATAGTGAGCGGGTTTACGCGACGATTGAAGCGCTGGCAGGTAAACGTAATGTTTCTGCTGATAGTTTACAACAGGCATCTGCCGACGCCCTGCAACAGGCTGGCGTTGACAAAGATCAGATTGATTATATTGAATTAAACGGCAGTGGTATCCAGAATCAGGATGATGCCGAAATTGTGGCCCTGAAAAAAACCTACCAGAAACAAACTTGTGCACTAGGAAGTGTGAAAGCCAATATTGGTCACACTTTTGCCGCTTCCGGTATTGCCAGTCTGGTAAAAACAGCGCTGTGCATTCATCAGCGTTTTATTCCGGGCATTCCCGGCTGGGATAAACCAAAAGATTTATCCAGCTGGGATGAAAATAATTTTTATTTTCCCGAGCAGTCCCGCCCCTGGTTGATTAACAGTGATCATAAAAAACGTTATGCGGCGATCAATAGTCTGGGTCAGGATGACAGCTGCTATCATTTGATTTTATCTGAAGCCGATAAGGCTCAAACACCGAAGAATGATTTTTTTGAAAATCTGTCCTTCTTTATGTTCCCGCTTAGCGCCCAGTCAGAAAAAACGTTATTGCAGGAGCTGGATTCACTGCAAGTAGAATCCGCACAGACGATTTCTTTAAAACAACTTTCGCTGGATAAATACCAGCAGTTTAAGAAAAATACGACTGCAAAATTTCGTATCACAGTACTGGCGCATTCATCTGAAGAATTGCAGCGTGAAATTCTTGCAGCTCAAAAAGGCCTGCCCGTAGCCATGGAAAATGCACAGGAGTGGTCAACGCCGTTAGGCAGTTACTTCACACCGACACCACAGGCTGAAAAAGGCAAGATCGCTTTCGTTTATCCTGGTGGTTTTAATTCTTATATTGGTATGGCCAGGGACATATTTCATATGTTCCCCGAGACCATAGAACTGGTTGCAAACGCCAGCTCCAATTTAAAAACCATGATGCGCACTCATTATGTCTATCCTGAAACTGTTTCAGCAGCTGATAAAAAGGCGCTTAAACAATTAGAGGAAGTCATGGGTGAAGATGCTATTGCCATGTTTGAGTCTGGCATTATGACTTCTGTTGTCTACACCAAGGTGATTCAGGATTTATTGGGCGTTAAGCCTGGTGCTGCTTTTGGTCACAGTATGGGCGAGTTATCCATGCTGTTCTCATCGGGTGCCTGGGGTAATACCGACTACATGAGTGAGACTCTGCACTCAACCGCTACCTTCCATAATCGCCTGGTCGGTGAGATGGATGTGGTCAGGCAGGCCTGGAATCTGCCGCCGGCTAAAGAGGGTGATAAGCCCATCTGGGGCACTTATACTTTGCGAACCTCGCCAGAAAAAGCAGAGCCAATAATTGCTGAAGAGGACAGGGTGTTCCTCATCATTATTAACGCACCCAATGAAATTGTTATCGCTGGTGATGATGAAGCCTGTCGACGTGTTGTCAAAAAATTAAAATGGAAATTGTTCCCTGTTCCGATTAAAGATGTTGTTCACAATGAACTGGTGAAAGCAGAGTTTGATGCGCTTAAAGAATTGCACACCATGCCAACCACCCAAATTGAAGGTGTTGATTTTTATACCGCGGCCGACTACCAGAAAACTGAAATCAAAGATGATGTTATTGGTCACAATATCGCGACTTTCTATACGCACATGGTCGATTTTCCAAAGCTGGTTAATAAGGTGTATGACGATGGTGCGCGCATCTTTATTGAACTGGGGCCTCAGGGCAGCTGTACAAAATGGATTGGTGAAAGCCTGAAAGGCAAACAGCATCTTGCGGTGAACATTAATCGCAAGGGTGTGGATGACTATACCTCCTTACTGCGTTTGGCCGCCAAACTGACCTGTCATGGCGTAGCCATGGATCTGGATAAACTTTATCCTGCTGTGAATGAAGCGCAAAGCAAAAAGCCAAGTTTGGTCAAACCGGTTGTATTAGGTAAGCAGCCATTTTCAGAAGTCATTCTTGCTGAGCAAAACAGGACAAGATTTTTGCCTGAAAAAGTACAGCCAGTGGCTCCGGTAATTAAAAAAGCAGAAGTAGTTAAAATGCCTCCAGCCAAGCCAGCGGTGGTAACTAAAACAAATCCTGAGCCAGTTGAAAATAAACTGCATTCAGCAAGCATAGATAAACAGAGACAAAACATGTCAGAGAGAAAAATAGTTGCCAATGGTACGCCCGGTTATGTCACCGGAGGTTCAACTACTTATCAAAGTGAAATGCTGCAAAAAATGTTACAGCACAATATTAACATCAGCAAAATGCACGCAGGATTTATGGCTTCACGCCATCAGGGCTTGCAGGCTTTAACGGCATCGATTATTGATAGTATCCACTCGCCGGGTTCAGGAAATATAGTACGTACAACTCAGACGGCTTCGCTTACACCGGCAGCAACTGCTTCTAATGAGAATGTCGCGACAAAACAATTGTTCCCGTCTGAATACAGCACGCCTGAGAAAATAATTTTCAGCGAAGAAGATTTACGCGAATTTGCCTATGGAAAAATTGGCAAGGTGTTTGGCTCTGAATATGACATCATCGATAGTTATCCTAAACGGGTAATGTTACCGATGGATCCTTATTTGCTGGTGACGCGTGTTACTGAAATGCAGGGTGAACGTGGTGAGTTTAAACCTTCTAAAATGACCACGGAATATGATATTCCGCACAATGCCTGGTATTCAACCGATGGTCAGATCCCCACCTGTATCTGTATCGAATCGGGTCAATGTGATTTGTTGTTGATCAGCTACATGGGTATCGATTTTAATAACAAAGGCAAATATCTGTACCGTTTGCTCGATTGCACTTTGACCTTCCTGGATGACCAGCCCAAAGAAGGTCAGACGCTGCGTTATGAAATTTCCATCAACTCTTTCGCCCAGCATAAAAATAACCTGCTGTTCTTTTTCTCTTACGAGTGTTTTATCGGCGATAAAATGATCCTGAAAATGGATGAGGGTTGTGCCGGTTTCTTCTCGGAAGAGGAGCTCGCCGTTGGCAAGGGTGTTATTCGCACCAATGAGGAAACTGCTGAGCGGGGACGCGTGACAAAGTCATCGTTTACTCCTTTGTTGCAATGCAGCAAAACATCTTTTGATAAGAATGATATGCATTCGTTGACCACGGGTGATTTAGCCGCCTGTTATGCCAATCCGGCTTACGACAAAATGGGCAAAAATCCTTCTTTGCATTTCCCATTAGAAAAAATTCTGATGCTGGATCGTATCACTTCGGTTGATCCTGCTGGTGGCCTGTGGGGTCTTGGATTTATCGAAGCTGAAAAAGACCTGTTGCCGGATGAGTGGTACTTTACCAGTCACTTCCGCGATGATCCTGTGCTGGCTGGTTCCTTGATGTCTGAAGGTTGTGTTCAGTTACTGCAATTTTTCATGCTCTATTTAGGCCTGCACACCAAAACAGAAGATGCGCGCTTCCAGACGATACAGAACATACCCCAGCCTATTCGATGCCGGGGTCAGGCTCTACCCAAAGATCGATTGATGACCTACCGACTGGAAGTGACCGAAATCGGTCTGAGTCCAAAACCTTATGCCAAAGGTAACGTCGATATTTTGCTAGATGGAAAAGTGGTGGTCGACTTTAGAAATGTTTGTCTTGAACTATCTGAAAAGAGTGCCGCAGAAAAACTGTTGCTAAAAGGTGGCGCGGCAGATATTAATCAGCAGCCAGCTCCAGCACCAGTGCAATCAACACCACCAGCACTGGCAGTTGTGCCAAGCAGCAAAAAAGCACCGCTATTTACCGAAGAGCAGATAGTGCACTTTGCCACGGGTGATATCGAAGCCTGTTTTGGTCCTGAGTTCGCTATTTATAAACAGCCGCCAGCGAAAGCCGGTGATCCTGCCAGACGACCACCACGTACCCCCAATGGTTATTTACAGTTAATGGATCGGGTGATGAGCGTGGAGGGTGAACGTCATGATTTTGATAACACCACCGGCTGTACCGCCGAATATGATGTTGCCGAAGACGTCTGGTTCTGTACTGAGAATTCTTACCCCTCGTTTACGCCTTACTCGATGTTAATGGAGATTGCGTTACAGCCGAATGGGTTTTTGACTTCGCATATTGGCAGCACCTTGCTCTATCCAGATTCAAATCTTTATTTCCGTAATCTGGATGGAACCGGACGATTAATAAAAGAAGTTGATCTTCGTGGCAAGACCATCGTCAATAAATCGACCATGTATTCTACCTCCGCGGTGATGAACAATATTATTCAAAAGTTCACCTTTGAATTAATTTGCGATGGTGAAACTTTCTACGAGGGTGATGCGGTATTCGGTTTCTTTACCGCCGATTCGCTGTCTAATCAGGTGGGTATGGATAAGGGTAAAAAATTACTGCCCTGGTATAAAGAAGAAGCGATTTCTGATGATAGATTAATCAAGCTTGATCTTCACTCTGAACAGGTCAGACAGGATCTGTACGCGGCGAAACAGGATAAACCTTATTACCACCTGGCCGGTGGTATGCTGGACTTTATCGATGAATCTATCGTGGTTGCTGATGGTGGCAAATATGGCAAGGGTTATGTCCACTCCATGAATGTGATCGATGCCACTGACTGGTTCTATCCCTGTCACTTCTATCTGGATCCGGTGATGCCGGGTTCATTGGGAGTCGAGGCGATGATTCAATCGATACAGGTTTTTGCGCTGCAACAGAACCTGGGTAAAGATTTTAAAAACCCACGCTTTGGTCCGGTAGAAGATGAAGCCAGCTGGTGTTATCGAGGACAGATTATTCCTGATAATAAAGTGATGACACTTGAGGTTCATGTTAAAGAGATTAGAAATAATGTCGGTCGCATTGATATTCTTGTCGATGGAAACTTGTGGAAAGATGGCCTGCGAATTTACTCCGTAGAAAATATTGGCCTGAGTATTAAGGAGGCCGAATAAATGTCGATTCAGGGTCTGGAGTCTTTACAGCAATTAGATAAACCGTGTTACGTTATTCAGGATAACGATCAGCTCGTTATCAATAATGAAGGTTGTGAAGATGTCGCAAAAATTAGCGCCTTTGTTCCACCGATGCAGGCAGAGCAGTTGGGTGATCCCGCGTTTAAGGCATTTTATGGCGTGAAGTACGCTTATATGACTGGTGCCATGGCCAATGGTATTTCCTCGGAAGAGATGGTTATTGCGCTGGGAAAACAGAACATCCTGGCTTCTTTTGGCGCTGGTGGTCTCGACCTTAACCGCGTTGAACTGGCGATTAAAAATATTCAGCAGGCGCTACCCAATGGGCCTTATGTTTTCAATTTTATCCATAACCCATCCGAACCTGCGATTGAGCAGGGCACCATCGATTTATACCTGAAGTACGGTGTCAATGTGATAGAGGCTGCGGCCTTTTTTAATCTGACACCTTCGCTGGTTTATTATCGTGCCAAGGGTTTGCAACAGGATTCACAGGGCAACATCCAGATCAATAATAAAATTATCGCCAAAGTTTCCAGACGAGAAGTGGCGACTGTGTTTATGCAGCCTGCGCCAGAAAATGTGCTCAACAAATTAGTCGCTGATGGTTTGCTCAGCGAACAGCAGGCGCAACTGGCGCTGCGAGTACCCATGGCCGATGATATTACTGTCGAGGCCGATTCAGGTGGACATACCGATAATCGTCCTTTGATATCTTTATTGCCGTCGGTGATTGCATTGCGGGATGAAATTCAGCAGCAGAATAATTATCCTGTTGAAATTAGAGTGGGAGCGGGTGGTGGTGTCGGTACACCCGATGCCGCACTGGCCTGTTATATCATGGGTGCGGCTTATGTCGTTACCGGTTCGGTTAACCAGAGCTGCGTGGAGGCGGGCGCGTCAGAGCATACTCGTAAATTATTAGCAGAAGCAGGCATGGCTGATGTGGTGATGGCACCGGCATCCGACATGTTTGAACGCGGCATTAAACTACAGGTACTGAAAAAGGGCACACTGTTTCCGATGCGTGCGCAGAAATTATATGAGTTGTACTCAACTTATAATAGCCTCTCTGAAATTCCACCTACTGAGCTGGAAAAAGTAGAGAAGCAGATTTTGCAAAATAGTGTTGATACTATCTGGCAGCAGACCGTAGAATTTTTCCAGAAACGCGATCCATCCATTATTGAAAAAGCAAAAGATAATCCAAAGAAACAAATGGCATTAGTTTTTCGTTGGTATCTGGGGCTTTCATCGCGCTGGTCAAACGCCGGTGTAAAAGGCCGTGAATTTGACTACCAAATATGGAGCGGCCCTGCGATGGGTGCCTTTAATGACTGGGTGGCTTCAACTTATTTGAATGATTACCAAAATCGTAAAGTAGTCGATGTTGCCGAACAGTTGATGTATGGCGCAGCCTATCAGCATCGAATTCAGGTATTAAAAAGTCAGGGCTTGTATCTACCGGCAAAATACCAGCGGTATATCCCAACAGCGCCGAGATAAAATGGGTACTGCCCACCAGTGGAATAAAAATCCAGATTTCAAATTGCAGCAGGGTGTTGTCGATATCTGGTTATGCAAAGCAGAGACCGTTAAGGATAAATTCGGTTATTTCAGCACTCTCTTGTCAGCCGAAGAACAGGCCAGAGCGCAACGCTTCAAGCTAGATATTCATCGAAATCGTTTCATCATGTCGCACGGCTTTAAACGTTCAGTGCTGGCAAAATACTTATTCATAGAGCCAGCCCATATCCAGTTTCAGTCTGGTGATAAGGGCAAGCCCTCACTCGTTGCTGCAGAAGATAATCAGCAGGATATAAAATTCAATCTAAGCCATACACAGGATATAACATTACTTGCAGTCAGCAGAGGCACAGAGCTGGGTATTGATATTGAATACATGGATCGAAAAACAGAATGGGCTGAAATTTGTCAGCGATTTTATACAGAACCTGAGAAACAGGCGCTATTTGCATTAGCGAAAGAAAACCAGAAGTCAGCGTTTTATCAGCTCTGGACCCGTAAAGAGGCCTACATGAAAGTGCTGGGCAGTGGATTATCACTTCCTCCGACGGGCTTTACTTTAACAGTTCCACCTCAGTCGCCTGCACTAATTGAACACCACTCAAAAAAATACCAACCTTCTGTGCAGATTGAGTTTGTTGATATTGAATTGCCAGATGTATTGGATGATTATCGTGCGACGTTGGCGGCAGAGTTATCTATTCGTGACTATCGTTGTTATCAATATACTTGATATATTACCGAGCCATATAAAAAGGACACCTTTTTATGTCATCCTGAACAGAGTGAAGGATCTGGTGTAGAGGAGTGATAGCATAAAGAGCTGTATAAGATTCTTCGCTACGCTCAGAATGACAGCTTTGTTAGCCAGTAGGTCGGCATCCCCATGCCGACAAGATCTGAAACGTCGGGAAAGGGTTCCCGACCTATAACTGATTGGGGGGGCTTTAAAACATTGATGTATTAGCTTCCATCACCCCTGGATTTTTTAATAATCATATTAGTCAGAAAGGCCATCATGCCAATCATAAAGATTAGTATTCCTATGGTTAACCAGCCCGTCAAATCATTGAATAAATCACCAAATACTTCCATCACATAATCCTCTTTATTTTGTATTTGGAGTTTATTTGGTTGAACTAGACTCAGTCTTGATTCATGTCAATTCGACATTTTAAAATATTTCACAATTTATCGTTGCTGGTCTTCGTCTGGGAGCGTTGGGGAATACCCAGTAATAGTCGCTAAACTAAATAATGGAATGGTTTTGATTATTCTGCTTTACTCAAACGTCCAAGTGGATCTTGTCGATAAAACAGTTTCAATTCTTTATAAACATTGGGGTAACACCGCTCAAGAAGATCAGGAGCAGTAAAAAAATATTCACTCGACACAGCAAAAAATTCTGTCGGTGATGTTCCACCGTATGCGTTGATGCAGGTTTTATGGTGGTGCTGCATGCGCCCGATGAGATGTTGGTAGGCGCGCTGAAATGTCTTTGTCCATTTTTTTCTACTGTCGGTAGAAATCGGTGGTACACCATTGGCGCCTGTATTTAACATATCGATCTTGTGCGCAAACTCATGGATGATGACGTTATGTCCCTCACGGCCTCGCTCTATATCCCGTTGAATATCATCCCACGAAAGAATCAGCGGGCCACGTGACCAGGCTTCACCCGAAAGCAGTTTTCTTTTACGGTGCACAATTCCGGCTTCGTCTCTTTCTTCATGCTCTACCCAGAATGCAGCGGGATAGACGCTGACCTGGACGAAACCTGAATAGTAATTGAGTCCCAGTTTTAATATTGGCACACAGGCCTGGGCAGCGATGATTAGTTTCATTTCATCGCTAAGATCTAATCCCTGCTG
Source organism: uncultured Gammaproteobacteria bacterium (assembly GCA_965602855.1). Taxonomy (GTDB): domain Bacteria; phylum Pseudomonadota; class Gammaproteobacteria; order SZUA-229; family SZUA-229; genus LH-M37. Next base: position 10,410 of record CBFCZV010000012.1, on the reverse strand, counting down.
ACCAATGAAAGATTTTTGTGTTAGCAGCACAGAGCAGAGCACGTGCAAACGTGCTTTTTCGACAGGACTAAGGTGGCGAATGCAGGCGAGCTGCCTGACCACCTGCCATCTGGAAAAGGGAAGGGGGTATTCTTTCAGTGCAGACAGTACGCGCCAGTTTTCATACTTGCGTAATAATGTCGTAAATAAATTCATTGTCGATTCATTTGTTTTTTGGTTTTACTGGTTGCCTGTGCGGTAAATGGATCATCCGGCCAGTAGTGTCTTTTGTATTTTCCACGCAGATCTTTTTTTACATCATGATAGGTGGTTTGCCAGAAGCTGTTCAAATCCTGCGTTACCTGCATGGGGTGTCGCGCCGGTGATAACAAATGCATCATGAGCTTGCAGTGGCCATTTAAAACGGTCGGTGTTTCATATAAACCAAAAACTTCCTGAAGCCGGACGGCGAGAATGGGCTGGACGGGATCGGTGTAATCAATGGTTACGGCAGAGCCACTGGGCACGCTAATTTTTTCAGGTGCTAATTGTTTGATTAATTGTTGCTGGTCCCAGCTGAGCTGGCTTATGAGCAGGCTGTGTAAATCCAGTTTCTGGCAGTGTTTAATGCTGTTTTCATTGCTCAGGTGTGGTTGTAACCATTCGTCGAGCTTATTAATCAGCGTCTCATCTGCAAAGTCTGGCAGGTCACTATCACTAAATTTATCTTTTAACGTTGGCTCGTTATCAATCTGATGATTAATAAATTGCACCCGTTGTTTAAGATGTTCTGCCTGATCTGACCAGTTCAAACATTGCAGTCCTGTGTTTTTGATCGCCTGTATCAGGCATTGCTGTACCGCTTCTCTGGTCTCGGATTTTTTGCCATCATTAATAAGCGATTCCTGTAGAACTATTTTACCAATGCGGCTGGTCTGTTTTGCTTCGACGCGTTGTAGGGTTTCATTCCATTCAATATTTTCTTTCTGTTCAATGTTATCCTGAAAATAATCCTGTAGCTGCTGGGCAGTGATATCGGCGGCCAGATAAATGCAGGCTTCGCCCTGTCTGGCATCAAGGTTGGCGACTACGATGTATTCATGAAGGTGCTGTTGTAAATAGGGTGGAATAACCGCACCTTTGCCATTGCTGAGTAAATAACGTGCTTCGTTGCTGCTGCGTTGTTTGGCGATTCTATCGGGGTAAGCATAGGCCAGAAGCACGCCGCTATAATTATTGTCTGGTGTCTCTTTATTTATGTTTTCTTTGCTGCAACGTTTAAGCCGCTTAAAAAAATCATCAGCGGTTTGAACTATGCGTTTGCGTTGCTGGTTATCTATGCCGTGATGATTTGATCGGCCATGCACAAGAACATTAAGCCGGTCATGAATGTCGGCGCTTTTATCGGCACTGGCCAGAAATAAATCTTTCTCGGTGAGCAGGCTGGCGATGAGGCAGGCGTGATAAGCCTGATCCAGTTTGATCGCAGATAACATCATGTGCGCCAGCCGTGGGTGCGTGCCCAGTCTCAGCATGTCACGACCATGCAATTTTATCTTGCCCTGATCATCAATGGCGTTTAGTTGTTGCAGTAATGTTTTTGCCTGCTCGCTGGCACTGCCTGGCGGTGCATCCATCCACTGCATTTCATCAGCCTGAGTCACGCCCCAGTTGGCCAGCTCCAGTACCAGTGATGACAGGTCGCTGTGTAAAATTTCAGCCAATGCATGTTTGAGTAAACGTGGCTGTTGTTGCGCCGTCCATAAACGGTAACAGACACCGGCAGATAATCTTCCGGCGCGACCAGCGCGTTGCTCGGCTGAATCCTGAGAGATCGACTGTGTTATTAAACGGTTCATACCAGAGGCGGGACTGTAGTCCAGCAGGCGCTCCAGACCCGAATCAATCACACAGCTAATGCCTTCAATGGTGATACTGGTTTCTGCGATATTGGTGGCTAATACAATTTTACGCATGGCTTTATCATTGGGTGATGCGATAGCCAAATCCTGTTGCTGTTTATTCAGGCTGCCGTGCAGTGGAGCAATTAAAATATTTTTGATCGATTCAGTTTCAAGGTGCTGTTTTATCTTATTAGCAAGCTGATTAATTTCTTTCACACCGGGCAGAAAAACCAGGCAGTTGCCGTCGTGATCATGAATGACTTTTTTGACGGTATTCGTCAAACCTGAAAGTAGTTGCTGCTGTGGACTTAAATTGCTGTTCTGGTTGATGGCTTTATCGAGATATTTAACCTCAACCGGAAAACTGCGGCCTTCGCTCTGAATAATGGGCGCGTTATCGAGCAGGGTAGAGACGGCATCGGTATTGAGCGTCGCCGACATCACCAGAATTTTCAAATCCTCGCGTAAAACCTGCTGGCTCTGCAAACACAAAGCCAGTGATAAATCAGCGTGCAGGCTACGCTCGTGAAATTCATCAAAAATAACCAGCGCAGTTTTTTTAAGCTCCGGATCAGCCTGTAACTTGCGCGTTAAAATGCCTTCTGTGACCACCAGTATTTTTGTTTTGTCACTAAAGCAGTTGTCCTGACGAATCTGGAAGCCCACGGTTTCGCCCACTTTTTCATTTAACAGATAGGCCATACGTGCGGCAGCGTTACGTGCGGCGAGACGTCGGGGTTCGAGTAGAATGATCTGTTTGTTTTTTAGCCAGGGCTGGTCGAGCAGGGCAATGGGGACGGCGGTGGTTTTGCCTGCGCCTGGGGGTGCCTGGAGGACCAGACGGGGGTGGGTGGTTAGGGTGGTTTTTATTTCTGGGAGGACGGTGTTTATTGGGAGGGTTGGCATGGGGGGATTATAGCGGAATGTAATAGAGTTTTATCGTTCCCACGCTCTGCGTGGGAATGCAGTTTTAGACGCTCCTGCGTCGAGTTGTGGTTATTTTGTTTACTGAATTGCTGTGCTAATCCATAACTGACTTTTCCGTGCTTGCTGGCACGGGTTACTCTTTTGTCTACAGCAACAAAAGACTAACGAAAAAAATGCCGCCACCCTACAACCTGCCCCTACGGGTCACCTCAGCTTCCAACTTTGCCTACGCGTCGGTTGGATTAGCCGTCCGGGCTAACCAACCTCAATTCGCCGTCCATGGCGAATTGTCGCTACCAAAGCTGAAATCTGAGGCAGGTTGCAGAGGGGAGGGTGAAGCTAAACTAAAGCAAAGATCAAAAACGAATAAGTGCTTGCATTTTTTGTGGTTATGAAGACAAAATGGTTGTTCGTTGAGAAGCACAGGGCTATTGGGGAGGGTGCGGAGTTGGTTATATCTAGAATTATCCTAATCGAACAATCAATTGAGTCTGAGCTCATTGGTATAAAAGTGGTGATATATAGAAATAAGGCGTTTAAGCGTGATTGAATTCATTTCTAAGAACAATAAAAAGAGTCTGATTATATTTGTCCATGGGTTCTGTGGTGGGGAGTTAACTTGGCGCAATGGGGAAGCAAGTTCGTTCCCTGAGCTATTTTCTAAAGATTCAGAAGTATCTGAGAACTATGACATAGTTCAGTTCTCGTATTTTACCAAGTTACTAAACCTGTTTGCTAAAGCTGGTAAGGTTTCGACACTTGTTAAACGAATGTTTGGAACATCTCATGGGAAACTTACCAAAAACATAAGTATTGAAGAAATCGGAAACTTGCTTAGAACCGAAATTCGATTCAGACTACAAGCCTACGATAATATAATAATTATTGCCCACAGCATGGGTGGACTAGTAACCAAAAGTGCGATAGCAAAGGACATAGAAGAAAATATTCCATCAAAAATCAAACTTTTTGTTTCCTTAGCAGTACCTCACCAGGGAGTTGAAGCTGCAACTTTTGGAAAGCTGATCAGCGACAACCTCCAGATCGAAGATCTTTCTCCACTAAACCAATTCATACACAAAATTAATGACGAGTGGCTAAAGACTAGCTTAAGACCAACTACAAAATATTTTTATGGAGTTCATGATTCGCTCGTCCCTAAAACAAGTGCCGCACCTGTAGATAAAGAAAAATCAGACATCATACCTGTGGACGAAGATCACACTAGTATTGCGAAGCCTGAAAGCCCTGCCAGCACAACTTATATGGCCATAAGGCAGATAATTTTAGACTTTGAGAAAAATGATCCAGGAATATCAAATTTAGAAATTCTGCAGCTTGAAGACGAGTCAGACTTTGATGACGAATTGTTTGTATTAAAGTTAATTTCTGCAGATATTCACAAGACCTCAATCCGAGATGCCAAAGAAGTTTTTCTTAATGCCGAGTATATAAGAAAAATATTCAGCAGCGCCTCGGATCAAAAACGCCTGTCAGAGTTGTATTCAAAAATACGAAAAGTCTATCAGAATAGCTACTCAAAGTATGTTCATGATGGGATACCAAACTCGGGGCTGCTATTAGCTGATGTTCACGAAACAATTCTAAAGGAGGATAAAAATTTTTTAAATACGTTTATCCCCTTTATTAATGCTATCCACAAGCAGGGAATGTTGCACCAACTCGCCAACTCAGAAGATGAAAATATTTGGTGGATTAAAGACGGATCAAAAGATTCATTACGCAACCTATTAAAGGAAGATGATAGTGATTAAATTACCGTACATCCAGCCAGAGCGAGAGATTCACTATAACCTTGGTGTCTTACTGCTAATACTAGATAATCTAGCGAAAACAAAACGCCACAAAAAAGTATTAACCATTGATAAGATTCAGACATTTTACTTTCTTGTAACAAGACCTGCATTCCTGAATAGGGTTTTAAGCCTTGCAGATAAAAGCCAAATTGATATAGAGGAAACCGACTACTACACAGTTGATACATTATCAGTGAATGTCGATGAGCTTTTTGATAGAGAGCGACTTCTGATAATGATTAAAATACTTTCTGCCAAAAAATATCTTTCAGTGGAATACGCTGACTCTGCAGGCTTTCTTTTTGACCTAAGCGAAGCAGGAAAGTCTAAGGCGAAGCAAATGCAGGAAGGGTATTTTCGAAAGATAAGGCAGTTTCTTAAGCAGCTTTCTTCACTGCAATCACAGAGCCCATCCAAGTTAAATGGGTTTTTAAATATTGCTTTAAAACAGGGGGTATAATGGATCTTTCTCAAGGCTTGCTTCTAAAAAACTTAATCCTCCATGGGCATCGGAAGGACTACCAAGTTCCTTTTTATCCCGGAATCAACATCATCTATGGTGATGCCGATACTGGAAAGTCTAGTATTTTAAGACTGGTTTATTACCTTCTTGGTGGGAAGCAGATCAAGCTAGATGAAGAGATAGCTTCATCTGTAAAATATGCCATTCTTGAAATAAGCATTAATGGTTTCACCTACTGTATAAGTCGGGATATATTTAATTCATCAAGAGATATAGATGTCTATTCTTGTGAATATTCGGAAATGTCCAATTCATTCCCGGAGAAATACAAGTCAAGCGTTCCCAAAGGGGACGATCAAAACAAAAGTCTGTCCGACTTTCTACTTGAAGCACTTGGGTTTCCTACGGTTCGATTAAAACAGGCACCAACAAAAGATTCATCAAAAACAGGTAGGTTAAGCTTCCTCGATTTATTCAAGTTCATGTACTTGGATCAGGATGATGTAGGAAGTGCACACATGATGAATATTGGCAACGCTGTATTGGAAACTAAAAATAGAGAGGTTTTAAAGTACATTTTCAGTGTGCTAGATTCTAACATTTCTGAGCTGGAAGTAGACATAGTCAGGAAAACTCAAGAAAAGACGCAGCTAACTAATCAATATACGGCAGTAACTAACTTCCTGACTCAGACAGAATTTAAGAACTCTAAGGATTTAGATGAGGAAATAAGCAATATTGATAGCATGAAAGTTGAGGTTCAAAGCCGACTCTCTGACTTGAATGGTCGAATGACGAGTGATAGCGAACTATACGATGGACTTAAAGATGCGCTAAATACTATCAACTTGAACATTGAACACCAGGAAGAAGCAAAAAATACCGCCCTAAGAAATATTGAAAGATTTACTCGGCTTCACAATGACTATCAGAATGACATTAATAAAATTAAAGCCAGTCTTTCATCTAAAGAAATTATCGGCAGGGACATACAAGAAAAAACGAATTGTCCAATATGTGAAACGTTAATCGACATCGGTGATGTATCTGGAAAATTTGATATTCCGAGTGATACTCGTTTAAAAGGGGAGTTAACCTCGATTTCCAGAAGAACAAAAGATCTTAAGCAGTTGATATCTGACAATAGAGCTGATTTAGAAATAGCAAACTCATACCTCACCGAATTGTATGCTGAAAAAATCAAGGCTAGGGAGATCATGGATGAAGAACTTGAAAGCTCGATATCGCCCTACTTAGCTGAACGGGATGCCATAATTAAAGAGTCGGCGCAACTTGATGAACGCAGAGAAAAAACAGTTCATTCGTTACGAGTCAGAAACAAACAAGGTGGTATTGCCGATCAGATCGGCCGCCTAGAAAGTACTATTGAAAAAATAAAGATTAATTTAGACGAGCTTAAAGATAATTCACCATCATTGGACGATGTTATATCTGACCTTGGTACAGATCTTAACAAATTCATTCAACAGGTTAAGATAAAAAATCAGCATGGAATAGGGATTGATGAAAGAACATTTTTCCCCCTTGTGCGAAATGTCGAATACAGGAAAATCAACTCAGGTGGGCTTAGAACCATAGTTTCTATCGGATATCTGGCTTCTATTCTGTCGCAAAAGTTACGCAAGGAAACCAATATCCCGGGCTTGCTTATGATTGACACCGTAGGAAAATTTCTGGGGAAAACACCTGAGGATTCTAAGGTGCCTCAGCTTGAAGATATCGATGACATTGATGGAGTAGCAGATCCAGAGAAATACAAAAACTTATTCGAGGCATTAATTAGTGTTGCCGAAGAATTTGACGAGAAGAATAAGCTCTGTCAAATTGTTTTGGTTGATAACGATATTCCGCGTGATGTTGCTTACGAAAGCCAAGGATTTGAAATAGCGCACTATAGATCAAACGGCGTGAATGGTCTTCCTATCGGACTAATAGATGATTGGGATACTACGCCAAGAAAATAAACTGAAATAAATGTAACAAATGGTTGTTGCCGTGCTTAAGGGGGGTAAATAGAGTTGGGAGACAAATCAAAAAAACACGAATTATTTGGTAATGCCTTGTTCGATGTGGAGCATGCACTTGACATGTATGCTACTAGTTTTTGCACAATTCCAGCGGAAGGGATATACGACAAGGAAGTCTTAGCCCCTTTGATGAGTGTTATTGATACTTGTCATATCTATATTATTGGGCTTCTACCTAAAATAGATTTTACTGGTGCCGAACAAAATTCAAACAAACTATCCTTAATATTTTCCATACTTGATAATAAATATATCCTAGAGTCAGATATGCCTGATGGGCTAAAGTTAAATCAGGATGATGAATTTGCCTATTTAAGCAATGAGCAAGGCGAAAGGTTCTTTCCTGATGAACAACAAATTCAAACGCGCCTATGTCATGAATCAAATGTAGTAAATCTTGACGTCCAATATATCGGTCAAGCATATGGTAAAGATGGATCAAGAAATGCTATTGACCGTCTCTTAAAGCATGAAACATTGCAAAAAATTGCCCTAAAAGGTATTCCTGAAGGATATAGACTTACGCTTCTTTTGCTTGAAGTGCAGCCGTTTAATCGAATGCTTACTGTATTTAATCCACATGCAAAAAATAAAGATGAAGATTCATCTCGTATTAGGTCAGGGCTTGATAAATTATATGGGACTACCGAGCAAGAGAGAATAGCGTTATATGAAGCATCACTTATTCGATATTTCTCTCCTCCATTTAATAAAGAATTTAAAAATAGCTTCCCATCGACAAACTTGAAAATACTACAAGATTGTTATGAAAAGGATTTTGCAGCAGTTATAGCTGAAATATGTATTGATGAACTACCTTTTAAATTATTTTCTGAGTCTGTTGCAGTATCGAATTACCACATTGCTAAGCATAATCTACATGATGATGACTATCGAAAGATATTTTTTGAGATGTAAGATAGCGTATAGACCATGGGTCAGTTCGTAGGTCGCAATTCATTGCGCTGCATGTCTACTAGCTTTGATAGAACAATTAAATGATAAAGATTAATTAGAAAGAAATCACTAATCATTATTTGTATTATTTTCAAATAAATAATGCACGAGATGAACAGGTTAAATAGGGCAGTACAATGGGTGATAATTATCTCATAGAAGATGTAGAAAAGATAAAAAACATATTATGTAAAATTCATAATGAGTCATGTGCTGGCAATGGTAGTGATTTTTTTATTTCAGATAATATTGTTGCTTATATTGTCGGGATGGTCACAACAATAATTGCAGTTATGTTTGGACATTGCCTCACGTTAAGAATTAAGAAAAAAAGATATAATGAAAAAATCAAAAGGAAGAAGAAGCTTTATATCGCATTATTAGGTGACGAAATTTTATTTAGATGGTTTGGAAGAATAAAGCCACATCTAGAAGAAAAATTAAAAGGAAGTCCTGCCCAAGTTAGGGGCAAAATTAGTAATACAAAGTTTAGTTCATATGATCTGTATGTTTTTAAGAAGTGTGCTGAAGATTATTACAATATGGAACATTTTGTGCCTGAATCTACAGCATCAAAGATGGTGTATATACACATATTGACACAAGATATTGCTGATGCAATCGAAAATATGAAAAGTATGAGTGATGCTGATATTAATGTAAAAATAATAGATCTAAAAAATATCATAGCGCATACACATAAACAAATGATGGATCTAATGTCTGAATATTGTAGTGAATACATAAACTCTTATGAAGATATGGATAAACATAGGGTTGAAATGGCTAAGAAAACTATAATCAAGACTTTTAAAAAATATAATTACTTACGAGATAAAAATGATTTGAATAATCTAAGCGAAGAAATAGGTATTCTTAAAAGTCAAAGGTAGCAAATCTGCTCAGATAAACCCTGCATAATCCAGAAAACTTCACCACGATATTTTCAGGCCACTCCCCGGATTTCGTTGCACTACATCCGGGCTACTAGCTACCACTAAAACAACAGATTATCCAACTAAAACAAAAAACCAAGATCTCTCAAATACGTTCGACATGACATAAACCATTCTCACTCCTCAACCAACCGAATCCCATCCTCCCCAATACTAATAACCCTTTGCTTATACAATCCACCAATCGTCTTTTTAAACGCCCCCTTACTCATGCCAAATAAATCAGCAATCAATTTAGGATCGGATTTATCGTGCACGGGTGCAAAGCCGTTTTTGTTTTTTAAATAATCTAAAATAAGCGTCGCATTTTTGTCGCGAGTGACCTGGCCGCCTTGAAGGCTTAAATCAATTTTTCCGTCGGGACGTATGTGTTTGATAAAACCTTTTATGCTTTGCCCAAAACTCAGGCGCTGGTGGACTTCATTTTTGTATAACACGCCCCAGTGGCTGTTGTTGATGATGGCTTTGTAGCCGAGGTCGGTGCTGTTGGCGATGATCAGGTTAACTGGCTGCTGTGGTTTGAAGTCGTGTTCTTTGTCGTCATCAATAATTTTATCGATTTTGGAAGTGGCTACAATTCGACCATCAGCATTGTTGATGTAGGCGTGGACCAGATAAGATTTACCAACTTCCATGGGGCGATGCTGTTCGGAAAAAGGTACTAACAGGTCCTTTTCCAGTCCCCAGTCCAGGAATGAACCTACGCTGGTGTTGGCGACTACTTCTAAAAAGGCGAATTCGCCAACGCGGATTTTTGGTATTTGTGTGGTGGCGACAGGCCGATCTTCTGAATCCATATAAAGGAAGACTTCGAGATAATCACCTACGTCGAGGTCACGCGGTGCAAATTTACTGGGTAACAGGATATCACCCAGATTTTCAGCATCTAAATAAAAACCGAAATCGACAGTTTTTACTACGTCTAATTCATATGATCTGCCGATTTTTAGCATGCTTTATCTCTCTAAGATATTCGATTGTGTGAGCGCTATTATACAGTTCAGTCTGGTTATTTACTTTTTTATGTGAGCTAGAGCCAGGTGGCAATTACTACCATATAAATTGCATTGTCATGATTTAGATATTTGGTGATATGTTAATTTTGCTTCAATTTCCAGAAGCATTAGCAGAGCAATCATTTTATGAACAGGAGAAGAAAAATGAGTGAATTACTGTATGACAGACTGGGTGGAACTGAAGGTATAACGGCTATCGCGAATGATGTGATTGACAACCATTTGGCTAATCCCGCCATAATGAAGCGATTTGCAGGCAGTGATGCGATAGCACTTAAAAATGCCGCCGCCACTTTTTTTATTACGGGAACAGGTGGCCCAGATGTTTATAAGGGAAGGGATA
>CBFCZV010000011.1:0-72559 GCA_965602855.1 uncultured Gammaproteobacteria bacterium | reverse complement strand
CGCCGTAGCCGCGGAACACTAATGAGAACAATGACGCGCCGATAAAAATCATGAATACCATGCTGGTGACGCGGGTGGTGCTTTGCATAACTTCGCGCAGGTTTTCCAGGGTCAGTTGTTTTTTAGAGGCGGCTAGTAGTATCGCGCCGACGGCACCGATGGCGGCGGCTTCGGTCGGGGTGGCGAGGCCGCCGATGATGGAGCCGAGAACCGCGATGATTAGAAACAACGGCGGTAACAGACTTTTAAATACGGCCTGAAGCACGGGTATATTGTTTTCGTCGTCGCTGATTTCAAACGCGGGCATGGCGTTGGGTTTGGTGTAGGCGATGAAGGCGATATAAATTAAATACAAACCGACCAGCATAAAACCCGGTATCAGTGCACCGACAAACAGGTCACCGACCGATAAAGTCTCCGGAGAGAATATACCCATGTCGAGCTGTGCCTGCTGGTAAGCGGAAGACAATACATCGCCCAGTAAAACTAAAACAATCGACGGCGGAATGATTTGCCCCAGCGTACCCGAAGCGCAAATCATGCCGGTGGAAATGCTGGGGTCGTAACCGCGTTTCAGCATGGTCGGCAGCGACAGCAAACCCATGGTCACCACCGTCGCGCCGACGATGCCGGTGCTGGCGGCGAGCAACATGCCGACCAGGATCACCGAGAAACCCAGACCACCGCGTTTTTTGCCAAAAAGACGCGCCATGGTTTCGAGCAGGTCTTCGGCGATTTTCGAGCGTTCCAGCATCACGCCCATGAATACGAACAGCGGCACGGCAATCAGGATCTTGTTGGTCATGATGCCGTACAGGCGATTGGGCAGTGCTTCCAAAAAGGCGGAATCGAAAGAACCGGTTGTCTGACCGATGCCCGCGAATAATAAAGCCGTGCCAGCCAGCGTGAAGGCGACCGGATAACCCGCCAGTAAAAACAGGAACACACAGGTGAACAAATAAAAGGGCATCCACTCCATTAGTGATCGCCCTCATTAATCTTGGCTGGCGGATTCAAGACGACGGTAAGCGCGCGAAGCACCTGCGCGCCCGCCTGCAACATCAGTAGTGCAGTCATTACCAGCATCAGACTTTTCAGCAGGAAGACACCGGGCAGGCCACCGGCTTCGCGTGAGCCTTCGAGCACATCCCAGCTATCGAGCACGTATTCCCAGCTCATCCAGCCGATGAAGAACATGAATGGCATCAGCATGAACAGTGCGCCGCACAGGTTGACCCAGGCGCGCGCTTCTTCGCCGAAGCGGCTGTAGAAAATATCGACACGCACGTGGGCGTCCTGTTGCAGGGTGTAGGCCGCACCGATCAGGAAGACCGCGGCGTGCATATAGCTGATGGATTCCTGTACCGCGATCCAGCCGGTATCGAAAAGGTAACGCAGCACGACCACGACAAAGGTGACGATGACCATGAACAGGGTCAGCCATGAAACCGCGCGGCCACACCAGTTGATAAACCGTTCTATGGCGTCGGCGATGCTATTCATGCCGGATTACGAAATCCAGTAAGTTTTGTAGTCGGCCTGTTTGGCGATGCGGTCAGCGAGAATGGACTTGAGCTCGTCCGGATTTTTGATGTGTACCAGTTCGCCGGGGCGTGGGAAATGTTTGTCGTACAGACGCGATAGCCAGAAACGCAATGCGCCGGTGCGCAGCAGTACCGGCCAGTATTCCTGTTCGATTGCTTCTAGTGGACGGTACTGGTGATAGCCATTGAGAAAGGCCTGTACCTTGTCTTTATCCAGACTGAAATCATCGTGGATGCACCAGTCGTTGGCGGTGACCGCGAGATCGTAGAGCAGGGCATCGTCATTGGCGTAGTAATAATCAATGATGCCGCTGAGTTGGTCGCCATCCCATAGTGAGTTATCGCGGAATAGATCGGCGTGTACCGTGCCGCGCGGCAGATTGGCATCACGGTTGGCCTTCTGGAAGGTGATTTCCTCGTTGAGCATTTGCAGGTCTTCGGCGGGCAGTTTTTCCTGCAAGACATTGGCCGTCTCGACGAACCAGTGCGGGCCGCGCGGATTGGGCTGGTGCGCATCGTAGCTGAGGCCGGCGGTGTGCATCTTGCCCATGGCGGCACCGATCTGCTCACAGATGGAAACCGTGGTTTCAGTGATGCTACCACCGACCAGTCGCTCGACCAGCGCAATCGGCTTACCGGCAAACATGCGCAGATAATGGCCTTCGTTGTCGGCCACCGGATTGGCGCTGGGGACTTTATGGTCGGCCAGATGGTGCATCAGATTGAGGTAGTACTGCATTTCATCGAGGTTGTGATGCTCGAATATGGTCAGCACGAAACGCTGTTCAGCGCCGTCTTTTATCGTATCGACGAAATAATTGGTGTTTTCAATACCATCACTGATGCCGCGGTAATCCTTGAGCTCACCGACATTGTAATTGGACAGGAATTGCTCAAGTTGGTCGCGTTCTATGGTGGTGTAAACAGACATAATCAGCACAGTAGTCAAAAAGTGTGGGCATTTTAGCCTATACCGCGAGAAGATTCAGGTGCGGGTGCTTTGGACATGTGGTTTGGGATAAACTGCCGCCAGATTTATCACTCTTTATATTTGGATTTTATATGTCAGACCCGCAGAAAGCAGAACAGACTCCACCGATTATTCTCGTCGATGGCTCGTCCTACCTTTACCGCGCCTACCACGTGCCGCAGTTGCAGCGCCTGACCAACGCCAAAGGTGAGATGACCGGTGCTGTTTATGGTGTTATCAACATGCTGCGCAAGCTGCGCGAAGACTATAAGCCGGAATACATGGCGGTGGTGTTCGATGCCAAGGGCAAGACTTTCCGCCACGAAATGTTCGAAGACTACAAAGGCACACGCCCGCCGATGCCGGATGATCTGCGCAACCAGATTGCGCCGTTGCACGAGCTGGTGAAAGCGCTGGGTTACAAACTGATTATGGTGTCCGGTGTTGAGGCTGATGATGTCATCGGTACGCTGGCAACACAGGCCAGTGCGCAGGGCAAAGACATGCTGGTCTCGACTGGCGATAAAGACATGGCGCAGCTGGTGACACCGCACGTTACGCTGATAAACACCATGACCAACAAGCTGATGGATGAGACGGGTGTCGAAGAAAAATTCGGCGTCAAGCCGGATCAGATTATCGACTACCTCGCACTCATGGGCGACACCTCGGACAATATTCCTGGTGTGCCCAAAGTTGGGCCAAAGACGGCTGCCAAGTGGTTGGTGCAATACGAAACGCTGGACAGCATCGTCGAACACGCCGACGATATCAAAGGCAAAGTAGGCGAGAACTTGCGCGGTGCTTTAGAGCAATTGCCGATGTCGAAAAAGCTGACCACAATTGTTTGTGATCTCGAACTGGACGAATCGCTGGATGATTTAAAAATCGGAGCAGCCGATAAAGATACGCTGGAAAAAATTTACACAGAGATGCAATTCCACAAATGGCTGGACGACCTCTCGGGTAGCGTTGAAGAAAAACAGGAACGTGCGAAAAAAGAAGTTGCTTACGAAACAGTGCTCGATAAAAAATCTTTCGATGTCTGGATTAAAAAATTAGAGAAAGCAGAACTGATTGCATTCGATACCGAAACCACCAGTCTGGATTATTTACAGGCGCGCATCGTTGGCGTGTCGTTTGCCGTCGAAGAATGCAGCGCGGCTTATGTGCCGTTCGGGCATGACTACCCCGATGCACCAGAACAGCTCGACGAAGCGACAGTGTTAGGCGCACTGAAACCAATTCTCGAAGATGAAAGCAAAGCCAAGCTCGGGCAGAATTTAAAATACGATGCGCATATTCTGGAAAACCATGGTATTCATTTACAGGGCATGGCTGAAGATACCATGCTGGAATCTTACGTTTTAGATTCAACCCAACGCCACGACATGGATAACATGTCACTGCGCGTACTCGGTCACAACACCATTCATTTTGTAGACATTGCCGGTAAAGGAAAAAAACAGCTGACATTTAATGACATTGCTTTGGAAGAAGCCGGCCCTTACGCGGCGGAAGATGCCGACATTACTTTGCAGTTGCACGACGCTTTGAATGCAGAGCTGAAAAAAGAAAAGGGCCTGTTAAAAGTTTATCGCGAAATTGAAATGCCTTTGTTGCCGGTGCTGCAGTCTATCGAACGCAACGGCGTGAAAATCGATGTTGCTATGCTCAATAAACAGAGTAAGCAATTGCAGACGCGTATGGCCGAAGTGGAAAAGCAGGTGTTTGAAGCCGCCGGTGAAACTTTTAATTTAGCTTCGCCAAAACAGCTGGGTGTGATTTTATTTGAGAAGCTGGAAATACCACCAGTAAAGAAAACAAAAACAGGTCAATATTCAACCGCAGAAGAAGTCCTGCAGAAGCTGGCGGAAGATTACGAGATTCCAAAAATGATTCTCGAACACCGCAGCCTGAGCAAACTAAAATCAACTTACACCGATAAACTGCCGTTGCAGGTCGATGCCGATACTGGCCGTGTGCACACTTCCTATAACCAGACCGGTGCAGCCACCGGACGTTTGTCTTCATCCGATCCCAATTTGCAAAACATTCCCGTGCGTAGCGAAGAAGGTCGCCGCATTCGTCAGGCGTTTATCGCCGACGAAGGCAAGTGTTTAGTCGCTGCCGATTATTCACAAATTGAATTACGCATCATGGCGCATCTCTCGCAGGACGAAAGTTTATTAAAAGCCTTCGCCGAAGGCATCGACGTGCACAAGGCGACGGCTGCTGAAGTTTTTGGCGTGCCGCTGGATGAAGTCGAGAACGAACAACGCCGCGCCGCCAAGGCAATCAACTTTGGTTTGATTTATGGCATGTCGGCTTTTGGTCTGGCAAAGCAATTAAACATAGGTCGTTTTGAAGCGCAGGATTATGTTGATCTTTATTTTGAACGCTATCCCGGCGTGAAAAACTACATGGACAGCACGCGCGAGAAAGCCGCTGAACAGGGTTACGTCGAAACCGTTTATGGTCGCCGTCTGTATCTGCCAGAAATTAATGCGCGTAATGCGCAGCGCCGGCAATACGCCGAGCGCACCGCGATTAACGCGCCAATGCAGGGTACGGCGGCGGATATTATTAAACGCGCGATGATGAATGTGGATGCTGCTTTGCGTGTGAGTGATCTGGATGCCAAAGTGGTGATGCAGGTACACGATGAACTGGTGGTGGAAGTGGCTGAGTCACAGGTTGAACAGTTATCAGAGTTGCTTCGAAGCAATATGGAGTCCGCTGCTGATTTGAGTGTGGATTTAGTGGTGGATATCGGTGTTGGTAGCAACTGGGATGAAGCACACTAAAGTTAGGTGTCGGAGTCAGAAAAATGCTGACACCGACGCCTGTGTAAATATCATATAATATTGTCTCAAAATTTATTTAGTCACACAGTAATTATGCTCATTGCTAAAACATTCACTCACTATTATTTACTGCTATTTACACTAATGTCTCTACTATCTTGCTCAGGCCAGCGTCCAACAAATATCGGCATCACTGATTCTAAATTATCAGCCTGCCCAGCTTCACCAAATTGTGTTTCAAGTGATGCCAGTGATGAAACACACAACATACCTCCCTTTCAACTTGTTGAGGTTACAACTGACACATGGCAAGTTATTAGACAGGCAGTATTAGAGCTACCAC
The DNA here is from genome assembly GCA_965602855.1 of uncultured Gammaproteobacteria bacterium. Lineage (GTDB taxonomy): Bacteria > Pseudomonadota > Gammaproteobacteria > SZUA-229 > SZUA-229 > LH-M37. The sequence continues at coordinate 66,895 of CBFCZV010000011.1, read as the reverse complement.
GCACCGAAATCATCACTGAAACAACAAATTATATTCATGCTGAATGTAGTAGTGCCGTATTTGGATTTGTTGATGACCTCGAACTACACTTGCGTGTTTCTGATAACAGCATTGCCATTCGTTCTGCTTCACGTCTAGGGCATTCGGATTTTGGTGTTAACAGAAAACGTATCGAAACTTTACGAAATTCTCTCATGAAACAAGGGATCTTAAAATAATGAGTCTGTTGCATGACTTGTACTCATCAAAAGTTATCGCTCATTCTTATCGTTACAAACAGACACTTCATCGGACGAGAATAGCTTTTTAGCGGTATTCCCTCCTATTTATTTGTAAATAAGTTAAAAAGTAACAGCATACTTTTACATTTCATCACAGAGGGACATCACTTGTTAAGGACAACAATTCGAACAACAAAGTTCTGGTTTTACCAATATCAACTGGGTGAATCAACCTCGTGAAGGTTTTGAACAATCTCAAAATCAGAACCAAGCTAATCATCTACCTGCTGGTTCCCATCCTGACTATTCTATTTTTTGCTATTGCTGGCATTTATACAAAAATCCAGGAACTACACGCTATTAAAAGTACCCATCAATTTACATCAGTATCCCTGCATCTCACTGATGTTGTCTACGAGTTACAAAAGGAACGAGGGTATAGCGCAGGATTTATAGGCAGTGACGGTAACAATTTCAGAGCTGAGATGCTTAAGCAAAGGGTACTGACTAATGAAAAACTGAATCTATTCCTGCAAAAACTAGATGCCAGACCCTCCAGTGAAGAGTATTGGCGATTAACCAATAAGTTCTCTATATTAAGATATGAATTAAAAAAATTACCTGATGTACGAAATTCCATCGACACCGCGAAAACTGGTGATGCCTTTAAATACTATTCAAATATCAATGCACATGCTATCAATATTATTCAATATCTTCAGGTAATAACCAATGATGCTTCCCTGGCGAGGCTAGGTGATGCATTTGCATCTCTGGTTCTCTTACAGGAGCGGGCAGGGCAAGAACGAGGCGCTATGAATAGTGTCTTCGCATCAAAAAAACTGGATATTAAACGCTTTCATGAAATAAGTACTTATATTGCCGATCAGGTATCCATATTAAATAATTACTACACAATTGTTCCAGGTAAGCACAAGGATTTGTTGCAAAAGAATTTGAGCCACCCAGTTGTTCTGGAAGTTAATAATTTTCGTGCAGCAGCCATCAATAAATCCAGAAGAAATGAATTGCTCAATGACCTTCTGATGAATATCGGCTATGGCGGTCTAATACATGATTTCAAAAATTATGTTATTCGAGGAGGAGAAAACTATACAGAACATTTTTCTAGCATTTTACTCGTCGTAAAAGATATTATCGATCAATATACAAATCTAGCCGGAATAACTCCTCAGGAAATCAACTGTCTCAAGATTATTGGTACAACATTTGATCAATATCATATGATGCTGAATAACGTAATAAAGATGAAAGAACAAGGCTATTCTATTATTGAAATTGATAAGCAGGTTAAAATTGATGACAGCCCTGCTCTTAATGCCATCAAAGATCTCCGTAAAGACATAACCAATAGCGATACTAGCAAATGGTGGCAAAGCGCCACTTTCAGAATTGAATTAATAAAAAAAGTTAGTGATGCTATTAAGCAAGATATGACAACTCATAATCTGAAATCAATGTCGGCAACCACTCAATCAGTCATGCTCTATATCATACTAACAATATTCAGTATTTTTATATCACTTTCTCTGGGTTTTCTAATTATGCAGAGACTTGTTAGTGAGCTTAAGAATATATCAACAAATATGCGAGATATGCAGGTACGTAATAATTCAAATAAGCGACTGGCAGTAAATGGAAGCGATGAGGTTAGTGATATGGCAAATGCATTTAATAATCTTATTGATGAACGAGAGCAACAGGAAGAACAGTTGCATCGTAGTCAGAAAATGGATGCTTTGGGCAAACTCACTGGTGGTATTGTTCATGACTACAATAATATGCTTGGTGTTATTATGGGCTATGCAAATGTATTGCAGCGCAAGTTAAAGGACCAACCAGTACTAAGCAAGTTGGCTCAGAATATCATCCAGGCAAGTGAGAGAAATGCAGAACTAACCAATAAGTTACTAGATTTCTCGGGCCGAAACGAAGGCAATTCTAGATCAGTCGATATCAACAAATTATTGCATGATGAGCAGTATATGCTGGGAAAAGTGCTCACAGCACGCATACAGTTAGCATTAAATTTATCTGAAAATTTATGGCCAGTCTGGCTAGACTATGGAGATTTAGTCGATGCCATTATAAATTTATCTATTAATAGCATGCATGCGATAGGTGGAAATGGCCAGCTAACCATTGAAACACATAACAAGCAGATCAGTACATCTGAAGCCCAACTGCTAAATCTTGAAACTGGATCTTATGTAACACTCAGCATCAAGGATACCGGTTGTGGTATGAATGAAGACGTCATGAAAAAGATATTCGATCCTTTTTATTCCACAAAAGGAGATGGCGGTACCGGAATGGGTTTGAGCCAGGTATATGGTTTTGTTAATCGCAGCAATGGTTGGATTAAAGTCCACTCTGAACCAGGCCATGGCTCAGAATTTACCCTTTATTTTCCACGATATCAAGGAAGTGATGGCAGCAATGGTGAAATTAAACAAGATGATAATGAGGCTAATATTGGCAATGGAGAAACTATATTAATAGTAGATGATGAGCTGGCACTGAGAGATATGACTTATGAAATACTAAGTCAGCATAATTATTATATTATTTGTGCAGAAAACGGTAAGGAGGCACAGGAAATTTTGAAAAATGAATCTATTGATTTAGTTCTTTCAGATGTCATTATGCCAGAATTAAATGGTTATCAACTTGCATCCTTCATACAGGAAAAATACCCTGCTGTTAAGATTCAACTTACCAGTGGTTATAGTGATGGTCACAGTGTTGATATGGTTAGCAATAACCTAAAAGGTAACTTGCTTCTCAAGCCTTATTCACCTCAAACTTTATTAAAACGAGTAAGTGAGCTGATTGGCAGCAAATAATAAAGTTATTCGGATTTAACTTGCGGACATTCAAAAAAGCACTCACCACAAAGACCGCGGGCAAGATCTTGAGAATTAGGTATCGATCCGATTAACCGCTCTGTTTAAGCAATGCCTCAAACTCATCTATGGGCATAGGCTTGCCGAACAAATATCCCTGGAAGTTATGGCAGCCGTGCTGGTCAAGAAATTCCTTTTGTATTTTTGTTTCAACGCCTTCGGCAATAACATCGAAGCCTAATACGTAGGTCATTGCGATGATGGTCTGCACGATGCTGACATCGTTTTCGTTGGCAGTAATATCGCGTACAAATGATTGATCGATTTTGATTTGATCAAGCGGTAGATGCTTGAGGTATTGTAGAGAGGAGTAACCGGTACCAAAATCGTCCATTGAGAAAGTGACACCTAATTCTTTTATTTCGTTCATTTTGATGATGACATCTTCGACATTGTCCAGAACGGTACTTTCGGTCAGTTCCAGTTTGAGGTTCGAAGGATTCGCGCCACTTGCCAGTAGTGCGTTTTGCACTCCAACAACGAAATCTGCCTGCTGGAATTGTTTGGCACTGACGTTAACCGCCAGTGTTAAATCCCGTGTTAACTCGTTATTCTCCCATTGATTGAGTTGTGCGCAGGCAGTTTGTAACACCCAAGAACCGATGGGCAAAATTAATCCGGTTTCCTCTGCAAGTGGAATAAAGTCTGCGGGAGATATCATGCCCCGTTCAGGATGTATCCATCGGATTAATGACTCGGCACCCAGTGCTTGCCCCGAACTGTCCACCTGAATCTGGTAATACAGATTAAATTGCTTACCGCTGAGGGCGTTGCGTAACTCGCTTAGCATGGATGCGTGAGCGTTGATCGCGGTTTGCATATTCGTGTCGAAGAAGCGCAGGGTATTGCTGCCAGCTTTTTTAGCCTGATACATAGCAATGTCTGCCTGTTTTATTAGCTCTTCATGTGATATTTGATGACCAAGGAATAAATTAGCGCCGATGCTGGCGGTGCATTGGTATTCGTGATCGGCAAGTTGGTAAGATCGGTCGATCGTGTTGAGAATATTTTCGCCAATTGTTTCTACCTTTTCTGCCGCTTCAATGGGTTCTACGCCCAAATCTTTTAATACCACCACGAATTCGTCAGCGCCAATGTGAGCTATGGTGTCGCCCTTACGGATACAGAAGGTTAAGCATTGCGCAACCTGCTGTATTAGCAAATCGCCAATGCTATGGCCATGTATGTCGTTGAGTGTTTTAAAATTGTCCAGATCAATAAATAACAACGCGCCTTGCTGACCGCTTCGAGCACTGCATGCTAATTCCTGTTCGATACGATCTACGAGTAAGCGCCGATTGGGTAGACCCGTCAGTGAATCATAAAATGCCAGATTTTTTATTCTGTCCTCGGATGCTTTGCGTTCCGTGGTATCAAGGTGTGATCCAACATAATGAGTGACCGCGCCATCTGTTCCTTTTACAGCAGTAATGCTAAGCCATGCTGGATAGATCTCACCGTTCTTACGTCGATCCCATATTTCTCCCTGCCAGGCACCGGTTCGTTCAATGCAGCCCCACATTTTTTTGTAGAAATCCAGGTTATGTCGGCCTGACTTAATCATGCGAGGTGTATGTCCTACAACTTCTTCGGCGCTATAACCAGTGATCTCGGTAAAGGCCTGGTTGACCCGTTGAATTACACCATCAACATCGGTGATGATAAAGCTTTCCTGTGCTTCAAAGGCGGTGGCAGCGATACGCAGCTGATCTGCTTTCCCTATCATTTTATAGTAGGCATAAAAGGCATAAGCGAGCACTAGCATAGCGGTCAATAGCAGGAATAATCGGTAGCGGGAAGCTGAGTCCTGTTGTTGTTGGTAATAAGTTAGATATAGTTGTTCGAGCTTTATTCCGAGACGAGTTTTTTTCTGAGAGCTAAGTTGTAAGAGTAATTCTTTTATGTTTTTTTCATTGTTTAAAATGTTTTTTGCATAGCGTATAGATAGTATTGCTGATGCTTTAATATGTTCAGGAAAATCAGGAATGGATTGCTCAAATGCAAAAATATTATTATTTATAGTTTCGCTTTCAAAATGACCTCGATTGGTGATCAGCAGCATGGTGTCCATAAGTAGATGGTCAAGTTGATCATGTTGCAATGTATCAGAGCTGTGTAGTTGTTTCTGTATGTCTTCGACAGTGGTAGGCAAATAAATTAATGAGGTCTTTGATGCAGCATTACTAGATTTGAAACTTTCCAGTGCGGAAGCCTTTAATTGAATGCTTTGTTGTATTTCGCTTAATGCCTGCTTAATTTCAGGGGTGTTGGGAAATAAGCCGCGTTGAAGATTTCGCAGCAAGGTAGAGCTGAGTGCATGCATACGCTGCATAGTGCCAACAACGCCATCATAATTATGAAATAGTTTATAATTATGTTGTAATACTGACTCACTCAATTCTATATCGAGTGATTGTAATTCACGAAGTTCACTGGTAAGTAAATGATGTGTACCATTGGAGTTGATCGGTTGTTGCTTGACGAAAAGAAATAGTAAAAAAACTATCGCCAGAGCGAAAAAAATCAACTGTAATAAATGCTTTTTAAAATCCGAGATCATTTGTCCGTCTCGTCTTTATAAACCCCAGTCAGGGTATTGAGAAATTTAACTACCTTAACGATATCATCTGCTGGCAAAGTTATACCTAACTGAAATTTAGCCATGGTGGCAACAGCTTGTTTTAAGGTGTGAGCAGAAGCATCGTGAAAATAGGGTGCGGTCAGAGCTACGTTACGTAATGACGGAACACGAAATACAAAACGATCTTTTTCGTTTTTTGTAACATTATAGCGACCATAATCAACCTCCTGGATATTGCCGCGGGCCTCAAAATAATCACCCGCTATGCCGAGACGCTGATACATGTTGCCGCCCACATTCATGCCCTGATGACAACTGATGCAGCCGAGTTTTTTGAATAGCTGATAACCAGCTAGTTCATCTTTGTCCAAAGCCTTATTATTGCCACGTAAAAACTGATCAAATTTTGAATTAGGGGTGATCAAAGAACGCTCAAAAGTAGTGATGGCATTCTGTATATGCTCTGGCCGTATATCTTGTTGATAGATGTCTGCAAAGTCACGACGATAGCTTTCATCTTTTTTTAGCTTGATGATAATCTCAGTCATTGTTGATCCCAGTTCTTTAGGATTTTCTATCGGCAAGATCATCTGGTCTTCAAGCGTGGCTGAGCGTCCATCCCAAAACTGCCTGAAATTAAAGCCACTGTTGAATACAGTGGGTGCGTTTATGTCGCCTTCTTTTTCATCAATACCTTTCGAGCGAGGTAGGCCATCCACGCCACCTTCTGCAAGGTCGTGGCAAGTCTCACAGGAAGTGGTGTTGTCGCGGGAAAGTTTCTTATCGTGAAATAAACGTTTTCCCAGTGCAACCTTACGTGTATCAAATTGTAGATTAAGTGGAATAGGGGTAATTGGTTCTTCTGCAAAATTATTTTCTAATGCAGGCAGAATATTGCTTTCAGTTTCGTTGTGCTGCTGTGGTGAATACCAGAAAAAAAACGCTATGGTGCATAAGACAGATAAACTTGGTACTAGCCAATGTAACGGTTTAGTCATGATGCATCGCAGACCTAAAAGTCAGCTATGTCTGCATCAGACTTGAGGTGGATATGTAACCGATGTTGCTCCTGCATATAAAAATCTCAGTACTAATTTATCTATTTATTTCATAAATGCGCCCAAGCGTACTTGAGAATGCATCAGCTAAAGTGAGGCATGCTAAGTGAATTTGCGTGGCCGAAGGTTAGATGGTTGAATAAATTTGCGCTATCCGATTTTCGCAAAGACGATAAATTATGCGAGAGCTCGGCGGAGAGTTGTGGAAGGTAATTCATGAAAAAGTTGCAGATAGTCATTAGCAAATCGACCTAAATGCCAGAAATGCCAGCGTGAGGCGATATGCGTTACCGTAATATCGTCACTAGCTGGATTGCTCAGTTGGGCATTAACTCGATTGAGTCTAAGGCGATGAATATAGGTATTGGGAGCGAGTCCTAGTATCTTTTTAAAACTATATTGCAGGTTGCGTTGGCTTACATTTAGATCCGCACATATATCCACTATGCTTGGGCAGCACTGGTTCGCCATCGTTGCATCGATATGCTCTATAACCTGCGTCACCAGGCTTCTCGCACGGCGGCGTGCAATTAAATCTGGACAAGCCTCCTCACTAAGGGACGATGAGTTCAAGGTCATAACCACCTGATCCATAATCGACGATCCCAGCACATTGCAATCATGTTCCACCACGCTATCTTCCTGAAATTTTGGATTGGCGCAAAGATGATTTATAAATGTTTCCAGAGGTTTTCGATCAAGCGTATCGAACATCAGCAGGTTGTCCGGATCTTTCTCCCAGAGTATGGGATTCAATGCCCTTACTCGTTCCAGGAGGCGTGACTGTTCGAAGCGAAGGTAGACCGTCTCGGTATCACTGCCTACCTGAGCATCAAATTCAGTTCCTCCAGGGAGAAAAAATAGTGAGTCATTGCCAGGGTTATATTCTGAAAACCTCAGTCGCGTATCAGCCGTGCGAGAGAAAGAGATTGTGCAGGATTGGTCTTCTATAATGCCGCGTTTATGTATCGTACAATTTTGACGCTCAAAGAAAATGCTTACGTTATTTTGTTTAATCACCCGCAGCTTGCCCTTATAGTCACCAGCGGATATTTGAGTAATCTCTAATGGCAACCAAGTTTGTGCCGATTGCTGTTCAAAGGCACTCTGCAGTGGTTGATCATGGAATAGAGTTTTCTGATTAGGCAGGTGTTCGTATTGCATGGGCTTTTAATGGCGCTGTTGCAAGTGACGTATTTTTATTATTGGTAGCATCATCCTGAAAAAATATATCCTTACTAGATTGGTCGGGTATTATAAAGCCAGAGAATTTAAGCCTATATACATATAAAAAAAGTTGATTTATATCAGTTATTTCTATAGTCAGTCTTATTCTGATTTTTATGGATAAGGGTTTAAGTTTTAGAGAAGAAACATTAAAAATGTCGGTAAAGGAGTTTTGAGCTGCTATCTGCACTTCAGGCGGCATTTTCCAACCATCCATCGATAGTCTTTTGACTTCATTTCAGATTTGTTTTTAATTAGGGGTGAGCCATTTTTATGGAAGCTTCAAGTCTATCCTTTCCCTTGGGTAGCTTGATTGTGGGATCGGTTTCCCCAAGCCGGTTCTTATTCATTGCCCGGCCCTATGGCCGGGTATTTTTTTATTCTGACCCTTCTGATTCCAGTTCCATCCAGCCATTCAGTTTGCCAACCAGTTCATCGAGGCCGGTTTTCTTCAGTGAGGAAAAAGTCTGAATAGTGGCGTCAAAACCTTCTTCTTTGAGAAATTTTCGGCATTTGAGCAGTGTGGCCTGAGCAGGGCCACGCTTTAGTTTATCGGCCTTGGTGAGTAAAACATGGGCGGGTATGTTGAAGTGCTGGCACCAGTCCAGCATCTGTAGGTCGAAGTCTTTCAGTGGGTGACGGATGTCCATGATGACGACCAGGCCGCGTAAAACGTCTTCCTGTTCCAGGTATTGCCCCATCAGCTTCTGCCACTCTTCTTTGATGGGTTTGGGTACTTTGGCGAAGCCATAGCCGGGTAAATCGACCAGGCGGCGTTTTTCATCCATTTCAAAATAGTTGACCAGACGGGTGCGGCCGGGTGTTTTGGAGATTTTGGCCAGTCCCTTGTTGTCGCATAAGGTGTTGATTGAGCTGGATTTTCCAGCATTGGAGCGGCCGACAAAGGCGACTTCTATGCTCTCGCCTTTGGGGAATTGTTTGGTTGCGGCCGCGCTGATCAGGAATTTGGCCTGACGGTAGTAGTGATTTATGGGTTGATTGCTCATGATGGTGCATTATCCGTGTAATAAAGATAATGACAACATTTAACTGTCTAGCTTTATGAAATATGCTGCTTAGTGTAGAATCTCGCCACTTTTTGCCCATTGGTGGGCTGGTATGTCTGGAGTTTTGAAGTAATGAAGAAAATAATTGTATCAAGTGTGGTTTTATTATTATCGCTGGCTGGCGTGGTTCACGCAGCGGGTGATGCAGCAGCAGGTAAGGACAAAGCGGCGGTTTGTGGTGGGTGTCACGGTGCAGAAGGTAGTAGCATGGTGCCGACATTTCCTAATCTGGCGGGTCAGAGCGAAAAATACATCGTTAAGCAAATTGCTAATTTTAAGGCGAAGACAACACGTCAGGATCCAATGATGGACGCTCAGGTAGCGGCTTTGAGTGATACAGATGCTCAGGATATTGCTGCTTTTTTTGCATCTCAAAAGTTAGTTAGCACAGCGACAGCGGATGAAAGCAAGCTGGCTATGGGGCGTGAGATTTATAAAGGTGGTAACCTGCAAACAGGCGTACCAGCCTGTCAGGGTTGTCATGGTCCTACTGGCGCAGGTAATCCGGGTTCGGGATATCCGCAGTTGACTGGTCAGTTTGCTATGTACACAATGAAGCAGCTGCGTGCTTTTAAAGATGGATCAAGGAGCAATGATGATGGAAAAGTAATGCGCAATGCACTGGCTAGTATGACCGATGCTGAAATTGAGGCGGTTGCACAATACATCGCAAGTCTTAAATAATTGGCTAGCAATTAGGTCGATTACTGAAAAAGGATGGTTAAACCATCCTTTTTTTTGCTTTAAATATATATACGTCTATAAATAAGGGTTTATTAAAATAATAAGTTTGATGATGGTTGATACTGAGTCAGAAAAAACTGCATTGATGTTAGAAACGCGCCAGCTGGAGTGTGTGCGTGATGATCGTCTGTTGTTTACTGATCTGTCTATCAAGCTGGCCGCCGGTGAAATACTGCAGATTGAGGGTGCTAACGGCAGCGGCAAAACCAGTTTGCTGCGCATTCTCTGTGGTTTGCGCCTTGCTGAAGAAGGCGATGTTTACTGGCAGGGCGAGAAAGTCAGCGATGTGCGTGAAGATTTTTATAACAGCATGGTGTATATCGGGCATCTGCCCTGCATTAAAGGCGATTTAACCACACTGGAAAACATTCATTCTTTGCTCGATACCCGTTCACAATCGGCACCGCTCGAAGAAATTGATGAAGCTCTGGCAAAAGTGGGTCTGGCAGGTTTTGATGATGTGCCCAGCAAGGCGCTTTCATCGGGGCAGCGTCGCCGCATCTTGCTGGCTTTTTTACTGCTGACCAAGGCAAAGCTATGGATTATGGATGAGCCCTTAACCGCGCTGGATGTACAAGGCGTGGCGCTGGTCGAGTCCATGTTGATGGAGCACCGTGAAGTCGGTGGCAGCGCAATCTTTACCACGCACCACGGTATGCAGCTGCCCTGTGAGATGAGTTCAGTTACTCTGGGGGTCAAATGTTAAAAGCGTTTTATCATTTGCTGGCTAGAGATTTACGACTGGCGTTCCGTACACGCCATGAGCTGGCTAATCCGCTGATCTTTTTTGTGCTGGTGGTGAGTTTATTCCCGTTAGCAGTGACACCAAGTGCTGACCTGTTAACGGTGATGGCGCCGGGTGTAATCTGGGTATCGGCATTGCTTTCAGTATTATTGTCGCTAGATCGTCTATTCAAGCAGGATTACGAAGACGGCTCGCTGGATCAGTTGATGCTGAGTCCGAATCCATTGGTGATTCTGGTGCTGGCGAAAGTGTTCGCGCACTGGTTGTTGACCGGATTGCCGCTAGTGTTGATTGCACCATTATTGGGCATGTTCATGTACGTGCCGGATGAGGCGATACCGACACTGGTATATAGCCTGTTACTGGGCACGCCGGTGTTGAGTCTAGTGGGTGCAATTGGTGTTTCATTGACAGTCGCAGTGAACCGTGGCGGTGTTTTGCTGTCATTAATCATTCTACCGTTGTATATTCCCATACTAATTTTTGGGGCAAATGCGGTCGATGTTGCCAGTGATGGTATGAGTGTACGGGGGCAGTTGTTGTTTTTAGGCGCGGTACTGGCCCTGGCGATATCGCTAGCGCCGCTAGCGACGGCGGTGGCTCTGCGTATTACAGCCTCCAGATAGGCTGGCAAGATAAAAATATAATAATAGGTTTTATGTCTTATGTTCAAAAAAATATGGGGTTGGATACAGCGATTTTCGTCGCCCAAGCATTTTTATAGAGTTTCCGGAAAAATGGTGCCATGGTTTGCGATAAGCGCCATATTTTTGGGTGTTTATGGTGTGTACATGGGTTTATTTGTGGCGCCGACGGATTACCAGCAGGGCGAAAGTTATCGTATTATTTTCATTCACGTGCCCGCCGCGTGGATGTCGATGTTTATTTATGTGGTGATGGCGGTTTCCGCAGCTATTGGTCTTATCTGGCAAATTAAACTGGCTGATATGATCGCCGCTGCGAGTGCGCCGATTGGTGCCTGGTTTACCTTTATCGCGCTGGTGACCGGTTCACTCTGGGGCAAACCGATGTGGGGTGCTTACTGGGTATGGGATGCACGTCTAACCTCCGAGCTGATTTTATTATTCCTGTATTTTGGTTATATGGCGCTGCAGTCTTCAATTGAAGATCAACGCACAGCCGATAAGGCCAGTGGCCTGCTGGCTATCGTCGGTGTGGTCAATATTCCGATTATTCATTACTCGGTGCAATGGTGGAATACCCTGCATCAAGGCGCGACCGTATCGAAGATGGATAAACCTTCCATGCACATCGATATGTTGATTCCTTTGTTAGTAATGGCGATTGCCGCAAAACTTTTTTACGCGGCGATTGTCCTGATAAGAGCAAGAAATCAGGTGTTGTATCGTGAACGTAATCGTCAATGGGTTAGAGAACTGGTAGAAAAATTATGAATGGTTCCGAATTTAGCTGGTCAGAGTTTTTTCACATGGGCGGCTACGCGGTGTTCGTCTGGACATCTTATGGTTTAGCTCTGGTGATGGTGGTGGCCAATATTGTTTCCCCCATCATTGAACGAAAGCGCGTTATTTCACAGGTTAAACGTGCAATTAGGCGCGATGCAAATGCTAGCAAGGCGGGTTAGAAATAATGGCGATGAATAAACGAAGTAAAAGAAAACTGCTGGTTGTGATGGTGCTGCTGGGCATCTCGCTGGCAACTGTGCTAGCTCTGACCGCATTCGAAGAAAACTTGATGTATTTTTATAGCCCGACTGAAGTTAATGATGGCACCGCACCCAGCGGTCGAGCGATTCGTGTCGGTGGTCTGGTGGTAGAGGGTACGGTTAATCGCGCCAGTGAGAGTTTGCTGGTGAAGTTTGATTTGACCGATGGCGCTCAAGAGATAGCCATTGAATACAGCGGTATCCTGCCCGATCTGTTCCGTGAAGGGCAGGGCATCGTGGCCATGGGTAAATTAAATGAAAATAAAGTGTTTGTTGCTGATGAAGTACTGGCCAAGCACGATGAAAACTATATGCCCCCCGAAGTGGCTGATGCACTAGAGGCGGCAGAAGAGGCGGCGAAAAAACAATGATTCCTGAACTCGGGCATTTCGCCCTGATTATGGCCTTTGGCATTGCGATTATACAAAGCGTAGTGCCACTGGTTGGCGCAGCACGTAATGACGCTACTTTAATTTCGATGGCTAGACCTGCGGTTTTTGCGCAGTTTTTGTTTGTTGGCATTTCTTATGCAGCGCTGACCTATGCTTTTATCGTGCACGATTTTTCTGTGCAGTACGTGACCAATCATTCTAACCTTGTGCAGCCATTGTTGTACCGCATCTCTGGCGTCTGGGGTTCACACGAAGGTTCGATGTTATTGTGGGCATTGATTCTGGCCGGGTGGACTGCAGCGGTAGCGGTTTACAGCAAAAACCTGCCAAATGTTTTGATGGCGCGTGTGTTGGCAGTCATGGGTCTGACCAGTATCGGTTTTTATGCTTTCATGCTGTGGACATCCAACCCTTTTGAAAGACTTTTTCCAACACCTGCTGACGGTCATTCTCTAAATCCTTTATTGCAGGACCCCGGTCTGGCCTTGCATCCACCGATGTTGTACATGGGTTATGTAGGCTTCTCCGTAGCTTTTGCCTTCGCTGTGGCGGCATTGTTGGGAGGTAAGCTGGACGCGACCTGGGCGCGTTGGTCGCGTACCTGGACAACCGTAGCCTGGAGTTTTTTAACCTTTGGTATCGCACTGGGTAGCTGGTGGGCGTACAACGAACTGGGCTGGGGCGGATGGTGGTTCTGGGATCCAGTTGAAAATGCTTCATTCATGCCGTGGTTAGTGGGCACAGCGCTGATGCACTCTCTGGCCAGTACCGAAAAACGCGGCGTGTTTAAGAGCTGGACAGTGTTACTGGCGATTCTGGCTTTCTCGATGAGCTTGCTGGGTACCTTTATCGTGCGCTCGGGTGTGCTGGTCTCGGTGCACGCTTTTGCTACTGATCCTTCGCGTGGTGTCTTTATTCTTATTTTCCTTGTCGTGGCTGTGGGTGGATCTTTAGGTTTGTACGCATGGCGTTCAGGTACTGTGGTCTCCACAGGTCGCTTTAGCTGGTTCTCCAGAGAGACGGCTCTATTGCTGAACAATGTTATTTTGCTGACGGCGACGACCGCAGTATTTGTTGGCACCATGTATCCCCTGCTGGTGGACGCATTGGGCATTGGTAAAATTTCTGTAGGACGGCCTTATTTCGACACCATGTTTGCGCTGGTTTCCATACCGTTGATTTTGTTGCTGGGTTTCGGTCCGAGCATGCGCTGGAAGAAAGATAATGTTCAGCGATTAAAGAAAGAGCTTTCAGTTATTTTTGCCATTTCACTGTCGCTGGGTCTGGTTATTCCATTCATGATTGATGGTGTGATGAATATTCCTACCGGTCTGGGACTCGCGGGTGCACTGTGGATTGCGATAACTACCTTGCAGAGCCTGTATAAGAGAATAAAGATCAGCAAGCGTTTGCCGCTGGCATTTTCAGGCATGATTCTGGCGCATTTGGGTATGGCGTTTTTTGTAGCCGGTGTCACCATGGTGATGACTTATAGTCAGGAAAAAGATGTCAGGCTGGAGATAGGATCTTCTTATCATTTATCCGGTTATGACTTTAAGTTTTTGGGTGTTAAAAAAGTAACGGGCGAAAACTATGATGCTGAAGAAGGTCACCTGGAAGTGAGTCAGGATGGTAAAAAAATTGCTGACTTACGTCCGCAGAAGCGTGAATACAAAAGCCAATCTAGCCCTATGCCTATGACAGAAGCTTCAGTTGATGCGGGTCTGTTCCGCGATTTATATGCAGCCATGGGTGAGCCGCTGGGTGAGAATGCCTGGAGTTTGCGTGTGTATTACAAATCGATGATTAGTTTTATCTGGCTGGGCTGTCTGCTAATGGCCATTGGCGGCATTGTGGCCATAAGTGATAAACGCTACCGACAGAAGCGGTTGTAAAAGATGACAGAAACAAAACAAAATAAGTCGATGATGCAGCGCTTCATGCCGTTGATCCTTTTTGGTCTACTGGTTGTGATGCTGGCTGTGGGCTTAACTTTGGATCCACGTTTGGTTCCTTCACCGTTGATAGGTAAGCCTGTGCCCGTTTTTGAACTGCCCTTGCTTAACCAGGAAGGTACTTTTAGTAGTGAAGAATTAAAGGGCCAGATTACGCTGGTTAATGTCTGGGCTAGCTGGTGTTATGCCTGTAGGCAGGAGCACGAGACGGTTAAACATCTGGCCAGTTCCGGTTTGCGCATCATTGGTTTTAATTACAAGGATAAAAAGCAGGATGCGCTGAGCTGGCTGGCGCAGCTGGGTAATCCCTATCAACTGGTGGTTGCTGATGAAAGTGGTCGAGTTGCGATTGACTGGGGCGTGTATGGCGCACCGGAATCATTTTTGATTGATCAGCAGGGTATTATCAGACACAAGGTTATTGGCCCTGTATCAGGTCAGGAAAACTATGATGAACTGATGGCCGCGATAAAACAGATTTCGGATAATAAATTATGAAAATTTTATTCGCCATAATGTTAATGGCTTTTCATGTTGCTGCGTGGGCCGCGCCCATGGAGACGTTTAAGTTTGAGTCCAGCGAACAGGAGGCAACCTTCCAACGATTGAGTGAAAACTTGCGTTGCCTGGTTTGTCAGAATCAGTCGATTGCTGATTCTAATGCCGAGCTGGCGACAGATTTACGTAAAGAAATCTACGGCATGTTGCAGGATGGCAAAACAGAAGACCAAATTAAAGAGTTCATGGTTGATCGATACGGTGATTATGTTTTGTACGAGCCACCGTTCGAGCCGATGACCTGGCTGCTGTGGTTTGGGCCGGCAATAATTTTTCTGGTCGGACTGTTTTATGCGAAGAGCTTCATTGCACAACAGCGCTCATCCGGGGATGCGGCTGAGTTGTCTGCTGAAGACATGGAACGATTAAAAAATCTGCAATCAGAATTAAATCTTTCTGAAGATAAGAATGAGGACGACCGGTAATGAATATTTCTTTCTGGGGCGCAATGCTGTTGATGCTGCTGGTCGCTATAGTAATTTTAGTTTTCCCATTGCTCAGGGTGCGACAGAGCAAATCTTTGGCTTATAAAGCCAGTAATATCAAGCTGCACGAAGAAAAACTAAAAGAACTGGAAGTTGATTTAGAAGAGGGCCGAATTGAGCCGGACGATTACAAAATAGCCCGGCAGGAAATGGATAGGGGGCTGCTCGAAGATATACCGCTAGAGAGTAAAGAAACCGCTTCCCTGCATTACACCACCGAGGCTAAAAAACAGCCTGCACTGGCGTTGGTTATTGCGATATTTTTGCCCGCGCTGAGTTTTTTGATCTATGCGCAACTCGGTATGCATGCAGATTCAGAGGCACAGCAGCAACAGCAACAGGCCATGGTGTCGGATAATGCAGCGCCCTCTATGGATCAAATGGTGGCGAGGCTGGAATCCTATCTGAAAGAAAATGAAGGTGAGTTCAAAGACTGGTTAATGCTGGCCCGTAGTTACAAACATCTGAAGCGTTATGCTGAGGCTGCCAATGCTTATAAGAAAGCGGGTGGCTTTGAAGCTAATGTACAGGTGATGCTGGAGCACGCCGAAGTGCTGATAATGACAAATGGCCAGCAATTTAATGACGAATCATACGAGCTATCTCGGAAGGCACTGGAGCTGGCTCCCGATAATGTCAATGCAGTGTGGTTTGCCGGTATGGCTGAATTTCAGTTTGGTAAATTCCGCCAGAGTCTTGATTACTTTACGCGCCTATCTGCTGTCGCCGCACAGGACGCGAATTTTGCTCAATCACTGCGCTTCTATATTACTGAGGTTCGTAAAAAGCTGATTGAAGCGGGTGAAGAAGTGGCTTCAATGGATGAGTTGATGCCATCTGCAGCACCCGTGGCAAAAACTGCCAGCTTACAGGTCAGTGTTGATGTGAGTGCCGAGGTCAGACAGAAATTTGCAGGCAATGATATTGTGTTTATTTATGCCAAAGCTTTAACAGGCCCGAAGATGCCACTGGCAGCACAACGATTAACGCTGGCTGAGTTACCGACTACCGTAGTGCTGGATGACAGTATGGCTATGATGGAAGGTATGAACATGAGTGCTTTCAAACAGATAGTGGTATCGGCTCGTGTTACTAAGACGGGTGCGGCGATTGCACAAAGTGGCGACTTTATCGGCCAGGTGACGGTCAATGATGTTGCAGCAGCGACTAACCTGACAGTCAGCATTGATAGCCAGGTTCCTTAAGAATTATAAAATCAGAATCTTCAAGTACGGAGTGACGAGCACATGTTGAGAAAATTAGCTTATATTACTTTTTTCCTGTTTTTAGTCAGTGGTTTTGCACGGGCTGCAGAGTATACAGAGGGGGTAGAATATACGCGTGTTGCCGAACAGCCTACCGAAACGGGCGATAAAATTGAGGTGCTGGAATTCTTCTGGTACGGCTGCCCTCACTGTTACCAGTTTGAGCCGATTATACAAAACTGGTTAAAAACCAAACCCGCCAATGTTGAATTTGTGCGTGTCCCAGCTGTATTTAGACCTGATTGGAAGGTGCATGCACGTACCTACTATTCATTGCAGGCTTTGGGGCTGGTTGAAAAATATCACTCAGTAATTTTTGATGCTATGCACAAAGAGAAGATTCATTTGCATAGTGAAGATGCGATGATTGCTTTTCTGGTTTCCAAAGGCGTGAATGAAAAAGAATTCAGAGGGGTTTATGGTTCTTTCTCAATAGATAACTTAGTACGCAAAGCCATTAAAAAGTTGAAAGGTTTTGCAATTAGTGGTGTACCAGCGATGGGTGTTAATGGCAAGTATCTGGTGTCAGGTACTAGTGCTGGAAGTTATGAGAACATGCTTAGAATAGTAGATCATCTGGCTAAAAAGGAAGCCTCTGCCACAGCCGGAAAAAAATAGCGGCTACGACAGATAGGATTATTTAGTTAACGGGGAAGACCCATACCCAGAGTTCATCCTGTGATGTGTCGTGCCAGGTGGCTCGAACATGGGCTTTGACCACCTTGTTTTTAATGGACTGACGAATTTCCTTGTCGGATGTAACATAGAATTTGTCGTTAACGACCCGTTCTGTAATGATCTGATCACTGCCGATTTCCACACCGTAACGCGCAGCCAGCTTTTCTCTGGCTCGTGAAATTGCCAGATCTTCCTGATAATGACGACCTTTAACATGAGTGGTTGAAGAGCCTACAGCGCCCTGTTCGGGGTCATTGATCCAGGCGGGCTTTACATTTTCCGGAGCACAGGCCGAGATCAGGAAGAGTAAAATTACGGGCAGTATTTTGTACATATGCTTTCTCAGTCATGAAAATTAGTTTAAAAGTGGCAGAATTATAGCAATGAATGCTGAGAATCTGATTGTTTTTTTGTGAGCTGCTTAACAGAGTGGGTATTTCGATATCATATATACTTAAGTCATAAATTTGATGATATCAATTGCATATGAGTGTTATCTCAGTTAAGTTTATCCAACGAAAAAAATACTACCGATTAAATGAGTGGAGATGGAAACAATGAAAGTTAAAAATAGTTTATTTGCCGTAAGTGGTGTGGCTTTGTCTGTATTGCTAGCGGCCTGTAGTCCTGAAGAGGTTAAAGTGGCGTTAGATTGTGCATTCCCTGATGCGCCAAATACGGCGGCTCCTAGTTGGGTGTGTGATGAGCCGGTAGAAGGTGTTGAAGTTTCTGCAGTTGGATCTGCTGAGAAGTCAGCAGCAGGCCATAGTTTTATGAAAAATATGGCAGCGACTGATGCTCGAGTTCAGCTGGCTCAAGGCATGAAAGTCCATGTTAGTAATATGGTTAAGCAGTATGCTGAAACAACAGGCGCGGCTAGTTCAGAAACAGTAGATAAAGTTAATACGTCTGTTACCAAGCAGATTACCGATCAGTCACTGATTGGAACCAAGATTTATAAATCTCGAACAAGTCCAAACGGTACCTTATATGTTTTACTTGGAATGGATAGCTCATCAGCAGCTACAGCAACACAGGAAGCACTACGTACTAGTATGAATAATGACAAGGCTTTATGGCAGCAGTTTAAAGCTCAAAAAGGTCAGGATGAACTGGCCGCTGCAATTGCTGCAGGTAGGCAATAACTCTCGAATAAATTTGAGTATGATTGTTAATAAAGACCGGTACCTGATTAGATTTGGGTGCCGGTTTTTTTGTTTATAAAGGGCAGAAAGGTTAAGAAAATGTACAGATTGAGTAAAAGTTTTGGTGTTTTTACTAGCTTTGTATTTGTAGTGGCAGTGAGTCAGTCTTCATATGCTAACGATGATTATGCAGCATGGAAGAAGCAGTATCAGGCATCATTTCAGGAATATAAAGATAAGAGAGATAAGGAGTTCACAACGTTTTTGAAATTGCAGTGGAAAGAAATGGATTTATTAAAGGGTGTGGTACGTGATAAAGCGCCCAAGCCAGTGGTTATGCCAGTAGCGAAACCGCAGCCAGTTAAACCACCACGGCCCGTGCCAACACCTGTTGTGAAAGATGAACCGAAGCCTCAGGTAAAGCCAGCACCAAAGCCTGAGCCGATTGTTAAAATTCCTGATACACCAAAACCAGTTGTAGAAATACCACCTGTTCCTGAAAGTAAACCGGAGCCAGTGATTTTAAAGCCTGTTGTCCCTGAACCTGTTATAAGACCTGTCATAGCGCCAGAACCCAAGATCGTACATAAGGGTAGAAAGCTGGTGCTCACTTATCTGGGTAGTCGCCATACTTTTTATTATGATCCAAAATTGAAGACGTCAATGAAATCACGAGTTAATGGAAAAGGCATTAGTGATTTCTGGTCTGCGCTTAGTCTGGCTGATTATGATGACCTGATTGATCAGGTGAATAAAAAATCAAAAGCCTTGCAGCTCAATGACTGGGCTCATGCATTATTGGTGCATGAAATTGCAGGGAAGATTTATTCTTCAGAGAGTAGTCAGTCATTATTTACCTGGTTTGTACTTGCCAAGTCGGGCTTTCAATCACGTATCGCCTATAATGATAGAAAAGTGTTTTTACTAGTGCCATCTCAGCAGCCAATGTATGCAGTGCCGTACTTTACCTTCGAAAAAGTCCGTTATTATGCCGTTCGTTTTGATGGCAAGGGTCAAAAATTAGGTCAGGTGTATACCTATGATGGTAACTATCCTGATGCAAATAAAGCTTTGAATATGCAAATGAATAATGAAGCGCTGCTTGATAGTAAAGCAGCACGTAGAAATTTGTCCTTTGATTTTGAAGGCAAGCATTATGAGATTCATGCAGCTTACAATAATGAGCGTATTCGCTTCATGGAAACCTATCCACAGCTTGATCTTGAGTGGTATTTTAAAGGCAAGGTGAGTGCGGCGGCCTCGAACTCATTACAAAGACAACTCAGTGATCACATGAAAGGAATGGATGAACAAAAAGCCGTTAACTTTTTGCTGAGATTTGTACAGACATCACTACGTTACAAAACAGATGAAGGGCAGTTTGGTAAAGAAAACTATTTGTTTCCTGAAGAAACGATCTACTACCCTTATTCAGATTGCGAAGATCGCTCCATCCTTTTTGCATGGTTGGTACACAGCCTGTTAGGTATGGATGTGGTTGGGCTGGATTATCCTGGACATGTGGCAACGGCGGTTCGATTTAAAGGCCGCGTAGTGGGTGATTCGGTAATGCACAATGGTCAGCGCTATGTAGTTGCTGACCCTACCTACATAAATGCTTCTGTGGGCATGGCTATGCCTGACTTTAAGAAAGAAAAACCAGGAGTAATAAAAATACATTAGAATGTGTGAAAACAGACTTTTTATATGAATCAAAGGCCTGCTTATTGCAGGCTTTTGATTAAGGTGGTTAAAAAAAATTAAATGCTCCCATTAGCTTATAAAAAAATAAGTTATATATTTCTGCTTGTATTGCTGAGTTCGGTACAGGTAAAGCATGCCTATGCAGAAGTGTCTGAAGAAATTAAACAGGAGGATGAGTCGTCTGTCTGTGAGCAATTGAAGGGAGAAAGTGATAGCTGGTTTGATGAGGCGCATACTTATTTGAGCATACAGTTCTGTGAGCCTTCAGTATGGTTTGATTCGTTTTTTTCTAGTGCTCGAGTAGACGAAGAGGTGCGAGCAGGTACGCGTGTTCGCTGGCAAAACGATTTTATATTAACTGAGGGAGGTAGATGGTCATATGCCAGTAATTTGCATGCCAGTTTTAAACTACCCAAAACAAAGAAGAGTATCAATCTTATATTTGAAGATGATGAAGATGAAACTTTACGGGATATTGTCCCCGGTTCTGATACGGAGTCAGGTGGCAACCTTGGTTTGTTGTACGAGGTAACAAAATCAGAAAGAGCAAATTTTGGTGTCAGGGTAAAACTTTCTCCGAGCATTGCCTTTCGCTATCGTTATAAGTGGCCAATTACTGAAACATTTATCACTCGATTTACACAGGAATTGTTCAGGCGAGATAATGCGGATGGAACCACATCTAGAATAGATTTTGAAAAAAAACTGAGTGATGATTTTTTACTAAGACAAACTAATTATGCCTCTAAATCAGAAAGTTTTGAAGGTAAAGAATTGACAAGCGGTTTGGTACTGTACCAGCATCTAACAGATAAAAGCGCGCTTTCTTATGAGAGTAGTGTAAGTGGTGTGACAAAGCCGGATAGGTATACAAATAACACACGTGTGGGTATACGTTTTCGACAGAATTTTCATAGAAAATGGTTGTTCTATGAGATAGCGCCAGCAGTTAACTGGAATAAGCCACTGGTTACGGATGAGCGCTTGGGGGCTTGGGAGGTGTTGTTTAGGTTGGAGGTTAATTTTGTTAATCTTTGAGCGTTCCTGATTCTACAGTAGCATCCTCCTGAATTAGCTTGTAATTGCGCTGGCTATATCCCAATTGAAATGTGACAAATTGTCACGCGACATCATGTCACTTCCACAAGTTTTTATGCATGATTATGATCACGCACTGGATTTACTGTGCCCGTATATGAAGAGAAGTAAAGAGATTTAATAATGTCATTAATGATTACTGAAGATTGCATAAATTGCGATGTTTGTGAGCCTGAGTGTCCTAATGAGGCTATCTCAATGGGTGACGATGTTTATGTTATTGAGTCAGCGCTATGTACAGAATGTGTCGGTCACTTTGAAATCTCACAGTGTATTGATGTTTGTCCTGTGGACTGCATCATCGAGGATCCAGATAACAACGAGTCAGAGAGTCAATTGCTCGCTAAGTATGAATGCCTTACAGGTGCAGTTGCATAAAAATAAGAGAGATGATTGTAATGAATTTTTTAAATAAGAAAATGGTGGTTTTGTCAGGGTTTTTGTTTTTATTTGTGTCAGTTGGGCAGGTAGAAGCGGCAATTAATGATATGGATAAACCGATTCTACACCCGGCCATTCCGTTACTAGATGAAGATGGTAACCATGTTCTCGATAGTGCTAATCCTTATAGTTCAAAAGTTACCTGTGGTACTGGTGGCTGTCATGACTATGAGGCCATTACTCATGCTTTTCATATTGAACAAGGTCGCGATGAGACTCGCGATGACTTTGGTGAATTGCGCGGGCTGACTACTCTAGTTGGCCCTGGTTATTATGGTGGTTATAACTGCATGGGAAGCAGCAATCCAGATCAGCTTGCTAAGAAGAGTAATGCGAGTGCTGATGATTTTGGTGATCTGGGGTCAGCCGATCATATTATGCGATGTGTAAGTTGTCATGCTGGTGGTGGCTGGATGGAGAAAGACAGAAATGGAAACCGCTATGATGAAGTTGATATTGCTTCTGTTCCCAAGTTCGATGGTGATTACTACAGTCGTAATACCAATGCGGGTACAGAGGATCCAAGTGGAATTTCTGCATGGGACTGGAAAAAAAGTGGTGTCGTAGAGAATGACTGCTTGATATGTCATGTGCAATTTGACGCTTTACAAGTTTTTGATCCACAGTTAGAGGTTGAAGGCGGAGACTCTGCGTTTGATCATTTTAAAGCATTGCGCCGTACCTATTTGGCTGATGAAGGGCAATTCCGCAGTGTGAATACTTCCATTTTAGAGTTTTTGAATCTTAAGCATGAAGATGGTGTGCAGGTGGATACCTCAGTGGTTACTTTTGATCGCACCACAGAAATACCAGAAGGCGTAGAAATTGATATGCATGCGTCTGAGCCGGCTTATATGTTGCTTGAGGATGAGAATGAGCAACCACTACTCAACTGGAATACCGCTGCTTTTGATGAGGACAAGAAAGTAGCTATTCCGATGATTCGATTCCCAGCTAATGATAACTGCATGATGTGCCACCTTACCAGCAACTCACGCCGTGGTTTTTATGGTTTTGGTGAAAGTGCAGAAGCAGTTATTGATGAGGACGGTGTTGTAGTTGAGGACTATCAGGATGATGTGCATAAAGGTAAGACGTGGATTGAGCCTAATGGCGAAGAGCGTGCAATAGAAAACTGTAATGCCTGTCATACACGGAATTATTTTAATCCAGCGTATGCCAATGTTGATCTGGATGCTGATCATAATTTCCTTAAAGGTAATTCAGATATGGATGTACGTAATGATCTGGATTATTCACCGAATGCAAAATCCTGTGAATATTGCCATGATGATGCACCGAATCCTGCTATTCCTTCAGGTCATGACAGTATGCAGGAGGCTCATCTTGCGAAATGGAAAGCAAGTGGCGATATGACTGGATATCCACAGGAGACGCTGGAACGTATTACGCAGACGCATCTGGACGTTGTTAGTTGTCAGGCCTGTCATATTACAGATAAGGAAAGTCGCGGTGTTCCGATACTACCGATGTACAGGTATCGTGCAGCTGAAAATGGTGATCTTACAATTGTTCCTTACAACCCAAGGCTGCGTTACTACTGGAAAGATAAAAATACTGGTCGCACTATAAATAAGACCGAGCGTGATAGTGTTTTTGAAATGCTTACAGATGATGCGGGAGAAAATTATGGTGTTATTGTTGACCCGGTATCTGGTGAAGAGTTGGGCACAGTGACGGTCAGTTTCTCTCACGGCAGCTGGCGTTTTGGTGAACCCGAGGATTATGAAACATTTGTTGCGGTTAAAAATGCTTTTGACAAAGTATTGATTGCTAAAGGTGTAGAAAATCCAGATGCAATTATGGTTTGGACAGAATCAAACCAGTATTTGATGTCACATAATACTCGCCCAGCAGTTGCTTCGGTACAGTGTGAGCAGTGCCATAATGTTAAACAGGATGGGTCATTTAGTACATTGTTGTCACCCACAGGCCTGTTTGGTGAAGGTAATACTAAAGAAATTACTGAGTTAGTAGACCCTCGTCTTGTCGATGAAGGTTTGGTGATTTTTGATTATCCATACATGAAGGCCGATGAGTTCGGTGTGGTTACTGAGAATGTTTCAGATATTCTTTATGCATCAAGACTCAATCCATCTATGTCAATTTTGAATGCTGAAATAACTGATGCAGATTCAGGCGTATTTAAACGAGCGTCTGCCCATGATGCAATTGTGAAGGCAGGAGTAGCAAATACGGCATTAGCTGCTACTTTGTTCCCTGGTGATGACGTGTTTGCGTATCAGGCACGTTATGGTAGCAGTGTTATTCGTGGAGTGTTAGTGATGGTGGAAGATAATGGACAAACTGAACTAACGTTCCCTGATTACAGAGTGCAGGTCAGTTTGTCTAACCTTGATGTGCTTGCCAGTGTTGATGATGCAGATCTAGGTGGACTAACTTCAGACGTCTACTCATTGCAAGTAACAGACAGTAACAGTAACGAAGTAACTAACTTTTCGAACAATCGAATGCTGGTGAAAATGCCTTATAAGGGTAGCAATACCCGTCTTGATGAGGTCAAAGTTATCTTCTCTACTGATAGCGGTGTTAGCTGGTCAGAAATTAGTGTAGATGACATTGCCCTAATACAGCCTCACTCTGAAGTCGAGGGTGAAGAGAGTGAAGGTATGATTGTATTCTGGACTGATCACTTCAGTGATTATGCAATTGTTGATAGTAGCATTGCATCTGCAGATAGTGATTCTAGTGCTGTTACTTCTACGTCATCAGGTGGTGGATCGGCTGACTATGTGCTGTTAATTGGGATGTTTGTTATGACCCTGGTGGGTTGTGGCAGACGTCGTATCAGAGTTTAACTCGCCTCCTTCGAGTGACATTACCGTGGGAAGTTATGCCTCCTTTTTGGAAATAACTTCCCGCGGATTCTTTTAGGCAAATAATAATGAAACAAAAAAGCTTGCTAAAGCGAAGTGAAAAATTGGTGCCCTGGTTAGCGGGTGCTGGTTTTGCCGTTAGTCATATTATCACTTCTTCCAACTGCACTGTTCCAAAAGAAGGTCGTTGTTCTACCTGTGGTGGCTGTGTGGTTGCGCTAGCAGCTATCGTTACCTGGGCCGTGCATAAAAAGAAACATGGCAATGGTTTTTACGACGATAGCAGTGCGCGGTTTTAATTATGTACTAAGCCTGTTAGGCATAATGGCATTAGCAACATCAGATGCACAGGCAGGATTGTCGGGGGAGCTGGAAACTGCTATTGAAATGAATAACAGCCAGTTTTATTCTGAGAGTAGTTTGCAAGAACGGCTTGATCTAGTTTATAACGATCATAATAAAGGCTTGATAAGTGGCTTGAGCTTAGCATTGTCACAACAGACAGATGATAGTGAAGCTGAGCTGTATCAATTTTATCTGCAACAGGATTTTAATAAATCACTAGATCGAATTAGTGTGGGTCGTTTTTTTCGAGCCGATACCCTCGGTTATTACAGTCTTGATGGTCTTCAATATCGTCATAAAGCTGACGCTCTAATTCTAAACTTTTATACAGGCGTCCCCGGTCGCGTTGAAGCATTTAATTCAATTGATGGTGAGGCGATCTATGGGGTTGATCTGCTAACTATGCCACGTCTTATTCATAATTATCAAGTTGATACTCGCTTCGGCTGGCAGCGTTTAGATCAGGATGGTCATGAACAACGCTATCATTTCGGATTGGCTGCTAGTAGTGATAATGAAAATCTGCTGCCTGCAGCATTATCGATGTCTGCAAGTTACGTAGTAGAAAGATCGCAGTGGGAATCAGTGCTGATGAATACACGCTGGGATTTGAAAGAAGATAGCACGCTTCGACTCGACTATGAAACCTACGAGCCTGCTGATGATGCGCTGAGTTTTAGAGACCGATTTTATTCACTTTATGCTACTGGTCAACAAACGCAATTCAAAGCAGCCTATCAATTTAAATATGATTATCAACAAACATGGTCAGTGGCAACGCGGCAGGTGAATCGTGAAGTCGGTGGTAACGGTTATGCGTCCATGTTTGAAATTGAGCGGCGTAGCAATCAAGGCTTGTTACTTGCGGCTAAAGCTGAACAACTAGAATTGCAGACTGAGCGTGTAAGTAGTTTGTTCATTGATGTAGAGAAAACTCTCAGCTCTTCTGTGAGGGGTGGCGTCAGTAGCGTATTGCAGCAACAGGAAAAACAACTGGAGGGCGATAATCGCAGTATTGGCATAGAGCTACGTATGGAGCATATGCTAGGCGTTAAAGACATGCTATCTGGCCTAGAGTTTGATGTTACCGCTAGCCATATCTGGAATAGTCGTCTCGAAGATGAATATCGCTTTCTTCTTAGTCTTAGTTATAGCTTTGGCGATGACAGGCAGGGAGCAATGTAATGAGAATTTTATTGTTGTTTCTGACCCTGTTTGCGTTGCCAGTGATGGCTGAACAGGCAACATTGGAAAAAGAAGTGACGAACAAACCAGAGAAAGAAAAAAGCTGGTGGCAAATGCGTGATCAGCGCGCCGATATTTTTTATCCGCATAAAGCACATTTTGATGCGATGGAAAAGGAAGGAGATAGTTGTTTACTGTGTCATCCCTTTAATAAAAACAGCGTCACTGATCTAAAACAGCTTAAAAAGCTCAATGTAATTTCCAATGAGCCGCTAGAAGCGATTTGTCATGAATGCCATGTAAGCAGGCAGAGTGCCCCCTCGCGTTGTGAACTGTGTCATGACGATCCGAAAAAAATATGGCCGAAAGATCACAATCTGGATTACGCAAATCATCACGGTGAGGATGCACGTCTGGATTCGGCCAAACCAGATGATGAGCAATGTAGTAGCTGTCATATCGATCAGTCTTTTTGTAGCGATTGTCATTTCCGTCGCGATAAAACACATCGGCGAGTTCATGGTCTGGGTTATCGTGCCAGCCATGGTATCGAGGCGCGTATGAATGCTGCTTCATGCAGTCGTTGCCACAACATTGGTTACTGTAGTGACTGTCACAGGAAGAGTCGATGATGAATAAAATGATTTTAATTTTAGGATTGATGCTGTCACTACTGCTTACAGCCTGTGGCGGTGATAGTGAGGGTGAAACAAAACATATTACAGAAGCTAATTTAATTCTGGATGCCAGTCATGGCGAAGGTGGCGCAGCCTGGGGATTGCCAGATTGTGGTGCATGTCATTCGATAGCAGGAATTCATGACATTGCAGATCTAATTCGTGGCATTGTTGTTGAAAAAGGCTTTGCCAGTTGTACTGGCTGCCATGGTAACAACGGCACGAATGAAAGTGGCTCACGCCAGTGTGTCATTTGTCACAACAACAGTGATATGCCTGATAATCAAATTTGGCAAGGCCAGCATGGCCATGGTTTTAGTGCGACTTTGGTGGCAGACGTTAGTGATGAACAATGTGTCTATTGCCACGATGCATCAGATATGGACGGACAGTTTGAAATCAATACTGACCTGACAAAGTACCCCAACGCCCTGCAGAACATTGTGGACTACAGTTCAGAAGCTGAATTCTGCCTGCGTTGCCACAATCGTGATCACCAGCAAACCGGCTTTGAAATTACTGGCAACAGCTACGACGACCCTCTAGTTGCATCAGAAGATGATTTTAATTTTATTGATAAACACGGGTTAGTCGATGGCAGTGGTGTAGCAACTTATAGTGGCCTGCGCGAGGCGTATAGCTATCAGAGTGTTGTCGATTGTACGGACTGTCACAGCATGCACGCCACTAATAATGAAAAATTAATTATTGATAGCTCAAACAAAGGGGCTTCACAGCTTGATAGTGTATTACGTGATGAGCCCTATTCGGTAACAGTAGTTGATGGTGATTATTCTCAGCTGTGCGTGTTGTGTCATCAGATGGAGACCATAGTAGATGAAGGTGCACAGGATACTGGTAATGGCCTGAGCGGTGTGCACGATGTTGGTGGTGACTGCCGAGATTGCCATACACACGGTGAAGCTGCACAGGCAGGCATGTGATGTTCACTCGTTCATATTTATCTCTATTTCTTATTGGTCTGTTGCCCTTACAGGTAATAGCAGAAGACACGACGGCGGGAGATAAAAAAATTGAGCTGCCAGCTATGCACCATCTGGTTGACATCAAACCGCCAGAAGCAATGAAAGTGTCTGATGATTTACCGTTGAGTGATGAAGGCAAGATCGTCTGTAAAACCTGTCATGGCATCAAGGATATTGAAAAAACAGAAATTGACAAGGTAGATAAAAAAGCCGATGACTTTCACCGTGGCGGCCCTTACAAAAAGCTAAGTGATTTCTGTTATCTCTGTCATGAGAAGGAAGATTATCAGCGTCCTAATATTCATGACCTGCTCGATGATAACGGTGAGTACGATGAGAAAGACTGTGAGTATTGCCATAAGGAAGCACCCGACCCAGAAAAAGAAATTAAACGAGATGAGCTGGAATTTCGCCTGCCACCTGAAAAATTATGCTGGGGCTGTCATTTAGATGCGCCGCACTTTAATGCGCTGAATCATCGGGCAGAGCCGGATAAGGAAATGCGAGAGCGTATAGAAAAATCGGAACAGGAACATAAGATCATTTTGCCACTGGACAGTAAAAACAAAGTCATGTGTGCCACCTGTCACTCGCCCCATGAAATAGGCGTGATTGCAAAAGATAAACCCGCTGGCAGACAGATTGCAGATGTAGAAGTTGAAAAAGGTGTGAGCTACAAAGATCATGTCTGGAACAAAGTATTCAGGGCTGATAAAGAAAAACGATTAAAAAAACTGGCAAAGCAGGACGGCGGTACGCACGAACTGAAATATCAACGCCTGCAGGATGAGGTATTGCTACGCCTGTCAGCCAAAGACGGCACGCTGTGTTTAGCCTGCCATGAATTTGAGAGATAAAGAATGAGAATTATCGATAACATCAAGGCGATACCCAACCCGCAGAAGTTTCGCTACGCAATAATTATATTGTCATGCACATTATTTTTTGCGCCCTTTCTGTTTTTACCGAGCCTGGTTGATAATCCGGATCTGTGCGGCAAGCTTTGTATGCGCCGCTTTTATCTAATCTTCCCCGGTATGGACCCACAGGATGTTGCTAATAATATTCAGGTAGCCTCCATCGGGGTATATGTGTTCACCACCATTATGATGACCACGTTTTTTTACGGCCGTATGTGGTGTTCCTACGTTTGTCCGGTCGGCGGTTTTCCCGAAATGGTCAGCCGCACAATAGACGACCGCTGGAAGATTGAATACCGCGCCCTGCCTCAGGTGCCAATTCGTTACGGTTACTTTTCTGTTTATCTGGTATTGATGCCGCTGCTGGGTATCAGCGCCTGCACGCTATGTAATTTTATTACCGTGCCGCGTTTGTTTGAAGCAATCAGTGGTGGCCTCAAGGGGTTTGCTTATATTTTGTCTGGCATTGGTCTGGTCAATATCGCTCTGCTGTTTTTGCTGGGATTCTTTTCCAGCAAAGGCCGTGCTTACTGTACGTTCCTTTGCCCCATCGGTGCCGTCGATGGACTGGTTAATCGACTCGGTGCAATGTTCAGATTTACCCGACGGGTACGCGTTGAACGTAGCCGCTGTACCGGCTGTAATATCTGTGCCCGCCAATGCATGACCGGTGCCATTCAGATGAAAGACGGCATTGCCGTGGTCGATCAACTATCCTGCATGTCCTGTCATGAATGCGTTGATGTCTGTGACTGGGGTGCAATCGACTGGCGTAGTGCGCCACTGGATGAAGATCCTAAGCGTAAGAAAAAAGGCGTGGATTTCCATCCCCAGCCAAACTGGACGGCCGTTCATTTCGAGCCATCAAAAAAGGAGAAAAAAGACAGTCGCTGGTCGTACCTGCGACTAAATAAAGGAAAGGGATTTAAGCATTGGCGTTCTCCACGGCATATGAGTGTGGCCTTGATCTTTGTTATGACATTGCTCTTTGTTGGTTTTAGTCAGGATGTTTTTGCCGCCGAGCGTCACCCCGACCCCGATGGCTGTTTTTCCTGTCATGCTTTAGAGGGACTGGATTATATTGATAAGCTAGGCGTGCTACGTAGCGCATCAATCAAAAAAAAACATTACAACAGTTCACTCCATGGCAGCGTGCCGTGCAAGGACTGTCATCGAAAAATACAGGATTTTCCACACAAGGTTGAGAATGGTGAAGTCGATTGCGCTGAGACCTGTCATGTAGAAGAGCCATCCAAAGGCAAACCCTATACTCATAAAAAAGTGGTCGAAGAGTTTGCCGATTCCACGCATGGCGACGGCTGGAGCAAGGGATTCACCGGCGGCAACCGACTGGAAGAAAGCAGCGAGAAACAAAACCCATCCTGCCGTCAATGTCACAGCAACGAAGCCTATATCAGTGAGAAAATGCTGCCGAAATTTAAAGCCGATTTTGATCATGTCGAAACTGAATGTGGAAAATGTCATCAAGGAGAAGTTTGGTTAGGGCAATTTAGCGGGCATTTGTTGCGTCGTTTTATAGGTTCACGTTGGGATAAAAATGATCATAACAGAAGCTGCAACCAGTGCCATGCAGATCACGAGCGCATGGCTGAAGTTGAAATAGAAGATGAAGAAACCCAGGAAAAAGAAAAAGCCGGGCCACGATTTGTCGTCGCCAGCGATAGTTATGCAATGACCCTGCACGGACGTCTGCTAGAAGCGAATGTTATGCAGGGTGCATCATGTATTGATTGCCACGCACCAACAGGTTATCGGCATGGCATTTTGCGCGATGAAAAGAAACAGGCTGCAACGCATCCGGAAAAGCTGGCAGAAACTTGTGCACAGAGTGAATGTCATGGCTTTGCTAAACACCCGCTAAATAAAGGCTTTGTCGAAACAGATCTACACGATCTGGATATGATTGCCGTTAGTGATGACAGCACGTTACCCGTCGTTGAAAGAACAGATTCAAACTGGATAAAAGCATTGTTTATTTTTCTTCCAGTGATACTGGTTTTTGCTGTTGGTGCTTTGTGGCGCAGTGTATTGGGCAAGCGTAAAAAGGGTGTGACCTTCTCCATACTGGGTGGTGATGCTTTTCAGGAAAAAATGCTGGAACGCAAAGCCAAAGGAAAAGTAAAGAAAAGGAACAGTAAAAATGCCTCCGGAAAAAAATCAGCTAATCAGGAGAAAGGCAATGAATAAGCACTGGTTAGTATTTTTATTTATATGTTCATTATTGTTGCCCCAGCAACTGCTGGCCGTACCGTTCTACCAGCAGCAGGTAACCCAGGCCGCACCCAGTGAAAAGCAAGTTGATGAGGCCCTTAAGAAAATAAAAGATCATAAGGAAATCAAGTTGCAGGAAAATATTTCCGTACCGGTGTTTCATCACCGTGCTGAGCAACAGAAAACTACAAAGCAGGCGATTTGCACGAACTGCCATCAGAGCCTGCCACACAGAAAGAACGAACGTAGTCGCACCTTTATGAACAGGCACAGTCGTTATATTGCCTGTGAAACCTGTCATATGCGGCCTGATGATATTGACATGGAATATGCGTGGCTGGCTTTTGATGGTGCTAATGCAGGCAACAAAATTGCTGCCCGTGTTCCGAAGCAGGATGAAAACAAAAAAGATAAGCCAGAACAACAGTTGATGCTGGTGCCACAGATAGGTGCAAAAATCACTCCGTTTTATATTGAAGAGCTGGCTTTAATATTTAGCGATGATGATTTTTCTAAAAGAATAAAACAGGACTGGCAGGATGCCAATGAAAATGACAAGGCCAAACTTAAAGCACGCCTGCACGCACCGCTAGAAGAAAAAGGCCCGAAATGTCAGCGTTGCCATGGTGATGATAACCCCATGCTGGATCTGGCAGCACTGGGCGCATCTCCCGAGCAGGCGAAAAAAATTCAGAGAAACACGATTGCACGTTTCTTCACACGCTTCAAAAAAGATGATCAACAAATTCGCATCAAGGATTTGCTCAAGTGAGAACAGTTTTTTTCCTGATATGCGCCTTGTTTGCGGTTAATGCAAACGCAGCACTGCAGGCAGATCATATTACAACGCTGGAAGGCGGCCTGGATCAGCCCAGTGACGTGGCCATTAGTAAAGACGGCCATGCCTATGTTTTAGATGGTGTTAATAATCGGGTCGTCGTGTTTGATGAAAATGCAACATGGTCTTTCAGTTTTGGCCAGTCTGCGGGATTGAACTTACCCATGGGTATAGCTATCAGTGAGGATAAAGTTTATCTGGCTGATACGGGCAATCACCGCATCAGCATGTTTGATTTGGCTGGGCGACTGATCAAGCATTTGCCCCTGTCTGGTGAGAAGCCAGCAGAGCCGGTGGCACTGACAATTAGCGAGGGTATTATTAGCTGGAGTGATCGACGCAACCACCGTGTCTGTCGTATCGATGCCAGTACGGGCAAAGAACTGCTGTGCTGGGGCAAGCGTGGTGAGCTGGCTTCTGAATTTTTATTTCCATTTCAGATAAAGCATGACCGTGATGGCTATCTGCAGGTAGTCGATGTCATCAATGCGAGGGTACAGGGATTTAATCAGCAAGGTCGACGATTTGGTCAGGCAGGTCGCTTCGGTCTGGCAGATGGCGAACTGTATCGCCCCAATGGACTGGCCTTAAGAGAACGGCACATGCTGGTGAGTGATGCTTATCGCGGTACGATTTCAGTTTTTTATGATGGTGAGTTTGATGGGTTTTTAATGGATGAAAAAAAGAATCCCATCAAGTTTTCAGCACCAGTTGCACTAAGCATCGAGCAGGACAAGCTTTATGTTGTCGATGCACTGGAAAACCGGGTTGAGGTATTCCAGCTTTCAGAAATACAGGCAACAATACCGCAGCAAGCAACATTAGAGACATCACAAAAAAACTGCATTAGCTGCCATCTGGAATGGTCGGATGAATATAAAGCAGGAAAGATTTCCCATGAAGATGTGCCACCTGTGGCCAGCGAGCGCATGTGTTATAGCTGTCACCACGGTGCGGTTCTAGATTCACGTCGTTCTATTGGCCATGGTGAGCAGCACCCCGACATTCATCATCAGCGTGAAAAAGATAAAACACAGAAAGACAAAAAACGAGAGGATGAAATACCCGAAGCATTTCCTTTATTGAGCGATAACCACAATAAAGAAAAACAGCTCAGTTGCGGCAGTTGCCATACCCCACATTCGGCAGACATCGATGAAGCCGATACTTTATACAGCGAGCACGCCAATCCATGGCTGCGAGTATTGAACAAGGATGGTGACCTGTGCCAGCAGTGTCATGAATCAAAACTGGCCAGTACGCTAAACAAAAAATTCCCCTTAAAAGGTATTAATCATCCAGTGGGGGTTTATCTCAAACAGCCGCCCGCAGGTGAGACAGAAGGTTACGCCGTAGATGAACATTTGCATAAAGGCATGCCAAAGAAACTGTTAGAACAAGGCCTAAGTCTGGGTGGTGATAAACAGATGATTTGCCAGAGCTGCCACCAGATTCACGGTGCAGCCAATGAAGCACTGACACCACTAGAAATTGATGATGCACAACTGTGCACAGCCTGCCACGAACGCCAGCACGCCAAAGATGAAAAAGATGCACGCAAAAAAGGTATACATCCAGTCAATATTGAGCTGGAAAAATCCGTCAAGGTTGGTGAAGAAGAAATTAAAAAAATTACCTGCCTGACCTGTCATGATCTACACAATGGTAAAGAAGGCACTGCCCTGCTTAAGTTTGATAACCGTGATGGCAAACTATGCAGTTTCTGTCATGAAGAATATGAGCAGGTAGCTAATACCGATCATGATCTACGTGTCACCGCCAAAAATCATGAAAATCATTTTGATCAGAAGCCTGAACAGGCTGGTGTTTGCGGATCCTGCCACAGCCTGCATAAAGGTGATGAACAAACTGATTTTTTATATGCAGGTGAGCGCAGAAAATATAAGGAAAAAGGTAAGGAAAAACCGCTTGAGCGAGACCGTATCTGCATGAACTGTCACCAGGATAAAGGCGTAGCTGAAAAGAGGACAGTTGAACTCTTTAGCCATCCTTTTGAAGATCTTGTACTGCGATCTGATGCTAAAGTCATGCCGCTGGTGAATGCGAAAAATGAAATAGAAGAGTTTGGCAGTATTGCATGTGTGACCTGTCATAATCCTCATCGTTGGCAGCCTGAACATGGTTCGAACAAGAAAGAAGAAGTAATTGAACGGACAGAGTTTGAGAATCAGGAAGGCAATGTACTTAATAGTTTTTTACGCCGCCGGGGCGCCAAAGATACGTTCTGTGTTAAATGCCATGGCATCGAGGCGCGGCCGAAGTACAAGTACTATCATGATGAGATGGTGAGGGATGTTGATGGATAGTTTGAATATCATTAATGTAATTAATTTAGAGGGGCTATAAAAAATAGATTAATTGAAGCGAGTAGTTATTTTCTTGTTGTCTGACGCGTAATTAGTATATTAATTAGACTTCTGAAGTTCTTAAATGTAGGAAAATTGCTTAAGGTCTTTCATGCGTTGTGGATAAAGAAATCCATCAAGGTGATCACATTCATGTTGGACAACACGGGCGTGAAAGTCCGAAGCATCCTTTTCAAATCTCTCTCCTTGTGTATTAAAACCAGAATATTTTATATGGCGATATCGTGGAACAAGGCCACGTAGCCCAGGCAAGCTCAAGCAACCTTCCCAGCCATCTTCCATTACTTCATCAACAGTTGTAATCACGGGATTAATTAAAATAGTTTGTGGAACAGATTCCGCATCCGGGTATCGCGTGTTGTGATCGACGCCAAAAATAACCACACGTAAACTAACTCCAATTTGTGGAGCGGCAAGGCCTGCGCCTTCTTCTGCGTGCATGGTGTCCTGCATATCAAGAATTAACCGGTTTAACTCTGGGGTATTAAATTCAGTGACTTCTTTTGCTCGTTGCAGTAACAGGGGATTCCCCATGCGTAATATGGTTTGTACGGGCATGTCGCTACCTAATTTAGAATCGTGGTAAAATCTGATGATACAATACTTTTAGGAGTACACATGAAAGAATTAACAGAGTCTCAACGTTTAACTGCAACGCTTAAAATTATGGAAGCCGTTGATGACTGGGGTTTGACCGGAGAGCAGATTATCGCCGTGCTGAGTTTACCCGAGGGGCAGCGTACTCGTCATTTGCAAAAGTTTCGTGATAACACGCCATTTCCGGAAACAGATCAAATCAATATTCGCATTGCTTCTTTGTTGGGTATTGTTGATGCATTGCGTACTTCTTATCCAAGAAATTTAAAAATGGGTGCGCGCTGGATGAATATGCCACATCGACGTTTCCAAAAACGTACACCTGTTCGAACAATGCTGGAAGATGGTGATACGGGTGTTATTGCGGTGCTTTCGGAACTCGACTGCGCGTACGCCTGGGAAATAAGTGGTTCGACACGCGGTTAAATATTTTTCACCGACGCATGTCCTTTGCATCGGCATTACTTGCTGATATTTTTATTTTTTAATTTCTATGCTGCCAAAAGGGCTGTCGGCCTGAATGTTGACGATGATGGCATCTTCTAGAGGGATTTCGTTGGATTCGATATGAGGCAGCATTTGCTCAGCTATTTGTTGAATAGTTAACATGCCGTGACGATTTGGATCAGATTCTTCCAGAATATCAATTTCAGTTTTTAGATAGTGAATGAATTCATGAAAAGAGTCGCACTGTTGATTAAGTTTAAGTGCTTTAAATTCAGCTGAGAATTTCAGATGAAGTTCACGTTCACCCGTGTCGGTATCAACAACGCTTATATTGAGTGGGCCTTCAATTAACATAATTATTTCCTGCTTATTTTCTACTGGCTTTTATAAGGTCGTAGGCTTTATGAATTTCCTGTGTTTTTTCTGTGGCAACTTTCACCATTTCTTCGGGCAGTCCCTTGGCCACTAATTTATCAGGGTGATGCTGGCTCATTAAGCGTCGGTATGACTTTTTAATGTCAGCATCAGAGTCTGATGACTTGACGCCTAGAATAGCATAAGCATCATTCAGTGAATGAGTTTTATCCTGTTGTGTATGTGCCGAACCTGAAGCAAAGCGGAACAGTTGATCAATTTGAGCCTGTGCAAAACCCAGCTGCTGACCAATATGATAGATCAGTGTTTTTTCATTGGTGTGTAACTGTCCATCGGCCATGGCCATGGCGATCTGGATTTCAAGAAACATCTGTATCAAATTGCTACGACGGTGACATTCTTTTTTAAACTGAAAAAGAATAGCGTCGAGTGGAAAGTCCGTTTTTTTGCCTTCGTTAAATAATTTTTTTGCAGCCTCCAGTTGTTCGCTGGTGAGCTGCATCTGATTCATGATGTTGCGTGCAGAAGCAACTTCATCGGGTGTAACTTTTCCATCGGCCTTGGCGATGTGTCCCATGACAGAAAAAGTGGCTGAGAAGAAGGCTGCCTGTACGCGTTCCTGATCTCCCGAGGCGAATTGATCTGAAAGCCCCAGACCTTTATCAAAATTGCCACCCAGTGCAACGCCCAGCATTGCACCCAACGGACCGCCGAGCATATAGCCCAATGTGCCACCGAGTAATTTTCCCCACCAGGCCATTAGTTACCGCCTCTATTATTTAATTTGTCTAAAGACATCGTTTTACCATTCGAGAATAAAGCAGTAATTATACCTAATTATCAACGTGATCATAAAAGATCATTGTTTGCGGATAAGTTTTCGAGATGATTAACGATGGTTTTTAGCTGATCGACCAGGCTGTCTGTTTGATCGGCTTCGAGTAACTTTTGTTTTTCACTGTTGGATGCGGGCAGTAGCTCGCCTAGTTTGTAAGCGACATCAATAATGTAATTGTCGTTAATATCAGGGTACTTGGCAGCAACAAAAGGATGTTTTTGTAGCGTCTGTAACAGGCTTAGTAAATCATCATCGACGATGTCATTATCGCCTGCTTTAAGATTATCAAGATAATCAATCTCAGCAGAAATTAAATTATCATCATGCACATGAGTTTTATTTATCTGAACACGCTGACGCCCCTGAATGGTAATACCGAGTAAATTATTATCCAGCGTATTCCAGTCGATGATCTCAACGTAAGTTCCGACGGGGTAAATATCGGGTGTGTCTTCAACTTCCCTGCCATCACGAATGAGTACAGACACAAAACCATGCTGGTTCTGCATGCAGGTTTT
The DNA here is from genome assembly GCA_965602855.1 of uncultured Gammaproteobacteria bacterium. Lineage (GTDB taxonomy): Bacteria > Pseudomonadota > Gammaproteobacteria > SZUA-229 > SZUA-229 > LH-M37. The sequence goes on along the minus strand of CBFCZV010000011.1, from coordinate 29,714 downwards.
AACCATATTCAGATAACGCTGTTCAAAGATCTGTAGCTGCAGAGTTCCGTTGATGAAAATAACAGTATTGAGCGGGAAAACGGGAAGATGGTTTGCCCCAAATTGATCGTTCAATGTGTTGCCTGATGTTCCAGAATAAGGCGTCGATATTGCTGGGCTTCTTGCACATGGCCGTGTTTAGCCATATAAGCGACGATATGCTGGCAACTGTCGGCTGTTTTACTGGGATCGGTTTCCATGGCGATTTTCAGTGCATTAACGCCACCTTCATCATCGGCTTCCAAAAGTAAGCGCCCGAGCTCGTAGCATACATCGGCGTCCATAGAATTGGTTTTTACAATTTCCTTGAATAGAGGCAGTGCTTTTTTCGCATCAATGTATTTATCGATGAGTAGTAGATATTCGCGGGCTTCGGCATTGGAAAGTAATGCCTGTGCTGCCTGTTCGCGTAAGACTTTTAAACGACGTCTCTCTTCAACGCCCTGTTTATAGCGCTTGCTCCAGACGGTTTTGTTTTTCAAATACCAGATGTTGTCCATTTGTTTTAGCAGGTCTTTCTGGTGGTCACCAAGAAAATGATGTGCTGCTTTGTCGTCATTGGGTTCGGGCATGATGAAATCTTCATAGCCGATAGCTATTAATCGTTTTAATAAGTTGGGCACTTCTGAGCTATTAATGACTTCACGATTTATGGCGGCCTCATAACAGTTTTGTGCATAATTTGCATCGTGATCCAGCACCTTGTTCATGATGGTCGCCATAGCTGTGTAGGGTAAATAAGGTGGTTTGGCCGAGGCGTAGGCGGCATCATTGAGCTTGGGCCAGAAATTGGTATTAAGGTAGCGTTTCTTTATTTCAAAAACAGCCATTGCTTCGGCAGCATTAGAGGATGGGGTGATTTCCCTTAATAGTTGATCTTTAGCAAATGCTTCGAGGCGAATGGCAGCAACGGTGCTGGTATAGAAAAAGGGTGCGTACCAGGAAAAAAATAGCCGTAACAGGAAGGTTTCAGGTCGCCATGATAGTGAATAGTGCTGTGCATAGCTATTCCACACATTTCTTAGATGAACCAGTTGCCGGGAAAAGCTTCTATGTTTTTTGGAAAGGTGGCCAATTTGTCGTGCCAGTAGCAGCTTGAATTGCAGTGGTGACATGCAGGTCATCACAGGTAGTCCAATCAACAGAGTGTTTGTAAAATTAGTGGGATAGCCGTGTACGGGTGTTCTGACCAGCTCTATACGAAAGCGGGTAGTGAGTTTGATGTGGTGAAATTCAGGTGACTGATAGGTGGTGTGCAGTTCGTTGATGCGGTCAGCCAGTACAGGAAAGAGTTTTGTGTCCAGTGGTTTGCCAGCGGGTAGCTCGGGTTTGATTTTGTATATACCGAAACTTACCCAGCCACAATAGCCGGTGCTGGCTAACAGGCTGGCGGCGAGTATCCAGTCGTTGTTCTGCCAGCTCATGGGGTTTTCAAGATAGATCAGCGACCCCAGCCAGCCTAGTGACAGGAGCGCGGTAATGGGGAAAATAAGTAGAAAAATAACGCCGATAAACACTAATAACCATAAAAAAGCGTAATAAAATACCTTTGATGCATTGGCGAGTGTCGCCATGCGTTGTAACCAGAATTGAGTTAGGAATGACATGCCTTATAACCAGATCCAAATAGTTGTTATTATTTCCGTACAGGATGAAGTGATATCCCGTGGTAGAGCCTATGGGCTACAGATTATAGTCATGATTGCCGAAGGTTTTAGTTATTTTTTTGGTAATTATAGCAGTAATTATAATATGATCTAGATCAAGTCTTAATAACATAGCCTGTTGGGGGCTAAAGTATCCATAAAAATGAGTTATAATCGCCTAATGACTGACAAAAACAACCATTTTCCTCTGGAAAAAAACGATGTTTCGGTTCTGCTGAGAGAGCATGGCATTACGCCTACTCGCCAGCGGCTTGAAATTGCTTATTACCTTTTTCAGAAGCAACAGCACCTGTCTGCCGAGCGTATTCTGGATGAGGTGAACTCTATAGGTTCTCAGGTTTCAAGAGCCACGGTGTACAATACTATGGGACTGTTTGCTCGTAAAGGTCTGGTTCGTGAAGTGTTGATTGATCGTGAACGAGTCTTTTATGACTCCAACAGCAGCCCTCATCATCATGTTTATAATATGGACACCGGCGAATTGAGCGATGTTGAAGGCAGCGAAGATATTCAGATAGCAAATATCCCCGATTTGCCGCACGATCTTCGTATTGTTGATACCGATGTGGTTATCAAGGTAGCACAAAGATAAAATCCATAACTGTTCATGGGTGCTAAAAGCCTGTTTTTACAGGCTTTTTTGTGCCTGATTATTAATTATATGTGATTCTGAATGGCTGACTCTGGTCATTGGATATGTAAATCCGTTATAGTGCCAGCCTTGAAAAAAGATTGAGGAATGAGTCATGCCCAGAGAAGTTGATGTTGCCATTATTGGTGCCGGTAGTGCGGGCCTGTTCGCGCTTTCACAGGTGCGTAAGCAGACTGATAACTACGTTTTAATCGATGGCGGTGAGCTGGGTACGACCTGCGCACGAGTTGGCTGTATGCCTTCCAAGGCATTGATACAGGTGGCTGAAGATTTTCATCGTAGAAAAATATTTGAGCGTGAAGGTATCGAAGGTGCTGAATCACTCAAGATTGATGTGCCTGAGGCCATGGAACACGTTCAGGATTTACGCGACACCTTTCTTGACCGGACACTGGGCGCTACTGACAATCTGGATGAAGCTCATTTGTTAGAGAGCTATGCCAAATTCATATCGGACGATACACTCGAGGTTGATGGTGAAGAAATCCGCGCCAAAAAAATCATCATAGCCACGGGTACAACGCCGGTGGTTCCCGCTGCATGGCAGAATTTCGCTGAAAACATCATTACCACCGATGAGATTTTTGAGCTGGAAGATCTGCCTGCCTCCATGGCAGTGATTGGTCTGGGTTCGATTGGACTGGAAATTGGTCAGGCGCTCAGTCGTCTGGGTGTTGATGTCACCGGTATGGACCAGATGGAGACGGTGGCCAAACTGGCCGATTCGGTTGTTGGTGATCTGGCGGTCGATGCTATTGGTAAGGAATTCCCGTTATGGCTGGGATTTGTTGCCGAGCTGGAGCCGCACAATGACGGTGTCAAAGTGACCTGTGTTGATAAGTCAGTGGTGGTTGAAAAAGTACTGGCCAGTCTGGGCAGAAAACCGAATCTTGAGCAACTGGGGCTGGATAATACATCGATAGAACTCGATGCTCGCGGCATTCCTGTTTACGACCCGCACACCATGCAGGTGGGTGATACTTCTATTTTCATCGCCGGTGATGTCAATGCAGACCGTGCCCTGTTGCACGAAGCGGGGCATGAAGGTCGAGTGGCGGGTTATAACGCCGTGCATGATGAAATTACGGCTTTCAAGCGCAAAACTCCACTGGGTATTACTTTTTGTGAACCCAATATTGCAACCGTAGGCATCCAGCTCGATGAGTTGAACGAAGCCGATATTGCCATTGGTGAAATCCAGTTTGGGCCAGTGGGTCGCGCCTTGATCATGGCTAAAAATCGTGGTGTGTTACGCGTCTATGCTAATAAAGCTGATGGTCGCCTGCTGGGTGCAGCTATGGCCTGTGTGAAAGGAGAGAATCTGGGGCATCTACTGGCCTGGTCGATACAGCAGGGTTTGAGCGTGCAGGATTTGCTAAAAATGCCTTTCTACCATCCGGTGATCGAAGAAGCGCTGCAAGCCGCGCTTTATGATGCGCTGGGCAAGCTGGATGTTAAAGAAGAGCTGGTCGAGCTGGAAAAAATGTAGTTTTTGAGCCTTGTTAACTGGGAGGAGCAAGGCTGATTTCTATTAAACCGTAGAAGCAAGAAAGGCGATAAAGGCAACGAGTACGGCAGCCAGTAACAGCAGCGTACCCCAGTGTTTTTCTTCCGCATTTTTGCTGCGTTCCATGGTGGCTTTAATGCCGGGGAAAAAGAAAAACACAATGAGTAAGCCCATCGCGCCCAGTAATATTTGTTCCCAAAGTTCCATAACAAAAATCCTTAATCAAATTTATAATGTTTTTCGATGTCTTCGATAATATCCCAGACGCATTTCATGCCTTTTGGGAAAGTCACCATATCGCCACGTGCGATAGTTAGTGGCTCTTTACCTTCAGGTGTGATGATGGCTTTGCCTTCGGCAATGTAGCAGGTTTCTGTTTTATCGTATTCCCAGTCAAATTTTGAGACTTCTTTGGTCCAGACTGGCCATTCATCTACGTACAATACTTCAAGTTTGATGGGTGTTAGATGGTGCTCAATGATAATATCGTTCATATTCTTGCTCGACTCTCGCTACAGCATTGGTTTATTGGTAACAGATTATACGTAGTTAAGAGATTTTCATATAGCGTTTTTATACAGAGGTCAGGCATGCTGCATCCGCCCGGAACAGGTGAACATATTTTTACCGCCAATGTTCACAATTTTGAAGATAAGGTAATCAAAGCTTCACACCAGAAACCGGTGCTGGTAGATCTGTGGGCAGAGTGGTGCTCACCCTGCAAAGTGATCGCGCCGATTTTGCAGCAGTTTATTGCTGAGTACGAAGATGAACTCCTGCTGGCAAAAGTGGAAGTGGATGAGGGTGATGGTGAGAACATGAAGCTCGCTGGACACTACCGTGTTAGAGGATTTCCCACCATAATATTATTTATCAATGGCGAAGAAAAGGCGCGCTTCAGCGGTGCTAAACCCCTGTCATTTATCCGCCAGTTTGTGGATGAAAATATCAATGCCTAAGGTTCTTCAATAGCTGAATAACTGACATTTAGAATAGTGTAAAAAGCTTCACCTTCGGGTAGCTTTATCTTGAATTCATCATCCAGTGACTTGCCCAGCAGAACTTTGCCCATGGGTGAATCCATACTGATGTAGTTAAGTTTTGGATCAAGCTCATCGGGGCCGACGATGCGATAAATATTTTCAATATCATTGTCATCGACAAGATGAACCCAGGCACCAAAAAAAATCTTATCCTGATCATCGGGGATGCGATCAACAACTTTAATGCCATCCAGTCTTTTTCGTAAATGACGAACCCGCGCATCAATTTCACGTAGCTCTTTTTTACGATAAATATATTCTGCATTTTCCGAGCGGTCGCCTTCAGCCGCAGCAGCTGATAATGCTCGAGTCACATCAGGGCGACGCTTGAACCAGAGAAAATCCAGCTCTTCAGTCAAACGCTGATTTCCCTCGGGTGTGATGTATTTTGAACCCGGTTTCTGCGGTGGTCGATATCGACCCATATTATTAATTCCTAATTTTGAATAAAGTGATTTTAGTATGAAAATTAGACCTTAAGGGATAAAAAAATTCAATAAGCACACGCTTGACTTAAATGATGACTGAGCGCCCACTATTAGTGTGAATCAATTAAGTAATGAGGTGGTGCTATGTCGCACTCAACAAATACAAGAAACGAACGAAGAGCAGGCAATCTTGACCGCAGGGCGGGTGCTGAGCGGCGAATCAGGACTCGTCATTACAATATGGAGGGAGACAGCCGAAACAACGCGCCTCGAAGGCAGTCTGATATCACTAATATGATGGATGATGGAAAAGTATGGTGGAGCGGCGTTTAGCGATAAAGTAATTTTATTGCTCGGAGAGGCCGAATAAAAGAGCAAGGCGCGCATATAAGGCATTTATAATTGTTGTTCTGTTATTGAAAACGTCATTTAAGACATGCTTTGAGTGATTTCAAATAATGCGATAGAGGCAGCACAAATCACATTCATTGAAGAGTTCATGCCTAGCATGGGAATATGAACACAGTGATCAGACATCGCCAGTAATTGGTCGTCAACGCCCCTGGCTTCATTTCCAAGAATCAAACAGATTTTTTCAGCTATAGAAAAATCAAAATCCCGGATATTTATACTTTGTGTAGTTAATTCCAGGCTAATAATCGTATAGCCATTCTCCTTTAGTGTTTCTATGACGGAAAAAGCATCCTGCTCAGCACTGAAAGCAACACTACGTTCTGTAGAGCGAGAAACCTTAGTAAATTTAGCATCAGAAGTGATTGCCGAATCGCCAGTTAAATATAAATGTTCAACACCCAGTGCGTCACAAAGCCGAAATAGTGCACCGATGTTTTTGCTTAAGGTGATGTTGTCGGTGAGAATAGAAATCGGAAATTTAAAATAGCTGGCTTTATGGTCATCAAAAGTAAGCTTTCTAGATGTCATGTTGTTTTATAGATTGTTAGCAAGATTCACATAATATCACGCCAGCAGATAGTGCCCATACTCCTCGTTTCATTGTTACGTTAAATCAAGAGTAATTGAATTGTAGTGGGACGGAGATGGCAGCATGGATAGTATTAATAGTTATGGAGAGTAATCCCGGATTCCGCTATGCTTCATCTGGGTTACTCGCTAATCGTGCCTACCGTGCTGCAGCAGTCATTTTTCAACCGACATGGCCATGCAGGAATACAATCAAGATATCTGGAAACTCAATAACTAATGGCAACAAAAAAATATTTTAGTACTGTGAAAATTTTACTTGGTGTGTTGCTGACAAGTTTTATGCTTAATCAGTCTTTACAGGCAAGCACCAAGTTTTATCAGTATAACGGTGATATGCCATTTATCGAAATGATGCTTAATATGATGGTAACCATGGGCATGATCGATAAAATACCACCGAACTTTATAGCTAATTATAATAATCCGTATATGGCAAATCCATATACGGATTATCCAGGTTTTAATTCACCTGACAGGCGGCAAGGGTTTAACCCTAATACGATGAATAGGCAGCATGGGTCGCAGCCGCCGTGTGTAAATGAATCTTGCGGTAATAATAACCCGGCCAAACTAAACGGTGTATGGCTAACCCAGCACGGGGAAATGTTAGCCATAAAAAACCAACAATTTTTATGGAGTGATGGACGTTCTAATTATTTAACCGGTTTAATTAAAACTCAGGGAAATGCCATTTCGCTTAAGGCCAAAGATAACGGACTGGTGGTGAATTATCAGTATCAACTCGACAATACCCGTATGCAAACACGTGATACCAATGGCGTAGTGAGAAATTTTATCAGAGTGCCGATGAACCAGAGTTATCAGAATTAAATTTGAGTGTTCGAGCTAATGGTTATTTTTTGAACCTAAAAAAGAATTAACGTAAACATCATATGTAGATTGGGAAGCCTTTCCCAATATTTTACTCCTGCGAACAAAACTGAGTATTGAACTCATATGCTTCTTGCTCTATGTCCTTGAGCGTTTTAGTTTTCATTGTTATTGACTACTAACGTTCGAAATAAGGGGCTAGGCGGGCTGTATCGCCTAGTCCCAGCCCACGTTTTTTGTGGGCGAACTTGATTGATTTGTTAGGCATTTACCTTTATGTACCATTTAGGTTTAATACGACCAAAGTCTGTTCTTTTATTTGTTTTTAATGCTTTCTTTGAATCAAGTACATATTCATTATTATTTTCACGTATGAAAACAGCCCAATGCCAATATGGCTTGCCTTGCTCCTTATGCCATTTAGTTGCTAGTAATGCACATGCAGGTAAGGACTGCCAATTTTTAAATGGTATTTTTACACCATTTGTATTGAAGCCGAGTTTTTTAACTAATGTGCAAACATGCTTTGAATCTGACCAGAGTGAAGCATCGTTAGCGTAAATACCGATACCGCTTGCAACTTCTTTAGCTTTTTTATATGAAATGCCAGCTATTGCAGCTGAACTTGCAATGCCGCAGCCTGTTAACTCTTGTTGTATTACTGGCTTCATATTTTTTATCGCCTAGTCCCAGCCCACGCATTTTGTGGGCGAACTTGATTGATTTGTTAGGCATTTGCTTGCTTCTCACTAGAAAACCAAAAGTTGGGGAATGATTGACCAGTTCTAACAAGCCATGCCGTAAAGTCAGTTTTAGTAACCGCTTCATCTTGTAATATTAATTTAGATGCGTCTTGTTTATTTAGTGAGACAGCAAGTAAATGCTCCAGCACCTCTGCTTTTATTATAATTGCTTTCTCGCCGGGTACTGCGGAGTAACCAACGTATGGATATGACAATAATTCCTCGGTGGGCTTTAACCAATTAGGGTCTGCACTCTGAAACTTAAGTCCGTCTTTTATAATGCCTATAGCTAATTCTTTAGCTATGACGACATCATGCTCTAGCCTCTCACGACCCCAAAGCTCAACAATATCCCAGAATTTGTATGATTCTATATCCATATTTTTTTATGTTGCCTAACGTTTGAGGTAAGCAGCGGCATGATGATATTTCAGGAAACACATATATGGTTACCCGTCTGCTTGACCGATTTGTTATGCGATTTACCTTTTACATTCAAAGTGCTTCTCGCTCCATTTTCCACCTGAATCAAGACAGGTGTCTATTAAAATGAACTCCTTTATCGGCGGGTAGCTAATAGACACTGCCACAATTATTAACCAGACATAAAGGATTTTCTTGCCTTTAAACGAAAATCTTGGCTTTAAAACCTTAAATACAAAAATTGCTGTTGCAAATGACGCGATACTAAAGCCGAATTGAACAAGCGCCCTTTGCAACCATGCTTTTGGTACTTCAGTTGGTGGGCCACCTGCTGCCCATAAACTAAACGCCGTACTATTTAAATACAATAAACCGAGACCTATCAGGCCTATTAGAGCAATCCACCTCGTAATGTTCTTAGTAGTATCCATTCTTTGACGCATAACGTTTGAAATAAGGGGCTAGGCGGGCTGTATCGCCTAGTCCCAGCCCACGTTTTGTGTGGGCGAACTTGATTGATTTGTTAGGGGTTGTTGATGTTTGTGACAACATAAAGCACCACCATTAAAACAGCTGGGTAAAAAGTATATATTTGGCATTTGTAAGATATTTGCTCAATACGACTTGGCGTATGCGGTAGATCAATTGCACTTGTTTTGCCTGACTTAACTGCCTCTGCTACTTGATCCAATACCTTATTGGCTAATTGGTTGGGTCTAACCATATGTTGATGTTGTAGCACAAGACCCGAAAAAAATGATATTAAAAATAGTGTTAATGCCAATTGAGCTATTACTATGTATGAATCCCCATCACTTACCCAGTTATTTCTAAATGTGGTTAACAAACCAATTGCGCCAGTAGATAAAGACAAAATCAACTTTGTATAAGCAAGATATAAATCACCATGCTCATTTAGTAGTTTGTAAATCACATCCCTATCGTTTTGCATTTTTACCCCTAACGTTCTAGCTAAGAGGCTCGGCGCTTTATGCCGAGTGATCTTCCCCCGAAAAAACAGACAGGGTTCTCACTGAATTTGAAGTCTTTCAAATTCATTGGGTGAGCAGTAATTCAAGCTTGAGTGTAACCGAGTTCGGTTATAAAAATTCACGATATAATCCCTTAGTGCTTTTCGTAGTTCGTCTACTGTATCGTATTTATTGCCTTTTATCCATTCACCTTTAAGTGAATGAAAAAATGACTCCATATGTGCGTTATCTGTGCAGTGGCCGGGCCGATTCATACTGGGCGCGATACCGTGATTACTTAATAAGTTTCTATAGCCTTGTGCGGCATATTCCGAACCTCTATCTGAATGAAAAATCATGTCACTACGCAGTGTTCTATTTTGTAATGCCTGTTTAAGTGCACTCATGGTTAGTTTGTGCTTGCGGTAGTTCTCAAGCTTCCAGCCAATGATTTTTCGTGAGAACAAATCCATGACCACCGCCAGATACCACCAGCGTTTGTTGTGCCACAGATAAGTTACATCGCCGACCCAGATTTGATTTGTTTTTGTAGGTGCGGGCAATGTCAGGCGTTTGTTTGTCGACTTCTTCATCACCTCTACAATGCACGGCGCACGTCCCTTCTTTGTATGAATGCATCCGACAATGCCTTCAGACTGCATGATACGGGCAACACGCTTCTCGCTAACTTGCACCCCTTGCTGTTGTAGTTTCTTCGTTATTCTGGGGCTGCCATAAATACCATAGCTTTGCTTATGAATACGCCTGATATGTTGAGATAGTGTTTGATTAGCCAGAGCACGCCGACTTGGCTTTCGATCTCGCCAGGCATAATAGCCGCCACGCGTCACACCATAAATAGCACACATCATCTCAATTCCCATCTTCTTATTCTCTTTTATGAAGGCGAAGATGTCTTGTTTCGTTTTGAAGCAAAGTCGATGCTTTTTTTTAGCAGGTCATTTTCCAGCTCAAGGCGTTTAATTCTTTTTTCAAACTGACGTAATTGTGCTTGCTCAGTCACTTTCTCCTCCATTGCTTTCATGTTTTCTTCAACGGCTCCTTTTAATACGCCATCACGGTGTTCTTTCTTCCAGCGAGACAGCATAAAGGGATGAATATCGAGTGCTAATGCAACGTCCTGAGTCAGGAAGCTGGGGTGATTGGCAAGGCAGACCGCCGCCATTTTAAAACTTTTTGTATACGTTAAATGCTTCTGTGTAGTCTTTTTCATGTGACACTTTCTCCGTTAGGTTTTAGTGTCTATTTAATCGGGGGAAGTATCGAGTCCTGCCACGTTTTTTGTGGCGAACTTGAGCGCCATGTTAGATTATTTAGTTTTGGTCTTTTTGTTCTAAGCCATTTACGTTCTATAAAATCGACATTAAGTGTTTTTTGTTTAACATCTAGATAGTATCGGCCTAGTGGTTTACGGCAGGGTACGATAGAACCTGATGGCATTGTCATTGAAAAATCACACTCAATACTAAAATCAGGAATATGGCTTGGTTCCGCAGTAAATCTTATTAATGTGGTTGGAAATAGATGATCTTTTCTTTCTATATTATTTTTAGACAAGGAATACTCTATTGAGAATATTTTCCACTGACAATCACCTGGTAAGAGCGTTTCATATTCAACGAGAACTTCGTATAACCCTTCTTTTGAATTCACTGGATGGTCGATTCTGTGAGTTCCTTTTGACTTCACGCCTTCTAGCCAGTTGACAGTTTTGCTACATTTTTTGTTTGTTGTTAGGTATTTAGTTGTGATAACTAAATTAATTGATGGGTCTATTTTTCCATGAATTTTAAGTAAATGTTGTGGGCTATTATTTATTACAGGTTTATAGGATTCGTTTAACGTGTCGTCAAAATAGTCGCAACTAGCACTAGCTATTGAAAGCATAATGACAATAAAAATATTTGCTGTTCTTTTAGAGATTGGCATAATGGTTATGTTTTAATCTAACAGTGTATTAGACAGAAGACTGGTTTTTCGGGGATAGGTAGATTTCTGTCTATCCCTTGACGATTTACTGCCTTGTTTATATTAAGTTCCTGTTTTACAGGAAATCATTACTTTAGGCAAGGTATTACAAATTATGGATAGTGCTGCCTTTGGTGTATGTTTAATACGAGGCGAGAACAAAGATATATGATATATCTGGGTGTGACCGCAGATGCTATGTAAAGCGTGTTGAATTGTTTATTCAGGCTTTTTATAGGTGTGTTTGAGTTGATTTTGACTGGTGTTTTGTCTGCTCGCCTAAAGGGGGTAGGCAGAAAGTCGGATTGTCAGGAGTTCGAGGGCAAGGCAGGCAGCAATAATTAGAGGTGTTGGGTTTCAGCTCAACCACCAACCCGAACAACAATCACCACAACACCATTATTTTCAGCAGTATCGATAATTTCATGCCCATTAATCCGACACCACGCTGGAATATCATTCAGTGCCCCCGGATCAGTACAAGTCACTTCCAATGTATCGCCGGCTTTTAGTTCGTTAACCTTGTTCTGAGTTTTGATGACTGGCATCGGGCACAGGCTATTGCGTGCATCTAGTTGATAGTCAGACATACCATTCCTTTTTAATTTCTGATGCGGGCATCGGCACGATGTCGAGCATGGTCTCTTCGCCGTTAAGGCGGGTGAACTTCACGCTGACTGTTTCGGCTTCACGGCCCTGACTGAATCTTGCGGCAATACGTGCGGCCTGTTTGGCGTCGTCGTCACTGAGTTCGCCATCGACCAAAGTTAATGGGCCGTTGTGACTTTTTATTTCAAGGGTAGAAAACTGTTTGCGATAGCCGTTGAGAAAGTTATTCTCGCCATCTTCACGACTGACAATGAGTTTGTAATGCGGCTCGGGGCGAATATGGCGACCGACCTTGAGTAGCATGATGTCGTCCAGCTCGTATTCTTTTTTATTGCGTGCCTGCCACAGGTCGACCAGTTTTCGTGAATAATGTTCGTCGGTGAGGAAGCAGCAGCCACCCGCGGGTGAGGCATAATCTTCAAAGCCAAATTCTTTGGCCAGTGCCATTTGTGGCTTGCGGTTACGACCGGAGAAGTCGAGCAGTTTTTCCCTGTCCACCCAGCCTTCGCGCTCTGGAAGAGTCGGTGCTAGATTTTGTGCGCACAATGGTCGCAGCAGTAAATCATCGGCCCCCGATTCGCGCACGACCACGGGCAAGAGGTCTTTGCGTTGTGACATCGGGCGCTGGCCGACGACTTCGCCGGTGATAATGAAATCAAAGCCGTTTTCTTCCATCCACTGTTTGGCTTTGCTGACCATGAAGATTTTGCAATCCAGGCAGGGGTTCATGTTTGCGCCATAGCCGTGCTTGGGGTTGATCACCACGTCCTTGTATTCGTCGATGATATCGAGAATATGCAGCTTGATACCGAGCTGCTCAGCGCTCCATAAGGCATTGTTACGCTTGGGTTTTTTCTTGTCTTTTTTGCGAATGGCGTGGGTATGGCCTTCGACGCAGAAGCCGGTGTAGAAGTTGATGCCTTCAACGTGAATGCCTTGCTCAATCATGAGTCTGGCGGCCAATAGGGAGTCGAGTCCGCCGGAAATCAGGGCGACGGCTTTGCGGGGTGTGTTCATTCGTGTATTCAATCAGATGAAAAAGGAGGGCTATTCTAACAAAAACGGTAGACAAAGTACGCGTCAGCCTCGTCCCAATGCGGTTCTTGGGGTATACTTGCGCGTCACCAATTAAGTAGATTTATTAATGAGTTACGACGTTTCAACATTTCAGGGCCTGATCTTTGCAGTTCAGGATTACTGGCAAAAACAGGGTTGCGCGGTATTGCAGCCTCTCGATCTTGAAGTCGGTGCGGGTACTTTTCACCCAGCGACTTTTTTACGTGCGATTGGCCCCGAGCCATGGCGCGCTGCTTACGTGCAGCCTTGCCGCCGTCCTACCGATGGCCGCTATGGCGAAAATCCCAATCGCCTGCAGCATTATTACCAGTTCCAGGTGGTATTAAAACCTTCACCCGATGACATCCAGGATTTATACCTGGGTTCGCTGAAAGCACTGGGTTTTGATCCGCTAGAGCACGATATTCGTTTTGTCGAAGATAACTGGGAATCACCCACGCTGGGTGCCTGGGGTCTGGGCTGGGAAGTCTGGCTCAATGGTATGGAAGTCACTCAGTTTACTTATTTCCAGCAGGTCGGCGGACTGGAGTGTCGCCCGGTAACGGGTGAGATCACTTATGGTCTGGAACGTCTGGCGATGTATTTGCAGGAAGCTGAAAGCGTGTTCGACCTGATCTGGACGCGTGGCCCGCAGGGTGATGTGACCTACGGTGATGTCTTCCATCAGAACGAAGTAGAAATGTCGACCTATAACTTTGAGCAGGCTGATACCGATTCCATGTTCAATTATTTTGATACCTGCGAAGCTGAAAGTGCGCGCCTGATTGAACTGGGTTTGCCGCTGCCCGCTTACGAAATGGTTTTGAAAGCCTCGCACACCTTTAATTTGCTGGATGCACGCCACGCCATTTCGGTGACCGAGCGTCAGCGTTTTATTTTGCGTGTTCGCACATTGTCACGTGCTGTCGCGCAGGCCTATTATGATTCACGCGAGGCGCTGGGCTTCCCCATTGGCAAAACATCAACAGGAGGCAAATCATGAGTAAAGACCTGTTGATCGAACTGGGCACCGAAGAGCTACCACCCAAGGCGCTGAAAAAATTATCTGATGCTTTCACGCAGGGCATCGTAGATGGATTGAGTGAAGCCAGTTTTGAAATTGGTGATGTACAGTCTTATGCAGCGCCCCGCCGTTTAGCGGTGCTGATTAAAAATGTACCCGATTCACAACCCGACCGTGATGTTGAGCGCAAAGGTCCGAGTCTTAAAGCGGCCTACGATGCCGATGGTAATCCAACCAAAGCGGTTGAAGGTTTTGCACGTTCTTGCGGCGTGAGTGTTGATGAGCTGGCGCAGGAAGAAACACCAAAAGGTACGTGGTTAGTTTTCAAGGCCAACGAAAAAGGCAAATCACTTGCTGAGTTGCTGCAGGCAATAGTTGAGCAATCATTGAAGAAATTACCGATACCTAAACGTATGCGTTGGGGTAACAGCGATGTGGAATTTGTGCGCCCGGTTCACTGGCTGGTTTTATTGCACGGTTCAGAAATAATTGATGCAGAAATTTTAGGCGTGAAAAGTTCACGCGAAACTTTTGGTCATCGTTTCCACGCCAGCGGTTCGCTCTCGTTAGATGAGGCCGATAGTTACGCAGAGCAATTACGCAGTAATGCTTTTGTCATTGCTGATATGGAGGAACGTAAAAATATAATTCGTGATCAGGTTGAAAAAGCCGCCGCCAATGTCGGTGGTCAGGTTGTGATTGATGAAGAGCTGTTGCAGGAAGTGGCCGGTCTGGTTGAATGGCCCGTTGCAGTGATGGGTGATTTTGATGAAGAATTTCTGGACGTGCCTTCAGAAGCTCTAATTAAAACTATGCAGGATAATCAAAAATATTTTGCAGTGCTGGATAAAGATGGAAATATAAAACCGCATTTTATTACTATCAGTAACATCGACAGTAAAACACCCGAAAAAGTTAAAGCCGGCAATGAGCGTGTTATTCGCCCACGTTTTGCTGATGCTGCTTTCTTCTGGAATCAGGATAAGAAACAACCTCTGGATGCTTTTCTTCTGCGCCTGGATCAGGTGGTGTTCCAGAAAAAACTGGGCAGCCTTGGTGACAAGTGTCAGCGTATTGAAAAGTTATCAGAAATAATTGCTAAACAGATGGGTACGAATGTTAAACAGGCGGGCCGTGCTGCATTATTAAGTAAATGCGATTTAATGAGCGACATGGTCGGTGAGTTCCCATCACTGCAAGGTGTCATGGGGCATTATTATGCAATTGCTTCTGGAGAAGAGGCCGTCGTCGCCATTGCTATTGAAGAACAATATTTACCACGTCACGCTAGCGATAAGCTGCCCGTAATAGCAGTAGGGCAGGTCGTCGCCATTGCTGACAGGATCGACACACTGGTCGGTATTTTTGCTATCGGTCAGAAACCAACGGGCGTTAAAGATCCCTATGCCTTGCGTCGTGCTGCTATTGGTGTATTACGTATATTGATCGAATGTAAGCTGGATCTTGATCTTGAAGTGTTGATCGAGGAGGCTGCGAAACTATTATCCGATAAAGTCGATGCGGAAAAAGCCAAAGCCGAAGTTTTTGATTTTATAATGGAACGCTTACGCGCTTACTATCTGGATCGTGATATACACGTTGATGTATTTGATGCGGTCTCAGCCTTGCGCCCATCACGACCATTAGATTTTGACAAGCGTATTAAAGCAGTGAGTGCTTTCCGTGCTTTGCCGGAAGCAAAAAGCCTGGCCGCAGCAAATAAACGCGTCGGTAATATCCTGAAAAAATCAGAGGCAGAAGCGACCGGTAAAGTCGTCAAATCTCTGTTCGAAGAAGAAGCTGAAAAAGCACTGTTCAATCAACTGGCTTCATTAAGATCAGAAGTAGAGTCATTGTTCGATGAAGGTGATTACGAACAGGCCTTACGTAAGCTGTCATCATTGCGCGAACCTGTTGATGCTTTCTTTGATTCGGTCATGGTGATGGCTGATAATGAAGGTATTAAAAATAATCGTATAGCCTTGCTGGCTCAAATGAGTGCGCTGTTTATGCGTGCCGCTGATTTGTCACGCTTGCACCAGAAGGGTTAATGACTATGAAACTAATTATTCTCGATAGAGATGGTGTGATCAATCAGGATTCGGATGAATATATAAAGTGTCCGGATGAATGGATTCCTATTCCCGGCAGCCTTGAAGCCATTGCCAAATTAAACCATGAAGGCTATACCGTAGCGGTGGCGACTAATCAGTCTGGTCTGGCTCGTGGCTATTTCGATTTAAAAACATTGTCGGCCATGCATCGAAAAATGGAAACCCTGCTGTCAGATCTTGGTGGTCAGATTGATGCTGTGTTTTATTGTCCGCATGGCCCTAAAGATGGCTGCGACTGTCGCAAACCGAAACCGGGTATGTTGCACGACATTGCCGAGCGTTTTCAGCAAAGCCTGGAAAAAATAATTTTCATTGGTGACACTATCAGTGACATGAAAGCGGCTTCGGCTGCAGGCGTGAATCCTGTTCTGGTTAGAACAGGCAAAGGTAAAAAAACAGAAAAGCAGCTAGACGAACACGGCTTTGGTGATATTCCTGTTCATCATGATTTAGCCTCGGCTGTTGATACTATTTTGAGCACGGCTTAGGACTCAAATGTCCGAGCAAAAAATCCCCTCAAAACCTGTTCTTTACATTCGCTCTGCCATCTATTGGTTGAGTATGTTAATCGCTTCAATAGTGTTTGGTAGCATTACCGTTTTAATTTCTCCTTTACACGTTGATAAGCGATTTCAATTCGCAAAGAATTTCGCGCGCTTCGGATTGTGGTGGATAGAACGGGTCTGTAAGTTAAGTTATACGATAGAAGGACAGGAAAATATTCCAGAAGGTGGTGCGGTTGTTTTGTGCAAGCATCAGTCAACCTGGGAAACATTAATGCTGCAAATTGATTTGCCGCAGATACGTTGGGTACTCAAAAAAGAATTACTGAGAATTCCATTTTTCGGCTGGGGGCTGGCATTAATGAAACCCATCGCCATTGATCGCTCATCGGGCAGAAAGGCAATAACTCAAATGATCGAACAGGGCAGGGAAATGCTCAAGGATGGTTACTGGGTTGTGGTCTTTCCAGAAGGTACACGTGCCAGACCGGGAGAAGCGAAGCGATATAAAGCGGGTGGTGCAAGGCTGGCTGTGGAAACAGGTTATCCGGTTGTGCCTGTTGCACACAATGCGGGTGAGTTCTGGGCGCGTCACAGTTTTATTAAATGGCCGGGGTGTATCAGTGTCAGCATTGGCCCTGTGATAAATCCTGAAGGAAAAACTGTGGGTGAAGTGAATGCTGAAGCTGAAGCCTGGATTGAAGGAAAGATGAAGGAAATCAGTGATCCTTCACGTTGGAATCGTTAATAATTTTTAGTGATTATGTTCGGTGTTTTTTACTATATGTGAGAATGAAGGGAACTTGTGTCCGGCATATTGTGCATGGCAGGCAACACAGGCCTCATTCATTTCTGAAAAATAAAAACCAATAAGTTCTATCTTTTCTTCTTTAGCTACATGCTCAAGCATTCCAGCCAGATAATGAAACTGTTGATCTTGTTTTATAAACGCTTCAGGCAGCGTGGCACGTAGTTCTTTCTTCTGTTCTTCAGTAAGGCTCTGCTTCATGATATAGCTGTTTTTCATTTTATGAGCAGTATGTTCTATTTTTTTCCAGTCACCAGAAACATAAGCGGGAATGATCGACATCATTCCTTCCTGTAGTGCTTTCATTTCTTTTGTGAGTAGATCGCGTATGTCTGGGGAAAGCGTTTCAATAGCAGAGTCATTTGATTTTGTTTCTGCATGGCCCAGAGAAAAGCTTGCTATAGTCATCGAAAAAATAATTGTTAATTTAATCAAATGGTTCATTCTAAAGTTACCTTATCGTTATTCATTCTCATAATTAAATTTTTATTTTAATTTCTTCTGCGTCAATCATCTGCTGAATTGCTGCTTCAAGATCGATCTGATCAGAATTTTCATCACTTTGCTGCATCAGCATTTCAACAATTTCATCTTGCTCAATGGTGCGTGATTTACCATCAGCATCCTGTATATAAGCAGCCCAGGGTATGCATTTAGTAAGTGGGAATATTTGGCCTTCGCGTGGAGAAATATCGATGTTCAGGCATGAAATAAATAGCAGTCGCTTACCTTCGTACTCTGGTTCTTTAACGATAGTGCGATAAGCGCGATCAAATTCAGCTTGTGTATTGACTTGTGCTGCTACCAGTAGCGGCGAATCCGAAGTAATAATCCAGGGCATCGCATTGATCAGATTATTTTCGAGATGATCATAACCCTCTATATCATCATTGATTCTATGATGAAAAATAAACATTTCCGGACCAAGCTTATCGCCAATAGCTGTGCCATTCCAGAAGCTTTCAGGAATGTGTTGGCAAAGCTCCTTTGAAGCGGCATAAACACGAGAAGTGCTGAGGCTTTTAATTAATTGAAATCCCCCGTCCTGTTTTTCTATCAGCTTGTCCAGTTCAAGAAAGAGCCCCTCAGTTCGCTTGTCGTTGAGCAGATGATTATCAATAGTGATGGTGTAAATGCCATCATTGCAGCCAAGATAAATATTTTTTTGTGCAAAGCGGTATTCTTTCTGGTACCACTGCATGACGCCGCCGATTTTCCCGCAGGTAACAGTATTATCATGTTCTGTAGTTTGTAGGCGACAATAACTACCAAATGTTTCAGTTTCAGGGTCGTAGCCAACGTGGCTGGCCTGAATAATCACCATGTCTTTACCATGATGCGCATGTGGGCCATGACGATCTGTTGCGACAATGCCACCAACTCGACCATGATTGAAAGGAAAAGCACCAAAATGCTTGGCGATAAGAATAATTGGGAAGCCCTGATTCTCATCTGAACAGAAAGCACGTGAAGGGGTGATTTTGCCCGCTTCAAAACCCAGTGACCTACAAAGATTGTATAGACGTGGAACAAAAAGGCTGTAGCGCATCATATGATCAATGTGAAAGTTGCTCACTATTGATTGCATGTTGGTGTTTGATGAAAACATAGTTGCCTCGTTGTGGGTCTGAAGATGATTTCAAATACCGTTGTCGATGTAATGATATACGAATTATAGATTAAAAATTAAATTTTTAGCGCAGTGGTTTTTTGATTTTTATCAGTAAGTTCTGCGTAGGTCTCTGCAAAAGCCTGAATTGCTGTGTCCAGATCTGCTTTGGTATGCGCAGCAGAAATCTGGGTTCGAATTCTTGCTTTGCCTTTGGCAACGACCGGAAAGAAAAAACCAATAGCGTAAATGCCGCGTTCTAATAATTTTCTGGACATTTCCTGAGCTAGTTCGGCATCACCCAGCATCACCGGAATAATGGGGTGTTCACCGTCGGCGATAGCAAAGCCAGACTTTTTCATGCCTTCACGGAAGTAGCGTGTGTTCTCGGCAAGATGGTCTCGAAGCTCAGTCGAGGCTGAAAGCATTTCCAGTACCTTTAATGAAGCCGCGCAGATTGCCGGGGCGACGGTGTTGGAAAAAAGATAGGGGCGAGAGCGTTGACGCAGCATGTCGATGATTTCCTTGCGGCCAGAGGTATAACCACCACTGGCACCACCGAGTGCTTTGCCGAAAGTTCCGGTAATAATATCGACTCTATCCATCACTCCACAATGCTCGTGAATACCGCGTCCAGTTTTGCCCATGAAGCCAACCGCGTGACAGTCATCGTGGTGCACCATGGCATCGTATTCATCGGCCAGATCGCAGATTTTGTCCAGTTGGGCGATAGTGCCGTCCATAGAGAAAACGCCATCGGTGGTGATCAGTATGCGGCGGGCACCACCTGCTTTGGCTTCTTTGAGCTTGGCTTCAAGATCGGCCATGTCGTTATTTTTGTAGCGGAAGCGTGCAGCCTTACACAAACGTACGCCGTCAATAATTGAAGCGTGATTTAGTTCATCGGAGATCACCGCGTCTTCATTAGTGAGGATGGTTTCGAACAGTCCGGTATTGGCATCAAAGCAGGCGGCGTAGAGAATAGTTTCTTCCATGCCGAGAAATTCACTTACCTTCAGCTCAAGCTCTTTGTGAATTGATTGCGTGCCGCAGATAAAACGCACCGAAGAAAGACCGAAGCCCCACTGATCATAACTGTCCTTTGCGGCCTGAATGACCTCGGGGTTATTAGCGAGACCAAGGTAGTTATTGGCGCACATATTGATAACTTCACGACCATCGGCGAGGGTTATGTCATTCTTCTGCTCGGAGGCGATAACTCGTTCGGTCTTCCACAGGCCTGCATCTTTAATTTCCTGCAGGTCTTTAAGCAGGCTCTCTTTGGCGCTTTTGAAGCTCATTATGATTCATCCCAGTTTAGAATGACTTTGCCAGACTGACCCGAGCACATCACGTCGAAGCCTTTCTGAAAATCGGTGTAGTGGAAATGGTGGGTGATGATTTTTTCCAGCGGCAGACCTGTCTGAACCATCATTACACCTTTGTACCAGGTTTCGAAAATTTCACGGCCGTAGATGCCTTTAATAGTGAGCCCCTTAAAGACTACTTTGGTCCAGTCGATGGCGGTACCGTCTGGCATTATGCCGAGCATGGCGATATTGCCACCGTTGATCATCTTACCCAGTACTTCTTCAAATGCGGCGGGTGAGCCTGACATTTCCAGACAGACATCAAAGCCTTCAAGAATGCCCAGGCCACGCATGAACTCTTCGCTAATCGGATCATCCTGAACATTGAGTGGGATCGCTCTGGGCACGATATTTTTAACAAGATCGAGGCGGTAGCTGTTGACATCGGTGATGACGATATTACGTGCGCCGCAATGTGCTGCGACCATCGCCGCCATAATCCCAATCGGGCCGGCTCCAGTAATCAAGACATCTTCACCGACCATGTTGAAAGACAGCGCGGTGTGCACAGCGTTGCCATAAGGATCGAAGCAGGCAAGTACATCGGTGGGGATTTCAATATTGGGTCGAAAGACATTTTTTGCAGGGATGGAGAGATATTTGGCAAAACAGCCGGTACGGTTAACACCGATGCCAATCGTATTGGGGCAGAGGTGGCGACGACCTGCCAGACAGTTACGGCAGCGCTCGCAGACAATATGGCCTTCACCAGAAACCACATCGCCAATATTTAACTCAGTGACATTCGCGCCCATTTCGACAATGACTCCGGCGAACTCATGACCAATCGTCATCGGTACAGGTATGGTTTTTTGCGCCCACTCGTCCCAGTTGTAGATGTGCACATCGGTGCCACAAATGGCAGTCTTCTGAATCTTCACCAGCACATCGTTATTGCCAATCTCCGGAACAGGGACATCTGTCAGCCATAAACCTTGTTTAGCTTCTTTCTTGACCAGGGCTTTCATCGTTTTCATCGCAAATATTTCCTATGGAATTGCAAAGTTCACTGGCGCAGGTATTTCATTAATGCGCGATATCAATTGAGTTTATCTCATTGATCAATAAAAATGAGGTTTGTGTGTGTTTTTTAGTTATGTGGATATGGTTGAGTCCTGTCATGTAGTAAGTGCACCAGAGAACGCCTATCATACGTCGTACAAAAAACAGATATAAGGCGTGTAGCGTGGCGATAAAACCAACTATTTATAAACTGAAGATTTCATTATCAGATCTCAATCGAAATTATTACGACACGCTCAACTTGACTGTTGCGCAACATCCTTCAGAAACAGTTGAGCGCATGATGGTTAGAGTTTTAGCTTATTGCATTAATGCGCAGGAGTATCTGACGTTTGCCAAAGGCATGAATGATATTGAGGAGCCTGATATATGGGCTAAAACACTAGATGATCAATTAACATTATGGATCGATGTTGGCGAACCTGCGGCTGATAGAATTAAAAAAGCCAGCCGACTTGCGCAAGCTGTGAAAATTTACAGTTTTAATTCAAAATCAGATGTCTGGTGGGATCAGGCGCAGGAAAAAATTAAACAGCTGAAAGCGTCTGTATATCGATTTGACTGGCAGAACATCCAGATGCTAGCTTCACTGGTTCAGCGAACCATGGATATCTCAGTCACTATTACTGGTGATTCAGCTTACGTAGCAACTGAGCTGGGTGAATGTGAAGTTAACTGGATGGAATTACAAAATTCATAATTAATCCGGAAAGTGCTTCGATTGTTATCTGCGCTATGTTGATTTCCTCTTTTCAATTATTCAGATATATAGACCCATAGCGCGGTGAACTTAAATCAATATTAGAAAAAGGGATGCAATTCTATAAGATGGAAATGGGTTTCCAGTTAATGCCAGTGCAGGCGTCTCGTATTCCAATATTATCTGCTATTGAATAGCAAAATTTAAAAAACTCCATCAGGAAATTTTCAGCTTCATTTCATCCTCGTTCGCTACAGTTACCTCAAAGTTAGCGGGAGGTGGTTATGAGCGACACAAATAAAATCAAAGTATGGGATCCGCTGGTTCGGGTTTTTCACTGGTCGCTGGCGAGTGCATTTTTTATTGCTTACTTCACTGAAGATGACTGGCTGGATATTCATGTTTTTGCCGGTTACACAATTTTGGCTCTGATTACTTTTCGGCTGCTATGGGGTTTTGTCGGTTCTCATCATGCTCGTTTTAATGATTTTGTGCGTCCGCCTCGCGAAGTGTTTGCTTATTTAAAAGATATGGCCGCTAGTCACCCCAAACGTTACATCGGCCATAACCCGGCTGGCGGTGCCATGGTGGTGGCGTTGTTAGTGAGTTTGCTGATGACGGTGCTTACCGGGCTGTCACTTTATGGGTCTGAGGAGATGGCGGGGCCGCTGTCTGGGTTGTTTGCTAATTCACCTTATGTTGTTGGCAATACGTTTGAAGATCTGCATGAGTTCTTTGCTAATTTCACGCTGTTTCTGGTTGGTTTTCATGTAATCGGTGTGGTGCTGGCTGGGTTGCAGCACGGTGAGAATCTGGTTCGGTCAATGTTCAACGGCAAGAAAAATGCTGAATAGAATTTCATTTTTTGGAAGAGGATAGAGGTATTAATGATGAAAATATTTATAACCATTACCGCCGCTACGGTACTTCTGTTTGCACAGACGGCCAGTGCCAGTTTTGCTGCTGATGCCATGCTGAAGGTCTACAGCGATGCTGGTGCGGGGCCTTTTAGTGCTGAAGCCGGTGAGCAACTCTGGATCAAAACTTACAGCCATAACAAAGCACCATTTGAGCGAAGTTGTAGTAGTTGCCACACGAATAATCTGAGCGACAGTGGTAAGCACATCAAAACTAACAAGGTAATTAAACCGATGGCACCCAGCGCCAATATCAAGCGACTGACTACGACAAAGAAGATTGAGAAATGGTTTATGCGTAATTGTAAATGGACACTCGGACGTGAGTGTACAGCCCAGGAGAAAGGTGACTTTCTTCTTTATATTCAGAAATAGGAGTAACTATTATGAAAAGTTATCAAAAATTACTGGCACTCGCTGCCGTTACCGCGGCTTCCAGTGTGCTGTTTTCATCCACCGTTTATGGCATGGGTGGCCTGGGCTGGTTTGAGCAGTCGAAGCTGGATGTCGCACCGGTAAACAATCAGCTTTATCAAGATGAATGTGGAGGTTGCCACTTTGCCTATCAGCCGGGTTTGTTGCCTGAAAAATCATGGCGCAAGATGATGGTCGGGCTGGAGGATCACTTTGGTGATAACGCCGAACTCGATGTGGAAACACAAAACAGCCTGTTGGATTATCTGGTGGTCAACTCGGCAGATAAGAGTAACTACAAACGTTCAAAACGTATTATGGGTTCACTCAGGCAGGGTGAGGTACCGCTACGTATTAGTGATACCGTTTATTTTAAGCGCAAGCATGATGAAATAGCCATGCGCCATGTTACGGGTAATAAGGATGTGGGCAGTTACAGTAACTGTAACGCCTGTCATGCTGAGGCCGATACAGGCTCATACAATGAGGATGAGATTAATATTCCCGGTGTAGGTCGCTGGGAGGATTAGTGCGGTGGGGTGCGGTGGGGTGCAATGCCTTGCGGGCATTGCACCGACTCCGATACCATTTATAGCCAAATATTTACATTCCCCTCTCCAATTTTCAGTTTCATTTCATGCTCGTTTTGTACTCTTAACTCAAAGCTAAAGAGACGTATGAGGTGAAAGCTATGAACAATTTAAACGAAATCAAAGTATGGGATCCACTGGTACGGGTTTTTCACTGGTCGCTGGCGAGTGCATTTTTTATTGCTTACCTGACTGAGGATGACTGGATGAATGTTCATGCTTATGCAGGTTATACGATAGGAGCATTGATTGCTTTTCGTCTGTTCTGGGGTTTTGTTGGTACTCGTCACGCTCGCTTCAGTGACTTTGTGTGTCCGCCCCGTGAGGTGTTTGCCTATTTAAAAGACATGGTCAGTTTCCACCCCAAACGCTACATCGGCCATAACCCTGCTGGCGGTGCCATGGTGGTGGCGTTATTAGTGAGTTTGTCGCTGACAGTGCTTACCGGCATGTCAGTTTATGGTGCCGAGGAGTCGGCCGGGCCGCTGGCTGGATTCTTTGCCAATAGCCCCGAGTTTGTTGGCGAAGCATTTGAAGAGATACATGAGTTCTTTGCTAATTTCACACTGTTTCTGGTTGTGTTTCATGTGATCGGCGTGGTGTTGGCAGGATTGCAGCATGGTGAGAATCTGGTTCGATCAATGTTCAACGGTTTGAAGAAAGCTGAATAGCATTTTATTTATTAGAAGATAATAGAGGAATTAATGATGAAAACATTTATGACGATAATAACCGCAGCTGTGCTTATCTTTGCTCAGTCGGTCAGTGCAAGTCCCGCTGTTGATACGCTGCTAGGTGAATACCGTGCTGCTGGTGCAGGGCCTTTCACTGCTGAAGCTGGTCAACGCATGTGGAGTGAAAAGCATAACAATGGCAAGGCTCTGGCGGCACGAAGCTGTAATACCTGTCACACCAATGATTTGAAAGATCATGGTAAACACATCAAAACCAAAAAAATGATTAAGCCGATGGCGCCGAGTATTAATGCCAAACGGCTGACTGATGTAAAAAAGATCGAGAAGTGGTTCAAGCGTAATTGCAAATGGACGATTGGTCGTGAATGTAGCGCACAGGAGAAAGGTGACTTTCTTCTATATATCCAAAACTAAATTCGTAACTATAATCAGGAGTACAGATGATGAATGTTTACAAAAAAACACTGGTACTATTTGCCATTGCCGCTACCTCAGGCCTGCTATTTTCAACCGCTGTTTATGGTGATGATGACGATGATCGTGAAGGTGGCATTGGCTGGTTTTCAGGTTCACAAGGGGGAGTTGCACCGGTTAGAAACATGAAATACCAGGAAGAATGTGGCGGTTGTCATTTTGCTTATCAGCCGGGTTTGTTACCTGAAAAATCATGGCGCAAGATGATGGACGGGCTGGAGGATCACTTTGGTGATAATGCAGAACTAGATGCGGAAACGCAAAAGAGCTTGCTCGGTTATCTGGTAGCTAACTCAGCTGACAAGAGCAATTACAAACGCTCAAGGCGCATTATGGGCGGGCTCAGACCGGGTGAAGTACCACTACGTATCAGCGATACCGTATACTTCAAACGTAAGCACGACGAAATACCCATGCGTTATCTGATTGATAATGAGGCAGTGGGTAGTTACAGCAACTGTGGTGCCTGCCATACGCACGCCGAAGATGGTTCGTACAGTGAGCATGAGGTTACAATTCCTGGCGTAGGTCGCTGGGAAGACTGATAAGTATGAAAAAACTTTTACTACAAACGGGCTTATTGTTCAGTCTCTTCATCAGTGCCAGTAGCTGGGCTGATGAGGATTATGAGCAGGCTCGAGAGCTGGTTAAAAGTGGTGAAATTATGCCGCTCGAACAACTGCTAGATAAGATTGCCGATGAAGAACCGGGTCAACTTCGCCTGCTGGCGGTTGAGCTGGAACGTGAAAAAGGCCGCCTGGTATACGAGCTTGAGCTGGTGAATGAGCAGGGTGTGGTGCGAGAGTTGCTGTTTGATGCAAAGACTGGTGAATCACTCGGTGAAGAGGACGATTGATGCGACTGCTGCTGGTAGAGGATGACCCTGTTCTTGGCCCTCGTCTGCGCCAGGATTTACGTCGTGCCGGTTATGCAGTTGATCTAGTTGATAATGGTATTGATGGACAGTTTCAGGGTGAGGAAGAACCCTATGATGCGGTGATTCTCGATCTTGGTCTGCCGGGTCGTCCGGGTCTCGAAGTATTGCAGAACTGGCGCAGTGCAGGTAGTCAACTTCCAGTGATTGTACTCACCGCACGTGATGCCTGGCACGAGCGTGTTGATGGTCTCAAAGCTGGTGCTGATGATTATCTGGGCAAACCTTTCCATCAGGAAGAGCTGCTTGCCCGCCTCGATGCCTTATTGCGTCGAGCGCAGGAACGTAGCGAGCCGCAACTGACCGTTGCTGGATTAAGACTCGATGAAGAACGTCAATGTGTAATGCTGGCTGATGGTGAAATTATTGAACTCACGGGTACCGAATTTCGTCTACTGCGTTATATGATGGTTAACCCCGGCAAGTTGTTATCCAAATCCCGTCTTACTGAGCATGTTTATGAAGGTGATGCTGATCGTGATAGTAATGTGATTGAGGCATATATCAAACGACTGCGGCAGAAAATTGGTAAATCACTGATCGAAACTCGGCGGGGTCAGGGTTATATATTTATTGATGCTGCCAAAAATGGGAATCCCAAATAGTGTCCTTGCAACGGCAACTTTATATTTCGCTTACTAGTAGTCTTATATTATTAATGGCGATTATGAGTGTCATACTGTTTACCATAGCCGGGCAACTTACTGAGCAATTTGTCCTCACGCGATTACAACATGATGGAGAGAGTCTGCTTGGTGCTGTTACTATTGATGAGCAAGGCCAGATAAAAATCGCCAGTGACCGGCTATCAATTATTTATAATCGTCCCTTATCGGGTCACTATTATCAGATACTCGTGAATGACCATGCGCCGCAGGTTTCACGTTCACTATGGGACACCACGCTGCAGGCTGACGTTGTAGAGCCAGGAGAAGTGAGTAGCTGGCTGACTACGGGGCCAGATGATCAGCATCTATTAATTTGGTCGGCAGGTTATATTAAACAGCAACATGTAATTACGATTATTGTTGCTGAGGATATCTCTCCATTGCAGCAGACACTCACGCGTTATAGCTCAGGTCTAATTGGACTTACTTTTGTTTTTCTAATTATGCTGTTGATGATTCAGCGCTACATTGTGCGCAGATCATTTTTACCGCTACATAAACTGAGCAATGAAATAGCGCAACTGGAATCAGGTGAGATTGAACAGCTCACTGAACAGGTGCCGGATGAAGTGCGTCCACTGGTTGGTGAAGTAAATCGACTATTGTCTTTAATGGGGCAACGCCTGCAACGCTCAAGAACAGCACTCGGCAATCTTGCTCACGCGCTCAAAGCACCGTTGAATTTATTAACCCAGCTTGCAGACAGTGAAGATGTACAAGCCTTGCCAGAATTAAAACAGGAGCTAAAAAAATATAGCGGACAGTTAGGTCAGCTGATCGATCATGAATTAAAAAGAGCAAGACTTGCAGGCTCAGGTGGTGCAGCACAACGTTTCGAAGCTGCTAACGAACTGCCACCACTGATTGATTTGCTGAAACGAATTTACAATGATAAATCGATTGAGATTGAAACCAGCTATCCACAAGCGGCAATCCAGCACCTTGATAGAAATGACATGATGGAGCTACTGGGCAACCTGTTAGACAATGCCAGCAAGTGGGCTAAGCATAAAATAATCTGCCGAATAGAAGCCGATGATTTTGTAACCGTCACCGTCGAAGATGACGGCCCCGGTGTCAGTGAAGAACAACTGGAAAAACTAACCCAGCGCGGTAGCCGCATCGATGAATCACAGCCTGGCCATGGACTGGGTCTGTCTATCGTAAAAGAAATTGTTGAGCTGTATGACGGTGTATTAATCTTAGATTGTTCACCTGAGTTAGGTGGGCTTCGCGTACAAGCCAGTTTGTCAGTAACTAAACAGTGACTTTAAGTTAATAATAAATAAGTACTTCTGATTAATTGAAAATGTAAGATTGTTCACGCTGTCGTCAAATCGCCTCTATAATAAAGCCATGTCAAAAAAGAAAAACAACCTCACCGATACTGCGCTCAAAATGATGAATGGCGTAGTGCAAATTCAGGTAGAGGGCATCATAGAAGAAGATAATCAGTCAGTGATGAATCCTGCAATCAAGATCCCGGGTGTCTGGCTGGGTTCGGGGTTTTTTGTCAAACATAAGAATCTTGAAGGTTATATCGTTACCAATGCTCATGTCGTGCGTAATGCGAACAAAATTGAAGTCAGCTCAATGCTCACCAGTGAGGAAAGATTCGAGGCGGAATTGGTTGGGCTGGTAAAAAAACTGGAGCCGGATGTTGCTTTAATTAAATTAAAAGATGAAGAGCTGAAACGTTTTAAAGAGCTGGCGAGCAGAGAGATTGAGTATCTGGAACTTTGGCAAGGCTCAAGTCCGGCACGTGGTGAACAGGTCAAAGCCATTGGTTATCCCATGGGCATGGTGGAACCCAATATTTCAGGTGGTGAGATCACAAATTTTGTATCGGGGTCAGAATATACTACCGAGCGGTTCGTTACCAATGCCGCCATTAACCCGGGTAACTCGGGTGGCCCTAGCGTTAGTGTTAATGGTCAGGTGGTTGGTCTGAATACGGCGGTTATGGTTGATGCAGAGAATATCGGGTTTATTACGCCGTCAAGCTTTGTAAAAATAATTATTGAAAACCTGCTGCAAAAGAATGAACCACACTTTGCAGGTATTGGTGGCAAGCTACAAAAAAATGCAGATAATTTTAATTCCTTATTAAAGCAGTCACAGGCAAAAGGTCTGATAGTTGCCAGGGTAGAGACCAATGGGTTTCTCGAGGCTGCAGGCATTCAGGCTCGTGATGTTATTCTTTCAATTAACGGCGTTGAATTTGACCGGCATGGCATCGTCATTGGCAAGGACGACCACTTCAGGCACAAAAATAATTATGATGTGATGAAGCTTGTGCCTATTGGTGATCAGGTTGAAGTTGTTTATCTGAGAGATGGTGAAGTTAAAACTACCAGTGCCAAAGCAATGCGTAATCCGGAGAAAGGTGTCGTTTCACGCCCCATCATTGATGAAAGAAAATATATCGAAGTATTTGGCATGATCATTCAGGAATTGAGTTACGAAATTATAGAAGCCATGCGCCAAATTGATGCCAATGCGCAAATTGATATGTTACAAACCATCGATCAGGAAAAGCCGATGTTAGCAGTGACGCATATTCATCAGGGAACACAGGCTGATGATATTGAATGGCCTGTCGGTGAATTAATTGTTAGTGTCAATGATGAAGAAATTCATACATTGAATGAGTTGCAGGAAATATTAGATAACAACAATGGCAGTGCAGTGCTGCTGCAATGCCGTAATGGCCGGATTGGCTATTTTTACGTCGACTGAGTACAACGGTACAAGATATTCCGTTGTACTGATATCATATAAAATATCGCATCCCAGAACTTATAGAGGCACTTTGAGCTTTGCCGATAGGCGGATTATTTAAAGCCCAGTGCCTTCCTAATTTGCTTAATCTGATCTTCCTGACGTTCCAGCTCATTAACCAGTTTTG
>CBFCZV010000010.1:0-74367 GCA_965602855.1 uncultured Gammaproteobacteria bacterium | reverse complement strand
GCGGCATCAGCCTCAAGCCCGGTGCATCTATGGATGAAATGAAATACGACATGTGTGGTGCTGCCAGCGTACTTGGCACTGTCGCTGCGTGTGCTGAATTACAGCTACCCATGAATATCGTTGCTATTGTCCCCACGGTTGAAAATATGCCTGGTGGCATCGCCATTAAACCCGGTGACATTGTCACCAGCATGTCTGGCAAAACCATCGAGATACTCAACACCGACGCTGAAGGCCGTTTAATTTTATGCGACGCACTCACTTACGCCGCCAAATACAATCCGGATGTCGTGATTGATGTTGCCACCCTGACCGGTGCCTGCATCGTCGCTCTGGGTTCCCATGCGGCCGGTCTGATAGGCAATCATAACCCTCTGATTAACGACTTGCTTCATGCTGGCCAGTCAAGTGGGGATCGCTGCTGGCAACTACCCTTATGGGATGATTATCAGGAACAACTGCAAAGCAATTTTGCCGACATGGCCAATATCGGCGGCAAAGGTGCCGGCACGATTACCGCTGCCTGCTTCCTGTCACGCTTCACCAGAAAATATCACTGGGCACATCTCGATATCGCCGGTGTTGCCTGGACCAGTGGCAAGCAAAAAGGAGCCACTGGACGCCCAGTCAGCTTGTTGATGGAATATGTTCTTGATCGTTTAAGAGAAATCCAGCAAGCGTAAAAAGATACAGTTAAAAAACAACAGGGACGTATACGCTATTTACAAAGCAGAAAAGCAATTCTTAGCTGAAGAACTATAATCCCGACAACACACAATGGATCAGATGGATCACAGATAGCTATGTCAGACGATAAGCACAAAAATATCCCAACACTGGAAGATGTGGTTCAACCGGGAGAAACAAAACCGAATAAAGCCACCAAAGCTATTAGTAAGACTAAAGCTAAGGCAGCTGCTCCAGCACCTGAAAAGAAAGCCCCGCGTAAATCAAGTGACCGTCGTGAGACTGATCGCCGTAAAGAAGAAACATCCCCTCCAGAAGGAAAAACCGAGCGTCGTACCACTCAACGACGCGATGGTGCTCGCCGTAGCGATGACAAATATGTCAAAGAAACCCTCGATCAGTTAGCTGAAAAAATCATGCAAGACATGATGCCCGACCTGGAACAGCATTTGTTCATGCAGCTACGTTTTGAACTACAGAAATACGTTCCAAAAATACTCAGCGAATTCAAAGACAAGGACGACAAATAAGCACCAGCACACCCCATCGTGCCCGCGCATACGGTATAATTATTGGTTTTTAGTCCGTCGCGCCGCAAGGCCTTCCTGAACCAAGAACATTTGCCCATGGAAAAAACCTACAACCCGAAAGCCATTGAACAAACCTGGTACAAAAACTGGGAAGACAACGGCTACTTCGCCCCCCATCACAAGCCCGACACCGATGCCTACAGCATCATGATTCCACCGCCGAACGTCACCGGCAATTTGCACATGGGTCATGGCTTCAATAACACCGTGATGGACACACTGATTCGCTACCATCGCATGAAGGGCGATAACACGCTCTGGCAGCCGGGTACCGATCACGCCGGTATCGCCACGCAAATGGTGGTTGAGCGTCAACTGGAAGCCGAAGGCAAAACCCGTCACGATTTAGGCCGCGACGCTTTTATCGATAAAATCTGGGACTGGAAAGAAGAATCCGGCGGCAACATTACCCGCCAGCTTCGTCGCCTGGGCTCCTCACTGGACTGGCAGCACGAACGTTTCACCATGGACGATGGCCTCTCGGAATCGGTCAAAGAAGTGTTTGTTCGTCTCTACGAAGAAGGTTTAATTTATCGTGGTAAGCGATTAGTTAACTGGGATACCAAATTACACACCGCTGTTTCCGATCTTGAAGTACTCAACGAAGAAGAAAACGGCCACATGTGGCACATGCGCTACCCACTGTCTAATGGACAGGGTCAACTGGTTGTCGCGACCACACGTCCTGAAACCCTGCTGGGTGATTGCGCTGTCGCGGTTAATCCCAATGATGATCGCTACAAACACATGATTGGTGAGCTGCTCGAACTGCCACTCACTGGACGCAAAATCCCCATCATCGCCGATGAAGAACACGTTGACCCTGAATTCGGTACTGGTTGCGTAAAAATCACCCCGGCTCACGACTTCAATGACTACGCCGTCTGGCAGCGTCACCGCGATGAAACCGCCATCAGCGATCAAATACACGGTGGCCTGATTAATATTTTCACCGTCGATGCGGCTATTCGTGAAAACGAAGAGGAAGAAAACGAACTCATCCCGGCTAAATACATCGGCATGGATCGTTACGAAGCGCGTAAACAAATGGTCGCTGATTTAGATGCTTTAGGTTTATTAGACAAAGTAGACGATCACAAATTAATGGTGCCTCGCGGTGATCGTTCCGGCACCGTGATCGAACCTTTCCTCACCGATCAGTGGTACGTCAAAGTTGCACCACTCGCCAAACCTGCGATTGAAGCGGTAGAAAATGGCAAGATTCGTTTCGTGCCAGATAACTGGAAAAACACCTATTTTGACTGGATGAATAATATTCAGGACTGGTGCATCAGTCGTCAAATCTGGTGGGGACACCGTATTCCGGCCTGGTTCGATGAAGAAGGCAATATTTATGTTGGCCGCAGTGAAGAAGAAGTGCGTGAACAACACAATCTCAATGACAAATATCCACTACGTCAGGACGAAGATGTACTCGACACCTGGTTCTCTTCTGCACTGTGGCCGTTCTCGACCACTGGCTGGCCGGAAGATACGCAACGCCTGAAAGAGTTTTATCCGACCAATGTTTTAGTCACCGGTTTCGATATTATTTTCTTCTGGGTGGCACGCATGATTATGATGGGGCTGAAATTCATGGATGATGTTCCCTTTCATGAAGTTTATGTCCACGGTTTAGTGCGCGATTCCTACGGACAGAAAATGTCCAAGTCAAAAGGTAACGTACTCGACCCAATTGATTTGATCGATGGTATCGATCTGGAATCACTGGTCACCAAACGCACCTCAAATATGATGCAGCCAGAACTGGCGAAAAAAATCGAAAAACAAACGCGCAAAGAATTCCCCGACGGCATTCCGGCTTTCGGCACCGATGCTTTACGTTTCACTTTTGCGGCACTCGCTTCCACCGGTCGCGATGTACGTTTTGATTTGCACCGCTTCGAAGGCTATCGCAACTTCTGCAACAAAATCTGGAATGCAACTCGTTATGTGTTGATGCAAGCCGAAGACAAAGACTGCGGTATCGACAACGATGATGTTGAATTATCACTGGCCGATCGCTGGATTCTTTCACGCCTGCAACATGTTGAAGAAAATGTCGGCAAACACATCGAAAAATACCGTTTTGACCTGGCCGCCAGCGACCTGTACTCGTTTGTATGGGAAGATTACTGTGATTGGTATCTTGAGCTGTCAAAACCTATTTTATTCAGTGATGAGACTTCAGGAGCGGCTCAACGCGGCACACGTCGCACATTAGTACGCGTACTGGAAACCATTTTGCGATTGAACCACCCGATCATGCCATTCATTACCGAAGAACTCTGGCAAATGATCGCGCCACTGGCAGGCAAGACCGGCGACACCATCATGACTCAGCCTTACCCGGTTGCTGATCAAAGCAAAATTGATAAAGTCGCAGAAACCGAACTCGAATGGGTGAAAAATTTCATTACAGGCGTGCGAAAAATTCGTTCTGAAATGGATATTCCACCGGGCAAACCCTTACCCGTTTTATTGCAGAATGCCAGCGATGAAGATAAAACCTGTTTCAACAGCAATCAGAACTTTATCGAAACACTGGCTAAGCTGGAATCAGTTGAATGGTTAAATGCTGACGATGCGGCACCGGAATCAGCCATGGCATTGGTTGGTGAAATGCAGATTCTAATTCCACTCGCTGGTCTGATCGACAAAGAAGCCGAACTGGCACGCCTGGAAAAAGAAATGGGCAAACTGACCGTCAACATCGACAAAGGTGAAGCCAAATTACAGAACCCCGGTTTTGTCGATAAAGCACCCGAAGCCGTGGTTGAAAAAGAACGTCAACGCGTTGCTGAATTATCTAAATCATTACAGCAGTTACAGGAGCAGGCTGAAAAAATTAGCGCCCTGTAAAAGAGAATATTATGCAAACACCTGACAAGCTAGAACAAATTCTGCAAACGCATGCAGGCCTCATCAACGCCGTGGTTCAAACCATTCTGAACCCTGAATTAAAACCACAGCTGGATCATGTACTCAAACAGTCAGAGCAAAACGGCTGGGTGGGACTGGTTACCGCAATTCGAAAAATTGTTGCAGGCAGTCGAGACAATAGTTTATTAGCGGGACAGGATGATGAAGACCGCATTATTATCGATGCCATCCTCAAAGGCATACAAGATCCAACCACCCTGCCAAAACCTGAACAACAAGGTGACGCTACCACCGCCGCACCAATGCTGGCTCAACTGGTTCATGATGCAAGCCGTGGTGATCACGATGCCGTCATCATGTTAGGTGGTCTGGCCGAACAAATGTCTAACGCTGGTGGTGACCTATCCAATCTCAGTGCTGTGATCAAGGCTATGATCGATGGTGAACGCAGTATCGATAAATTATGTACTCGTATGGGACCGCAGGGTGAATCGCTAATTACTGCCATTATCACTGAACTCAGCAAACTCGACGTTCACTAAACAAAGTCAAAACAAATATGAATTTTTTTTCTCAATACCTGAATAAAATGCGTGGTGGCGCAGCCTCCCCCAAACGCGTCCCGTTACACGAAATCATCTGGTCAGCTTTGGGCTGTTTCTTGGGCATAAGCAGTGTCTACTGGGTTGGAAATTTACAGGGACTTGGCCTTGAAGATTCTTTATTTTTGGTCGGCTCATTTGGTGCCAGTGCTATTTTAATTTATGGCATACCCGAGGCAATCCCGTCACAACCACGCAACCTGATTGGTGGTCATGTATTGTCCGCCATCGTTGGAGTTAGTTGCGCTATGCTAATTTCAACACCCATGATTGCAGCCGCAGCAGCAGTAGCTTCAGCAGTAGTGGTTATGCATCTGGGTCGCTGCATTCATCCACCGGGTGGTGCAACTGCACTAATCGCCGTTATTGGTGGCTCGAACATTCATTCATTGGGGTACTGGTATGTACTCACACCCATAGCTAGCGGTGCGATATTGATGTTGATTGTAGCGCTGATCATTAATAACCATTCACCACATCGGCGCTATCCAAAATTCTGGTTATAAAACCTAAAATCGACCTGAAGCTTTTGCACCAATGGGTAGAATAACCAGAGCCACCAATATACCCAAAAAATAATCAGGATCCAGCCCATATCCATACTCCCTAATTATCTCATCGGGAACATTTGCCGCCAGGACACAGCCCACCACCAGAACAATCAAAAATAGCTGCTTATGTCTTAACAAGCCGGTCAACACCACGGCAATGAGCACGGCAATTAAAATATCGGCATCAAACCCAAAGCGAGCAATCATGCCGTGCGGCAGATTAATCGCGATGGTCAAAAATAAAACAATAAAAACCAATATAGACTTCATTCGCCTTCTCCATAAAATGGCAAAAATAAAAACCTGAATCGCACACCATACTGCAATCAATGGAACTTAACCACTTAAATTACCTATTGATGCATTAGCTAACTTAAGATACATTCTTAATAATTATCAGACAGCAATATAAGTTGAATACATCATTTATAGATATGGGGTTACTATGGAAAATATTATGGAATGGAGTGATTCACTCAATACGGGCATCACTTCCATTGATAAGCAACACAGAGGGATTTTAGATTTCATCAATAAACTTCACATTGCCGCAATAAAAGGTGACAGAGATATCGTCGAAAATGTTCTTACAGACCTAATCGACTACACCGTTTCTCACTTTGCCTTTGAGGAGAAGCTACAACAACAGCATGGCTACCCACTAGCTGACTCCCATAAAAAGGTACACGACAACTTTATTGTTCACGTAAGTAAATATAAGCAAAGGCACAATAATGGCGAGGATATTGCTCATTCACTATCCGGTGATCTGGTCATTTGGCTAACAAACCATATAAAAATTGAGGATAGAGATTATGTTCCCTACTGCAAAAAACCAAAAGGAAGGGGGCTGCTCAAGAGCCTGTTGAGCAAATCATAGTAGCCTTTTATTAATCTTAAAAAAACTGCCACTATATTCATACCATGAATAAAAAAAACCTCATCCCCGTCTGGGACATCTTCATCCGTATTTTTCACTGGTTACTGGTACTGGCTTTTACCATCGCCTATCTAAGTGAAGACGATTTTGAAAACCTGCACGTTTATGCTGGTTACACTGTACTCGGCCTAATTAGCTTTCGTCTTGTCTGGGGGTTCATCGGCAGTCGCTATGCACAGTTCAGTAATTTCATTTACTCACCCTTAGAAATTAAAGCTTATTTATCCAGCCTGCTAAGCAAAAAACCCAAACATTATTTAGGACACAATCCAGCTGGTGGAGTGATGATTATTGCGCTACTAGTTTCTCTGTTTGCCAGCACCCTCAGCGGAATTAAAATTTATGGTGTACAGGGTTATGGGCCACTAGCGGATAATGGTATGGAGTTTTCAATTATTTCAGAAGCTCAAGCTCATGGTGATAATAAACATGAAGATGAGAAGAAAGGAGTTAAAAAAGAAGAAAGTGAGGAAGAAGAATTTTGGGAAGAAATTCACGAGTTTTTTTCTAATTTCACTTTGTTGTTAGTGTTTGTGCATATTGCTGGGGTGATTGTGGCTAGTCGGATTCATGGGGAGAATTTGATTAGGGGGATGATTACGGGGAAAAAGGAAGACTTTTAATTCTCACTTCTGTCATTCCGACAGAGTGCAGCGACGAGGAATCTTCTTTTTAATCTGCAATAATTAATGTAGGTTCGAATGAATTCGAACCTACAAAATCGGAGATCAGCTATAAATCCCATGCTCCCGCGTAGACAAGAACTTAACCTCCGGCCACTTCTCCATAGTCATATCCAGATTAACACTCGAAGACGCGATGTAGGCTAAATCCCCCGCATGATCCAGTGCCAGATTAGTGCCGTGACGATCTTTGAATTTATTTAATTCTTTCTCATCATCACATTCAACCCAACGTGCGGTTTTCACATTCACATGCTCAAAATTACAATCAACGTTGTACTCATCTTTAAGGCGATGCTTGACCACTTCAAACTGCAAGACACCAACAGCACCGAGAATAAGATCATTATTATTGAGCGGACGGTACAACTGCGTGGCACCCTCTTCACATAGTTGCATCAAACCTTTTTGCAGGGCTTTCATTTTTAGTGGATCGCGCAATTGTGCACGACGGAATAATTCTGGTGCGAAGTTGGGGATACCGGTGAAGGCCAAATCTTCACCCTGAGTGAAGGTATCACCAATACGCATGGTGCCGTGATTGTGTAAACCAATGATGTCACCGGTGAAAGCTTCTTCAACTGCTTCACGATCTGAGGCCATAAAAGTCACCGCATCATTGAGTTTAATGTCTTTGTTGATGCGTACGTGTTTTACTTTCATGCCCTTGTTGTAAGTGCCGGAACAGACACGTACAAAGGCAATGCGGTCTCGATGACCGGGGTCCATGTTTGCCTGAATCTTGAAAACAAAACCGGTGAGTTTTTCTTCTTCGGGTTTGACTTCGCGAGTCTGGGTCATACGGGATCTTGGCGGTGGTGCGTATTCATCCAGCGCATCGAGTAATTCTTTTACACCAAAGTTATTGATACCGGAGCCAAAAAACACCGGCGTCATTTCACCGCGTTGGTAGGCTTCCAGATCAAACTCATGGCTGGCACCTTTCACCAGTTCAATTTCATCGCGCAGATCTGCGGCATCATTGCCTAGCACTTCATCCAGCAATGGGTTATCGAGACCTTCGATGGTATCGCCCTGCTGGATTTTGCCACCGTGGGTCGCGCTGTAAAAATGTACTTTATTCTCGATCAGGTTGAACACGCCTTTGAACTGTTTACCCATGCCAATCGGCCAGGTAATGGGGGCGCATTGAATCTTGAGAATATCTTCAATCTCATCGAGGATATCAATTGGGTCGCGAGCTTCGCGATCCATTTTATTGATGAAGGTAATAATCGGTGTGGTGCGCAGACGACAAACTTCCATCAGTTTGATGGTGCGATCCTCTACACCTTTCGCCGCATCGATGACCATCAGCGCAGAATCTACCGCCGTCAGGGTTCGATAGGTATCTTCTGAGAAGTCTGCATGGCCTGGAGTGTCCAACAGGTTGATAATGCAATCTTTATAGGGGAACTGCATCACCGAGGAAGTCACCGAAATACCACGTTGTTTTTCCAGCTCCATCCAGTCGGAGGTGGCATGGCGTGCGGCTTTGCGGCCTTTAACCGTACCCGACACCTGAATCGCCCCCCCGAATAACAGCAGTTTTTCGGTGAGCGTGGTTTTACCTGCATCGGGATGCGAAATAATGGCGAACGTGCGCCTGCGTCGTACTTCTTCGAGATAATTCATGGGCGCAGATTATACAGCAGCCAGCCGCAGGCACTAGCCAGTTTTCAACAACTACCAGTCGGCACGATAATCAATGCTGACGAATCCTGGTGTCATCGAAGGCTCGCTATTTAGCGAACACTCGCTGGCATCCAGTCCTTCCAGCCATTCACGATATTTGAGCAAAGGTGTGGGTGACATGATGCATTTGGAATTACCAAAAGGATGGCCTAGATGCAGCAACTGATGACCGATTTCGTGAGTGAGCAGGGCCGCTGCATAAGTGGTTGCCTGCTCGCTGGTATAGGATTCGTCGTTGCGCAGTTCAACCAGCATGTCTGAGTCATTGATCATGGGATAAACCATGATGTAAACATAGGTGCCATAACGCGCCTGCTTACTGTAGGTAGTGGTACCTGCGGTAATGCCACCGCGAATCGAGGAGTGCACGCTCATGTCGTAGATTTCTGCACTGGCGACCAGCTGATTGGTAATAATAATATCGTAAGGCAAATCGCCATAACCCAGACTGTCCCACCACACCCATTCATTGTAGGGCTTGTCATCGATAATCGGTTGGCCATCTTCGGCCTTCTGGGTGCGCCAGTATTTGAGTCTTTTTAGCAGGGTTTCTACCAATGATACTGACAGCTGTTTAATATCATCACCTTCAACCGGTGTCAGCAAATAAGGATTAGCATAATCAATTATGACCTGACGATTTTCCCAGTACTCATTCAACTGGTCATAAATACCCTGTTGCATTTTGATAATATCAGCATCACTGACTGCATCAATTTTCACAATTTTATCTTGTTGTTCTTTTTTTACTTTTTCAGGCAAGGTGTCGAACAGCTTCTGGATTGAAACTGATTCTGGTTTTTCAAAGCTAATATTTAAACCAAAATGTTCTTTGGACATTATGGAAGCTTTTTTCAGAATCGCCTGCAATTGCTCATCATCAAGTTGAGGAAAACGTGGATTGATAACGTTAGCAACACGAAGTTGAATTTTTTTGGAAACATCGGGTAAAGCAATACTACTAGTTACTGGAAGAATTTCTGGCTTTGGCTCAGGCTCCTGACTACAGGATAGATTCACTGACAGCATCAGCAACAATGCTAAGTGCCTTAGATATTTTAAATTCAGCTTATTCCTTTTCCAACTCAAAACACGACTCCAAATGTTATCCCAGGTATTTGGCAAAAATAATAGCGTCTTCACGGCCATCATCTGCAGGATAATACCCCTTCCTCACACCCAGTTCATGAAAACCTTCATCATCATAAAGATCGATAGCAGACTGATTGGAACGACGAACTTCCAGCAGCATCATATCAACACCAGCCTGCTCAGAATGTTTCGCCAGCAGACGCAGCAGTGCTCGGCCTATTCCCTTTCGTTGCTGATCCGGTTTGACGCAAAGATTGAGCACGTGTGATTCATCTGGTGCGATCATCAGAACGCCATAACCGACAATCGCCTCGTCCTGTATCGCTACCCAGCAACGATGACCACGCACGCAATCTTTAAATATTCCAATCGTCCAGGGATGACTATAGGCCTGTACTTCAATTGCCATGATCTGCTTGAGATCATCACTGCTCATGGTCCTGAAGCTAAGTTCACTGTTAGTCGAAACAGCCTCTTCAAATGTAGCACTCATTCGGCTAACAACTTCTGCACTTGCAGCAAATCCTGCCAGGCTTTTCTTTTCTCACTGGGCTTGCGTAACAAATAAGCAGGATGAAAACTCGCAATTAAAGGTATGCCTTCATAGTGATGCTGACGTTCACGCAACAAACTGATGCTTTCTTCTGAATTGAGCAAAGCCTGTGAGGCCATGGCTCCAGCGGCATAAATCACTTTAGGCTGTATCAATTCAATTTGCCTGCGTAAATAAGCATGACAAATTTTTATTTCTTCACTCAGGTGATCACGTTTTTCCGGGCTATAACATTTGACGATATTGGTGATATAAACATTTTCTCTTGGCAGGTCGATGGCTTTCAGCATGGCTGTCAGTAGATCACCGGCCTCGCCCACAAAGACTTCACCCTTAGCATCTTCTTCCTGTCTGGGTGCTTCACCGATAACCAACAAGCTTGCCTTTTGATCACCTACACCAAATATAGTCTGTGTACGTGTTGAGTGTAATTTACATTTTTCACATTGCTGAACAAGTAATTTCAGTTCCTGCCAGTTGCTGGTGGATGCATCAGGCTGGGCCTGTACTGCTTCGGGTTCAATAACAGGTTCCGATTTTTCTTCAACCGTATTTTCAACAACAGGCACTTCGGCCATTTGCGGAACATCCATGGGCACAGCTTCGGGATACAATTCATCCCAAAGCTGAATACCCATGGTGTCCAGATAGTATCGCCTTAGTTCTTCAGGCAATTCACAACCATCAGCTTTATCCTGAGGTGCTGACAAACTAGACATCACCCTTTTGAGGATGTTCTCTGTCGTCGGACTGGGTCAGCTTATTCAGCGCATTGATATAGGCTTTGGTGGAAGCAATAACGATATCGGTATCGGCTCCCTGACCGCTGACAATACGTCCGGCTTTTTCAAGACGCACGGTGACTTCACCCTGAGCATCAGTACCGCTGGTAATCGCATTCACCGAATAAAGCTGCAATTCAGTTTCGCTATTGACCACAGATTCGATGGCACGAAAAACAGCATCAACCGGGCCACTACCTTCAGATTTAGCAGTAACTTCTTTATCACCAACACTCAACACCAATGAAGCATTCGGTGTTTCACCGGTTTCAGAACAGACTTTAAGACTGACTAATTTAAAGTGTTCATTCAATGCTGAAGCATTAGTTTCAGCGACCAATGCCTGTAAATCCTCATCAAAAATCTCATGTTTTTTATCAGCAAGATCTTTAAATCGTGCGAAGGTATCGTTCAATTCCTGCTCGGTATCAAAATCGATATTCAATTCTTTCATGCGAGTTTTAAATGCATTGCGACCGGAGTGCTTACCCATAACCATACGGTTAGCTGCCCAGCCTACGTCCTGAGCGCGCATGATTTCGTAAGTCTCACGATTTTTCAAAACACCATCCTGATGAATGCCCGATTCGTGTGCAAAGGCATTCGCACCCACAATGGCTTTGTTAGGCTGCACAGGAAAACCGGTGATGCTCGACACCATACGAGAACAGGCCATAATCTGCGTAGCATCCAGTGAAGTATCACAGGGGAAAATATCCTGACGCGTGCGCACGGCCATGACCACTTCTTCCAGCGAAGCATTGCCAGCGCGTTCACCCAGACCATTGATAGTACATTCAACCTGACGCGCACCATTCAATACGGCGGCCAATGAGTTACCCACGGCTAAACCCAGATCATTGTGACAATGCACAGAGAAAATAGCTTTATCCGAATTCGGAATACGTTCCAGCAAGTTCTTAATCAAATCACCGAACTGATGCGGGATGTTATAACCCACGGTATCGGGAATATTAATGGTAGTGGCACCGGCATCGATCACCGCTTCAATGATACGGCAAAGAAAATCCAGCTCAGAACGTCCGGCATCTTCGGGGGAGAACTCAACATTGTCAGTCAAACCACGTGCCTGCTTGACCGATCTGACTGCCTGCGCCAGAACATCATCGGGCTGCATTCGCAGTTTCATTTCCATATGAATAGGTGAAGTCGCAATAAAAGTGTGAATACGTGATGACTCGGCAGATTTTAAAGCTTCGCCAGCACGAGCGATGTCTTTTTCCAGTGCGCGTGCCAAACCACAAACGGTGCTGTCTTTAATGACGCTGGCAACCGCCTGCACTGATTCAAAATCACCCGGGCTGGCAATGGGAAACCCGGCTTCGATAACATCGACACGCATTTTTTCTAATGCTTTGGCGATGCGTACTTTTTCATCCCGGGTCATGGACGCACCGGGACTTTGTTCGCCATCACGTAAGGTGGTGTCGAATATGATTAATTTATCTTGATTGCTTTTGCTCATGCTCTACTCCGGCAAAAAATACTTTGGTCGCTAATATACCAAAAAATGTGCAGAAAATATTAAATACGCGTTTCGCCTCGCCAGACTTTCTTAATATGCCTTACGGCAGGAGTAGTAATGACAGGTCAAGCACAACAGAACACAATGTACTTAGGGTAAGCACCTTGTTGATAGAAAAACTTCGTTGTTCTGATGTATTCATGATTGCATTTAACTATAGCGACTGATTTGATATTGCACAAGCCCTGATAAGCAATAATCAGGACTGGCGCTGAGAACGCTTTCGAACCCGACGCATGATACTGATTATTGGCCCCGACAAGGCATAGATAAGGAAGCCAGCAAAAAGTGTTTTTGCCGGATCTATCGCTATTAATACAAAAATCAATACGATGGCAAAAATCGCAATAAATGGTACTTTGTTTTTGAAGTCGAGATCTTTGAAGCTGTAATAAGAAACATTACTCACCATCAACAGGCCGGTTATTACTGTTAGCGCCAATGCTACTGGTGCAACATCCTGGCCTTTTACCTGCTGATCAAAGAAAAACCAGACCATACCTACAACAACAGCTGCTGCTGCCGGGCTAGGCAAGCCCTGAAAATATCGCTTGTCACTACTGCTCGCTTTGGTG
Organism: uncultured Gammaproteobacteria bacterium; assembly: GCA_965602855.1. Lineage (GTDB taxonomy): Bacteria > Pseudomonadota > Gammaproteobacteria > SZUA-229 > SZUA-229 > LH-M37. Next base: position 61,188 of record CBFCZV010000010.1, on the reverse strand, counting down.
TTAAAACGAGCCAGCCTTAGTGCGGCTGCGGCAACATAAATAAAAGCACCCAACCAGCCAAGCTTGCCCCACTGCCAACCATAATCCACCAATGAGGATAAGGACCAGATATACATCACCAGAGCTGGAGCAAGACCAAAAGAAATCATATCGGAGAGACTATCGTATTCGGCACCAAAATCACTTTGTGTGTTGGTCATGCGCGCAACGCGTCCGTCGAGACCGTCGAGAACCATGGCAACAAAAATAGCCACAGAGGCCGGTTCAAACTTCCCGTTTATGGCGGCAACGATGGCATAAAAACCCGCAAATAGCGCCGCTGTTGTTAAAAGATTGGGCAACAGATAAACGCCACGTCTTCCAGGCTTTGGAACAGGAACTTCGGATTGGCTTTCTTTTTGATTATTCATACTGCAAGGTTAGTCTAATATGGGTTCAACACCAATAAAAAAGGGCTGTTTCCAGCCCCTTTTTATTCAAACGTAGAAATAACGATTACTATGAGTAGTCATATTTCTTAGTTCTTGGATTTATCTACGATTTTATTCGTTTTAATCCATGGCATCATGCTGCGTAGTTTTTCGCCGGTGACTTCAATTGGGTGCTTACGTGTTGCATCACGTTTGGCTTCCAGGTTCTTACCACCATCAGCCATTTCAGCCAGGAATTCTTTAGCAAATTCGCCACTCTGAATTTCACCAAGAATTTTCTTCATTTCAGCTTTGGTATTTTCATTAACAACGCGTGGGCCACGAGAAACATCACCATATTCCGCTGTGTTAGAAATTGAGTAACGCATATCAGCGATACCGCCCTGATACATCAGGTCAACAATCAATTTCAACTCATGCAAACATTCAAAGTAAGCCATTTCTGGTGCATAGCCCGCTTCAACCAATGTTTCGAAACCTGCCTGAACCAGTGCAGTAGTACCGCCACACAATACAGCTTGCTCACCGAATAAGTCTGTTTCAGTTTCTTCACGGAAGGTAGTTTCGATAATAGCTGTGCGACCACCACCAATACCTGAAGCGTATGACAATGCAATGCCTTTAGCATTACCTGTTGCATCCTGTGAGATAGCGATTAAATCAGGGATACCGCCACCATTGGCAAATTCGCTACGAACAGTGTGACCCGGTGCTTTAGGTGCAATCATAATAACGTCTAAATCAGCGCGCGGTGAAATCGCTTTAAAATGAATATTGAAACCGTGCGCAAATGCCAGAGCAGCACCTTGTTTAATATTAGGTTCAATTTGATCTTTATAAAGTGAAGCCTGACTTTCGTCTGGAGCTAACACCATAACCACATCAGCAGAAGCAACCGCATCTTCAATTGAGGCAACTTTAAGGCCAGCAGCCTCGGCTTTAGCAGCTGAAGATGAGCCTTCACGCAAACCAACAGTTACGTCTACACCTGAGTCTTTCAGGTTGTTAGCGTGAGCATGGCCCTGTGAGCCATAACCAATGATGCTAACTTTTTTGCCTTGGATGATTGAAAGATCACAGTCTTTATCGTAATAAATATTCATTTTTTGTAGTCCAGTTTATTTACTTAAAATTAATTTGTTGAATTGATTGCGTTAACTCAGCACTCGGTCACCACGGCTGATACCCAGCAAACCTGAGCGCACGACTTCATGAATGGTAATATTTGATAATGCTTCCATGAAAGCATCTAGCTTGGCACCGTTACCGGTAATTTCTACCGTATAAGTAGTATCAGTAACATCAATAATGCGAGCACGAAATATTTCGACCAGTCGCTTCACTTCGTCTCGAGTCTCATTGATCGCCTGTACTTTTATCAGCATCAGCTCGCGTTCGATGTGCGCATCTTCAGTCAGGTCGTGTATTTTAACTACATCAACCAGCTTATTGAGCTGTTTGCTAATTTGCTCAATGATGTCATCGGTTCCTGATGTCACCAGTGTCATACGCGACAAGGTAGGATCATCCGTTGGTGCCACCGTCAGAGACTCGATATTATAAGCACGCGCTGAAAACAAGCCCGCTACTCTCGACAGTGCACCTGATTCATTTTCCAGTAGTATTGAAATAATGTGTCGCATCTTCTTTACACCAATATCATTTCGTTCATGCCGGCACCGGCAGGAATCATTGGATAAACATTTTCTTCCTGGGTAGTAATGAAGTCGAGGAAGACCAGACGATCTTTTTGCGCAATGGCTTCTTTAAGCGCAGGCTCGACATCGGCTGGTTTTTCAATTCGAATTCCAACATGCCCATAGGCCTCAGCCAATTTTACAAAATCAGGCTGAACATCCATATGTGAGTTTGAGTAGCGCTTGTCGTAGAAGAATTCCTGCCACTGACGAACCATGCCCATATAGCCATTATTCAGATTTATAATCTTCAGCGGTAAGGCATATTGAGTGCAAGTACCCAGCTCCTGAATACACATCTGTATGCTGGACTCACCCGTCACACACATGACCAGATCATCAGGGTGTGCTAACTGAGCACCCATGGCTGCAGGCAATCCAAAACCCATGGTGCCGAGACCACCTGAGTTAATCCAGCGACGTGGCTCATCAAAACCATAATACTGTGCAGCGAACATCTGGTGCTGACCGACATCGGAAGTCACAATAGCGCCACCACCAGTGATTTCATGCATCTTCTCAATAACAAACTGCGGCTTGATGATTTCACTCTCACGATCAAATTTTAAACAATCCTGAGATCGCCACTCGTCAATTTGAGTCCACCATTTTTCAAGCGCAGAGGCATTCGGTGTTCGATCAGTTTGCTCGATCGCCTGATTAAAATCATTCAGCACCTGAATAACTTCACCCACAATCGGCACATCCACTCTCACATTTTTTGAAATAGAGGCAGGGTCGACATCAACGTGAATAATGGTGGCATCAGGGCAGAATTTTTCAAGATTGCCGGTAACGCGGTCATCAAAACGTGCACCAATAGCAATCATCACATCACAATGATGCATGCCCATATTGGCTTCATAGGTGCCGTGCATGCCCAGCATACCCAGTGACTGCTTGTCACTGGCAGGAAATGCACCCAGCCCCATCAGCGTCTGAGTAATCGGATAACCCAGTTTTTTGGTGAACTGGCGCAATTGCTCTGAACCGTTACCCAGAATCACACCACCACCGGTGTAGATCATGGGGCGTTCAGCTCCGAGAATAATATCAATAGCTCGCTTGATCTGACCCGGATGTCCCTTGGTCGTCGGGTTATAAGAGCGCATGGTAATATCTTGTGGATAGCTAAATTCCGTCTTATGCGCGGTAATGTCTTTGGGGATATCAATCACCACAGGACCCGGTCTACCCGTTGTCGCTACAAAGAAAGCCTGCTTGAAAACCCTGGCAATATCCTTCACATCTTCGATCAGGAAGTTGTGTTTAACAATGGGGCGAGTAATACCCACAGAATCCACTTCCTGAAAAGCATCGTTACCAATCAATGGCTTAGGTACCTGCCCTGTGATAACGATCATGGGGACGGAGTCCATGTAAGCGGTTGCGATACCAGTCACTGCATTAGTCGCACCAGGACCTGAAGTCACCAGGACAACACCCGCTTTACCAGTAGAGCGCGCATAGCCGTCGGCAGCGTGCGTCGCCCCCTGTTCATGGCGCACGAGGATATGCTTGACATCATCCTGCTTATAAAAAGCATCATAGATATGCAAGACCGCGCCACCAGGATAGCCAAAGACATGATCAATGTCCTCAGCTTTGAGACACTCAATAATAATTTCTGCGCCAGTTAATTCCACATTCAGACCCTACAAAAAAAACCTTTTTAAATCATACACTTTTAAACACGCCCATTACGGGCACGAAGCGCTGATTCTAAACTGTTACGAAATAAATTTCACGAACTTTATTAACTTTTACTTATTTAGCAAACAACAAATCCAGACAAAAAAAAGCCCCGACAATGCCGGGGCTCCTTTTATCTAGAAAGATGTCTACTACTTAGAAATCTTCTTCTGTCTCACCACCAGCAGCAGCAGCCATTGCATCTCTAACCGCATCAGGTGAAGGCATGATGTTCATGAAGCTGTTATCTCCCATCATACTCAGATCAGGGAAATTCACGGCAATACGGAAACGTGAATGCAAACCTTCAACATCACCGCCTTTTACCAGCATCTCATACGGTATATGAGCTGTTGAGCGAGTAGCTTTAAAATCAATTTCATTCATGATAAAGCTATCATCCATGTACTTATTACCGTCTTCACCCGCTTTCATGCCCACGCCAAACAGTGTTTGCTTGGTGCCAGGAATGTCTATGCGATAAACCATGGAAGTACCACCAGCACCTGATTTCAAGTTCTTCTCAACAACACCAGTTGCTTCTGAGTGACTATCATATTCAGCTAGCTCATTCGGCTCATCAAAATACTCCATACCAAAGGTATAGTGATATTCATTCAAATCATCCTTGGTTAAACCTTCTTCAGGACCATATGCCTTAACAGAACCCAGAGCCGCTTTCAATGCATCACCTACACTGCTGAGATTAGCTTCAACACGATAGGCTGCGGCCATGTAATTAGGATTGGTGTAAGAAATCTGAACTTTACCCGCTACTTTGGTTATCGACACACGTTGTGCAACAACATAACCAGCACGATCATGACTAGCGGCAGCCTTCTTCAGCGTCGCATTAGTAACAACAATGATGTGTGCGTCAGCAAAAGGTGAGTAATCACCCGCAATTTCAAAACCGTTATCTTGTAGCGCTTTCTTTACATTTTCAATTTTATCGGCAACTTCACCGCCACTGCTTGAACCTAAAGTAAATGGTAACATTTCACCCGCAGCCTGAGCTGCAATCGATGCCACACTTAGAACGGCAGCAGCAATACCCGCTAGCCATTTTGATTGAACTGATTTCATACTTAATTCCTCTCCAATTTAGTCTTTTTTATTCTACTTTTTAGCTCAACAGCCTCCTCAAAAAAGAAGCGGCTAAGCACCTGATACACGTAGGATAGCTAATGTAATTCAATTCAGCTATACAATGCAAGCATTAGTATCCACTCTCAACAAAATAAAAAGACCTCCGACTGGAGGTCTTTTTATTAAACAATAATATTCTAAATTATTAATAAAACTTTTAGAATATTAATATTTCCAGGCCCAACCTACCTGAATTTCTTGTTGCTCCATTTCGATTTCAATGTCAGTTAAACCGCCATCAAAAGGATTTGCACCTGTTACAGACTCACTAGGCGCAATCATCACCGCCAAATTGAATTCCTGATCTTTACCCACAGGCATGGTCATACCAAAAGTGAAGTGCTGCTCAACAACAGCTGGCGCAAGAAGATTAAAGAAAGTCTGCGATGTCATTGAATCCGAACCACCATCTATAGGCATATCAGCCTTACTGTAACCAACACGGTATGTATTACCGCCTGCAGTTATTTCATAACCCAGCTTTATCACGGTCATATCATTCCAGCCAAAGCCCGCACCATTTGAGCCGCCCAAACAACTGGCTGGATCGCCACCCATACAAGCAAATAAGTTTTGTATAGGGTTAGAAACCGATGCTACGTCAGTATAATTAATACGTTGCACATCAAGAACTACTGTACCGGCGCTACCTAAGTCATAAGCTAGACCTATGGTAGAACTTGATGGAATATCAAAACTACCCGCTTCGGCAAACAAATCACTGTATTCATCAAAATCACCCATAGAAATTTCCGACTGATAGCTGATACCCAGTGTTAAGCCGCTGACCAGCTCACCCTGATAGCCCAGTTTAAAGCCAAAACCTGTTGAGTATGAATTTACGTTACCCGCAATATCACTACCGTCGCCATCTGCAGCCATCGCACCAAAACCATCCAGACCTTTCGCCGCAAAACGTTGCCCCGCAAGAATCAAACTTACACCTACAGCACTATCGCTGCTCGTTTTTTTCGCAAGACTCAAATTAAAGAACGCTTGTGCCAAATTTATACCGGCATCACCAGCATTAAATGGCATCATCGGATTTCCAAAAACACCGGCACCACCCGGGGTCGCTGAGGCTTCATACGCAGTATTCATACCGCCATTACCGTAAACCGAAATACCCATCGCACTATCACTATCTACCTGCCAGTTATATCCAAAGCTTGGAATCAAAAACATATCATCATCACTGGTATATGTTACAGCTCCAGAACTTGGATCTGCATTCACAAACTGATTCGCATTCGTTGTACCTGTTATGGTGACACCACGATCATTAGGATCAAATACAGCAATACCCAAATCTATTCGCTCACCCACAAATGCCATACCAGCAGGATTTGTCGCTGCTGCCAAAGCATCCTGCGAATAAGCTACACCTGCACCAGCCATACCTTTCTCTTTGGTACTGTAGCCATGCGCAAAATAACCATTAGTCGCTTGCGCTACTGGCGTTATAAATAACCCCGACAGCACCATAACTGACATGAATTTACTCTTATTTAATAATTTCACTCTTCAACCCTCCATAGAAAACAAAAAAATATGACTGTCTAAACAACCTTTCTTCACTAAATAATGATTATACGAATAACCATATAAATTAACAGTAACCCTCAACCGCTTAACGATTAAAACAAACCGTTCATCTAGAATCTAATATAGAATATTAAGACCACAAGTAATTATCAGCTAATTTCACGGTAACAGTGAACTATTGCTATACACACATAATCACTATGAGTCTTATTCCATTGTTTAGACATCTTAAAATTATCTTTCGGCTACTACTTTGCATTACTTTAATAATTATTAATAGCCCTGTGCATGCAGAACTACCAGAACTTGGAGATCCAACGTTAAAATCATTCAGTACTGAAGAAGAAAAAAAAATGGGCCTGATGTTTTTTAGAACTCTAAAAAACAATCTGGCTTTCATCAATGACCCTCAACTAAATCACTACATTAAAAACTTGGGAGGAAAATTGGCCAGTCATTCCGACGCTGTCAGTAAAGACTTCAAGTTCTTCATCATTAACTCAAACACCATAAACGCCTTCGCAGGCCCTGACGCTTACATAGGTCTTAATAGCGGCCTATTTCTGGAAGCTTCAAATGAAAGCCAACTAGCCAGCGTTATAGCCCACGAAATTTCACACATCTCACAACGACACCTGGCTCGCGCTATTAATGAATCTGGAAACACCGCTGTTGCAACTTTTGCCACCGTACTTGCAGCAATTCTTCTAGGCTCACGCGATCCAGAGGTTAGTCAAGCGATATTATACTCAGGAATAGCCGGCGCCCAACAAAGCGCTATTAACTTCACACGCAGCAACGAATACGAAGCAGACAGAATAGGAATAGGCATTCTCGCCAAAACGGGTATCAACCCTCAGGGCATGGTGGACTTCTTTTCAACTTTATTAGAAAAAAGTGGTGATGGTGGTATTGAATACCTTAGAACACACCCACTAAACACCAACCGCGTTAGTGAAGCAAAAAACCGCATAAAAAAAACACAGCTCAACCTTCCTGACGACAGTCAGGATTTCCAGTTTGCCCGTGCCCGACTTAGAGTTATTAGCAACACCTCCCCTTCAACTCTTAAAAACAAAATCGCCATATCGGATGATGATATAAGCACCTATGAACAATGCCTTAAATTAATTCATTCTAATGAACACAGCAAAGCTATAAAAAAACTGAAACCCCTGTCTAAAAAAAATAAACATCCCTGGATAAAACTGGCACTTTCCAAAGCATATCTATCAACTAGACAAACAAAACAGGCACTCATTCTGCTTGAAGAACTTGCTAAACTTCTTCCCAATTATTTGCCTGTTACTCTCGACTATGCACATGCACTCACTGAGAATAAACAGGCACAAAAAAGTATTCTCATTTTAAAACACCAGTTACAAACTTCAGACGAATCAATTATTCATAAAACCTTAGCTCAGGCCTATTTTAAAAATGGACAAATCAGTGCTGCTCTTGAATCAACCGGAAATCAATACAAAAAAGATGGTTATTATGAGCTCGCCCTACAGCAATATGAAATGGCGCTGCAACAAACTAATCTCAGCATTACAACAAAACAAAGATTAAAAACAAAACGAAAATTCTTAAAAAACAGGTAAATCTACTTTTATGAGTATGGCTTTACCATGCATTAAACACGAACAAAACAAACGTATAAGACCATAATAATATGCATTGTTTTATAAATTTTGCTATTGCTAAATACGATTCACATAGTATGCTATAGCTATTAATATCAAGATCGATGTCTACTCTGATATCCAAATTTCGACAAACTAAAGAAACAGGACTTTTTAAACGGACAGGATTCCCAACAAACCTTAAAGAGGAGAAACAAATGCAAGGCTTTATGCATAAAATATCAACTACCGTGTCGGTAGCCGCGTTAACCGCTTGCCTTGGCCTGGCGACACCTCTCGCTGTCAATGCTGCAGATGATGCAGACATCACAAAAGGAAAGGAACTGGCATTTGATAAAAAGAAAGGAAATTGCCTGGCGTGCCATCAAATTGAGGGTGGCGACCTACCTGGTAACATAGGCCCGCCACTTGTCGCAATGAAAGCAAGATTTCCTGACTATGATCAGCTAAGAAATCAAATTTACGATGCTCGAGCAAAAAACCCTAATACGATCATGATACCATTTGGACCACACGCGGTACTTTCTGCCAGTGAAATAGACATGATCACTAAATTCATACATACACTATAAAGATTTTGAGGTAAAACAATATGGATCATCAACGTAGAATTCTACTTAAAAGCACACTGGCAGCTAGCGCAACAACAATGGCTATCAGCGCAGGCCTATTAACCCCAAAAGCAGTTTTAGCTGCCTGGAACACCGAGGCATTCAGTGCCAAGGATGTTAATGCTGCTTTAACTAATGCTTTTGGCAGCACTGACATGCCTGCAAGCGATAAGATCAAGCTCAAAGCACCCGAGCTAGCACAGAGCGGTTCAAAAGTAACTGTTACCGTTGAAAGCAAACTGGATAAAACTGAATCCATTAGCTTTCTTGTGCAAGGAAATGCACAACCTTTAAGCGCTAGTTTTAGCCTCGGCCCCAGAACTGAGGGTTTCATTTCTACCAATTTAAAAATGGGCAAATCTTCTGACGTCATCGCTGTTGTTAAAGCCGATGGCAAACTCTACAGCGTTAAACAACATGTCAAAGTCACCATTGGTGGTTGCGGCGGTTAATCAAAGATTCGAGGATATAAAACAATGGCTAAATCAAAATCAACATTTAAAATACGATCACGCTTTAAGGGTGACGTTGCGACAATTCAATGTCAGCTCACCCATCCAATGGAATCTGGCTTACGCAAAGACAAAAAAGGCAAGATCATTCCTGCCCATTTTATTCAAAAGTTCACCTGTGAACACGCTGGTGACCTTGTGCTAGATACTGAACTCAACGGCACCGTCTCAAAAAACCCATATATCAAATTCAGGCTTAAAGGTGTCAAAGAAGGCGACACCCTGAAGCTACATTGGGTTGATAACAAAGGTAACAGTGACACCGCTGAAATGGAAATGAAGAGTCGTCGCAAAAAGAAAAAATAGGCACAACTAAACACAAAGGTGAACCATGAAAAAATACTTAGCAGCTCTGTCCGTTGTGCTGATGATCGCCACTCCTGTTGTGACGCAGGCATCACCAGAAGACGACTTAAAGACTTTTCGATCTTACTTTACGGATAAATTTCCAGAAGTACCCATGAATGATTACGTCAATGGCGTTTATGCCCTAGATCAGGATTCTCGTGATCAATGGGAACAGTCTGAAGAGTTTCCTGAATATGAGACTCACGTTGAACAAGGTGATGAGTTATTCCACAAAAAATTTGCTAACGGCAAAAGCTTTGTCAATTGCTTTCCTGACTATGAAAAAGGCATTAAACAGAGCTACCCCCACTTTAATGAAGCCAGCGGTAAAGTCGTAACCCTCGAAGGTGATATTAATAAGTGCCTTAAAGATAACGGTGAAAAAACCTTTAAGTGGAAAAAAGGCAAAATCGCTTATATCGGTGCTTACATTGCTTATATGTCCAGAGGCAATTTAATTAATGTAAATACACCCAGCACAGCAAAAGCACTGGCTGCCTATAATCGAGGCAAAAAGCACTTTTATGCAAAACGCGGCCAATTGAATATGTCCTGCGCTGATTGTCATTACAATAATCCAGGTGGCATGATTCGAGCAGACATCCTAAGCCCAGCTCTGGGTCATCCTAGCGGCTTCCCTGTTTATCGTAATAAATGGGCAGATGTGGGCACCCTGCACCGCCGTTTTGCTGGCTGTAACAATCAGGTACGCGCCAAACCATTCAAAGCTCAAAGCGATGAATACAAAGCGCTGGAATATTTTCTTACTTATATGAGCAACGGTCTTGAAATAAATGGACCTAGCCTGCGTAAGTAGTATTTGGTAATACATGAAAAACAAAAAAGCCCGGTTAATAACCGGGCTTTTTTGTGTCTATTCCAGAAGGAATAAATATGCAGATGGTGGGCTGTGAGAGATTTGAACTCTCGACCATCGGATTAAAAGTCCGGTGCTCTACCAACTGAGCTAACAGCCCGAGGCGCGTATGATACTTGGACTCGACTAGAAAAACAAACCCTAAACGGGCGGTTTAAAAAAATAATTATTGGTAGCGTGTAACGTCTTCAACACCTGCTTCTTCAAAGCCTTTTTTCCGGAATCTACAGGAATCACAAACGCCACAGGCTTTGCCTTCTAAATCAGCCTGATAGCAGGATACTGTACGACTATAATCAACACCCCGCTCGATACCAGTGCGAATAATGTCTGCCTTGGTCATATCAATCAGCGGGGTATGGATATGCAGTTTTTTTCCCTCAACACCGGCCTTGGTGGCCAGATTCGCCATTTTTTCGAAGGCCTCAATATAATCAGGACGACAATCAGGGTAGCCTGAATAATCCACAGCATTCACACCGATAAAGATATCCGTAGAAGCATTCACCTCAGCAATAGCCAGAGCATGCGCCAGAAATATCGTATTTCTTGCAGGAACATAAGTGACAGGAATCCCTGCTTCCAGGTGATCAGGAACATCAATCGTCACATCCGTGAGCGCAGAACCACCCAGAACGCCATCATCTAGCCTGATAACCTGGTGTCGAATACCATAATCAGCAGCAATCACTTTTGCCGCCTCAAGCTCTGAGACATGTCTTTGACGGTAATCAAAACTCAGGGCTATACACTCATAGTCCTCATTGGCGATCGCCAGCACAGTGGCAGAATCCAGGCCACCAGATAATAAAACTACTGCTTTTGGTTTTTCTACGCCTGACATACTAATTATCGACCCGGCTCATCGCCCCAGAGATATTTATGTAGCTGAATCTGCATTCTTACCGGCAAGTGGTCGCGCAATATCCAGTCGGCTAGTTCACGCTCTTTTAAAACCTGATGACTCACCGAGAATAAAACTTCACAGCGTTCTGCCAGATTGTATTTCTCCAGCATCGAACGTGACCAGTCATAATCCTGCTGATCACAGATAACAAATTTCAGCTGATCTTTGTCATCCAGATACTCAATATTCGTGTAAAGATTTTTCTCGACTTCGCCCGAAGCTGGGGTCTTCAAATCCATCACCTTCACCACCCTTGAATCCACCTCGGCGATACTCATAGCCCCACAGGTTTCTAGTGAAACCTCATAACCTGCATCGCACAACTTCACCAGCAGATCATTACAATGTTTCTGAGCCAATGGCTCACCACCCGTCACAGTGACGTATTTTGCCTCAAAACCCGCCACCGTCTCGACAATTTCATCAAGCCCCATCCAGTCACCACCACTAAAAGCGTAAGCGGTATCACAATAACCACAACGTAAAGGACAACCACTCAGACGCACAAAGACCGTCGGCAAACCCACGGTTCGAGACTCGCCCTGTAGAGAATAGAATATTTCGAATATTCGGAGTTGATCGGAATGACCAGCCACCGATTAATGACCTTCGCGTTTAATACGCTCCAGTCGCTCATTCGCCTTCTTGGCCAAATTGGTATTGGGGAATGATGTGATAATCTGTTGCAGGCTTTCCTTTGCTGCAGACCAGTTCTTCAGCTCATAATAAACATAGGCAATTTTCAGCCTCGCACCCTGTGCTTTAGAACTGTCTGGATATTTCGCAATCAGGCGCTGAAATTCACTCAATGCCTGCTTGTATTGGCGATAAGCATAATTTGCCTCACCCAGCCAGTATTGCGCATTATCTGCAAATTGACTCTCTGGATAGTTTTTCAGAAAATCACCAAAAGCAACGATAGACTGCTTATAACGTCCTTCTTTCAACAGGCCAAAGGCCTTGTCGTAGTCAGCCTTACCATTATTATCAGCACCCGGAAGCACTGGTGACACTACCGCTGCCGCATTGTTACCCGGCACGCTCACAGGTGCATCTGTTGTACCTGGAGGAGAAACTGGTGCCGATAAACCCGAAGCCGGTGCCGTAGTTTCAATCTCGTTAATGCGCCTGTCCATATCCAGATATAAACTACGCTGACGCTGTTTAATCGTACCCAGTTCATGCCCCTGCTGATCCAGCTGCTCACGAAGCATTGCATTTTCTTCCTGCAAAGCCTCAATCTGCTGAGCCTGCTGCATCAACAGGTCAGAATTCACCATTCGCTCCATACGTTCAAGGCGTTGCTTCACACTCATCATGGAAATCACATCTTTCTCTACAGCATAAGCCGAAAGTGTTGATGAGCTAGCGACAAAAAACATCGATAAAACAATAAAACGCCTAAACATATATCACCCGAATGATTCTTCTATATAGAGTAGCTTATTGATAAACCAGCTCTGCACGACGATTCAAACGCCATGATGCTTCATCATGTCCCAGACTTGCAGGCTTTTCTTCACCATAGCTGATGATGGTAATTTGATCACTGGATGCACCCTGGAAGGTCAACAAACGTTTCACTGCCTGCGCACGACGATCAGCCAGAGCTATATTATATTCACGTGTTCCTCTTTCATCAGCATGACCTTCAAGTCTGATTTTTACACCAGGATTGGCGGACAGATATTTGCCGTGATGTTTAGCCAGTTCAACAAAATCACCATCAACCTTGCTGCTATCGAACTCAAAATAGATCACACGTTCAGCCAGCACGCTGTTAGCGTCATTAATTGCTGCTGCATCATATGAAACAGCCAGTGCCTGTCCAGCATCACCGCCTTCAGCATCTACAGCACCAACCTGTGCACCAGACTGACCCGCATCTGTTGCAGCATCACCACCTGTATCAGTGTCATCTTTCACATTTTCAGTACAGGCACCCAAAGCCACTGCCATCAACAATATCAGTAAATAATTCTTCATCTTTCTCTCCTATTCTGTTTCCAGATTCTTATTTTTAATTCGACTTACATAACCCAATCATTTTTTAATTTCTCAAGGAAGACCATGCCGGCTCCCTTACTTCCCCATCAGACAAACCCAAACGCTGTTTGTGTCTGCCATCTGTCGAAACTGCTGCCAGCACTGGTTTACCCTTATGCTGCGACGCATAGAGGATCATACTACCATTTGGCGAGAATTCAGGCGACTCATCCAAAGAACCATCGGTGACAAGCTGCACCAGACCCGTTTCCAGATACAACACGGCTATTCTAAAGGAATTATCATCACCATGGACAAAAGTAATTGTCTTACCATCCCACGACACGCTGGCATTGGCATTATATTTACCCTCAAAGGTCAAACGCTGCGGCCTGGCATCCCCCTCAACAGAAATACGGTATAACTGCGGTTTACCACTACGGCTGGAGGTAAATACCAGCGATTCACCATCAGGCATCCATACCGCCTCGGTATCAATCGACCAGTGCCGGGTCATACGCTTCAAACTCTTATCCACCAAATCCAGGATATAAATATCCGGACTACCGTCTTTCGACAGGGTGATCGCCAGTCGAGTACCATCAGGTGACCACGCTGGCGCACCATTAATACCCTTGAGTTTTGATACCAGCTCACGCTTCGCCGTGTGAATATTATGAATAAAAATTTCAGGCACAGCATGCTCAAAAGACACATAAGCCAACTGCGAACCATCGGGTGACCAGGTCGGAGACATAATCGGCTCATTAGACGTTAATAAGTTCTGCGAGTTAAAACCATCGGTATCCGCTGCCTGCAATAAATACGTTACCGCCTTACCCGGCTTCTGTTTTGCCGTCACATAAGCAATACGAGCATCAAAAGCCCCCGACAAACCAGTTAGGCTCTTGATAACATGATCACTTATGCGGTGCGCTACTGAGCGTAGCGATGTTCTGGTCGCAGAAAAACTATAGCCCAGCAACTGCTCACCCTTGAGCACATCAAATAAACGGAAATAAACCTGATACTGGTTATTGGGCTCCTGCTTTATTCCACCAATAATCAGATGATCGACACCAATCATGCGCCACGATGGAAAATGCACATCTTCAGGCTGCTTGGGATAGGCAATTAAATCTTTTTCCGGCAGAGGTGCAAACTTGCCACTACGCGCCAGATCAGAGGCGATAATCGCTGACACATCAGCATCAGCCAATTTCATACCACCGGGCCACTGAAAAGGTACCACGGCGATAGGCAGGGAGCCTTCGACTCCATCGGTAATCTCAATGTTCAATACGGCCTGTGAGATAGAACTAAAACCAAGCAGAATCAAACTTAATAAATAACGTTTCATAAAAACTAACAACCTAAAAAATTAATTACGTGGCTTGAAGGTAAAATGAATTTCACGATCAAACACTTCCGGATTGGGCGGTGGTGGCAATGGCGATGCCTTTCTCACTGCTCGTTCAATAGAGCGCTGAAACGCCAGATCGTTCGCACATTTTTTCAAAACCACTTCAACCACATCACCCAAAGAAGTTTGAGTGACAACGACCTCACACGACATACTAGATGACGAAGTAGCGGGGCGCAGCCAATTGCGTTCCACTTTTTGCTCTATCAGTCGCACGTATTGTGAGCGCAAAGACTGCAATTTGGCATTTTTATCTTTTGCCAGTTGCGCTTCTTTTTCCAGACGTTCTTCATCAGCCAGCTTACGTTGCAACTCAGCAGCCTCTTCCTTACGTCTATTGGTTTCATCGAGCTTGCGTTTATCGGCTATTTCTTGTTGTCTCTTTTTCTCAGCAGCTTCAACTTTTTTTCTGTCAGCTTCTGCCTTTTTCTTTTCGTTAGCAATGCGCTTTTTATCAGCCAGATTCTTTTTCTTTAAATCGGCCAGACGTTTCTTTTCAGCGGTCTGTTTTTTCTTGAGACCGGCTAGACGTTTTTTCTCAGCCGCCAACTTCTTTTTAGCTTTATCCTGCTGCTGTTTGATTTTTTTCTGTTTTGCTTTTTCCTGCTTCTTTTTCTTGTCTTCTATCTGCTTTAATTTTTTAGCTTCAGCCTCAATTTTTGCGGCATCAACAACAACTGCTTTAACTGTTTTTTTATCTGAGCTGGCAGGCTTATGTATTTCGCTACTGCTCAGATTAACACCCAACAATATAATCAGGACAAAATGCAAAGCAATTGCGGCCACCAGAACTACTGGCTTTGCTTTAATATCATTAAACAGCTCAGATGAAATCATTATTTTTAATTGTCCGGCTGATCAGTCATCAAACCGACTTTTTCCACACCGGCTGTCTGCAATAACACCATGGCATTGGTAATGCTGCCATAATCCACATTATGATCACCGCGAACCAGCACGGGGGTATCCGGTTGATACTTAACTACCGCAGCAACACGATGCACCAATACTTCTTCACTAATAGGCTCTTTGATTTTCTCACCGATATTCAAATAATACTCACCGGTTTTACTCACCGTTAACACCACCGGCTCACGTTGATCAGGCGGCAAAGGATTAGCATTCGCCTGCGGCAAATCGATCTCTACACCCTGCTGTATCAAAGGTGCCGTGATCATAAAAATAATCAACAACACCAGCATGACATCAATGTAAGGCACCACATTGATTTCAGCAACGGCTCTACGTTTACGATGACGAGGCATGAGCTTTAAACTTTATCCTCAGAAATTGAAGCACCTTCTTCACACTGATCACCACCCTCGTTCTGCAAGCACTGACTTTGGCGTTGCAAAATAGTGGCAAATTCTTCAGCAAAGTTCTCATAGGAGACAGCCAGACGATCAACACGTTCGGCATAACGGTTGTAAGCGATCACAGCAGGGATTGCTGCAAACAGTCCCATCGCCGTCGCAATCAAGGCTTCAGCAATACCCGGTGCTACCATGGCTAAGCTGGCGTGCTGCACCGAACCCAGCGCAATGAAGGAACGCATAATCCCCCACACCGTACCAAACAGTCCTATATACGGGCTGATTGAGCCAATCGTCGCCAGCATAGATAAATGTGAATCAAGTCGCTCTTCTTCCCGCGCCAGAGCTACTTTCATACTACGCTGCACGCCAGACAGCATCATTTCCGTATTGTTCGATGCGTGCTTGTGCACCCGAATATATTCTGCAAACCCGGCGACAAAAATACGTGCCATGCCACTGCCATGCTCTGTATTCTTTTTAACCCGAGCATACAAATCAGATAAATTAATTCCCGACCAGAACTGATCCTCAAAACGCATCGCGTTTTCACTCGCATTTTTCAGCACATCATATTTAAGGTAAATAATGACCCAGGACAAAACGGATGCAGCCAGCAGAACAAACATCACCAGCTGAACGGTAACACTCGCACGTGCAACCAGACTCAATATCGACATATCGGCTTCCACTGCTAACCCCCCTCTTTAATTTTAGACAACATTATTCCTGGAATCACTGTAGTTGTGAATTCTTCTGCATTAATACAGGCCACTTTTATATCTGAAGCACAAAGTATCACCTCATCAGAGGCCCGCATCACTATTTGCGAAAAAATTAAGCTAGTTCTTTTACAACCACTTATTTTTGTTTTCACTATTAATTCATCATTGAACACAGCGGGCTTTTTATATTGCGCTGATAAACTGTGCACCACAAAAATAACACCATACTCATTTCTCAATTGATCCTGTTCAAAACCCAGGCTGCGTAACATTTCGGTGCGCGCACGCTCCATGAATTTTAAATAATTGGCGTAATAGACGACACCACCCGAATCCGTATCCTCGTAATAGACACGCACCGGCCATAAAAATTCATTTTCTGAATTGCTCACACTCATACCCTTTTATTATTTTTCACAATCAGCATCGGGTAGCTCCAATGTTGCCTGAGTCAGTTGTTCATTCACCGGCTGCCTGAGGCCAAAATGCTGGTACACCTTTGGTGTTGCCACACGTCCTCTGGGTGTACGCATTAAATAGCCCTGCTGAATCAGATAAGGCTCGATCACATCTTCAATGGTATCGCGCTCTTCACCGATCGCCGCCGCCAGATTTTCCACACCCACCGGACCACCATTGAACTTATCAATAACAGCTCTCAGCAAACGTGTATCCATAACATCAAAACCAACCGGATCAACGTTCAACAATTTAAGCGCCTTTGAAGCTACATCATTCGTAATTTTACCATCGGCTTTAACCTGTGCGTAATCACGCACTCGGCGCAACAGACGATTGGCAATACGCGGCGTACCACGAGCACGACGAGCTACTTCGGTCGCGCCTTCTATATCCATTTCAACATTTAAGATGCTGGCGGTGCGCTGTACGATATGGGTTAAATCGGGCACCGAATAAAAATCTAGTCGCAGCACGATACCAAAACGATCTCGTAGCGGCGATGTTAACGAACCCGCTCTGGTGGTTGCACCCACCAGCGTGAATGGCGGTAAATCTAATTTAATCGAACGCGCCGCCGGGCCTTCACCGATCATGATATCCAGCTGATGATCTTCCATCGCCGGATACAAAATTTCTTCCACCACCGGACTCAGACGATGAATCTCATCAACAAATAAAACATCGTGGGGTTCGAGGTTGGTCAGCAGCGCAGCCAGATCACCAGGACGCTCCAGCACAGGCCCCGAAGTCGAATGCAAAGTTGCATCCATTTCATTGGCGACAATATGTGCCAGAGTAGTTTTACCCAAACCCGGTGGACCAAAAAACAATAAATGATCCAGTGCTTCACTACGCCCTTTTGCCGCAGGAATAAAAATCTCTAACTGTTCAGTAACCGCAGGTTGCCCCCGATAATCTTTGAGCAACTGCG
Organism: uncultured Gammaproteobacteria bacterium; assembly: GCA_965602855.1. Lineage (GTDB taxonomy): Bacteria > Pseudomonadota > Gammaproteobacteria > SZUA-229 > SZUA-229 > LH-M37. The sequence continues at coordinate 42,933 of CBFCZV010000010.1, read as the reverse complement.
GTCGAATAGCACGATCAATCGCCACTTCTTCATCAGACTGCTCACCAGTAATGATGCGCTCTTGCGTCATGCTTTCACCATTCCTTTAAGCGCTGCTTTAATAATGGCTTCCGTGGTCAACCCTTCGGTCTCAATTGCTCGAACCATCTGACTCGCTTCCTGCGCCTTATAACCCAGTGAAGTCAAAGCACTCACCGCATCGCTGATCGGATTTGAATCCACTTTCAAACCAGCCACACTACCCGCACTCGGCAAAACGGCATCAGCATGCTTCGCTAACCGATCACGTAACTCCACGATCAAACGCTCGGCAGTTTTCTTACCAACACCCGGCAAAGCGGTTAAAGCCTTGGCATCACTTTCCATCACACAGCGGGTAAATTCTTCAGCCGTTACACCAGAAAGAATGGTCAAAGCCAGCTTGGGGCCAACACCATTAATCTTGATCAGGTCTCTAAATAACTGACGTTCAGACAGACTATAAAAAGCGTACAGTAATTGCGCATCCTCACGCACCACCATATGAATGTGCAAAGTGACCGATTCACCCATCGCCGGTAACTGGTAAAAGGTCGACATCGGTGCTTCAAGTTCATAGCCCACACCCTGCACATCGACCAATAACTGCGGCGGCTGTTTTTCCAGCAGCAATCCACTCAATCGACCTATCATACCCAACGTCCCCGACGTGAACCGCGCACCACGCCCACCGACTTAACGTGCGCATGATTAGCGTGACACATGGCAATCGCCAACGCGTCAGCTTCATCGCTTTGTAATTTTTGTTCCAGACCCAATAATTTCTGCATCATTAATTGTATTTGTTGTTTATCCGCCGCACCCGTACCAACTACAGCTTTTTTGATGACACGTGCAGCGTATTCATCAACACTCAAATTTGCCTGAACCCCGGCGCATATCGCCGCACCTCGCGCCTGCCCCAGCTTGAGCGCAGAATCGGCATTGCGGCCCATAAACACCTGCTCAATCGCCATCGATTCTGGCTGCCATTCTTCAATCACCGCAGCCACTTCCCGAAAAATGATACCCAGTCGTTCCGGCAGAGCATCGCCTTTAACAGGGATAAAACCACTGGCGACATAGGCATGACGAAAACCATCGGTGTCGAGAATCCCATAGCCCGTCGTGCGAGAGCCTGGATCGATACCGATGATGCGTATTTTTGATTTCAAAGTTTGACCACTATTTTTATTATTAAAGCCACTCCATGACCGAGCCTTATTTGCCTGCAGAGTCTAACATTGCGCGTATCGTTGTTGGATAAAAAAGAACCCGCCTATGCCATACCAGAATCAGGAATCGGGGTCACGGTGGCTTCATCAAACTTACCCGCCCGCAAAAAAATAATCACCTGCATCTTAACCTCAGATGAAAATAGTATCCCCATGTGGCTCACCGGCAGGATAATGCCATCAGTCACCCTGTCTAATTGAGTTTCTTCGACAGAAACCGTACCATCGTGAGGCACATCCAGGCCACCGACCAGCAGCCCCACACCCAGAGGCAGACTACCTGAAATCGTGCCAATATCCCGCCAGCCCCGCCATGCGGGCACATTGCCGTCCAGCCCCTGCTCCAGACCTTGCCCCACCGCCCAGCGGGTCAATACCGTACGCCCCAGACGCTGCGCCACCACGCTGCCATTGACCGGGCTCGCCAGCAACACAACTCGGCCTTCTTTAGCAAACGGGAATTGATCGAACAGGTGCATCAGAACAATGCCACCCAGACTATGCGCAACAAAATGCACCACCGGTGCATCAATGCTTTCAGCAAACTCATGCAAGCGCTCCGCCGTATCGCCCAGGGACTTGCCCCAGACGTGGTATTTAAAGACATGGCACTCGTAACCAGCACGCTCCAGACCCCGACGTAAACGCCAGAATTCCAGACCATTCATCCAGATACCATGTACTAAAACGACCGCTTCTCGCATGAGGGGCAGTTTAGCGGAGAGTTGGGGTGATGGGGAGGATTCTATTGATTCTCATCCACCGAAATATCGAGCTGAAACATTGGTGGTAGTGGCTGCGACAAGAATAAGAATCCTCGTCGCTGCGCTCTGTCGGAATGACAGTTAGGGAGAAATTTCCAACATCCGATCAAGTGCTATCTTCGCCTGCTTAGCTACTTCCTCCGGCACACCAATCTGATTCACCACATTGCCTTCAACCAGGTTCTCCAGAACCCACAATAAATGCTGCGGATCAATACGAAACATCGTGGAGCACATGCACACCGTCGGAGACATAAAATGTACATTCTTGCCTTCGTGTTGAAACTGCTCGTGCAAACGATTCACTAGATTCAACTCGGTGCCGACTAACCAGCGACTACCCGCCTCGCTTTTAGCGATGGTGTTGATAATGAATTCAGTAGAACCAACATAATCCGATTTCTGACAGACTTCGTATGAGCTTTCAGGATGAGAGATAACCTGAGTCTCGGGATACTTCTCTTTGAACTTATCAATCTGTTCGGGTTTGAACATCTGGTGCACTGAACAAAAACCTTTCCACAAAATCATTTTGGCTTTGTGGATTTCTTCTGGCGTTAAACCACCCAGCGGTTTGTCGTAATCCCAGACGACGATTTCATCCATGGACAACCCCATGGCCGCATATGTATTACGACCCAGGTGTTGATCGGGGAAGAACAAAACTTTTTCGCGTTGTTTGAAACACCATTCCAGTACGTGACGTGCATTGGTTGAGGTACAGACAATGCCACCGTGTTCACCACAAAAAGCTTTCAGGTCAGCGGCGGAATTAATGTAGGTCACTGGTGAAATCATTTCATCAGGATCTAAAATTTCAGACAACTCTTTCCAGGCTTGCTCTACTCGACGAAGATCGGCCATGTCTGCCATTGAACAACCGGCAGACATATCAGGCAAAATCGAGATTTGCTCGGGACGCGAAAGAATGTCGGCCACTTCAGCCATAAAATGCACGCCGCAGAAAACGATATAGTCTGCTTTAGAGTTGGCTGCTTCGCGAGATAGCTTTAATGAGTCGCCCGCAAAATCAGTGTGATTGAAAACTTCATCACGTTGATAATGATGACCGAGAATAACCAGTTTTTCGCCCAACTTTTCCTTGGCGGCACGAATGCGATCTTCACATTCCTGGTCATCGAGAAGGCTATAAGTTTGTATGGCGATACTCATGTTTAGCTCGCAGGTTTCTCAGCTTCGTCTTCTTTCTTTTCTACCTTACGCAAACGCAAATTCAGTTCTTTCAGATGCTCGTTAGAAACTGAAGCTGGCGCTGAAGTCAAAGGACAGGCCGCCGTCTGTGTTTTCGGGAAGGCCATGACATCACGAATTGAAGTCGCACCCGACATCAACATGATCAAACGATCTAAACCAAAAGCTAAACCTGCATGCGGAGGACAACCGTATTTGAGCGCGGTGAGCAGGAAGCCAAATTTTTCTTCGGCTTCTTCATCAGAAATACCCAGTACTTTCAGCACTGATGCCTGCATCGCCATATCGTGAATACGCACAGAACCACCACCCAGTTCAGTGCCATTGAGCACCATGTCGTAAGCGCGAGACAAGGCCGCACCGGGATCGGCTTCCAGCTCTTCAGGACTATTAACCGAAGGCGCGGTAAAGGGGTGATGCAATGAAGTCCACTGGCCTTCACGGTTGCGTTCGAACATGGGAAAATCGACGACCCAGAGCGGAGCCCAGATGTCTTCAACCATGCCCATGTCTTCGCCAAGTTTAACGCGCAGCGCACCCATCGATTCATTAACCACGCTGGTTTCACCGGCACCGAAGAACAGAATATCACCAGTCTGAATGTCAGCTTTTTCGATGATGGCAGTAATCGCTTCATCCGGCAGGAACTTCACAATCGGTGATTGCAAACCTTCGCGACCTTCGGCGACATCGTTAACTTTAATCCAGGCCAGACCTTTGGCACCGTAGCGACCAACAAATTCGGTGTAACCGTCAATTTCTTTACGTGACAGTTTGGAACCGCCGGGTACTTTTAGAACTACGATGCGACCGTGTGGATCGTTGGCGGGGCCAGAGAAGACTTTGAACTCCACATCTTTCATCACGTCAGCCAGATCAACCAGTTCCATTGGGATACGTAAATCAGGCTTATCCGAACCGTAACGCAGCAAGGCATCAGCGTGAGTCATACGTGGAAACGGGTTCTGCAATTCAACGTCGAGCACGTCTTTGAACAGACCACGCATCATATCTTCGTTGAGCTGCATGACTTCTTCTTCGCCCATGAACGAAGTCTCGATATCAATCTGGGTGAATTCAGGCTGGCGATCAGCACGCAGGTCTTCGTCGCGGAAACAACGCACGATTTGATAATAACGATCCATACCCGACATCATCAGCAACTGCTTGAACAGCTGCGGTGACTGCGGCAAAGCGAAGAAACTACCCTGATGAGTACGACTTGGCACTAAATAATCACGCGCACCTTCTGGTGTCGCCTTGGTCAGCATCGGTGTTTCAATATCCCAGAACTCACGCTTGTCGAGGAAGAAACGCAAATAAGCGGTCACGTCGCTACGCAATCGCATACGTTTTTGCATTTCGTCGCGGCGCAGGTCGATGTAGCGGTAACGCAGACGCAGGTCTTCGTGTACGTCGGTATCGTCTAACTGGAATGGCGGTGTTTCAGACGCGTTGAGTACGGTCAGTTCCAGACCAAGAATCTCAATCTTGCCGGTCGCCAGCTTGGGGTTAATTACGCTTTCACCACGCAAACGCACTCGGCCTTTTACCTGCAACACGTACTCATTACGGACGCGCTCAGCCATCTCAAAAATTTCGGCACGATCGGGGTCAAACACTATCTGCACTAGACCTTCGCGGTCACGTAAATCGATAAAAATCACCCCGCCGTGGTCACGACGACGATTAACCCAGCCACATAATGTAACTTCCTGATCGATAAATTCTTCAGTAACTTTTCCGCAATAATGGCTGCGCATGATTTGTCCGCTTGATGATAAGAAAATGGGGGTGAATGTTACGTCCTGTGGGGGTTTTGTTCAAGTCTAGCCATATTGGGTATAGCCAAAATACCAGTGAGCACATGATAAGCTTCGGCCATGACATCAAACACAAAAAGTATTCTCATCACCGGCTGCTCTACCGGTATCGGTTATTGCGTAGCCAAGGGTTTGCAGAAACACGGCTATCGCGTATTCGCCACCGCCCGACGAGCCGAAAGTGTTGAAGCTCTGAATAACGAAGGACTGGAAAGTCTGCAACTGGATCTTGACGACTCAGAATCTATTCGCACAGCTGTCGATGAAATTCTCAAACGTACGGATGGTGAGCTTTATGCTTTGTTCAACAATGGCGCTTACGGCATTCCCGGCGCAGTCGAGGATTTATCCCGAGACACCTTACGCACCCAGTTTGAAACTAATGTCTTTGGCTGGCAGGAGCTGACCAATCTGATCATCCCAGTGATGCGTCGTCAGGGCTATGGCCGCATTATCCAGAACAGTTCGGTACTCGGTTTTGTCGCCATGCCGTTTCGTGGTGCCTACAATGCTTCCAAATTCGCCATTGAAGGATTGAGCGATACGCTCAGGCTTGAACTGGCTGACACTGATATCTATATCTCACTGGTCGAGCCCGGCCCGATTTTGAGCCAGTTCCGTGCTACCGGTGTCAAAATGCTGAAGAAGCATATCGACATTGAAAACAGTATTCACCACGACAGATACAAAGGCGTACTGAAAAGGCTAAAGAAGGAAGGCCCCGCCGTACCCTTCACCCTGCCACCCGAGGCTGTGCTCAAAAAAGTCATTATCGCACTGGAAACACGTCGCCCCAAAGCTCGTTATTACGTGACCTTCCCCACTTATTTATTTGGCTATTTAAAAAGGCTCTTACCTGATCGCTTGATGGATAAGATGCTGGCTGCGGCGGGTGGCGGCGGCAAGCGCTGAGGTATTTTTTACCAACAATCTCCAATTCATGTTTTTACAGCTACCTGTAACACCGTCGAAAACTTCTCTACCAGCAAGTCACAACCGCACTAAAACTCACATCTCAAAGCCAACCACTAGACCGGTTCTAAGAATCATTATAAGACCTGATATAAATCAATGTTGTTTTCAATCTGCCTGATAGCATTTCATCTCCAATTATTATCTATCCACCTGTACAGGAAGTTTCAGCAACTTTTTTTGTGCCCGGTGAATTTATTTGTTCTTAGAGGAACCTAAATGAAAACAAATGCATCTTTTTTGAAATATTCATTAATCTTTTCCGCACTATTGTCGAGCGGTTCAGCCCTATCAGCAACACAGGAAGGCGATGTTTTAATGCGCGTCCGCATCATCGACATTAATCCACAAAATTCGGGCACTCTGATTGTAAAAGATTCGGTCTCACTCGATATTGATTTCACCTATATGGTCAGCGACCATTTTGGCGTCGAGCTGTTGCTAGACACTTCTTCTGAACATAACATACAGTTGGATGGTGCTGACGTCGTGGTCACCAAAGTACTGCCTCCTGCGCTAATCGCGCAATATCACGTATCACCATCCGAAAAAGTTCGCCCATACATTGGCATTGGTATTAATTACACATTATTCTTCGATGAAAAAACCACAGGTTCTGTATCAGGATTAGATGTTGAACTGGATTCATCGACCGGCATGGTCTTTCAGGCGGGCGTTGATTTTGACATCAACGACAAATGGTTTGCCAACATAGATTTCAAGAAAATGGAAATCAATACCATTGCACGTCTTACAGGTGGGCTTAACATTGATTCCAACCTCGACCCAGTTGTTATTGGTGTAGGTGTTGGTATGAAGTTTTAATAGATTTATTCTTTTAAAGCACAAAAAAGGCGGACTCATGTCCGCCTTTTTTAATGCTGATTTAAAAAAAGCTTTTACACAACAACTTTCATTGGCTGAGTTTTGATAAACGTCAATTCATCATCTTTCACATCAACCTCAATAGTATCTCCGGCTGTATATTCACCCACCAATAATTGCTGTGCCAGCGGATTTTCCAGATACTGCTGAATAGCTCGTTTCAGTGGGCGCGCACCATAAACCGGGTCAAAGCCTGCCTCACCCAATTTATCCAGTGCAGCCTCTGACAATTCGATAGCAATATCCTGATCATCCAGACGCTGGCGTAAGTGCTCGATCTGTATTTTTGCAATCGAACGAATCTGTTTCCGATCCAGAGGATGGAACACCACCGTTTCATCAACACGGTTGATAAATTCAGGACGGAAGTGCTGACCCACGATATCCATCACTGCTTTTTTCATACCGTCATAATCACCACTGGTCGATAATTCCTGAATCTGATGTGAACCCAAATTCGATGTCATAATGATTACGGTATTTCTAAAATCAACGGTTCTACCCTGACTATCTGTCAAACGACCATCATCTAAAACTTGCAGCAATACATTGAACACATCCGGATGCGCTTTTTCAATTTCATCGAGCAGCACCACTGAGTATGGTCGACGACGTACCGCCTCGGTCAGATAACCGCCTTCGTCATAACCAACATAACCCGGGGGCGCACCGATCAAACGCGCAACCGAATGTTTCTCCATGAACTCAGACATATCCAGACGCACCATCGCTTCTTCGGTATCAAACATGAAGTTGGCCAGTGCTTTGGTTAATTCTGTTTTACCGACACCGGTAGGGCCGAAGAACATGAATGAGCCATTAGGCTTACTCGGATCAGACAAGCCGGCGCGTGAACGACGGATGGCATTGGACACAGCTATCACTGCCTCTTCCTGACCAACTACCTGCTTACCAATTTCCTCTTCCATACGCAGCAATTTTGCCTGCTCACCTTCCATCATTTTGCTGACGGGAATGCCGGTCCAGCGGGCAACGATTTCAGAAACTTCATCACCAGTCACTTTAGTTCGCAGTAGCTGATTTTCAGCAGGTGCTTTTTCTTCAACCTGAGCAACCTGTTCCAGCTGTTTTTCCAGTTCTGGAATGCGGCCATACTGCAATTCTGACATGCGACTCAGGTCACCAGCACGACGCGCTGTTTCCAGTTCCTGCCGCGCACGTTCAAGATCTTCTTTCACATTTTTAGAACCTTGCACTGCCAGTTTTTCTGACATCCATTGTTCTTCAAAATCACTGTATTCTTTTTCCAGATCAGAAAGTTCTTCCTCTAAATTTTTCAACCGCTGCTGGGTCGCTTTATCAGTATCTTTCTTCAGCGCTTCACGCTCAATTTTCAACTGAATAATTCTGCGATCAAGCCGATCCATGACCTCGGGCTTGGAATCAATTTCCATGCGAATACGACTGGCAGCTTCATCGATCAAATCGATGGCTTTATCCGGCAACTGGCGATCACTGATGTATCGATGCGACAAGGTAGCCGCGGCAACAATCGCAGGGTCGGTGATATCCACACCATGATGAATTTCATAGCGTTCTTTCAAACCACGAAGAATCGCCACAGTGTCTTCAACACTGGGCTCCTCGACTAAAACTTTCTGGAAACGTCTTTCGAGCGCGGCATCTTTTTCGATGTACTGGCGATACTCATCCAGCGTAGTCGCACCCACACAATGTAACTCGCCACGCGCCAGCGCAGGCTTGAGCATATTGCCCGCATCCATCGCGCCTTCGGCTTTACCGGCACCGACCATGGTGTGCAATTCATCGATGAATAAAATAACCTGACCTTCCTGTTTGGAAAGATCATTCAACACTGCTTTCAAACGTTCTTCAAATTCACCACGGAATTTTGCACCCGCAATCAACGCACCCATATCGAGCGATAATACTCGTTTGTTTTTGATGCCATCCGGCACTTCACCATTGATGATGCGCTGCGCCAGACCTTCGACAATCGCAGTTTTACCGACACCCGGCTCACCGATGAGCACAGGGTTATTTTTGGTTCGACGCTGCAACACCTGCACGGTACGACGGATTTCTTCATCACGGCCGATCACAGGATCAAGCTTGCCCTGCTGTGCACGTTCGGTTAAATCAATCGTATATTTTTCCAGCGCCTGACGCTGTTCCTCGGCATTGGGGTCATCCACACTCTGACCGCCACGTACTTCATCGACGGCTTTTTCTAAACTCTGCTTACTGGCACCCGCATTGCGTAATAGATCGCCAAGACGACTTTTATCTTCAACCACAGCCAGCACAAATAACTCGCTGGAAATGTACTGATCTTTACGTTTTTGCGACAGCTTATCGGTGAGATTGAGCAGGCGACTCATTTCATTAGAGATCTGGATATCGCCCTGATGATCTTCGATCTGCGCCATATTGTCCAGCTCTTCATTCAGCTTACTGGTCAGCACATCGACATTAACGCCTGTACTGGTCAATAAATGATGGACAGTACTGCCATCCTGTTCGAGCAGCGCCATCATCAGATGAACGGGCTCAATAAATGCGTGATCCCGACCCATGGCAAGCGATTGCGCATCGGCCAGAGCATTCTGAAATTTACTGGTTAAACGATCCATTCTCATAGGGAAGCCTCAATTAAATTTTGATATAGCATCTATGTAGGGTCAGGCGCTGATATTTCAACACTTTACAACAGGAAAATACGGATTATTCCTGCCCGGCCAGCCAGATAAGACTGGCCATGCGACCCGTTCGAGCGCCATCACGGCGGAAGGAATAAAAATTCTCCTCATCGGAGTAAGTACAAAACCCACCTCCGTATACAGAATGGATGCCGAGTTGCTGTAATTCAATGCGGACGAGCTGATAAATATCACACAACCAGTGCTGGTCATCGGTTTGTTTGAAAGCGATGGTATTTTCTGGATTCTTGCTGACGAAGGCCTGATAGACATCCGCGCCAACTTCAAAAGCCTCCGCACCGATAGCGGGGCCCAGCCAGACCAGACAATCCTCAGCGGCTATTCCCGTAGCAAGAAAACTTGAAGTGATAATGCCATTTAGAGCACCACGCCAGCCCGCGTGTGCAGCGGCGATGCGGTCACCCTGTTTATTGGTGAAAAATACTGGCAGACAATCGGCGGTTAAAACCGTGCAAACAACATTTGGATTTGATGTCCACGAAGCATCGGCTTCTGGCGGTGTTATGGCATTTTGATAATCGTCCGCCACAATCACGGTGTTACTGTGTGTTTGTTGCAGCCAGATGGGCTGTGATGGCAGATTAAAATCTTTAATCAGTCGATCACGATTACGCTCAACTATCGAGCCGATATCCTCCACGTGCTGCGCTAGATTCAGACTGGCATAAGCAGCAACGCTATGACCATTTTTTCGGGTGCTAGTAAATGCCTGCACGGTGTCTGGCGCAGGCCAGTCAGGACGAATGCCGTCCGTATCAGCCATGCTGTTCCATATCTTCTTTCATAGCTGCGACAAGTTTTTGCATGTCTTCCGGCAGCGGTGCTTCCCATTGGATCAGCTCACCGGTTTCAGGATGATGCAAACTCAGTCGCCATGCGTGTAGCGCCTGACGTTTGAAATTTTTCAGCAACTCAAGAAATGACTCATCGGCTTCTGCCGGAATGCGTGAACGACCCGAATAAACAGGATCACCCACTACCGGATGTCGCAAATGCTGCATGTGCACACGAATCTGGTGAGTGCGCCCGGTTTCCAGTTCGACGTGAAGGTGGGTATAAACGCGGTAACGATTCAGCACTCTATAATGTGTCACCGAAGGTCGGCCATCTTCTCTCACGGTCATACGAACGCGATCATGCGAGTGACGACCAATCGGTTGATCAACCGTGCCACCACCGGTCATAACACCGTGCACCAGTGTCTGGTATTCGCGGTGAACATCACGTCGCTGGATCTGATCGACCAGATATTTATGCGAAACCAGGGTTCGCGCTACCACCATCAGGCCACTGGTATCCTTATCCAGGCGATGCACGATACCGGCACGGGGCACATCCGCTAATGTAGCGTCATAAAATAACAGCGCATTTTGCAGCGTGCCTTGCCTGTTACCTACTGCGGGGTGTACCACCAGACCAGCGGGTTTATTCACCACAATCAGCGATTCATCTTCATAAACGATATTTAGTGGAATATCTTCAGGCAGGCACTCATCGCTGACATCTGCGACATGAACATTCAATTCCAGCTGCTGATCACTATGCACTTTGGTTTTCGGCTTGACCTGCTGGCCATCGAGCAGAATTTGCCCATCGAGCAACCATTGCTTGAGGCGATTACGGGAATAATCCGGCATCAGCTCGGCAAGCACGACATCCAGCCGCTTTCCGGATAACGCTTCGGGAATACTAATTGTTGTTTGAATTTCAGGCATTTGGAGAGAAATCTATTGCGCGGCAAGGAACTTAGTTATAATGCGCCATTCTAACGGATAACACGTAAGTTGACTCGATATTGCACGACCTAAATATGTATAAATACACCAAAGCCCGTTTCGCCTTCCCTCTCTACCTGTTGTTAGCCGCTTTTTTATCGGCCTGCAGCACCATGGAAACCGACCCCACTGCCGAGTGGACGGCCAAAGATTTCTATGATGAGGCAAGATCTTCTCTGGATGCTAGTGAATTTCAGACTGCCATTAAAAATCTCGAAACACTGGAAGCTCGCTTTCCTTTCAACCCCTACGCAAAACAGGCACAGCTAGATGTAGCCTATGCTTATTACAAGTTTGAAGAACCCGAATCCGCGATCAGCGCAGTTGATCGCTTTATGCGCCTTCACCCCAGAGACCCGCATATCGATTACGCCTATTACCTGAAGGGGCTGGTTAATTTTAATCGTGGCGGTGGCTTTATGGATGACTGGTACCCACGCGACCACGCTCGCCACGATGCATCGGTAATGCGGCTGGCTTATGGTGATTTTTCTACATTGGTGCGCCTCTACCCCGACAGCCATTACGCCGGTGATGCACATCAACGAATGGTTTTCCTGCGCAACAAAATGGCGCAAAAAGAAATTGAAATTGCCGAGTTTTATATCGAGCGAGATACCTGGCTGTCTGCGGTCAATCGGGCCAAGGCCGTTATCGAAAATTATCAGGATTCAAGCTGGAGCCATCGTGCACTCGAAATCATGATTGAAGGCTACAAAAATCTTGGCCTTGATGAGTTGGCGGCTGATGCCGAGCGCGTGCTCAGCTTGAACGGCTCGAACTATGAAAAACAGATACCGGCATCTGATGATGGCCTGGCTGAACCACCAGCGTTTGCTAGCCACCCGAGTTGATCAGCTTCGACGGTATCCTGAGGTAATCGGGTAGCGTCGATCACGGCCAAAGGCGCGGCGTGTAATACGCACACCGGGAGCTGCCTGGCGACGTTTATATTCATTGCGCTGCACCATTCCCACGATCTGCTCAACCACAGCACGATCCAGACCTGTTGCGATGACCTCTTCCATGGGCATATCCTGCTCCACCGATAATTCCAGAATACGATCCAGCACATCATAATCTGGCAGTGAATCCTGATCGCACTGATCCGGTCGCAGCTCAGCAGAAGGTGGCCGAGTCAATACACGTTCAGGAATCACATCACTCAACTTGTTTCGATAACGACACAACTGGTACACACGGGTTTTACTGACATCTTTCAGGGGCGCAAAACCACCGGACATATCGCCGTAAAGCGTGGCATAACCCACCGCCATTTCACTCTTATTTCCGGTGGTCAGCACCATCCGACCGGTCTTGTTGGAGATCGCCATCAGAATTAAACCACGGCATCGTGCCTGAATATTCTCTTCGGTGGCGTCAGCTTCCTTGCCTTCAAAAACCCCTTCAAGCAAATCGAGGAAAGAAGAAAATACGGATTCTATGGGGATGATGTCATATTTAACGCCCAGTTTTACGGCTTCAGTTTCAGCATCATCGCGACTCATGCCCGCTGTGTATTGCGAGGGCATCATCACCGCGTGCACGTGTTCAGCACCCAGCGCATCGACCGCAATTGCTAAGGTCAGCGCCGAATCGACACCGCCAGATAAGCCAATCACCACGCCGCTAAAACCATTTTTATGAACAAAATCTTTCACGCCCAGAACCAGCGCCTTATAAATCGCCTCATCTTCAGAAATAGCGCTGGTCTCATGCTCACCCAGAACGGAAACCTGCCCCGAATCCACATCGACCAGATTCATAGTCGACTCAAAAGCCGGCGCACGCGAAACCAGCTCACCCTTAGCATTCATCACCAGCGATTCACCATCAAATACCAGCTCATCCTGACCACCCACCATATTCAAATACAGGATGGGGACACTATTTTCCCAACTACGTTGCGACAGCACATCCAGTCTGTCGTCATATTTACCCAGATGAAAAGGCGAAGCATTGAGCACCAGCATGGCCTCAGCACCTTCAGCTTTTGCGTTAGCTACGGGTTCTAGCTCCCAGACATCCTCACAGATAGCCAGACCAAACTTCACCCCTTTTAATTCAACAACGGCACTCTGAGTACCGGCGTTAAAATAACGTTTTTCATCAAACACAGCGTAATTGGGTAAGACCTGCTTATGATAGTGCGCAATAAGCTCACCATTTCGAATCCAGACTGCAGCATTGTAGAGCTGCTCTCCAGCGCTCATCGGCAACCCCAGCAAAACATCTACATCCTGAGTTTGAGACTGAATACGAGTCAGTTCTTTCTCCACCTGAGCCATAAAACCAGAACGATACAACAGATCCTCTGGTGGATACCCCACCAGCGCCAGTTCAGGAAAGACCGCCAGATCAGCCCCCTCTTTTTTAGCCCGCTGCGACAGATTGATGATCTTGTCAGCATTCCCCTTGATATCGCCGACAAGAAAATTATCCTGTACCATGGCAACTCTAACGGCTTTTTTCATGTATCAATCCCAGTTGGCTATTATCGAGCCTACTATGTTAAATAAACTTTGACCAAACCGGAATTTTATCAGAGAGTTACAGAAGAAATGGGGATTTACTGCTATACACCCAAGAATATCCCGCATTTATTAAATACAACTGAAATTAATGTGTTCCGTGGCCTGATTATTCTTGCTGTTCTTGTTTATGTTTTTTACTCTAAGCAACATCTAAACAACTGGCAACCTAAGCACTGAGAACTAACTTTGTAATGAATAAAGTAAGTACAAATATTTTATACAAAAGCCACTCAAGCTCTGGCTGGCATCGTCTTCTTTTGTTTAATTATTATCGTGGCACGCTTGCACTTTTTTTTATTACTATTTATCTAAATGGATGGATTGGTTTACTTGTCTCAGCAGAAGATATCAAACCTCTTTTATTTTTTAGCACCGCTATCGTCTATCTCTGCTCATTTTTTATTTTCGCACTCGGCATTCAATGGCAAAAATCCAATATTGAAATACAGGTCATCATACAAACCTGTATTGATATAGCCGCAATACTTGCCATAACCTATTCCCTTGGCGGTATAAAATCAGGCCTCGGTATGCTGCTCATCATCAACATATCTCTAAGTGGCCTATTCCTACCCAAGCGACTTACTTTATTATTCGCAGCAGCAACAACACTTACGATTATCACTGATCAAATATATTCTCAACTAGTAGTTCAAGATTTCCAGGCCTCCTTTACGCAAGCTGGCATATTAGGCTTACTGATTTTTGCTTTTGCCTTTATGGCATCCAATTTTTCACGACAGCTGCGCGACACAGAACGGCTCGCTGATGAACAGGGACGTGTACTTGAAACAATAACCCAACTAAATGAACACATCATTCATAGCATGAGAACGGGCATTATCGTGCTCTCACCCAACGGCAACATACTAATGGCAAATAATGCTGCCGAGAGCCTTCTGGGCAATATAAAGCTACAACCTAATACCTCATTAAAAAAAACATCCCCAAAATTATTTAACTATTTTGCCGAATGGCAACTAGGTGAAGAATACACACAGCAGACACCAATCCAGCAAAGTCATGGTTTACCTGATATACAGCCAGGCTTTAGTGTCATCGAAAAAGACAAAGGTACACAGGGACAAACCCTTGTATTTCTGGAAGATGCCAGCCAACTCAATCAACGTTTTCAACAGGTCAAACTTGCATCACTGGGGCGCTTAACAGCAAGCATTGCTCACGAAATTCGTAACCCACTTGCCGCCATTCAACACGCCTCTCAGTTACTTGAAGAATCAACCGAAAAACCTGACAATTTAAAACTGGCACGTATTATTACCACTCAAACTCAACGTCTCAATGGCATTGTTAAAAATGTTTTACAGTTATCTCGAAAACAACACAGCCAGCCTGAAATTATTAATCTGAAGAACTGGTTGATTCAATTCAGAAATGAATTCTGTACTTCCAATGGAATGAGTGAACAACAGATAAAGATTACTGTTCAACCTGAATCAATATCCATTTTATTCGACACCGAACAACTCCACCAAATTTTCTGGAATTTATGCAGCAATGCGATCAATCATTCTGGAATAGACACGCATCAACTATCTATCAAATTGCATGGCCAGATATCTGAGGAAAGCCAACAAACATTTATTGAAATCATCGACAACGGACAAGGTATCGATGAGGAAACTGCAGCACATGTATTTGAGCCTTTTTATACTACCAGCAGCGAAGGCACTGGGCTCGGACTATATATCGTCAAGGAAATCGTTGAAAATAATCGTGCTAGAATCAAACACATTGCCAACACAGATAATGGTAGTTGTTTCAGAATTTACTTTATGCAAGACAATAACAAAGCAATACATAATGGACAATTAAGTATAAATCATGTCTAAAAAGCACGTACTCATCATTGATGATGAGCCTGATATATGTGACCTCATTGAAATCACGCTCTTGCGCATGGGGTTTCAAAGCCGGTCTGCACACACCATTGCTGAAGCTCATTCATTACTTGAAAAAGAGTCCTTTGACTTATGCTTGACTGATATGCGCCTGCCAGATGGCAATGGCATCGAACTGGTTCAGCACGTACAAACCAACTACCCAACCTTACCCATTGCAGTGATCACCGCACACGGCAACATGGACTCCGCTGTCAAGGCTCTTAAGGCTGGTGCTTTCGATTTTGTCTCTAAACCAGTTGACATTCATATCCTGCGCAATCTGGTTTCATCTGCAACAAAATCGACTACAACTGCTCCGAATAACAAAAATACAACTAGCATTACCGGTCAATCTAATGCGGTTAAACAATTAACTAAACACATTGAGAAATTAGCCCGAAGTCAGGCTCCCGTTTTTATTCATGGTGAATCCGGTTCTGGCAAAGAACGTGTCGCCAAAATGATCCATGAACAGGGCAGCCGTTCTGACGCACCCTTTGTTCCGGTTAACTGTGGTGCAATACCCGCTGAACTAATGGAAAGTGAATTTTTTGGCCATATTAAAGGTAGTTTTACCGGAGCAAATACGGACAAACAGGGTTTATTTCAGGCCGCTAATGGAGGTACGCTTTTTCTTGATGAGATCGCCGAGCTCCCCATACACATGCAGGTCAAACTTCTACGTGCTATTCAGGAAAAAGCCATTCGAACGGTAGGCACATCACACGAAACCCCGGTAGATGTCCGCATCCTCAGCGCCAGCCATAAAGACCTTGCTACACAGGTTAAAGACGGTCATTTTCGCGAAGATCTGTACTATCGCATTAATGTTATTGACCTGTCAGTACCCAGCCTAAAGGAACGGATTGAAGATGTGCCACTACTCACCGAGCAGATACTACAAACACTTGCGAAAAAATCAGCGCTGAATTCAGTTCCAACACTGGACAAGAAAGCCCTGTCAGCACTTGCAGACTACCACTTCCCTGGCAATATCCGTGAACTGGAAAACATTCTGGAAAGAGCGCTAGCAATGACTGAAAATGATGTTATTACCCTAGGTGACCTACACCTTAAATCCAGACAAATACTAGCATCAGATGAAACGACTGACACTAGCGATTTAGCAAGCCAGGAAAAAAATGCCATAGTGCAGGCACTGGAAAAGACTCGCTGGAATAAAACCGCTGCCGCAAAGCGCCTGGGGCTCAGCCTGCGCCAGTTGCGCTACCGACTGGAAAAACTCAACATCAATTAATCCTGCTTTTGACTCCTGAGAGGCAAAGGCTCATCCAGTGCCTCTGCATACAGCTCTGTTTGCACATCAATTAAATCTGTTATTTTTAACTCACGCGTATCATAGACAGCTATTGCAGAGCCATAACGACAAGACAGGGGCATTAAGTGGATATATTCAATATCATCTTCATGGTGTTTGACATAATCCCCTACGGTACTAGCAGCTATTTCATTTTCTAATGCCAATTCTGAAAAGTTAAGTTTATAATTTGACAGACGTTCCACAACTAGCTCATCTAGAGGAACAATTTTTTTGACGTAATAATAGATCGCTGAACTTTTATGTGAAAATGCCTCTTTCGTAAACTCAAGAAATTCATCAATTGTATCTGGACGCTGCAGGAATGACAGACGTTGTTTTCCACTCGCTCCCGAAGTTATGACTGACATATTCATCTGGCGGGTATCAATTTGCGTAATGCAGTTAAATTTGCCTAGATAAAATACCGTTGCACCAGGCCTTTCCGTATAAACACTCTTTACCCCCCAGATCAGGGCTGAAATTTGTAATAATAGAATTACTGTCATATCAAATTTCAGACTCTTTTTCCCCGGTTTAAATATTAGCAAGGTCAAACCGGGGCCAAGTACTACATCAACAAGAAATATTGTGACTATGGCTCGAATACCACCATCAAGATAAAAGTAGTAATCGGGAAACCAATAAAAAATTATTAGGTATGAAATAACGGAAAAGATACATATGCTCACCATCAGGTGAGTTAAAAACGCCTGTTTCCTGGACACATTCAAAAACGCCATAAACTATTCCAAAACTTATTTTTGCCTGTAAATTGCTTAATATCTACACCAGACCCACAACCCAACCTGGCTCATAAATAAAAAAGACGAACATTATTAATAATGTATTACATATTTGTCACTTTTGTACATTTTTGTCACATAACATTTTCTTAACCAAACAAGACAAACGCCCTATCTAATTGTTTTATATAATATTACTATTAAATCTAAAAATTGGCACAACATCTGCATTACATAAACTAATCCCAAATAATGGGGTTTAATTTAAATAAACAAAACTACAACCCATTACACAATACTTTTATTGAAAGAGGAATTAACATGAAACAAGTACAACAAGGTTTTACACTAATCGAGCTGATGATCGTTGTTGCCATCATCGGTATCCTGGCATCTATCGCTATCCCTTCATACAACAACTACATTGACACTTCAAATATTTCAAAAGTAGTCAGCAACTATGATGAAGCTCGTCGCATTATCAAAAATGAGATATCCAAAGAAAAATCACAAAAAGCCCTGGTAGGTGCAGCAAACGCAGACAAAATTACTGGTGGCATATCAGCAATATTAGCTACTCCTGTTCAATGGACTACACATCTCGTTGATTCCACTGGCTCTAAATCACCAGCTGGTACAAATGCATATGCAGACGTTGCCGATGGTACTGATGGTGTAGTTGGTATTGGTGGTGCAGCTGGTGCAATTACTGTATCTCTTCCTGCTTACAAGTCTCTAACTGCAAAAACAACGACTGTACAATAAAAAGAACAAAAACCTGAAAAGGCGATGTTAGAAAAAAGGGGCCGTGTGCCCCTTTTTTCTTACTCCTAACATTTGCCTATTAGCAATTCTTAAAACCCTGCCTATTAACCGGTTACCATTCCGCACTTATAATTTACTACCATACGATATTATTTCTCAGAACAAGCATATCATCGGTCAAAATCGCCCTTTTACTCATAAATATTGACTAATCGACTCACACACACTAAAAGGTAGTGCATAATTTGCACATTACCGTATTCAAACAGGAGCATCCAGGATGAACAAAACTTATTACTCTCAGGGCTGGACTTTGATGGAACTTATGATTGTTGTTGCCATCGTTGGCATACTAGCATCCATCGCCATTCCTTCATACAACGGCTATATAGAAACAAGTCAACACGCTGCAGCGAAATATAATGCTGTCACTCTAGCGGGCTTTGAAGATACTTACTTCTATGAAAATGACACCTATCTAGCAGGCTCATACATTCCGGGCGGTGCAGACACCCTGACAGCGGCACTTGAATGGAAGCCCACAGGAGATGATGACAAGTTCGAATATGTCGTTGCTGCTGGTGCGTGCGGTAACATTACAAAGTGTTGCACCATCACTGCTACGCTCGTCAGCGACCCGACAATCACTCAAACTGTATCCAAACCCTGATATTACCACTCTGAATACACACAAAAACAAACTCGGGAAACCGAGTTTTTTTTTGTGAAAATATACCCAACACTCCATTAAATATGACAATTTAATGTTTTTTCAGCTATGCTTATCCAATATGAAATCTTGCTATATTTATAGTCATACAACCTAAAATAACGAAATAATTTATATACTTATGTCTGCAGAACCACGTCTACAAGGTCTTTCTCGCAAACTCGTCAACGATGGCCTAATTGATGAAGCAAAAGCCATAGAGGCCATAAAAGGCGCTCATGAGGAAAAAATAACATTTACCCAGTATCTGGTTAATAACAAAATACTGTCGGCGAAAAAGATTGCCATGGAAGCCTCCGCAGAATTTGGTTTGCCTGTATTTGACTTAAATGCATTAGAAATAGAAAGCATTCCTAAGGACCTTGTTGATGACAAATTAATCGAAAAACATCATGCCCTGCCACTATTTAAACGTGGCAACCGTTTATACATTGGCATTTCTGACCCAACCAATCTAGCCGCTATTGATGACATCAAGTTTCAGACTGGCAGTAATACTGAAGCAGTACTCGTAGAGGTAGATAAACTTTCCAAGGCCATCGAAAAGCTACTGGACGAAGACGACGGCATGGATGATATGCTGGACGAAGGGCTTGAAGATCTTGAGTTTGATGAAACAAATGAAGATCCAAATAAAGATGATGATTCTGAATCAAAGATCGATGACACGCCAGTAGTAAAATTCATTAATAAAATGCTGCTTGATGCTATTAAAAAAGGCGCGTCTGACCTTCATTTTGAACCCTATGAAAAAAGATACCGCGTTCGCTTTCGCATTGATGGTGTATTACGTGAAGTTGCTTCACCACCAGTTGGACTAAGCCCAAAATTGGCCGCCCGACTAAAGGTCATGTCTAGAATGGATACCGCTGAGAAACGCGTGCCTCAAGATGGTCGTATCAAGCTAAAAATATCTAAAAATAAAGCCATCGACTTTCGTGTAAACACCTGCCCAACGCTTTTCGGTGAAAAGGTTGTAATGCGTATCCTGGATCCCTCCAGTGCCTCTCTTGGCATCGACATGCTGGGTTATGAACCAGATCAGAAAGAGTTCTATATGAACGCCTTAGCTAACCCCTATGGAATGATTCTGGTAACAGGTCCTACCGGTAGTGGTAAAACCGTATCACTTTATACCGGCCTCAACATTCTAAATACTGAGGATACCAATATTTCAACCGCTGAGGATCCAGTGGAAATCAACCTGGAAGGCATTAATCAGGTAAATGTCAACGAGAAAACAGGAATGACTTTCGAAGCAGCACTACGCGCCTTCCTGCGCCAGGATCCAGACATCATCATGGTTGGTGAGATTCGTGATCTGTCCACCGCGGAAATTGCGATCAAGGCAGCACAAACTGGCCATATGGTTATGTCTACCCTACATACTAATGATGCGCCTCTAACTTTGGCACGACTGGTTAACATGGGCGTGCCACCCTTTAATATTGCTGCGGCAGTCAACCTGATTATTGCTCAGCGTCTGGGGCGTCGCTTATGTGAAAAATGCAAGGCGGTTGAAGATTTACCTAAAAATGTACTGGAAGAAGAGGGCTTTACCCCCGAACAAATCCTGGCAAAGCCCACCTTTTATAAAGCAGTAGGCTGCGATGCCTGCGATAAGGGTTACAAAGGTCGTGTTGGCATTTATCAGGTGATGCCTATATCTGAAGCAATAGGAAAAATAATAATGGATGAAGGTACCGCTCTGGATGTCGCAGATCAGGCACAAAAAGAAGGTATCAATAATTTACGACAATCTGCAATGCTAAAAGTAATTCAGGGCATCACCAGCCTTGAAGAAATTAATCGCGTAACCAAGGACTAGTAGAAAGGTAAAGTACTATGGCTAAGGCAAAAACAGCATCAACAACTGCCTCCTTTTCCTGGGAAGGCACGAACAAACAGGGTAAAGTGCTTAAAGGCGTGACAACGTCTACTAGTATTGAAGCCGTTAAGGCTGAATTACGTAAACAGGGTGTAACTGCAAAACCGGGGAAAATCAAAAAACAGAAAAAGAAAGCAAGCGGTAAGAAGATCATTCCTGCCGACATCGCCGTATTCAGTCGGCAACTCGCCACCATGATGAAAGCCGGTGTACCTCTGGTACAGGCTTTTGATATTGTTGGCGGGGGCCATTCCAACCCAAGCATGACAGAGCTAATCATGAAGATAAAAATCAGTGTTGAAGGTGGTAACACGCTGGCCGCTGCTCTGGCTGAACATCCTCTTTATTTCGATGATTTATTTGTCAATCTGGTTGAAGCTGGCGAACAATCAGGTGCCCTGGAAACACTACTCGAAAAAGTGGCCACCTATAAAGAAAAAACTGAAGCACTAAAGAAAAAGATCAAAAAGGCGATGACCTACCCAATCTCAGTTCTCGTTGTTGCATTGATCGTGTCTGTTATTCTATTGGTATTCGTGGTGCCCACATTCTCTTCAATGTTTGCCAGTTTTGGCTCTGACCTACCAGCATTTACCCAATGGGTGGTTGGGTTATCAGACTTTATGCTCGAAGACGGATGGATTGTTGGTCTAATTGGCGTTGCAATTATTACTGGCATCTCGCAATTAAAAAAACGCTCCAGAAAATTCAATGAAAATTTGGATAAGATGTTCCTGAAGTTGCCTATCATTTCAAACCTCACTCACAGCTCAGCCATAGCCAGATTTGCACGCACACTAGCCACCATGTTTGCAGCAGGCGTGCCTCTGGTTGAGGCAATGGATTCAGTCGCTGGAGCTTCAGGCAATGTTGTTTATAAAGGAGCCATCCTGGACATTCGTGATGAAATTGCTCAGGGTTCGACACTACAATCTTCTCTTTCACAACGCCCCGATCTCTTCCCTAATATGCTTATACAAATGGTAGGCATTGGTGAGGAATCAGGTGCCCTCGACGAAATGTTAGCCAAAGTTGCTGATTATTTCGAAGCAGGCGTTGATGATGCTGTAGATAATCTAACCACATTAATGGAACCATTGATTATGTCTTTCCTGGCTGTCGTCATTGGCGGCCTGGTTATTGCGATGTATCTGCCCATCTTCAAAATGGGCGAAGTGGTTTCACAATAGGCTATTGAAATTTGGAAATTTTTCACTTTTTTGAGACCACCCCGTGGCTGTTTTATACAGCTACACTTTTTTTGGGTTTATGCGTTGGCAGCTTCCTCAATGTTGTTATTTATCGATTGCCTGCCATGCTGGAGCGTGACTGGCGTATCCAGTGCCATGAGTATCTGGAATTGGGTGATGCCAAAATTGATGACAAACTACAGCAACTCTCCTTGGCAAAACCCAACTCAACATGCCCAAATTGCGGTCATAAAATTCGTGCATGGGAAAATATCCCTGTACTGAGTTATCTTTTTCTCAAAGGTAAATGTTCATCCTGTAACACGGCAATTTCTTTACGATATCCCACAATTGAGCTAGTAACGGGAATATTATCTGTTGTGGTTGCGATGAAATTTGGTGTCAGCCTGGCAACACTTTGCGCCTTACTGCTTACATGGACACTAGTTGCCCTTACACTCATCGACTACGACAAGCAGTTACTCCCCGACGACCTCACCTTGCCACTGCTCTGGCTAGGGCTTTTAATCTCATTTTTTAATGTATTTACAGATACCCAATCAAGCCTCATTGGTGCCATGCTCGGTTATATGATTCTGTGGACAGTCTTCCAGACTTTCAGAATTGTCACCGGTAAAGAAGGCATGGGCTTTGGTGACTTTAAATTATTGGCGGCACTGGGCGCATGGATGGGCTGGCAATTACTGCCACAAATCATTTTACTCTCCTCGGTAGTAGGCGCAGTGACAGGTATTTTGATGTTGATCACTGGCCTGACCAAAAGACAGCAACCCATACCCTTTGGTCCCTATCTTGCCGTTGCTGGCTGGATCGCCTTAATGTGGGGGCACGACATTAATCGTCTCTATCTTTCATCCATTCAATAATGTTGAAGGTCGGCTTAACTGGCGGTATTGGTAGTGGTAAATCAACGGTCGCTGACATTTTTTCCCGTCTCGGCATTACGGTCATCGATGCCGATAATATTGCTCATCAGCTCACTCAATCAGGCAGTGAAAGCTTTTGTGAGATAATGCAGCTACTCGGTGAGGAATTTATTGATGCGAACGGAGAGCTCGATAGAAAGGAAATTGCACAAACTGTTTTTTCAGACCCTTCGATAAAAATTGCTCTCGAACAAATCCTTCACCCAAAAATCAAACAACGTATGGCTCAGGAAATAGGACAGGCCAAAGACGATAACTATATTATTCTTGCCATCCCTCTACTTCTTGAGAGCAATTTTACAGATCTGGTCGATAGAATTGTCGTCATTGATGCTGACGATGACACTCGAATCAGACGTACCCAACAACGTGATGGTCGTTCTGAGGAGCAAATTAGACAAATAATGAACAACCAAATCGGTAGAGATGATCGTTTACGGCAGGCCGATGATATTCTTGAAAACAATGGAAATCTTGAGGATCTGAAAGAGGCCGTCACTCAGCTTCATCACAAGTATCAGGAAATAACAAGGGATAACCCAACCCAGATATTTTGAGTATGAGATAATCTGTGCAAGAATTAACCAATGATAAGCTCCCAGACATAGACCGTGACAGAGTTATACACATACGAACAACCAACCAATGAACGCATTCGCGCCTTTTTGCGTCTTGAAAAACTGTTCCGGCAATATGACTTCCATTTAAAACAGGGAAGCACGTGGAACAACAGTATTGCAATCGACTCAATCAATGAACTTCTAGTTTTTACCAATCGTTACGATATTAAACTGGAAGCTCTAAAAGAACTTGAACGACAGCACATGCGTTTAGGACGCCTGTCGAAACGCTCACAAATCGACCAGAATCAGCTTGAATCACTGCTTAACAAGCAGAAAAAATTAATCACAGAACTTAAGTCAATACAGGGACAAATAGGACAAAACACTCAATCTGTAGAACTCCTCTCTGCAATAAAACAAAAAAGTTCGCTACCGGGCTGCATCTGTAATTTCGACTTACCATCCTATCAATATTGGCAAAGCATGCCAGAGCAAACCCGTAAGAGCCACCTTCAGGAATGGTTTAAGCCCTTCAGTGTTCTCGACCAGTCCATTCACCTGATTCTGGACATATTACGTCACAGCGTGGAAGCCACTGAGGAAATGGCGGCTAATGGTTTTTTCCAGAAATCGATTGATACTAATCAGGCTATTCAACTGCTAAGGATAAGCGTTGAACCGGGGAGTGACTACTACCCTGAAATCAGCGCTGGTAAACATCGTTTTTCCATTCGCTACATGAGGAACCAGAACCCTTCAAATCGTCCCGAGCAGTGCAGTGAGAATATAAATTTCAAACTCAATATGTGCATCATCTAACAATGCTTAAAATACTTACTCTGGGTTCCAGAGCGCCCCAATAGCAGAAATACCCTGAGCACCCGCTAACCAGGCCTTTTCTGTATCATCCCTCGATACACCACCCAGAGCATAAACTGGGACACTCACCTCAGCGACCATCTCCGCAAATCGATCCCAGCCCAAAGGTGTTATTTCTGGATGTGTTGCCGTCGCCTGAACGGGGGATAACACCATAAAATCGACACCCAGTGCTTGTGCGTCAATCATCTCCTGTACGTTGTGGCAGGAAACTGAAAGACAATCACAATCTGGTCTTTCTGAATATTGTTGTAACTTTCTGCTGTTCAGGTGCAAACAGGAAGGTGTAATGATATGGCTAAGTTCATCAGGCATATTGAACATAAGCCTGACACTCGACTGTTCGCACAGATCTACAGCGAGCTTTATTATTTCGGCCGCATATTTTTCATTTACTGTTTGCAACCAGTCATTGGTTAGCCTTAATTGCACCAGACGAATACCCCGATCAATAGCTAAACCAAGGCGTTGTTCAAACTCCTGAATAGAGTCAAACTTTCCAGTTATTAAATAATGCTCAGGTAAGTTCAGTGCCCGGATAACAGGAACATCAGCAGCTGGAAACTCAGTATGATTTAGTTGGTCGATGGGCTGCCAACGAATGGCTTGCCCTTCTTTACCGACAGCCTGCCCCGTATAATCATCCACCTTCCACACATCGAGAAAAACGGTTTTATCGAGATATTGGTGAGTCACTTTTATTAGAGGACGAGATAAATTCACACGGATACCAAGTTCTTCAGCCAGCTCTCTCAACAGCGCTTGCTGAACCGATTCATTTGATTCCAGCTTACCGCCGGGAAATTCCCATAAACCACCTTGATGAACATCAGGCGCACGCTGACTAATCAGAACTTCATTGTTGTTATTAACAATAGCTGCAGCAGCAACATGTACAACTTCGATCTTCAAAATACTAACTACGATAATCTGAGTTGATGGTCACATATTCATGCGATAAATCTGAAGTCCAGACTGTTGTCGACACATCGCCACGATCAAGCACGACTTTGATGGTAATTTCAGATTGATCCATAACCCGCTGACCTGCTTCCTCAGTATAAGCCGCATCTCTACAACCACCGCTGACGATACAAACATCATCAAGATAAATACTGACATCTTCCAGAACAAGATCTTCAACCCCGGCTCTGCCAACAGCGGCAAGAATTCTTCCCCAGTTTGGATCACTGGCGAACAAAGCTGTTTTAACCAATGGAGAATGTGCAATGGTATATGCAACATCACGTGCCTCGCTCAAAGATGCAGCAGAGACAACATTGACACTGACAAATTTTGTCGCGCCTTCACCATCTCTAACTATCGATTGAGCAAGATGCAAACAGACTTCATTGACTGCCTGTACAAAAATTGTAGCTTCACTATTATCCGCATCAATCAATGGCGCTTCAGATGCACCAGAAGCCATCAGTATGCAGGCATCATTAGTTGAAGTATCACTATCGACTGTGATCGAATTAAAACTTTTCGCAACAGCTTCATCAAGACAATACTGCAAATAAGCATTATCGACTTTGGCATCTGTACCGATAAATGCAAGCATGGTCGCCATGTTGGGACAAATCATACCCGAGCCTTTGGCGATGCCCGTGATAGTAACCTGCTTACCAGAAATTATGATTTGTCTGGATATCGCTTTAGCTATCGTGTCGGTCGTCATAATGCCCTGCGCTGCGGACATCCAGCTATCTACGCCCAGCTGTTGACTCACCGCTTCAACACCCGAATTCAAAACATCCATGGGCATAGGCTCACCAATCACACCTGTGGAAAAAGGTAATACTTCCTCGATGCTACACTGAAGTGCGTTGGCAACCCATTCACAAGTTTTTATCGCATCCTGAATACCCTGCTCACCCGTGCCAGCATTAGCATTGCCCGAATTGATTAAAAGCGCTACAGGTTTTTTTTGGTCAAGATGTTTTTTTGCAACAACGACAGGCGCCGCTGAAAAGGCATTTTTTGTGAAGGTTGCAGCGCAACTTGAATCTGGATTGATCTTGATTAAGACAAGATCATCTCGCCCATTAGACTTGATTCCACAGTTTACCGATGCAAGTTCAATTCCTTCAACAGGAAGAATATTAACGGGTTCTGAAAGACCTACTGCCACTCCACACCTCCACGAATAGAAAACAATTATCTATCAGGTGAGCTTACCATGACACTGTTTGAATTTTTTACCCGAACCACACCAGCAGGGTTCATTTCGACCCACTTTTCTCTCGCCACGCACAAAGGGCTGCGCTGAAGGCTCAGCATTTTCCGCTTCCTGCTCCTGATGCATACCATCAACCTGATCATGCTGATAATTAATATTTTCAGTCTGCGCGTGACCACGCTCTTCAATATTTTCTACTTCTTCGCGCCCCTGAATTTTAACTTTTGATAAAATCGAGATTGCTTCGTGTTTAATCTTGCCCAGCATTTCAGAGAACATTTCAAAAGATTCACGCTTATACTCCTGCTTGGGATCTTTCTGTGCATAGCCACGCAAACCAATACTCTGGCGCAAATAATCCATCGCAGCTAGATGCTCTTTCCAAATTTTATCGAGCACATTCAACAATACGTATTTTTCATAATTACGCATACCTTCTTCACCGGCCAGCTGTTCCTTGGCCTGATAGTCCTCAACTAAAGTATCCAGAATACGTCGGTGCAGTCCATCTTCATTGAGTTCGTCATCCTTATCCAGCCAGTACTGAATACGCATTTCACTACCAAATTCTCCTCTCAGCGCTTCTTCAAGTCCTTCAATATCCCACTGCTCATCCAGACTTCCTGGCATAATGAAACTTGAAATAACATCATTCAGGACATCTTCACGTATAGATTTAACAACATCAGACAGATCATTCTCTGACATCATTTCATTACGCTGCGCATAAATCACTTTACGCTGATCATTAGCAACATCATCGTAATCCAGCACTTGCTTACGAATATCGAAGTTATGACCTTCAACTTTGCGCTGTGCATTTTCAATGGCACGATTCACCCAGGGGTGCTCAATCGCCTCGCCACGTTGCATACCCAGCTTTTTCATCAAACCACCAACGCGATCCGATGCAAAAATTCGCATCAAATCATCTTCTAGTGACAGATAGAAACGCGTCGAACCGTCATCACCCTGGCGACCTGAGCGGCCACGCAACTGGTTATCAATACGTCTTGATTCATGGCGCTCACTACCGATAACGTGCAAACCACCTGCTTCCATAACTATTCGGTGATTCTCTTCCCATTTAGCTTTAATTTCATCAATTTCAGATTGTGTTGCATCTGATTTCTTCTTCAACTCTGCATCCAGATTTCCACCAAGCACAATGTCCGTACCACGACCCGCCATATTGGTCGCGATGGTTACGGCTTCTGGCTTTCCTGCCTGCTCAATAATATGCGCTTCATTTTCATGCTGTTTGGCATTCAAAACATTATGTTGAATTTTTTCCTGCTTTAAGCGCTTGGCAATTAATTCTGAAACTTCAATAGATGCTGTACCCACCAGCACTGGCTGCTGACGCTTAACACAGTCACGCACATCCTCAACCACGGCTTCGTATTTCTCTTCCTCAGTTAAAAAGACAAGATCAGTATTGTCTTTACGAATCATTGGCTTATTCGTCGGAATCACAACGACTTCCAGATTATAAATCTGCATCAACTCACCCGCTTCAGTGTCAGCGGTGCCGGTCATACCTGATAGGTTGTTATACAGACGGAAATAATTCTGGAAAGTAATCGATGCCAAAGTCTGGTTTTCACTTTGTATTTTTACGCCTTCTTTTGCTTCAACGGCCTGATGCAGACCCTCTCCCCATCGGCGACCCGGCATGGTTCTGCCCGTGAACTCATCAACAATAACTACTTCACCGTTCTGAATGATGTAGTGCACATCATTTTGAAACAATGCACTGGCTCGAAGCGCTGAATTAAGATAATGAATTAAATTTATATTATTGGTGCTGTATAAACTTTCATTGGCTGGCAAAATACCTTCTTCGACAAGGATATCTTCAACACGTTGATGACCCTGCTCGGTAATATGCACCGAACGGTTTTTCTCATCGATAGAAAAATCACCTTCTTCTTCGGCATCTTTTTCTTCTTTATGCTCACCTTGCTCCAGATGCTTCACAATCTCCTTGAATTTGATATGAAGCTCACTGCTGTCGTTAACCGAACCTGAAATAATTAGCGGCGTTCTAGCTTCATCGATAAGAATCGAATCCACTTCATCGACTACAGCAAAATTTAACTCACGCTGAACTTTTTCTTCTGTCGTGAAGGCCATGTTATCTCTTAGATAATCAAAGCCAAATTCATTATTGGTGCCGTAAGTAATATCAGCAGCATAAGCCTGTTTTTTTTCTTCCGGACCCAAACCACCTACACTGACACCAGTTGTTAAAC
This sequence comes from uncultured Gammaproteobacteria bacterium, assembly GCA_965602855.1. Lineage (GTDB taxonomy): Bacteria > Pseudomonadota > Gammaproteobacteria > SZUA-229 > SZUA-229 > LH-M37. The sequence goes on along the minus strand of CBFCZV010000010.1, from coordinate 13,646 downwards.
CTAGAAAACCATACAAGCGCCCCATCCATTCGGCGTCACGACTGGCCAGATAATCATTAACGGTAACAACGTGTACACCTTTGCTGGATAAAGCATTGAGATAAGCCGCCAGCGTTGCCACCAGGGTTTTACCTTCACCGGTACGCATTTCAGCAATTTTGCCATTGTGCAGAACCATGCCGCCAATTAACTGTACATCGAAATGTCTCATGTTGAGCGCACGTTTACCCGCTTCACGTGCTGTCGCAAACGCCTCGGGCAATAAATCATCCAGCGTTTCACCCTGCTGGTATCGGTCACGATACTCAACTGTTTTTGCCGCCAATTGCTCATCACTCAAAGCGGATATTTCTGCTTCAAGCTGATTGATTTTCTCAACGGCTTTACGATGCTGCTTAACTATTCGATCGTTACGGCTACCAAATACTTTGCGGAAAACTTTGTTTATCATTTTTGAAAAATAACCTGTGACAGAACACCGAGCCTACAGGCTCGCTACTTATATGAAATCGATTGCGTATTATGCCCGAGAATGGCCTCTCGGTCATGGAAATTGCTTGAATAATTCTGCTTAACTACTAGACTGGACAAAACGGATAGGATCAACCTGACGGTCATTGAGTAACACCTCAAAATGCACATGAGGTCCAGTTGAACGACCTGTCGAACCCATCAGTGAAATAGCCTGGCCTTTCTCAACTGCATCCCCAACTTCCACGAGAATTTTTGCATTATGCCCATAACGGGTGGTATAGCCATGACCATGATTAATCTCTACAAGATCACCATAGCCATATCTTGAACTAGCCCAGGTAACGACGCCACTAGATACAGCCACAATCTCGCTGCCTTCTCTACCGGCAAAATCCATACCTTTGTGCATTGCCAGTTTTCCGGTAAAGGGGTCAGCACGCTTGCCAAAATACGATGAAGTCCAGCCTTTTGTAATAGGACGTCCAGAGGGGCGAGATTCTTGCTTTATCTGCTTACTCATCAATACATCTTCCAGTACTGATAACTGTTGTTCACGGCTGTCAAGCTGATCACTCAGGTCACCCAGCACATTTTTAAATTCAACAGAAACGGTGCTTTCTGATTCATGAGGACCACCAAAAGCAGGTTCGTGGGTAAAGTTAAATTCTTTGGAATCCAGCTTTGATATCGAAATCAAACGCTCACCCAATGCATCCAGACGGGTAACATGAGCCTGCATCAATCCCAGACGGGCTGCCAACGCATCCAGCTCAGACTGCGCATTAGTGCGTGCTTTTTTAATCATCGCCTTCTGTTGTACAAGCTCTTTTTCTACGCTGACTAACTGATCCAGCTGCCCCGTACTCGTTCCCCACCAGTAACCAGCCACAGCGATCATACCCATAAAACCAGACAACAGAACACCCGAAGCCATCAGCCCCATCTGCCAACGTACCGGTTTACCGCGGCACTTACCTACAAAAATGATATTCATATAAAAATTCTAACAACCATAATTACTATAATGATAGTCTATTTGGTAAGATATTCAGCACTATGAAGCCTTTCAACCACCAATTAGATCCGGCTCTGGTATCAAAATCACACCAGCTGGATCAATTAACATCGCTAATCAGCAGTGAATTGCCACCCGAAACAGACGGACATTACCACGTTGCTGGCATTGATAATAGTACGCTTGTCATCATTACCGACTCTCCTGTCTGGACAACACGATTACGACAACTGGGCCCAGCCATCATTCAAGCACTATCTGGCAAGACTGGTAAACAATTCCAGCACGTTCGCATAGTGAGTCGACATGGCTCAATTAAAGCGCCTGAACAGCCAGATCACACTGTAAATCGTGTACTCAGTGAAAAATCTGGGCAGCAGATAGCCCAATCTGCTGAACACATCAAAGATGAAGATCTCAGAGAAGCTCTGATAAAATTTTCTAAACGCAGTAAAAAACTAGACTAGAAAGCCTGAAGCGGCTGTGTGTATGAAATAGGTGAAGAAGCATTTTCATCCTCAAAAGTCACTTCTTCCCAGGCTGACTCATCAGCGATCAATGCTTTCAGTAACTTATTATTCAGTGCATGGCCTGAACGGTAACCAGAGAAGGCACCAATCAAACTGTGTCCCAGCAAGTACAGGTCGCCAATCGCGTCAAGAATCTTGTGTTTAACGAATTCATCCTCGTAACGCAGGCCGTCTTCATTGAGCACACGGTACTCATCGACAACAATCGCATTATCGATGCTGCCACCGAGCACCAGATTTTGCGCTCTTAGGCGTTCGATATCACTCATAAAACCGAAAGTACGAGCACGACTTACTTCCTTAACAAAAGAGGTGGTCGAGAAATCAATTTCTGCCTTACAGGGCATACCCTTGAAAACGGGGTGATCAAAATCGATAGAAAAACCAACTTTGAAACCTTCAAAAGGATCAAAACGGGCCCACTTGTCGTCTTCTTCGACCAGAATAGGTTTTTTAATACGGATAAAACGCTTCGGTGCTTCTTGCTCAGCAATACCTGCAGATTGAATCAGGAACACGAAAGGCCCTGAACTACCATCCATAATCGGCACTTCGCCAGTACTCACATCTACATAGGCGTTATCAATACCTAAACCCGCCATCGCTGACAACAAATGCTCAACCGTAGAAATACGAACGCCGTTCTGCTCTAGCGTAGTCGATAAAGTAGTTGGCCCCACATTCTCAGCCGTTGCCACAATTTCAACTGGCTCATTTAGATCCACACGGCGGAAAACAATCCCCGTATCCGGCTGCGCAGGACGCAATGTCAGATAGACTTTTTCGCCAGAATGCAGACCGACACCGGTTGCACGAATTACATTTTTTAGTGTTCTTTGTCTAATCAACTTATTAAATCCTGAGATATCTAATGTCACCCTTTTAAGAGCGTACCAAGCCAGCCCTGTATTTTCACATATTTAACACGACAATTGGAGGCCTTTTTCAAGCCACAGCACCATTTTGAGCAAAATCAATCTTTATCTCATACACCAATCTCAATAACTCATTGTATTTGCATTAATTAATCAGCCTGTCGACGTAGAAATGCAGGAATATCCAGCAGTTCCTCATCATATTCGCCTACAGCTTCTGCTGTATTTCTTCGCTGTACCGCTGGTTTATCCAGCTGGCCGTAATCAACATCGCCATCATTATTACGTGGCACCACATTGATCTCAGGCTTTTTAGCCATTGGCGGCATACCAAGTCCAGTAGCGACAACCGTTACACGCAGCTCTTCACCCAGCGTATCGTCAATAGCCGTACCCATAACAACGGTCGCATCATCTGAAGCAAACGAGCTAACCACCGCACCGATGTCCTGGAATTCACCCAATGTCATATTGGCACCGGTGACATTCACCAAGATACCCCTGGCACCAGATAGATTTACATCTTCCAACAATGGACTAGCCACAGCCGCCTGAGCTGCTTCTTCAGCACGGTCGTCACCAACGGCTTTACCCGATCCCATCATGCCCATACCCATTTTCGACATTACTGTACGTACATCGGCAAAGTCGACATTAATGACGCCTGGATTTGTGATCAGTTCGGTAATACCCTGAACGGCACCACACAAAACATCATTGGCACCATTAAATGCGTGCATCAGGTCAAAATCACGGCCGTAGACATCCAGCAACTTATCATTAGGAATGGTGATCAATGAATCGACATTTTGCGTCAACTCTTTAATTCCATTCATCGCAATCTTCATGCGCGAAGGCCCTTCAAAGGTAAATGGCTTGGTGACTACACCAACAACCAGAATCCCCATCTCACGTGCCAGCTGCGCAACAATTGGAGCCGCACCTGTTCCTGTACCGCCACCCATACCTGCAGTAATGAACAACATGTCGGTATTTCCAATCGCTTCCTGGATCAATTCACGATCTTCAAGTGCCGCCTGCTGCCCCACCTCTGGAGTCGCACCCGCACCTAAACCCTTAGTAATATTACAACCGATCTGTAACGATTTGGTTCCTGAGATTTTGGTCAATGCCTGTGCATCGGTATTGGCGCAGATAAAATCCACTCCATCGATACCACTTGAGACCATATGTTTAACAGCGTTACCGCCACCACCACCTACACCCATCACTTTGATGACGGCGTCCTGTGCTACTGAGTCCATAAATTCAAACATAAGCGTTTACCTCTGTCTGTTTGTTATTATTATTCATTCCGGCAAAACGCCGGCCCAATTTTAAGTTTTTTTGCGTTAAATTTGTTATAAATTTTTTCATTAGAAATTCCCCTGAAACCAACTTTTCATTCGTCCAAACACACCCTTTAAGCCCCCTTCCATCATGATATGACTAGTCCCCACATTGCGATGCTGATTACCGAACAACAACAAACCAACACCTGTAGCATGAATCGGGTTACTGACTACATCAGAAAGCCCCGTGACATATTGCGGCGAGCCCAGGCGAACCGGCATATGGAAAATCTCCTCCGCCAGATCGATCACACCATCCATTTTTGAACTACCACCTGTCATGACGATGCCGGCGGCAATAATCTCTTCAAAGCCACTCTTGCGTAACTCCGCCTGAACCAGAGATAACAATTCTTCATAACGAGGCTCGACAACTTCAGCCAGAGTCTGACGTGATAATTTACGTGGTGGACGATCACCCACACTGGGCACTTCAATAGTTTCTTCCGGATTAGCTAATTGCCTCAAAGCACAGGCAAATTTAATTTTAATTTCATTGGCATACTGCGTCGGTGTACGTAACGCCACTGCTATATCATTGGTTACCTGATCACCCGCGATAGGGATAACTGCAGTGTGACGAATTGCACCTTCTGAGAACACGGCGATATCTGTAGTACCACCACCGATATCAACCAGACAGACGCCTAATTCTTTTTCATCCTCTGTTAACACTGAATAACTGGACGCTAATTGCTCGAGAATAATATCGTCAACTTCCAGTCCACAACGACGCACACATTTAATAATGTTTTGCGCTGCCCCGACTGCACCGGTGACAAGATGAACCTTGGCTTCAAGACGTACACCCGACATTCCAATCGGCTCGCGAATACCTTCCTGATTATCAATAATAAATTCCTGAGGAAGAATATGAAGAATTCGCTGGTCAGCAGGAATAGCAACTGCACGTGCTGCATCAATTACGCGATCAAGGTCACTATTAGTCACCTCTCTTTCTCGTATCGCAACAATACCATGAGAATTAATACTTCTGATATGACTGCCTGCAATACCGGCAAACACCGAATTAATCTGACAACCCGCCATCAATTCAGCTTCTGCTACAGCACGCTGAATAGACTGAACCGTAGATTCAATATTGACCACGACGCCCTTTTTAAGGCCATGCGAAGGATGCGAGCCCAGGCCAATAATTTCAACATCACCTTCGGGCGTTATCTCACCAACAATTGCAACAACTTTCGATGTTCCAATATCCAGACCTACGATCATATTTTTATCCATTTTCTTGGTCACCTTTTTATGCCTCTCTTACAGACATTTGCCTGCTGGCATTATTATTTTTTATTCTCATGGCAAAACCATTGGGGTAACGCAAATCAATTACCGCCGTCTCTTTTAAATTAAACTTATCAACATTTGAAAACACACGAACAAACCTGACCAGCCGATCTTGCGCGTAATCACGCCCCAATTTAACTTCAATTTCATCAATCACATTTTGTGATAAAAAATGAAAACTCCAGGCACGACGACCATCCAGATTCAAATCAACCACCTTAAAACCCATTGCTGAAAAATCTTTATTAATCGTCACTAGAAAACGCCACATTTTATTATGCAAACCATCTGGCCCATTCAATTTTGGCAGAGCTAACTGCTGATTAATTACTTCCGGCTTAAATACATCACCATCATCACTAATCATGGCGTCATCATTCCAGTAAGCGACTGCCTGCTTTTCTGTTACCTTGATATGGAGACCTGAAGGCCATTGCCGGCGAACCGAAACGTCATCCACCCAGGGCAGACCCATCAAGGAAATTCTCATCGCATCAAGATCCTGTGAAAAATAGCCTCCATTAATCTCTGCAACTACTTTCTTTCTAAAACTATCGTGTGAAATATTTTCAAACTTACCTTCAATTTCAACTTTTTCAATTGGCGCGATTTTGCTGAAGTCGTACTCCGCCAGTTTCCAAGCACCCGCGAGCAAAGCAATAGTAGCTGGAACAATAATCAGATGACGAATACGACTACGCACAACTTGCCCCCCTGAGAATTTCAACAACTAATTGTTCAAAAGTTATCCCCGCCTGCTTAGCCGCCATGGGCACCAAACTGTGATCTGTCATTCCTGGCACCGTATTCACCTCGATCAACCAGGGCTGATTTTTTTGATCGATCATGAAATCAACACGTCCCCAACCGGTCGCATCAACGGCAGCAAAAGCTTTTTTAACCATCACCGACAAATATTTTTCATCATCTGCATCAAGGCCACAGGGACAGATATATTTTGTATCCTCAGACTGATACTTGGCCTCATAGTCATAAAAAACATTGGCTGTTTCCAGACGAATCATGGGCAGCACATCATCATTCAAAACCGCCGCCGTGTACTCCACACCATGTATCCAACGTTCAGCAATTACCGTTCCTCCACAGTCTCTAGCTTTCTGCCAGGCTGGAATTAATTCGCTCTCTTTTTCAACCTTACTCATGCCGATGCTCGAACCTTCAAGCACAGGCTTTATGATCAAAGGCAAACCTCCCTTTTCTATCGCTTCTGCACAGTCCGCTTCACTATCCAGTATCCAGTAGTCAGGCGTTGGTAACCCTACAGAGTGCCAAATCTGTTTGGTACGGAGCTTGTCCATTGACAAGGAAGAGCCAAGTACTTTTGAACCTGTGTATGGAATATCCATCGCACTCAATAAACCTTGCATGGTGCCGTCTTCACCACCACGGCCATGTAATGCAATGAATGCACGATCGAACCTGGCCGCATCAAGCACCGTCGCGATATTATGATCAACATCAACACCGTGGGCATCAACACCCTGAGCCTGTAGTGCCTTTAACACTGCTTTACCACTCAGCAATGAAATATCACGCTCTGCTGACCAGCCGCCCATCAACACTGCAACCTTTCCAAATTCATTGGCCAAAGCATTCATGATCGCTTCTCCCCAACAATTTTTACTTCCGTTTGCAGCTCGATACCTGTTTGTTCTTTCACTGTTTTTTGCACTAATTCAATTAATGCTTCGATATCACCCGCACTTGCCTGCTGGTCATTAATAATAAAATTGGCGTGCTTTTCTGATACCACTGCACCACCGATTCGTTTTCCTTTTAAACCGCATTGCTCAATCAAACGAGCGGCATAATCATTTTCTGGATTACGAAAAACAGAACCACAATTTGCCGTACCGGTTGGCTGCGTTGCCGCACGCTTCGCCAACAACTGTTTAATATTGATCGACTCATTTACATCTGTGTCAAATTTTAATAAAGCAGAAACAAACCATTCATCTTTGGGCCCTTCGACACTTCTATATGCAATACTGTAATCTTCAGGCATTCTCTGATGAATCACACCCTGACGATCAATGGTTTCAACACTGACAACATGTCGCCAGGTTTCTCCGCCAAAGGCACCTGCATTCATTGCTAAAGCACCGCCTACCAAACCGGGAATACCTGCAAAAAATTCAGCTCCAGATAAACCTTCATTAGCACAGAACCTTGCCAATTTTGCACTTGGCACACCTGCACCAACGTACACACAATTATTTTCTCTACATTCCAGTTGTGACATCACACCCTGAGTGGCAATCACGGTTCCACGAAAACCAGCATCACGCACCAACGTATTACTACCCAGCCCCATCCACAACAATTCTTCATCGGCAGGTAACGACTTCAACAACAATGACAAATCATCAATGTCGGCTGGCACACAATAACAATCAGCCAACCCACCCGCACGCCAGCTGGTGTGATTCGCCATTGCTTCGTCATAACGAATCTCGCCCTTCATTGTTGCTGTAGAAATCATGCTAATAGCCTCCATCTCATGATTTCTCCTGCAACAACGCTGGCAATTCTTCTGCAACTCTACCGATTGAACCCGCTCCCAGCGTCAAAACAATATCGCCATCCTGTATCACTGCTCGCAAAGACTCAGCTACTTCATCAACATCTTTGACAAAAACTGGATTCACTTTGCCACGCGCACGGATCGCGGCACACAAAGAACGTCCATCTGCACCGGAAATCACTTCTTCACCAGCGGCATAAACCTCGGTCAACAACAAAACGTCCACATCAGCCAGAACATCGGTAAAGTCTTCGAACAGATCACGGGTACGCGTATAACGATGCGGCTGAAAAACCAGCACCAGACGTTTATCAGGCCAGCCATTACGCACCGCCTGCAAAGTCGCTGCTACTTCAGTGGGGTGATGACCATAATCATCGATCAATGTCACCGCACCAACCTGCGTTTGAATCTCACCGTAAGAATGCATACGACGACCAACACCCTCAAACCTTGCTAATGCAGACTGAATGGCTTCATCTTTCACGCCCAGCTCATGCGCTATCGCAATCGCCGCCAGCGCATTCAACACATTGTGATTACCCGGCATATTCAATGTAATCGGCAATGATTCATTTCGTTCTGGCAGCGTGACATCGAAAGTTGTTTTCATGCCCGATGATTGAATATTGGAAGCATAAACATCCGCTTCTTGCTCAATGCCATAACGCACCATGGGACGTGTAATTTTTGGCAGAAGATTTCTAACTTCTTCATCTTCAACACAAACAACGGCTAGACCATAAAAAGGAAGGTGATGTAAAAACTCAACAAAGGCTTCACGCAGGCGTTCAAAATCATTGTGATAAGTTGGTAGATGATCAGCATCGATATTCGTCACCGCCGCCATCATCGGCTGCAAGTACAAAAACGATGCATCACTCTCATCAGCTTCGGCAACAAGATATTTTCCACTGCCTAAACTTGCGTGCGCGGAGGAGCTGTTTAACTTACCACCAATGACATAAGTAGGATCAAGTCCGCCTTCTGCCAGGATGCTGGTCACCAGTGAAGTCGTGGTTGTTTTTCCATGCGTGCCTGCAATCGCAATACCATGACTAAAGCGCATCAACTCAGCCAGCATTTCAGCTCTGGGCACAATGGGTATCCGCAACTCTCTGGCCGCCACCACTTCAGGGTTCTCAGTGTTGATCGCGGTCGATGTCACAACCACATCAACATTTTCCACCTGTGCCGCATCGTGCCCCTGATAAACTTTAATACCTTCAGATTGTAAACCACGGGTAATAGCATTATCCGCAAGATCTGAGCCACTCACTTTATAACCCAGTGTATTCATAACATCAGCAATGCCGCTCATACCGGCACCACCAATACCAACAAAATGCACTTTACGAATTCTGCGCATAAAGCTGTCAAAATGTGTCTGTACGGTCTTCACGTTAGACCCCCTGCTAACATACAGCGCTCGGCAACTTCATTAGCAGCATCAGGTTTCGCCTGACTACGTGCTGACTTTGCCATACGTAAAAGTCGATCACGCTGCTGCGTTAATTCTGTAATGGTTGAACGCAACCATTCCACATCCAGCTCTTTTTGCTGACGCACAATCGCGGCATCTACTTTTGCAAGATAATCTGCATTCGCTGTTTGATGATCATCCACTGCATACGGGTAAGGCACTAAAATAGAAGCCACGCCTGCCGCCGCCAATTCAAAGACAGTCATCGCACCTGCACGGCAAATCACCACATCCGCCCACGCATAGGCTTCAGCCATATCGTCAACAAAAGCATCAACTCTGCCATCAACATCAAACTTTTTATACACAGCCTGTGCTGCATCATGATTTTTCAACCCCGTCTGATGCCACACTTCTGGTCTGGCAGCGGGTTCAATTTTTGATACTGCTTCTGGCACCAGTTCATTCAATCGAACCGCTCCCAGGCTGCCACCAATCACCAATAAATGTAGTGCGCCATCGTGATTAGCCAGCCTCTGCTCCGGCGCTGGTAAAGCAATAATATCTTTACGCACAGGGTTACCTACATAACGCGCCTTTTTACCCAAAGCACCGGGGAAGGCTTCCATCACTTCATTGGCCACCTTCGATAACAAACGATTGGTTAATCCGGCGACTGCATTCTGCTCATGAATCAACAAAGGTTTTCTCAACAACCAGGCCATCAAACCACCAGGGCCAGAAGCAAAACCACCCAGACCCAAAACTGCACAAGGCTTTCTTTTTAACAAAACGTGCAAGGCCTGATGACAAGCCACCATCAATCGTGCTGGTGCTAACAAAGTATTAAAAATACCTTTGCCACGCCAGCCTGAAATACTCAACCACTCAATCGGATAACCTGCCTGCGGTACCAGCCTCGCTTCGATACCCGCCTGTGTACCCAACCAGATCACGGGCACGCCTCTGGCACGTAATTCATCAGCCACGGCCAACGCAGGAAACACGTGCCCACCTGTACCACCGGCCATAATCAAAATGGGTTGTACTGATCTCATGCAGCACCTCCCGCAGCCACTGTTTTACGTCGATGATTTTCACGACCAACAGCCTGCTTTGAAAACTCACCGCACTCGCAATGAATACGTAATATCAGTCCAATCGCCATACAACAAACCACCAGACTACTGCCGCCATAACTCATCAAAGGCAGCGTCAAACCTTTGGTTGGCATCAAGCCCATATTCACGCCCATATTGATCACCGCCTGAAGCGATAACCAGACGCCGATACCATAAGCCACATATGCGGCAAAACGATTACCACTTTTTTCTGCCTGCAAGCCAATTTTAAATATTCTAAAAAACAACACGCTGAACATTAAAATCACAATGCAGACACCAACAAAACCCAACTCTTCCGCCAGCACAGCAAACAGAAAATCAGTATGCGATTCGGGTAGATAAAATAATTTCTGCACACTACCGCCTAGACCCGTTCCCCACCAGCTACCAGTACCAATCGCAATTAAAGATTGTGTCAACTGAAAACCGGTATCAAATGGATCTGCCCAAGGATTCATAAATGAAGTCAAACGTTCCATACGATAGGGCGATGAAATAATCAGCATCAAAGCACTAACACCAAACAAAGTCATAAATGAAACAAACTGCACAAAACGTACGCCACCTAAAAATGTCATCGCCAGAACCGTACCCATGATAACCACGGTTGAACCAAAATCAGGTTCCAGCAACAATAACAAACCAGCCAAACCCACCATCAGCATAGGCTTGATAAAACCACGCAGCGTTGTTCTAACTTCTTCACCGTGACGAACCAGATAGCCTGCTACATAAATCAATAAAAATAGCTTTACCACTTCTGAAACCTGAAGATTAATAAGACCCAGAGAAATCCAGCGCGTACTACCATTAACCGTTTTACCCACTCCTGGAATCAATACCAGCACCAGCAAAAATAGAGCAAAGCCCAACAAAGCCACACCCGACTTTTCCCAGTGCACCAGACGAACGCGATAAACAAGAGCGGCCGCCGTTACACCAATAAACACAAACACCAGCTGACGCTGGAAATAATAAAATGGATTAGAAAAATTACGATCAGCAATACTCACCGATGCCGACGCCACCATCACCAAACCCAGCGACAACAGGGCAATACAAACAGAGACCAGCACAGGATCAAGATGATCCAGCTGCCACGATGTCACACTCTTAACAATTGGCCTGACTTTTGGCATGTTCATATACATACCCATCAAACATTCTCCTGAACGGCTTTTATAAACGCCTGTCCACGATGTTCAAAATTGCGATACATATCAAAACTGGCACAGGCGGGTGATAGCAGAACATTGTCACCGACTTGCGCCAACTCGGTAGCTTTAATCACCGCTTCATCCATATCGACAGCATGCACAACGGTTACAATATTATTCAATACAGTCTCTATTGCATTCGCATCATGCCCAATTAAAATAGCTGCTCGCAGATGCTTACCTGCTAATTCTGCCAGTGATGAAAAATCAGCATCTTTGCCCTCACCACCTGCAATCAGCACGTGCATACCCGGCAAACCTTTAATCGCTGCGATAGTTGCTCCAACATTGGTTGCTTTGGAATCATTGAACCAGTTAACACCCGCCTTTTCTGCCACCCATTGCATGCGGTGTTCTAATCCAGAAAAATTCTTAATTGCCTCGATCATAGAATGCCGGGGAATATTCAATACCGTTCCCATCGCCAGAGCCGCTAGCACATTTGCGACATTATGCGTGCCTTTTATTTTTATCTCATCGACTGTCAACAGCAGTTCTTCACCATGACACAACCAGATTGCACCATCATGCTCACGCAAGCCAAAGTCACCATTTGATGGCGATTGCATCGTAAAACCAGTCGCCTTCGTGCAAGCGCATAATTGATTACTAGCCAGCTCATCATCTCTATTCACAACACAGGTTTTTGTATTGCGGTAAATTTCCTGCTTGGCCATCATGTATTCATTCAGGTCTTCGTATCGATCTAGATGATCTGGACTAATATTCAAAACAACCGAAACTTCCATCGGTAAACTTTGCAAAGTCTCTAATTGAAAACTGGATAATTCCAGAACATATAACTCGTAATCATCCTGCACAAGATCAAGCACAGGTATGCCAATATTGCCGCCCATTACAGCGTTGATGCCCGCACATTTCGCCATCTCTGTCAGCAAGGTAGTGACCGTGCTTTTACCATTAGAGCCGGTAATTCCAACCACGGGCGCAGTTACTTCATGCGCGAACAAATCAATATCACCGGTAATTTCCACACCCTGTTCTTTAGCTTCCTGCAATGCCACTTCTGACATTGGCACACCCGGACTCACCACGATGCGTCTAGCTGATTTAAATAATGCAGGCTTAAATTCACCGGTATATAACTCAATATCAGGAAAGTCTTCTTTTAATACTTTCATTCCCGGCGGCAGGTCCCGACTATCCACAACCACAACTCGCTCACCCAGACCACGCAGATAACGCACAACAGACAAGCCCGTTACCCCCAGGCCAACGACCAGGGTATAAATTGCATTACTTTGTTGTTGCGTTTTTTCCATTCGTTTTTTTATCTTTAACTGCGACATTATTAAGTATTACTTTTATCGAACCTTGAGCGAAGCCAGACCAATCAAAACCAGTATCACTGTAATTATCCAGAACCGAACAATCACTCTTGGCTCCGGCCAACCTTTTAATTCAAAATGATGATGCAAGGGCGCCATTCTAAAAATGCGTTTTCCTGTCAATTTGAATGAAGCCACCTGCATGATCACCGATACGGTTTCCATAACAAAGACACCGCCCATAATTAACAGCACCAGCTCCTGACGAATCAACACAGCAACCACGCCCAGAGCCGCACCTAAAGCCAGTGCTCCAACATCACCCATAAAAACCTGTGCAGGATAGGTGTTGAACCATAAAAAACCTAAACCAGCGCCGACCAGTGAACCACAGAAAATAGCTAATTCACCTGAACCCGCGACGTATGGAATACCCAGATAGCTGGCAAAACCAATATGACCAGTTACGTAAGCAAAAATCCCCAGTGCACCTGCCA
>CBFCZV010000009.1:0-75518 GCA_965602855.1 uncultured Gammaproteobacteria bacterium | reverse complement strand
GTTTTCATCAAATTTTTTATCAAGGTCTTTAGCTTTCATAAAGTTCTACCTCTGTGCGCAAATCCATTCACCAATCTTTACCCGAATACCTAGACATAGCAAGGCTGAAGTAGCTTTTGACTAAAACATGGATCACGGCTAAGAAACATGCCGAGATGACGACCAAACAAGATCCTTCGCATACTCAGGATGACAAATTTAGCCCAAAAAAAAGCCCGGATAAACCGGGCTTTAGATTTAACTCTACTAGTTATAATTATTATTATTTTCCAGCAATTTCTTCCAGCTTTGTAGCTCTGATAACCTGACCATCAAGCGATGAATCTTTAGCATTACGGCCGTAAGCAATGTCGATCAGCTGGCTGTAGTAAACAACCGGCATATTGAATTTGCTACCGTATTTTGCGTTGATTTCATCCTGGTAGATTTCAACATTAGCCTGACAAAGCGGACATGGTGTTGCAATAACATCTGCACCATTGTCGTAAGCAGCTTCGATGATACCGTGGATCATTTCCTGAGATTTCACAGGCTCGGAGAATGCTAAGGCACCACCACAACACTGTACTTTTTTCTCGTAGGTTTTGATTGAATCACCACCTAATGTATCAACTAATTTATCGAGATACATTGGGTTTTCGAATGACTCACCGTCGATACCGAAAGGACGGTTAGTCTGACAACCAACATAACCAGCTACTTTCAAACCTTCCAGTGGTTTTTTAACGCCAGCGCCAATAGTGTCGTAACCGATGTCTTCGATCAGCACTTCAACCATGTGACGGATGTTTGTTTTGTTTTCCAGTTTCAAACCGCCTTCTGCCAATGCGGCATTGGTATCTGTCATCAAACCAGAGTCTGCAGCGATGCGTTCTTGCGCTTCTTTTGTCGCTAACCAGCAAGCAGCACAGGTAGCTACAATGTCCTGACCAGCATTATGCTGCTCAGACAGTGCGATGTTACGTGCTGACAGGGTCATGCGAGGTAAAGTACCACCACCGCCATAACCAATTGAAGCAGAACAACAGTTCCAGTCTGGAATCGGGTTCAGTTTTATATCTAGCTCTTCACACATGGTATCAACCGAAGTTGCCAGATTAGAAGATGATGCGCCCTTCTGTGAAGAACAGCCTGGGTAGAATGAATATTCGTGTTTAGCCATTGTAATATGCCTCTTTATTTACCGTAGCTTTCGATACGAGCATTCTCGATCTCTTCGGCTTTCTTAATAATTTTCTGAAGATCACTCACTTTATCAACACCATGACCACCGAATAATTCAGCGATGCTCATACGCTTGGCTTTCATCATGTTCATACCAAGTTTTTGATGCTTCAGTGATTCTTTAATGCCTGAAATAAAGCCGTCTTTAAAGTACAGACCTAGGCCCAGTTTCAATTCATTAACACGACCTTTTTTCATCATGTTGTCCCAGAATAGCTGAGAGAACCATGCGGTAGCCTGATTCTTGGGCACAAGACCAAGACGTTTGGCGTAACTCGCCAGACCGTGCATGATATGTGTAATAGGCAGTTCACGAGGACAACGCACGATGCAGTTGTAACATGAAGTACACATCCACATTGAATCGGAAGTCAGAACTTCTTCACGCTTACCAGCGCGAATCATCATGAAGATTTCCTGAGGAGGATGAGCCCAGTGTTTGCCTAAAGGACATGAGCCTGCACATACACCACACTGCATGCACATTTTCACCCATTCGCCTTCTTCGACATTGGCCTCTACTTCTTTCAGGAAGGTATTACGGTATTTTTCAACCATTTCGCTCATAGTATCGGCTCCTTAGAACTTGAATGGGCTCATACCGATCTGTTCGATCGTATCAGCCATATCGTTAATAAGTTTTGGTACTTTATGAATATCAGTAATTGAGATTTCATAAGTTTGTACACGTTCTTTTTCAAGACTCAATGTCTCAAGCGTATCACCCACTTTAGACATACGTTCCTGCGCTGTGCCTGAACCTTTGACAAAGTGACATTGGTAATCATCACCACTTGGGCAGCCCATAAGGAGGATGCCATCAAAGCCACTGTTTAGTGAGTCAGTGATCCAGCTCAAGCTGATTGAACCCAGGCAACGAACAGGAATGATACGTGTGAATGCGCTGTATTCCATCTTGTTCTGTGCAGCCATATCCAGTGCAGGATAAGCATCATTCTCACAGGCCAGTACCAGAATACGAGGTTTTTCATCGAACTCTTCAGGAATATCAACCGCTTTAAGCTGCTGACCAACCGTATCTACTGAGTAGTTCTCGAAAGAAATAACACGTACCGGACAAGCACCCATACAGGTACCACAACGGCGACAACGTGATTCGTTGTAAACAGGATAGCCTTCTTCGTCTTCGTTGATCGCGCCGAAAGGACATTCCACTGTACAACGTTTACATTGTGTACAACCTTCTTTACGGAAAGTTGGGAAACTCAAATCGCCCGAACGAGGATGTGCCGCTTTACCCAGACCAGCATTTTCAGCTTCGCCAATGGCGCGCATCGCTGCACCCATTGCATCGTCCATGGCCTGCTTGGCATCCATAGGACGACGAGTAGGACCGGCAGTATAAATACCAGTACGCTGTGTTTCATAAGGGAAACAGATGAAGTGCGAATCAGCAAAGCCGTTATCCATGTGAGGAACGTCTTTACCCTGACGATAATCAAGATTCAGCACCGATTCAGCATCAAGCCTGAATTCGTTACCAGCCTCTTTTGCTTCATTTTCCATCTCGGTGATTTCTTGACGGGTTGGCTCACCAGCGTTGGCAACCATACCTGTGGCAAGAACAACCAGATCAGCTTCAACTTCAGCTTCTTCATTCAGGATTAAATCTTTGAACTTAACGGTTGGGTTTGCACCATCAACCACTTCGTTAACAACACTCTTGGTAAAGGTAACGCCTTTCTGCTGACCACTACGGTAGAAGTTTTCGCCACCAGCACCCGGAGTACGTAAATCGGTGTACATGATAGTGGTATCAACATCAGTATTCTGATCTTTAAAGTACATCGCCTGTTTGATACTTGCACTACAGCAGTAACCAGAACAATGCTCTAAATGACCTTCTTTCTTACTGCGTTGACCGGCACACTGTACAAAGACAACACTTGAAATTTCTTTGCCATCGGATGGACGCTTAATCGGACCACCGTTAGCTTCTTTAGCCAGCGCTTCAAGTTCAAGCTGTGTGACTACGTCTTTATTTTTACCGTAAGAAAATTCAGGAAGCTGGTTCGCATCATAAGGTGTGAAACCACTAGCCTGAACGATGGCACCAAACTCTTTAGTTTGAGTCGCACCACTTTCGGTAGAAATGTCAGCCGCGAAACGACCAGGAGCACCGGCAATATTCGTTGTTGTTGAGTTCAGGTAAACCGTGATGTTGTCATCAGCTTCAATCGCTGCAACAAGATCAGCGACAGGGTTTTCCTGTGGATCAGCATAAGGCGCAGTTGTTGGGATCACTTTATGCAGCTGCGCAACCGCACCACCTAAAGTTGTGCCCTTCTCAACCAGACCACAGGGGTAACCGGCTTTAGAGGCTTCAATAGCAGCCGTCATACCACCAACACCACCACCCACGATCAGGATGTTTCTGTTAACAGTTTGCTGACCACTAGACTCAGGAACCTTGCTGTATTTTGCTTCAGCACAGGCCATGCGAACATAGTCATCCGCCATTTCCTGTGTTGTTTCCTGCTGATCGTCGCTATCAGGACGAACCCAGATAACACCTTCACGCAAGTTAGCGCGGTGCAGTGTTACATTGTCAAAAGCAAAAGCTTCAGTTTTAGCACGACGTGAACAGCCAGCGATAACAACGCGGTTTACACCTTCGTTGTCGATGTCAGCCTGAATCATTTTTACGCCATCTTCGTTACACAGAAAATCGTGTTCCTGACAGATAGCAGCTTTACCGTCGCGTGTTGCAGTAGTCGCCAGTTGACCCGCATCTAAGCGATCACCGATACCACAACCTTTACAAATATATGCGCCAATTTTCATTTCATCAGCCATTTCTTAACCCTCCGCCTTAGCTACGCGGTTCACGACCTGAATGGCTCGTAACGCAGCTGATGTCGCATGTTGAACGGCACGGTTGACGTCCAGTGCATCAGATGAACAACCCGCAGCAAATACACCGCCGTTAGCTTCATCATGTTCGATGAAACCTTCGTCGTTCACTTTAATTTCAATTGGGAATGTGTCTTTATCAACACTTGGTTCCATACCGACAGCCAGAACAACCAGATCGTGTTCGTTGGCATAGCGGTTGTAACCTTCAGTATCCACACCGTGAAGTGTTGGGTTACCGTTTGCTTTGTTCTCGATGATGTTCGCAACTTTTGATTTAATGAATGTCACGTTCTTATCGTCTTGTACTCGTTGATAGAAATCATCGAAACGATCAATTGCACGAATATCAATGTAGTAAATAGAAACATCAGCATCATCGCCGTACTTCTCGCTGACATAAGTCGTCTGCTTCAATGAAGCCATGCAGCAAATGCGTGAACAATGTTTCAAATAGTTGCGGTCACGTGAACCAGCACACTGGATGAAGGCCACTTTCTTGGCTTCAGCACCGTCAGAAGGACGTACCAGTTTGCCACCAGTAGGACCGAACGGATCCATCATGCGCTCGAACTCAACACTGGTAATGACGTTATCGATACGGTCATAACCGTAAGGCTGAATCTTGTTGGCATCGTATGGACGCCAGCCTGTTGCATAAATAACCGCACCAGCTTTCAGCTCGATAGTCTCTTCCTGCATGTCCAGATCAACCGCATCAAACTTACAGGCATCTTTGGCTTTCTGCGCATCGTCAGTACCGATCATCTGAGGATCGATCACAAAACGCTGAGGCTGAGCCAGATTGTAAGGCAGGTAAGCACCTTTGCGCTTATCCATGTTGTAGTTGAATTCGTTATCGAACTCAGACTCAACCGCATCACCACAGGCACCGCAAGCAGTACAGTTGGCATTCACGTAGCGCGGGCTAATTTTCACCTTCGCGGTGTAATTACCGGCTTCACCTTCCAGACCCGTTACTTCAGCCATAGTCACTACAGTGATATTTTTATTGGCGTTCAAACGACGCTGGTTAATTTCAAGACCACAGGTCGGGAAACACAGCTTGGGAAAGTATTTATAAAGTTGAGATACACGACCACCTATAGAGGCGCGTTTCTCAATAACGATAACCTGTTTGCCAACTTCAGCAGCCTCAATCGCAGCAGTCATGCCGCTGATGCCTCCGCCAACAACCAGTATGGTCTGGTTAGTTGCAACTATTTCCGACATCTTATTCCTCCAAAGGATCATGTGTCAGTATTAAAAAAGCCATTTAAATCAATAAGATAAAACGACTAAAGAATTCTTTCAAAATATCAGGATATAACCCCTGATATAGGGAGTGCATATCATACCCGTTTCAGTTTAATTTCTCTATATACTGTGCAATTGTTGAGGTAGGAAAATCTTATAAGCGGATAGAATTTACTTATAGATAAACATGTTTAAATTTAAAAAGATCAATTCTAAAAGATGAATGATAAAAAATGCCCCTGTGGATCAGGAGAATTATTTCCTCAATGCTGCGAGAAATACCTGAATGGCAGCGCCAAAGCCGACACCGCCGTACAATTGATGCGCTCACGCTACTGCGCCTATATAGAAGAAAACGAAAGCTATCTAAAAAACACCTGGCACCCAGATACCCGACCTGAAAGCATCGAATTCGAGTCAGCAATAAAATGGTCAAGGCTACGCATCAAAAATACGGACAAAGGCGGCATAAACGATGAACAGGGAACCGTTGAATTTATCGCCACATACAAAAACAATGGCCGTGCATTTCAATTACACGAAATCAGTCGGTTTGTTCGAAATAATGGGGATTGGGTTTATCTGGATGGGAAAGACAACAGCAATTAGAATACCGTCAGACAATAACTACTGGCTAATAAGCGTCCTGCGCTTGCTCTCTAAACTTCTGTTTATTATTCTTCCTGTTTTTCATCTGCCTCGGCTCTAACAAACCTTCGTCTTCAAGCCGCTGCCTCACCTGATTCCTAACCAATCTAAACTCCTTACGTTGCTCGGGCGACAGGTTTTTATCCCGTTTACGCTGTTTTAACAATACTTCTTCCACATATAATTCCATGTTGTCAATATAAACAGGTTCGACTTTGGATTTTGCCTGAACCTGCGGCTTTGCTTGAATCTGCGGCTTCACATGAACATATTCGCCTTGCTCACCAACAGGCAGCACCTCCATCGAAACCAGCCTTGCCATCTCACAGCCTGCACTCTTCTCGTGCCGCAAGACTGTATTCACATCAGACGTCAGATACTTAAGCGCCTGGCTCAAGCGCATACCCTCGACCGATTCAACAGACTGGTCAGCATTCACCGGAAAACTCAATTCAAACTGGTGCTGTTTAGCCAAAAGACTCAAGGTTTTCTGCAAGCTCATTGAAGCTGTATCAAGATCCACTATAGGATCACATTCATCTTTGCTTTGATCAAATCCAAACACTCTAAACGTCATACTTAACGTAATAAAAAATAGCACATACTTCATTTAGTAACCCGTAACACCACTTTCCCTACCTCGTAACATTTTAAAACGATTAAAACCAAAATCGCTCAATTCATCCAGGTCAAAATCGATCATACCCAACATCTCACGGTGCTTAATTCCCTGTGAACATTTAAATTCACCACCTTCAAATTTATTCAGTTTTGAAAGCGATGGATAACAGATTTTAGAGGGACAGGTTAATGCACAACCAGCATTACCAAACAGAGTAACATGCTCTTTATTTTCTACCTGCTTAAGGAACTCATGATCCTGATTAGTTTCCATGGGCAATACGACCGTGTCGTAAATCTCCAGAGCTTTCTGAATCTTCTCGTGTGTATTAATATTTTTGATGACACTGGCTTCAATCTGGTAATCAGGAAAATCCTGACGAATCCATTCAACCAGCTCATCTCTGTGCGCGATAACAGAATTACCTTTACGATGATATTTCTGTAGTAATAATCGATTATTTTCGTACTCTTCACGTTTTACATACTGGTTGCTAAACGGAATACGTAGCCCGATTCCAACATCATAAAGCTGACGAACATCCTGATCAGAAAGTTCAGGATGAACAAAATGTCGGCCACCATATAAAGTGGATTTTTCTACAAAACCAAATACGCTGTCGATTTGTGCAATAGGGATATTTGCATAATTTCTTGCAAGATAATCAAAAATAGGCTGCCGGGTTTTTTTACCTCGAGCTGAAATAGTAAAAATCATAATAAGACCTGTGACCGGTATTTTTTATGCTGCGCATAATAGTGTTATTGATTGTACAAATAAAACCGCCCCGATTACACTTTCTACAGCACTATCGGGGCGGTCAATACAAACAACTGATGAGCTTAAAGCTCGTTCAGTCTGTTCATTCGCGTTTTCCTAAACGCAGCAAACGACTAAGCCCGAGACCTACTCCAATAAATAACGACCATATTGAAAATGAGCCAAGAACGTTGTTACCGTCGCTATCGCTACTTGCACTAACTGTCGGAGCAACGATATCGGTCACTCCTGAAGAAGCCACAGCATTACCTGTTATGTTGCCGGTAGCCGCCAGTGGAGTAACTTCAAAGGTAATAGAAGCCCCAATATCAGCACTAACCAGAGTATAAGTTGAAGCCGTTGCACCAGCAATCGCAGCGCCATCACTTAACCAGCGGAACGTGCTCGTGCCTTCGGCATCACTGTCGACATCACTATAGGTATAACTACCCGTCAGGCTATCACCGACTACAGCACTGCCACCATTATCATCAGTAATACTAACTGCACTAGCTGTGGGCACATCATTAGCACCCGTGAGATCAAAGTCAGCAAGAACCAGATCACGGTTGATACCTTTAGCAACGATGTCCATCGAGTTGACACCATCGCTCACCGTAATGGTTCTGTCAGTGCCGCTAGGTACCTGTGCATCCAGAGCCGCCGAAATAGATGCTGAACTGCGTGAAGTACCCGCATCGGTAACGACCAGTACATCACCTGCATTCAGATCCCAGACGGTATCGACATCGGTACCCGAAGTCGCATCATCGAGCTCGAAAAGGAAGCGGTCATTACCACCGAGGCCGACTAGTTGGTCAGAACCGGGTCCGCCATCGAGAACATCGGCACCCGCACCAAAGTTGGGATGGTTCGTCAGCAAGGTTGGTAACTCAGCCGAAACAAAAGCTGTAACCACGCCAGCGGTATCGTTCATCATGTATTGAGTGGTATCACCAGCAACACCATCACTACCTAAAGTTGTTATGTTAGTGTCACTATTACCATTATCGCCACCGTCACCATTACCGAAGCCGCCACCACCTGCGCCGCCAGAGTAGTCAGCAGAACCAACTGAAGGATCTACTGTAGTGCCGTTGCCACCGTTACCGGTGCCGGTGCCACTGCTGCCACCATCACCACCATCTCCAGTATTATTACTCCAATAAACTGAGCCAACGCCACCAGTACCAAAGTAGCCACCGCCACCGCCACCGCCACCAGAGTCATCAGAGGTATAAGTACCATCAGTGGCGCCGAGGCCGCCACCGAGGCCTTCATAGCCGCTACTAGAGCTACCGCCTGAACCGCCACCGCCACCGCCGATGCCACCATCGCCACCGTAGCCATAGTCACCGGCACCGCCACCACCAGCGCCGATACCGCCGTCACCACCCTGATAATTACTGGAGTAGTAGTTACCACCACCACCCCCGCCACCACCAGCGAAGCCACCGTTACCACCAATACCATCACCAAGATCGTTACCAACGGTGCCGTCAAAACCGTCACCGATCAGGATGTCATCACCAGCACCGCCACTAATCGTGTCAGCACCACCACCGCCGAGGCCTCCAAGACCAAAACCGGTATAGTAGCCGCCTGCACCACCGCCGCCACTGCCGTCACCAACGATAACATCGTCGCCGACTGTACCCGCAATAGTGTCATCACCGCCACCACCAGCACCGCCAGCACCACCGATGTCATATTCACTAGCATAGTAGTAGCCACCACCACCACCACCACCGCCACTACCATCACCAGCGATGAACTGACCGTCAACCAAAGTATGCGGATAATTTTTAGGTTGCAGGTTTGAAGCAGTAACGCCACCAACTTTATATTCAAGCTCCCAGTCACCGCCGTTGGCAGTTGAGCCGGTTACATCGGTTGAACCAGCGACATCAGCACCGGTGAGCTCAGCGAGTTTATCGAGCAGTTCTGCGCCTTTAGCGCCTGAACCTGTTTCACAACCGTAAAATAATAGATCTGCGCCAGCACTCAATGATTGCTGCCAGCCCTGAATTTGTTCTTTGTAGTAACTAATGGTTTCGGCTTTTAGAATTGCATTACCTAGTGATAAATAGCCAGAACCACCGTGAGAAAGAAAATGAACGCTGGTTAAGCCATCATGTTTTTTAAGAATTTCACTAATTTGCTCGATACCGTCTTTGCTCATATCCAGACGATATACCTTGCTGCCTATTGGCGCAGAGCTTGAAAGAATTTCATTGTCTTTGAGCTGGCTATCGATAATAACCAGACTTTTTTCATACTTTTGGCTCTGCGACTGCTGAGCGTAAATGCCGGATTCAGGCGTTATCGGCAAAGGCATGGCAATCGCGCTACCCGCGATTCCTGCACTTAAGAGCATAGCGCCACTCGTGTTAATAAATCTTCGATTATGCAGCACAGAATGTACGGCTAAATGAAGCGGTGTACGATTGAGATTTGAACTTCCAGGTGTCTTTTTCATGATATCTCTCTTATTAGTTATTATTTAATGAACAACAAAAAACAGCCTAGCAATAATCTTCTTAACAAAAATCACTGTCAATACAAATTCAAGACTTTATTTGATTAAAATCAAGATAACGCCTGATATTAAGCCTTTATATACAAGGATATTTATAATTTACACTTGGTATTCTCGCCAAAACTGCGCGGTCATTTCTATCTGCTCCCACACAGGTTCACGCCTTACCACTTCATCAAATATTTCTGGCCAATTTGGTGCTTGTGGTTCGACCCGCTGCCTGATGGTATGCAGTTCTTTAAAACCATGCACTGAGTCGTCTTCTATGGTGAGCTGTTTTACATTATTAAAATCGTGCTCAAAATTCGGGTGCCCGAGAAAGCTGTAGATTGACTTCATCGTCTCTTTAGGATTGCTGGTGAGCTTGTCATATTCAACGATAAAGATCTGATCACTCCAACCACGGGTGTAGGCATCGCGAATAATATTAAAGGCTCTGCCTACTGGCTGATCCTGGTCGATAAATGTTTCCAGACGACCAATTGCCGTTCTAAATTTCTTTGGATCGGCATATTCCTGATGCGTCAAACCTAATGCTGTAGTTTTACGATGCAGCCTTTCAAAGGAGGCGACTACATCTCTTAAGTCTCTAACAGTAAGCAATACTTTTATATTGTTCTTACCGCCGCATAACTCCGCCATCATTTCAAGATAACCGGGCCAGCCTCGATTTTTATCAAAACATATTGATTGGTCTACGTGTTCAAAGTAGGTGTGTAATATAGCTTTGAGAACATTGCGTTTAATGTCTTCGCTTTCTTCGGCATCCATGGCACGAAACGCACTATTTTTATCCCAGCTATTGCGAACCTGAAGCAGTATATCCAAGATTCCAGAAGTAGGCGTAACATAAAACTCTGAATTTTGACCTAGAATATTCATCAACAAGGTTGAACCTGAGCGAGGTAAACCAGCTACCATGTGAATGGTTTTGTTTTTATTCATATAACTTAAGCCCCTTCCTAATTTTCAATAATTATTTTTAATTTGATTTAATGAGGAAACCGAATCTGTAAAATTATGTATAACAACTCAATGCATATTAAGTCTATTTTGGATAACCGTTAACATAAACTGCGTAGTGTTATAAACACCCAATGGTGTTGGATATAGAGGCATATTAACATCCATACTTAGCAAAATTATTTTTCCCTGATAATTATCCCAACCCTCTTCTGTCAATACGTCATAAGCGCGATCAACTGGCACAGACTTAATACTTTCATCATACTCAAGTTCAAGCGTTTTGTTTTTTATTCCGATATAATTTCTTGATGATGGCTGCCTTGCTTCATCATCCATTTTGTGATGAAACGAAAAATATTTATCCGCGATTAAATCAAAAAAATCGTTATTAAAACCTGGATCATATGAAACCGACTGAATCCCATGACTACCAAAATTAATTTTAGATGAACCGCAAATATCAAACTGTTTTTTAAACAACGGACAGTGAGAAATTACTCCCGGTTGAGTCGTCAAACTAAAGGTAACTAACTGCCCTGCATACTTCCGACCCAAATCTTCCAAACCACTTTTTACTTTTACGCGCCTATAAAACGACCTATTTCCTTTCTCTCGCTCTTTTTCTTCATCCGTTTTATATACAAGCTCACCGTAAATAGCATAATCCTGGTCTGCAAAATGTGGCGTTGCGACAACAATAACAGCAGGATTAAATTTCAATATTCTTTTGAGCAGCCTGTGTATTTGCCTACCTTGAAGAGGGAAACCGCCCAATTCCTTAATGCTTTCCTTGTCAATATTGACAATTCTTACCTCTTTAAAGGCAAAATACTCATTACTTTTTTCACCACATGAAATCAAAAAAGAAATAAAAAACAAATAGATAAAAATTCCCTTTATAACTTTAAACATTATTAATACTCCAAATATAACCCTAGCTGCCTAGAGTGTTTCCTGAAATGATCAAATAACCTACTATCAGCCAACTTATTCTTAGTTTAGAGGATTTTCTGAAGACGTACCTTTTTTTCACATTCATTCCACTAATATTCCTTTTTTGTTTCCATCATTCCTTTAGCCATTAGTAAACTACCTATTTCATAAAAGCTTGCCAAACCCTGGAAAGTCAAACTATAAACAGTTATAAAATTATTTAGTGTTGCATAAAAAACCGCGAGCCTATTGCAGAACACACGGTTTCATTTCTCTATTCTATGCAATATATAACCTAACTTTTATAGGAAAAAACACTATCGCTATCATCTTCATGCTGCTCTTTCCTCCATTTGAGTTTATTTTGTAAAGTGACAACCTCACCAACAATAATTAGCGTAGGCGGCTTGATATCTTTACTTTTTATTACATCAAGCAAGGTATCCAGTGTGGCGGTATAAACACGTTGTTGTGGTGTGGTGCCCTGCTCGACTAATGCAACGGGTGTTGAGCTCGGCAAGCCGTGTGCGACCATTTCTTTACACAAAGTTGGCGCACCGTGTAGCCCCATGTAGAACACGACGGTTTGGTTTGGATGCGCCAGTGCTTTCCAGTTAAGATCGACCGAACCGTCTTTTAAATGTCCGGTAACAAATACACAGGACTGTGCATAATCGCGATGCGTTAATGGAATACCTGCATAAGAAGAACAACCACTGGCAGCAGTTATACCGGGAACAATTTGAAAAGCTACGCCTTCTTGCGCCAGTAGTTCAATTTCTTCACCACCGCGACCAAAAATGAATGGATCACCACCTTTCAGACGCAAAACACGCTTACCTTCTTTGGCTAAACGTACCAGCAACTGGTTGATATTTTCCTGCTGCATGGTGTGCTTGTCACGCTCTTTACCGACATAAACAATCTCGGCATCGCGGCGAACCATTTCCATAATCGCGGGTGATACCAGTCGATCATAAACCACTACATCGGCCTGCTGCATTAAACGCAGGGCGCGGAAAGTTAGAAGATCAGGGTCACCCGGGCCGGCACCAACCAGAAAAACTTCACCGGGTAATTCTGGCTCTGCTGCTTTTTCATCGATGGTTTTATCGAGCAGCGCCCTGGCTTCATCTTCATGACCGGAAAAAACCAGTTCGGCGATTCGGCCTTCTAATACATTTTCCCAGAACACTCGACGTGATTCTACATTGGGAAATGAAGCTTTAACTTTATCCCTGAAACTTTCAGCCAGTGCACCCAGCCTGCCGTAAGCGGCAGGAATCATACCTTCAAGTTTGGTGCGGATCATACGCGCAAGCACCGGTGAGGTTCCACCTGTTGAGATTGCAATTTGTACGGGGGAGCGATCGATCATTGAGGGCATAATGAAACTACATAAATCTGGATTATCGACCACATTGACCGGCAGTTTTTTTTCATTCGCCAGTGCTGACACCTGCTCATTAACATCGCGTTGATCAGTCGCGGCGATCACTATAACGCAATCATCCATATCTTCCGCTGAGAAAATTTTAGCCTTGTGCTGAATCTTGCCTTCTGCCAGCAAGCCTTTTAGCTCATCACATAATTCCGGTGAGACAATCGTCACCTCGCCTTCTGCTTTTCTGAGCAAGGCCACTTTACGTGCAGCGATTGGACCACCGCCAACCACCAGACAAGGGCGCTGTTTAATTTGAAAAAAGATGGGCAGGTAATTCATTAATTTCTCCGCGGTGCTCGAACCTTATACAGACTCGAGCAATTTTTTAAGTTCACCCGACTGATTAGCCGCGGAAAGATCATCAAAACCACCAACGTGATGATCACCAATAAAAATTTGTGGCACAGTACGACGACCGGTAATTTTAACCATGTGTTCAAATTTTGAGGGATCTTCATCGACTTTAATTAGTTTGTAATCAAGGTCTTTATTTTGCAGCAGCCTTTCTGCTGCCACACAAAAGCCACAAAATTTGCTTGAATAAATCGTAATTTCAGGTTGAGCCATTTTAATACCCGTTTATTTTTTATTGTTTTTATTAACTAAAGACGATCAATCACAGTCTTGAGTTTTTCACGCACTTCAGTGGCAATACCACCCAAAGCTTCATTTTCTATCGCCATCATTGAAGCCATAGGATCAACCGCAGCAATTTCAACTTTGCCATCTTTTTCTTGCACAATAACATTGCAGGGCAACATAACACCGATTTTATCTTCCGCTGTTAATGCCTTGTGCGCATAACCGGGGTTACATGCACCCAGAATGGTGTAGCGCTGAAAGTCGACATCCAGTTTTTTCTTCAATGTGCCACTGACATCAATCGTGGTCAGCACACCAAAGCCTTCGTCACCGAGCAGACCAGTTACGCGCTCGATCGCATCTTCAAAGGAATCATCAACAATTTTCGAGAAATAATAAGACATTAGTTAGCACCCCGCATTTATCTGGAGGCGCATTATAACCTTTCGCTAATAAAGAAGAAATCTGCTTTTTTTGTGCTTATGTCAGATAGTCAGGACTGAAATCAGGTATCTAGCGGTGGCGGCGATACACGCATCACTTCTTCAACGGTAGTAACACCCTGGGCAACTTTGTTGGCACCACTGAGTCGCATAGGCATAAGACCATCCTTGACTACCTGTTGCCTAATAGCAGTAATATCGCAGTTCTCAGTGATGAGTTTTCTAACATCTTTGGTGAAAGTAAACATCTCATAAATACCTATACGGCCCTGATAACCGGTGTTGCGGCATTCTAGGCAACCCACCGGTTTTTGAGCGGTCTCAGGTTTTTTGGATTTCCATGGCTTGACCAGTGCTTGCCAGTCATTCTCCTCAATTTCAATAGGCTGTTTACAGTGTGGACACAAGGTTCGCACCAGTCGCTGCGCCATGACACCAATTACCGATGACTGAATCAAATACGGCGCTACACCAATATCCATTAAACGAGTAATAGCTGAAGGTGCATCATTAGTGTGCAGCGTAGACAACACTAAATGCCCAGTAAGTGCTGCCTGAATCGCCATTTCAGCAGTTTCCATATCACGAATCTCACCAATCATTATGATATCCGGATCCTGACGTAACAGGGTTTTTACACCACCGGAGAAACCGAGATCAATATTCTTCTGCACCTGCATCTGGTTAAACGCGGGTTCGACCAGCTCAATAGGATCTTCAATAGTGCATACATTCACGTCAGGCTGAGCTAATTGCTTAAGTGATGAATAAAGTGTGGTGGTTTTACCCGAACCCGTTGGTCCTGTGACCAATATGATGCCATTGGGCTGATGAATCATAGACTGCCACATTTCATCATCTTTGGCGCTAAAACCCAGTTTCTGAAAATTACGCACCAGCACTTCGGGGTCAAAAATACGCATCACCATCTTCTCACCAAAAGCGGTAGGCATGGTGGACAAACGTAGTTCAATTTCCTGCCCATCTGGACTGCGCGTCTTCAAGCGGCCATCCTGAGGACGACGTTTTTCAGCCACATCCATACGCCCCAGAATTTTAATACGACTGGATACCGCAGCCATCACGGGCGAGGGAATCTGATAGACCTCATGCATGATGCCATCAATACGAAAACGTACATTACTCATCTCACGGCGCGGCTCCAGATGAATATCACTGGCGCGTTGATCAAAAGCATACTGCAACAGCCAGTCCACGATATTGACCACGTGCTGGTCATTTGCATCCAGTTTGCCAGAACGCCCCAGCTCCATGAGAGATTCCAGATTCTGCAAATCCCCCAATCCACGCTGACCGTCTTTCTGTGCACCAAATACTGACTTTGATACGGCATAAAACTCAACCAGATAACGACGTATTTCTTCAGGGCTGGAGATCACCTGTTTGAATTCTTTATTATGCAGTCGACTAAGCTCAGCCTCCCAGTCTCGCTCAAAAGGCTGAGCTGTGGCCACTGTGACCGAATGGGCTTCGACCTTTACAGCCAGCACATTAAAACGTTGTGCATAGGCAAAAGACATAATATCGGTCACTTGAGTCACATCCACTTTCAATGGATCAATCCTCAAATATGGCAACCCTACGCGGCGCGCAAACCATTCGGTTAACGCATCAATCGTTAGAGGGCGCTGTGTTTTTTCATCCGTCCAGTGACGATCTGCAATAATTTCTAGTGGATGCTTATCCAGGAAAGCCTTGCCACCAGCAAGCAAACGAACCATGTGCGCATTATCTGCCGTGACCATTTCATCTTCTTCCAGCCAGGTCAGGATTTCATGCACATCCAGTTTGCGATTATTCTTATTGTCTACAACTGCATTCATATTGTTCGCTCTGTGGTCTTCACAGTGATGTGGTTGGCCTTACTTCAAAATTTTCAGGAAGCTCACTAAAGCTTTCTGTTATTACCTCTATATTAGACACTTTTGCGTATTCCGGGCCTATTTGCAGCCATTTTTCCAATTCATCAAGTATCGTCTGATCACCACAGGCAAGCAATTCAACTCGACCATCGATCAGATTACGCACCCAGCCACGCAGCCCCAGAGAAGCTGCCTGCTGCTGCGCACTGGCTCGGTAAAATACACCTTGCACGCGTCCAGAGACTAAATAGCGATAACAAATCATTAGTTATTAATCATAAAAAAAGGCTCGCAAGCGAGCCTTTTTCACAGTCACATTCAGCATTAATTACTGAGCAAGATAATCCAGATCAGACTGCTCAACATCACCTACTGACCACGCGCCACGTGTTTTTGCATGGTTAATAGCTGCATCGATGTCTGAAGCTGTGGCATTTTGATCAATATCAAAAACCTGACCAGGATAAATCAAATCAGCATCTTTGATTTTGTCGCGATTAGCCTTATAGATTAAAGGCCACTGGAAGGAATCACCGTAGATATTTTCTTTACCAGAAATATCCCACAGATTGTCACCACGAACCACAGAGTAACTTGTATCACCTGCCCCCATACCTGCATGCTTGCTGTGTGACATATCCGACTCGGCATTATTCAACGCCGCATTATCAGCCTCAGTCATCTTATCAGCGAATTTTTTATCTTCCGCTTTTTTCTGAGCAATGGCATTCTCTGCCTGCATTCTTGCCTGATTGGCCAGTGCTTTGGCTTCATCCTCGTTACCTGCTGCTAGAGCCGCTTCAGCTGACTTGATGATCTTTCCTGTATCACGCCATTCGTAACCAAGAGCTTTCGCCTCAGCATTAGCTGCTTTAGCTGCAGCGATTGCTTCTGCAGCAGTTTGCTCCGGCTCAGTTGTGGTTGCACAACCTGTTACCAGACCGAGAGCCAAAAATGTAACTAAAATTAATCGTGCAAGTGTCCGCATGATGTAAAATCTCCAAATAGAATTAGTAATCGTTAGTATTGAAACTGTTGACTGTCGATTATAACCACAATATTTTGAGAATGTAAGCATCAGCCTGTAAACAAAAATCAAACATCAACGGTGGCTTTTACCCACCTGAGACTTCCAGTAAGCTTGTGCTCCATAGCGAGGAATGAACAATGAGCTCAACACGTATTTACCTGAATCCCAATTGCACAAAATGTCGATTAAGCATGCAACTACTTGATGACAAAGGCATTAAGCCTGATGTCAGTGAGTATTTGAACGAACCACCCAGCGTTGATGAGCTCAAGAAAATTCTGGATTTGCTATCAATGGAACCCCGCGAGCTGATGCGCCAGCACGAAGCACCTTATAAAGAGTTAAATCTGGCCGATGAAAACCTGAGCCGTGATGCCCTGATTCAGGCCATGGTCGACAACCCCATCCTCATCGAACGCCCAATTGTGATTCATAATGGCAAAGCCACCATCGGCCGCCCTCCTGAAAAGATTCTGGATATCCTATAGCTATGTCTGAAATTCTAGTTTTATACTACAGCCCCGGTGGCACCACCGCCGAGATGGCCAACCTCATCGCCAGAGGCATCGAGGAAGTCGAAGGCATGCAAGCGCGCATTCGTACCGTGCCATCGGTGTCCGCAAACACCGAACAAAGCGAAGAGAGCATTCCTGAAAATGGCCCGCTGTACGCCACACTTCAGGATCTTGAAGAATGCGAGGGTCTGGCTCTGGGCAGCCCAACCCACTTTGGTAATATGCCCGCCGCGATGAAATACTTTATCGACAGCACCAGCCCCTTGTGGATGTCGGGCAAACTGGTGGATAAACCCGCCGCTGTTTTTTCTGGCAGCATGAGTTTGCACGGTGGACAAGAAAGCACTTTGCTCACCATGATGCTACCCCTGTTGCACCACGGCATGCTGATTACCGGCCTACCCTATACCCAGACGGAATTACTCAGCACCAAAACCGGCGGCACACCTTATGGTGCGACTCGCGTCACCAGCGCTAGCGAAGCCAATGTACTCAGTGATGAAGAACGATCACTCTGCCTCGCTCTGGGTCGCCGACTGGCCAGCACCGCAAAAAAACTCAAAGGTTAATTCATGCCCACATCACCACTTTTACTTTCCCGCTGGTTAACCCTGTCCGGTTATTTTGGACTCATGATTGGGCTCTACGTCTGGCATTTAGTCATCAACCAGACAGAATCCCATTTAATCTCAATCATAATCCTGACCCAGCTTGGCCCGCTCATGTTCCCCCTGCGCGGCCTGCTCAACGGCAAAACCTATACTCACGCATGGTCAATGTATCTGGCGATCTTCTATTTTATCGTGGGGATTTGGTACGCTGCAGTCGATGAAACACTGATGTTTGGCCTATACGTGACCGCATTCAGCTTGCTGTTTTTTACCGGCACCGTGCTCTACACACGGCTCAGATCAAGAAGTCAGAAAGAAAGTACACCTGATTAAACGTCATCCAGCACGGACTTAACAAAGGGTACCGTTAACCGTCGTTGCATCGCCATGGCAGCGGTATCCAGCACTTCCAGGCGTTCAAATAGACCGAACAAATCTCGTGGATAATGGCGCATTAAATATTCGGCAACATTATCTGGCAATTCCAGGCCTCGTTGTCCGGCGCGAATTCGCAGCGCTTCACGTTTCTCAACATCACTCAAAGCCTGCAATTGAAATACCGGCCCCCAGACCAGACGCGAGCGTAAATCCGGCAGTTTCACCTTTAACGCCTCGGGAGATACAGAAGCCGTCAGTAACAGGCTATTGCCCGTTTCACGCATGCGGTTGATTAAATCAAACAGGGCTTCTTCCCATTCAGTCGATTGCGCCATCAGGTTTACATTGTCCAGACAAACCAGATTCAACTGCTCCAACCCTTCCAGTATCTGAACCGACTGATTGATAATCTCTTCTGCGGGCAAATAACAGACTGTGCGCTGATGACTGGCCGCCAGATGACAGGCTGCCTGCAACAAATGACTTTTGCCTTCACTGTGCGGCGACCAGATATACACCTGTTTTTCACCTTCGCCCAGTGCACATTGCTGAACGATACCCACAGCAACTTCATTACTGCCCGCCACCAGTGTATCGAAACTAAAAACGTCACGAACACCAAAATGCAGCGGCAACTGCCTAAACGATTGATTGGCCTTGCTGGACGATGACATGATCAACGCAGCACAAAACGATAGGGCGTCACTATCAACGCAGCCGGCGATGGAACATCCGCGACAGTGGTATTAGGCGTAATATCTGGCGCAATAGCAACCACGGGCTCATCCTTCAACTCATTGCTCTCTTCTTCAGGCGCTGGTGCCATAACCGAACCCGACTGAATTAAAGTCAGTAAATCATCAGCTTTGGTGCGCAGAATTAAATCAAAGAATACACGCTCTGACTCGACCTGTGACAATTGCACCGACTGCACAGCTGATAAACTCGACAGGTATTTTTCGATACGTCGAAAATCTTTCACGCTCGCCACCCGGCCAACTTCTACCGTCAGCGTTTTTTGCTGCGAGACACCAAAAGATTCCAGCGCTGCAAATCCCTGTCCCATGGCATCAGCAGCCAAATCAGTGGCTCGTGCAATCAGGGTTGCATAATCAGCACCACTCAGGCTCCATTTACGAATTTCGTCGCCCATGAATAATGACCATTCCGCTTTCCAGACACGGCCATTCCAGCTCATGTTGGCAGCAATAGCGGGGCCCTGCGAATATCGTTTCGAAGCCTGTTTGATTGGGTCAGGGAAACCCGCCCAGATGTCAGCAAAGCGAACATCCTGCTGATCAAGCGCATCATTTTTTGGCCAGATTACCGGGATCCCTCGACGACCCAGAGCCATATCTGTTTTTGATTTAATCTGGGAAACATCACTGCCTTTTAGAATATAGCGTTGACTGCCATCTCGAACGGCCAGCCACATCACCAGCTGGCTTCGATGCTTTCCCCAGATGGGAATGGCCTGCTTGCGCAAGAAACCCAGTATTTTTGTCTCATTATAGCGAACCCAAAGTCGCTGCGAAGCCTCTCCACCCGCCTCTTCTGCCGCCTGCACCGAATATTTAAATTGCTTCACATAATTATTTGAAGCTGGCGCTTTAACTTTTTTCAGAATATTGCTGTCACCGGAGACCCTGATCAATACCTCGATCAAACCATCATCCAGCGCAGCACGACGGATAGCTTTACTCTCGTCCAGAACAGGCATATCGACCTCAAACAAGTCTTCCACCACCACAGCAGAGACTGTCAGCGGAGCCAACAGGGTCGTCAGTAAGACAAATATCAGGGCGCTTGTTTTTTGATACACCATATACGGACTAATTAGAAGATTATTTCGACAGATTATACAATCACACAGCTCGGAGCGTGTAGAATATCGCATCTTAAAATCATCTTTAATATTACATAGCACTGGCTTTCAATAATGTCGGATAACACTCAAAACAAGAATACTGCACCTTCTCTTAGTTACCGCGATGCCGGTGTCGATATCGACGCGGGCAATCAGCTGGTTGATAAAATTCGTGGCAGCGTAGCCAGTACCAAACGCCCCGGTGTGATGGGTAGCATAGGTGGTTTTGGCGGCC
The DNA here is from genome assembly GCA_965602855.1 of uncultured Gammaproteobacteria bacterium. GTDB lineage: Bacteria > Pseudomonadota > Gammaproteobacteria > SZUA-229 > SZUA-229 > LH-M37. The sequence goes on along the minus strand of CBFCZV010000009.1, from coordinate 54,708 downwards.
TGTTTGAAATCCCTGCTGGCTACAAACAACCGGTGCTGGTTTCTGGCACCGATGGCGTTGGTACCAAATTGAAACTGGCCATAGAACTCGGCAAGCACGATACCATCGGTATCGATCTGGTCGCCATGTGCGTCAATGACATTCTGGTACTGGGTGCCGAACCGCTGTTCTTCCTCGATTACTACGCTACCGGCAAGCTGGACACCGAAATTGCTGCCGATGTAGTAGAAGGCATCGCCGAAGGCTGTCGCCAGTCTGGCGCTGCTCTCATCGGTGGTGAAACCGCTGAAATGCCGGGCATGTATAGCGAAGGCGATTACGATCTGGCCGGTTTCTGCGTTGGTGTTGCCGAAAAAGAAAATATCATCGATGGTTCAAAAGTAAAAGCCGGTGACGCCATTATTGCACTGGCCTCCAGTGGCCCACATTCGAACGGATATTCTCTGGTACGTAAAGTTATTGAAGTCAGCAATGCTTCACTGGATCAGGCCTGCGGCGAAACATCTCTGGGTGATGCACTGCTGGCACCCACACGTATTTATGCTTCATCGATTCTTGAAGTATTAAAAACCATTCCTCTGCACGCGCTGGCACACATTACCGGTGGCGGTCTACTGGAAAACATTCCTCGCGTTTTACCTGAAAACACACAGGCTATTCTCGATGAACAGAGCTGTCAGTTGCCTACCGTATTTGAATGGTTACAAAAGAACGGCAATATCGAAATGAACGAGATGTACCGAACTTTCAACTGCGGTATTGGCATGGCAGTAATTGTTGCTGAAGAAGATGCGGGCAAGACCATCAAAGCCTTCAATGATGCCGGTGAAAAAGCGTGGCGTTTGGGCGAGATCGCTCAATCTTCAGGCAAAGCCGACGTTATTTTCAAGTAAACAATTCAGCCATGAGTACGCCATCAATTGTCATATTGATTTCTGGCTCGGGCAGTAATCTTCAGGCAATTATTGACGCTGTTGCTGAGAAAAAGATTCACACAAACATCAGCGCTGTCATTAGTAATCGACCCGATGTTTTAGGCCTGGAAAGAGCTGAATCTGCTGGCATTAACACTATTGTTATTGACCACACAAAATTCCCTGACCGTTCGCAATTTGACCATGCTCTGGCTGAGCAGGTTGCTGAACTCAAACCAGACCTGATTGTGCTAGCCGGTTTTATGAGAATATTGCCAGAAGCCTTTATCGAACAATACGAAGACCGAATACTCAATATTCACCCATCATTACTACCCGAGTTCAAAGGCATGCATACGCACCGCCGGGCTTTGAAAGCAGGCAACAAACAACACGGTGCCAGCATTCATTTTGTCAGCAACGAACTTGATAGCGGCCCTGTTGTCATACAGGCTACAGTACCCGTACTTGATGATGACGATGAAAAAACGCTGGCTGAGCGCGTATTGGAACAGGAACATATTATTTATCCGCTCGCTATAGAATGGTTCACCAGTGGGCAACTAAGACTGAAAGATAATCATGTACATTTTGATAACAAACCTGTCAGGGAAATAGCAACATGGCAAAACAACACGCTTTCCTTACCTCAGTAAAAAGCTTATTACTTGCTCTGATCCTGCTGCCATCATCAGGCTTTGCACTGCCGCTCGAATACAACGCCAGTTATAGCATTGAGAAATTTGGCATAGCTATCGCCAAAATTAATTTCTCACTCAAACATGAAAACAATGGTGTGCGCATAAGCCAGCACACTGAGACTGTAGGACTGGCAGCGCTGATACGAAATGATGTGCTGGATGAGAACAGTTTTCTGTCTAATCAAAACAATCAGTTATTGTTGACTGAATTCAGCCACAAACAAAAATCAAAAGATAAAAAAAATCGCGATATAGATTTAAAAATTGACTGGATTCAATCTGACGAGAAACTACTGGGAAAAGTCAGTGGCACCGCCTATGGCAACAAACTGGAACTCAAAGTAGATAAGCCCGTATGGGACACCAGTAGCTACCAGGTTCCCCTAATGCTCAACACAAAAGAGAAAACCGAACCCCAGCAATACACCATGATGGTCAAAGGAAAATTCATAAGCTATTCCTTTATTACCCATGGCACTGAAGAAATCGAGGTCAATGGCAACACCATTCAAACCATCAAAACAGAGCGCGATGGCAGTGCTAAAAAAAATCCTATTTATTTGTGGCTAGCACCCAGCCTGAACAACCTACCCGTTAAAATTGAAAAGTGGAAAAAAGGTAAACTACAACTCACAATGTTACTCAATCATGCTCAATTTTCTACTGACAAAACGATGACTTTCAATACAGAGGCAGACGAAATAGAGGAGCTTGATGAACAGTGAAAAATGAGGACGAATTTGAAGAAGAACTAGCACCCAGTAAATCACAGGAAAAACGTGACTGTGATGCACTAAAAAAACTGGGCGACACACTGATTTCACTCAAGCAGGAAGAGCTCAACACCATGAGCCTGCCCGATACCCTGCTCAACGCTGTGCGTGAAGCAAAAAAATTACAGTCCCGGAGCGGTCTTAAACGGCAACGTCAATACATCGGCAAGATTATGCGCCAGATTGATGCTGACGAGATAAAAATCCAGCTAGAACAGATCAAACATAAGCACGATACCAATACCATACAATTTAGAAAGGTAGAGCGATGGCGCGACCAGTTACTGGCCGATGACAAAACAGCCCTCTCTGAAATTATTGATGCTCATCCGAATATTGATCGTCAGCACATTAATCAGCTGATTCGTCAGGCAAAACGTGAGCTGCAGCAGGAAAAACCACCGGCCTCGGCACGAAAATTATTTAAATATTTGCGAGACTTGCAGGAATAAAATCCAGTTCAGAAACAAGTTAGATTTACGTCAATCAGGCGTAGTTTATTTTACAATTCAGCCGTCTGTGCTGCAGTGCTGGGAATAATTGACGTGTCTTCTGAAGTTTGTTGATATCAATTTCCGACACCACCACACCCGTGCCGTGCGGCAAGCGATTGAGTACCATGCCCCATGGATCGACAATCATGCTATCGCCATGAGTTTCACGACCATTAACGTGGTAACCACCCTGTGCGGCCGCCACCATATACGATAAATTTTCTATTGCGCGTGCACGAATCAATGTTTCCCAATGCGCCTTACCCGTCAGACTGGTGAACGCCGAAGGCAGCACGCATATATCAATACCGACATCGGCCATCGCCCTGAACACCTCAGGAAAACGCAGATCGTAGCAAATAGCCAGACCCAGGCGACCAAAAGGTGTATCGGCAACAATCACTTCATCGCCCGGAGTCGTGGTTTCAGACTCGGTGTAACTTTCATCACTTTCTTCCAGAGTCACATCAAACAAATGAATCTTGTCATAACGCGCAGCCACTTCACCAGAGTCATTGAACAGCAAGCAGGTGGCATAGACTTTATTTGCTTCATCAGACTGAATGGGGAGAGTGCCACCGACCAGCCAAATACCATGTGTTGAAGCCTGGGTACTCAAAAAATCCTGGATCAAACCCTGACCATATTTCTCGGAAACGCCAACCTTATCCATTTCGGTCATGCCCATGATGGCAAAGTTTTCAGGCAAAACGATGAGCTCAGCACCCTGCTTAACGGCTATTTTTATAAATTTTTCAGCCTCGTCCAGATTTGCCTGCACATTGGGGCCTGATGCCATTTGAATTGCTGCAACCTTACTCACTGCTATACATCTCCAACTTTAAATATTTTAATAATAATAACATCTGCTTCACCACTACCAGCAACTGCAGACAGGTATTTTGAAGGAATCGCCAGCGAAATCAACCTATCCATCAATTCCTCAACCCATAACTCCCCTTCTTCACCGCCAGGATATCTTAATTCAATGCCCTGCCCCTGCTGCTGCCCCCATGCTTCGACCATCTGCTTCATTACCGGCATTTTCAATAATTGATCACCCTGCTTTACCAGATCCCATTGCTCTTCCGTCAATTTCCACTGCAGATCATTCAATTCAGGCGTTTCCGCAATCGCCACTGGTGAAAACAAAAAGGCAAGAATAAAAAAAACGATAATTTTATGCACACTCATTCTTCATCCTCAGGCTTCACTTCAGCCTCTACACTATGTTTCTCAATCTGCTCAATCTGTGGATCATCCCACACGCCTGTTATTTCATATTCATCGTAAGCACTCTTTTCAAGCCCAAACAATTTGCTGATCAGCACCAGCCCAGCACCCAAAACCGGGCCACCGGCCAACGTTCCACCAGTAAAGGCCGCTGCAGATGAGCGAGGCCTGACCTGCATATGCAAATCATAATCTCGATCAACTGTACCAATATTTCCTGTCAACTTCATGTTGGCAGCTGCCGCACTGATTTCAATATTTTCAGCAAATGCATGACCATCTTGAAATTTGAAATTACCTTCGACCGAATCAAAAGCAAAACCCTCACCTGAAACATCACTAAAATCCAGTGTTAATCGATCAAACAGCTTAAACACATTAAGCAAACCGACAATTCTGCCACTCGCCCCTGGGTCCATCGCCTTAATTTCACCCTCTTTCATCGTAAAATTCGAATTACCCTGCACTGTTTTCCATGAAAAACGATAAGGTTCATCGAACCAGCGCCAGTTGACCTTACCCACATAGTCACCACGCTTCATATTTTTAGTAAGATCTAATATAGTTAGTGTGCGCCCAAGATCGTCACTCTTTACATTAAAATTAAAATTGGATTCATGCGCGTTCTGCCATGAACTCAGCCAGCTACCCTTACCCTCAATCTGTAGTGACGGCCCGTGCAAACTTATTGAATCAATCAGCATGCCATGAGAATTCCAGCTAGTATCCAGCCTGACGTCACTAAATTCCCAATCATTCCACGAAAGCACCTTGGTTTTAAAATTTAATGACGGGAAAAAAGTGGGCTTTAATGATACAGCCTCACCACCTTCACCACTAGACTCAAACAAAGTCAGCAGATCAATGTACTCAAGATCAAGCAATGCCGCTGAATCTTTGTTCAGGTCTTCTGCAAATTCACCACTACCTCGAATCAAACTGGAATCAACTACAAAATCCCAGACACTTTCATCATTTCTGGTTGCAAACAATGTGAAGTTTTTTTCCGATTTAACATCCACCTGCAAACCATCAAACAATGCCTTAATTTCAAGATTAACTGGTAACAATTCATCTGAATTTTTACTCACCGCATCTGACAGGCTGATAGTCGTACCTTCAAGTTTTGAATCCATTTCAACACGAACAGAATAATCCTCAGTATCTTTTGGCAGATGCACCACTACATCCCAATCTGAAGCACCAGCCACCCAGTCCTTTGGTATCCAGTCAAATTTTTTCAACATGCCATCAGCAGGTAAACGTCCTTTTATATTAAAGATTAATTCAGAATGAGCTTCTACTTCATCTTCACCAAAAAGATTATTAGTGCTAAAAATATTTGCGCTAAATTCATCATCATCTGAAACATCAATACTCATCACATCAATAATGACTGATTCACCTTCAAAAACAGCCTCAATATCATTAGCGCTCAACTGGTCACCATCAAAAAACAGACGACCATTAACTTCATCCAGAACATAATCCATCACAGGCAAATACAACTCATTACCTCTAAATTGCAAGGCACCTCTTGCCTGTACTGCATCACCATTATCGAGGGGTATTTCAAGCTCCAGATCAAGCCCAGTATTACCACTGGCCTGGAACTGTTTCATCGCTGCTCCCAGAATATCATCCAGACCACTATCCCATACATATTGCTGAAGATCCTCTGCGGGAGCTTCAACATGCCCATCAATAAATAGGCGGGGAGCATAAAGATCAGGTATAAGCACCTTTGCATCCGTTAGTTCTCCACGATAAGTCTGTCCATTCGCATCATTGATAAACAATGATGAGTTATGAAAACGAATATGACTGCTTAGACCATTTAAACTGGGCCAGCCCTCAAGAAAATTCAAGGTTAGGTAACTGGCATCAAAAACAACTTCCATAATCCCGTCGTTATCAGCATAGGGGAAACGACTTAAATCACCGTGCATGATAAAACTACCCGATTCTACAAAACCGTCAGTGATAGCCATATCCAGCCAGTCGAGTAAATCTTTTGACATAACAGGCAGTGGATAATATTTTCCTATTGCCGCACCATTAACATCTCTAAAATCAGATTGAATGTCCGCAAGTGAAGCGCCTTTCTCATTCACCCGTATTTTTAAACGCGTATTAATTTCAAGATCTGAATTCAAAAGATAGAGATCTTCTGCGGAGATCTGCCAGTCATTGTTTTCACGTGTAGCAAATACAACTCCCTCTATTAAATCAGCATCGAGTGGCTGACGGAACAAAGAACCAAAAACCATTACCACTGTTTCAGATAAAAATTCAATTCTTGCCTGATCTTTCACATAGGCCAATGATCCATCAACACCCTTAAATAAAATCTCACTATCTGGAACAGAAAAATCAACATTCTCAAAGATCGTCGAGAATCTTACATCTTTACTATCACTCGCTGAAATAAATGCTGTTGAATTATAAAAATCACCAGCAAATTTGTTCATCTGATATTTTTTTACAAAAACTGATTGTTCTTTGCTTAGAACCACGTCTGCAAGACCAATCAGATCCTGTAAACGTAAATATGTCGATGAGAAAAACAACCCCTCTACATTTTGAGCTGCAGAAATATTCGCTAACTCTGGCCACGCCGCATTTTGGTTGAGTAAATAAATATCATGACTAGCAAACTCCCACCCACCTTTTGTCTTTATCCATTCAAATTGCCCAGACAAACCATCAAGTGAAAACTCACCATAATCTTTTCGCTTAAGCTGAAAATTTTCTACTACTGCATCCAGCGTAATATGCGATATTAAATTTGCCTTGCGTGACAGCCATAGCTCACCATTAAAAGTGCCTTTGACTGATGGCAAATCAGCAATATCCAACATAGTAAGCCATCTACCTATATCAATCGACTCAGCCTGCAAATAAACATCCAGATCAGCTTCTAATATCTGCGCAATATCATCATCAGTTTTAACAATTAATCGAAGAAAACGACCATATTTTTCTGGTAACTGTAAATTAATTTCCAGGCTATGATCATCCAAAAACTCCTCAATAAAAATATTGGCATCAATAAAATCAAGCTGTCCATCACGCAGCCTGTAATCTTGCCAATGAATATTACTATTGAGTAAAGAGAAACTGGTATTTTTGATTGCGGAAATAAGTTCATTTGAAGAATCAGCAGTAGATGAGCCTGTAACCTCTCCGCCAAAATCAATACCCTGAATACGCCATTGATTATTGGCATGACGTTCGATATAAAGATCAGCACCGACCAGATCAACATCACCCACAATGGGGGATAATTGAAGAATAGAATCAACGAAGGCTAATGCAAAAAGAGCCTCATCGAGGCGCAGCAATTCACGCTGTTTATCTTTATCGTAAATAACGACATCGACCAGTTTGAGTCGTGGCACCAGCCAGTACATGTCTGCGTCCATACTGGCAATCGAAACTGGCAAGCCGATCTGCTCGCTTAATATTTGCTCAACATCATCTACGTAGCCGGTTGCATTAGGCAACACGATACGCAACACACTAAAAACTACCGCCAGTACAATCAGTATTGTGGCAACCGTGTAAATCAGGTAAAGACGAATTTTGTCAAACCAGGTCATTTATTATTTCTCAGAAATACAATGTCGAAGACATTACACAATCACAACATCATATTGCTCTTGGGTATACATGGCTTCAGCCTGAAAACGAATCGGCGTATCGATAAAGTCCTCCAGCTCAGCCAAACTGGCTGATTCTTCATCGACCAGCAAATCCACAACTTCCTGCGCAGCTAATACCAGCAGTTCTTTAGCATCAAACTGACGCGCTTCTCGCAGAATTTCTCTAAATATTTCATAACAAACTGTCTCAGCCGTTTTTATTGAACCACGACCTTCACAGGTAGGACAAACACCACACAACACATGTTCTAAACTTTCACGCGTGCGCTTGCGCGTCATTTCAACCAGCCCCAAACTCGACACTTCACAAACATGGGTTCGTGCATGATCTTTATCCAGCGATTTTTCCAGCGCTCTGATCACCTGACGTTTGTGATCTTCTACATTCATATCAATAAAATCAAGAATGATAATGCCACCAAGATTACGCAAACGTAGTTGTCGTGCAATCGCCTGTGCCGCTTCCAGATTAGTTTTGAAAATCGTTTCTTCCAGATTACGACTACCAACATAAGCACCGGTATTAACATCAACCGTGGTCATCGCTTCGGTCTGATCAAAAATCAGATAGCCACCCGATTTCAAATGTACTTTACGATCCAGACCTTTGTGTATTTCATCTTCAACACTGTACAAATCAAAAATAGGTCGTTCACCAGGATAGTGTTCAATTTTTTCTTCAACCTCGGGCACATAGGTAGTAGCAAACTCCAGCATGGAGCAAAATGTCTCACGTGAATCCACCCGAATTTTTTCAAGGTCATCATCGACCATATCACGCAGTGTGCGCAAATATAAAGGCAGGTCTTTGTGTACTGCGTTGCCCGCTTTTACGTTAGTAGCCGCATTAATGTGCTCCCACTGGCGATTTAGATAATTAATATCTCTGGCAATCGAATCAGCGGTCGCCACTTCTGCCGCTGTACGCAAAATATAACCCACACCCTTATTCAGGCCTTCCTGCGACAACAGCATATCTTTGAGACGCTCGCGCTCTTCTTCTCCCTCAATACGTGAAGACACCCCAATATTTTCTGAATTAGGCATAAACACAAGATTACGCGACGGAATCGTAATATTACTGGTCAGACGTGCGCCTTTAGTACCTAAAGGATCCTTTATCACCTGAACCAGTAGTTCCTGTCCTTCCCTCAATAATTGCCCAATCTGAGGTGCCAGCTGCTCTGACTCAGCATCGCTAGTTTGCTTGCTATAACCAGCCATATCCGAAACATGCAAAAAAGCCGCACGCTCCAGACCCACTTCAATAAATGCGGCCTCCATACCTGGCAATACTCGCGCTACGCGTCCTTTATAAACATTACCAACCAGACCACGACTACGACTACGCTCAATATACAGCTCGTGCAGCATACCGTTCTCTAGGATCGCAACTCGCGTTTCCTGTGGTGTGATATTGATCAAAATTTCCTTACTAATCGACATTATTTCTCTTCTTCAAATTCTGTTGTTTACACTCGACTCTTATTAGCCGAGGGTTTTTACGTGCACTTTGCCCAGCAATTCCGCTGTCTCAAACAACGGCAAACCCATCACACCCGAATAACTACCGTTTAAATTTTTCACAAACTGAGCGGCCAGGCCCTGAATACCATAAGCCCCGGCCTTATCCAGTGGCTCACCGCTTGCCACATAAGCCTCAATCATCTCATCTGAAAGCACGGCAAACTCAACCTGACTACTACTCAAGGCGGAATATTCTGCCTCAATATTCTTTACTGCGACCGCCGTATGCACGTTGTGAACTCTACCCGAGAGTTTAGTCAACATTAGCACTGCCTGCTCAATATCGGCCGGTTTGCCAAACACTTCACCATCCAGCTCCACAATGGTATCTGAACCCAGAACAGGTATTTTGACACCCTGCTCGGACATTAGTTTAAAACCGGCTCTCGCCTTCTCCAGAGCAAGGCGCTGGATAAAATCCAGGGGCAGCTCACCAGCCAGCAAAACCTCTTCAACAGGAACAGGCTGAACCTGAGTGCTAACCCCAATTTGCTGTAGTAACTGCAGGCGTCTCGGTGAGGCTGAAGCCAGAACAATTTCATTATGAGGAGTGTGGGACATTAAAAGATAGAAGAGCGGATAGAGTCGCCATTGTAAATTAAACAGCTTCTGACAACCATTGAACAAGCATGCTTTAGATCAAAATGCTGACCTATTTATACAGACGCGCCCTCATGCTCGAGCAACCACGTCTTGATCTTCATTGGCTCACCATCACGGCTTCCTGCAAAACCACCCATACCCGATTTAGAAACAACCCGGTGACAGGGAATCACCAGAGGAATGGGGTTGGCACGACAGGCATTGCCCACGGCGCGTGCTGAGGTTTTCAATTTCTGAGCCAGTTCACCATAAGTTAGTACCTGGCCAACAGGAATTTGCTGCAATGCTCGCCAGACTTTTTTCTGAAAGGGCGTACCCATTACTGTCAATTCAATATCAAATTCAAGATTAGGCAATTGCTTTGAGCAATATTCTTGTATTTGCTGACACACTTGTTTAGCTCGCTTTGATACGGGCGGTAATAATTTTTCCTGAGAAAATAAATCCACCGACACCAGCACTCCTGACTCAAACATCAGAGCCATTTTTGCAAAAGGCGTTTTGATTACGACGCTTTCAGGAATCGTCTGACTTGTTTTTTTCTGCATTGCGCAATAAACGAATTTGCTGGAGTTCCTGTTTGATCACAGACTTTCTGGAAGCTGAATTGGTGGCACGCAGCAACCGCGTAAAAATAGCCTGAGCATCGTTGTATAAGTCGGCCTTAACCAAAACGCCTGCAGCCTTAAAACGCGCTGATTGCGCCCATAAATCAGCCTGCGACTGATCAGCAAGTTGTGCTGACTTTAAATACGACCAGGCCGCACGATCATATTCTTCGAGTCCAGAATACGATTCTGCTTTCCAGAAAAATAATTCACGCTGAATATTTTCGTCCATCCATTCTGGCTTTAATGAATCCAATAATGTCAGCACTTGCTGATGATGACGAACAGCCTGTAAATCAAATATCACCTGCAAAAATTGATCAAGCTGGTTCTCCGTAATTACTTCCGCTGTGTCTATGACATTTGCAAGCACCGCTTCACCATCCTGATAAGCACCTTCCAGTATCATTACCCTTGCCTTGCGGATCGTCCAGGAAAATTGATCCTGCCCCTGTGGCGGCTGAGGCAGACTTTGCATTAAGCGCACCGCCAGTTTCATATCACTTTTAGACAACGCATAATCCACCAAACTGTAACGCACTTCTATTGGCAAACTTTCCAGTGATGAAATTTTTATACCGCGCAAATACAGCTGATTGATAAGCTCAAGTCCTTTTTTATCTTTTGACAAGATGCTCACAATTTCCCTATGAGCCATTTGCTGCTTACTTACGTCTTCAGCATTGAAAGCTAAAACCACGTACAGACCTAAAGCCTCAACAAGGTTTGCTTGCTGCGATTCACTCGCCTTGTTATACCAGGCTAGATCATCACCCAACAGCAGTTTTGAACGATTACCCGTTTGTTGACCGATAGTGGAATACAGTTCCCACAAATCATCACCACTGATACTAAATTCTTCTCCCAGGACAGAATAAGCATCACGCATCACTAGCAAATCTTTTAATACCTGTGTCGCTTCGACCAGTTTATCCTGCGTAAGATACGCCTGATAAATTACATAACGATAAGCCCAGGCTTCACCTTTGTTCAATTTTAATTCATTAACATAGGCCTGAACTTCCTGCGCATATAATTCAGCATTATCAGGTCGCGCACGCACTGCAGCTAGCAAACGTAATGCCTTAGCAATATTTGATTTTGAATCGGCCAGTAAAGCAATTACCTCTTCTGCACGGTCAGTACGAAGCAACGAACGTGCCTGCAACAAACGCCAGTCCAGATTCAGGTTTTGATGATTACTGCTGTAATCATGCTGATATCGTAGCAAAGCTTTTTGTGCATCAGCATCGGCATCCATCGCCAGATAGGCACGAATCACCAGACGTCGCCACAGCGCTACAATATCTGAATCATTTGGATTTAAATTAGTTTGTGATGAATGCCAGAGCAGATTTCTAAGTTGCGCTAAAGCTATTTCTGCCTGCCCCAGTCTCAGTTGTGCGATAACTTGCTGAGTACTAAACCATCGGGAAATACGTACTGTTATCTGCTGTTCAGGAATAGCCTCATTCAATAATGATTCACTACGATCAATCACCTGCTGCCAGTCATTCAAAGCCATCAATAAAGTGATGTGCTTGCGTTCAAAGGCGTACCAGTCATTCGAATAAAGCGGCCAGTTTTTCTGCTCATGAGTCAACAGGCGCAACGCCAGAGCAGATAACCCCAGGCGCTGCAACTCATCCATTTGTTCCAGCGATTGAAATACAACGGGAGATTTATTGACTGCATCCAGATCAAAAGCCTGCTCCAGTGTTATCGGCTCTGCTTTGTCAGCTGTTTCATCAATCGTCTGATCTGTTGCTTGGTCGGTGGCTTGAGTAGTTACCTGCTCATCTGCTTTAGTAACTTCAACTACTTCGGCCACTTTGAGCGTTTTTTCTTCGAACACATCTTCCAGCGCCACATCTGCCACTTCATCAGAAAAAGCAGAGGTTGCTGAAAAACAAACCGTCGAACACAAAATAATAAGCGCTGTTTTTATTGTAATGAGTGATTTCATAGCCCGCAGTTTACTCTGCTACAAAAAATATTTCCCAGAAGACTATCTTTCTTTGGGTCGAAAAAAATGACCCTAAAAAGAGCCATTTTTTCTAGATCGATTGAAAACCTGAAAGGCTTACAATTTTTCCTTAATACGTGCAGCCTTACCGGTCAATCCACGTAAGTAGTACAACTTGGCGCGACGTACTTTACCGCGACGTTTCACTTCAACATCAGCAACACCATGGCTGTATGTCTGGAAAACACGCTCTACACCTTCACCGTGTGAAATCTTGCGTACTGTGAATGCTGAATTCAGACCACGGTTACGTTTTGCGATACAAATACCTTCAAAAGCCTGCAAACGCTCACGCTCACCTTCTTTTACACGTACCTGAACTACAACTGTGTCACCTGGGTAGAACGTTGGAAGTTCACGACCCATTTGTTCCTGTTCGAGCTGTTGAATGATATTGCTCATAATTTTTTACTCCGCGTTCTCTTACGCTTTTTAGCGACACCGACTCGGCGTTGCCCTATTTAAATCAAATTCAGTATTCAGACTGTTCGTGTTCCCGTTGAAACTCGCTCAGACATTTTTTCTGTTCATCATTTAGTTGCAGCTTTTCCAGTAAATCCGGTCTGCGCAACCATGTTCTTTCAAGTGCCTGCCTGTCTCGCCATTCTGCTATCGCCTTGTGATCACCACTCAGCAATACCTTCGGCACCGTCTGACCATCAATCTCTTCTGGTCGTGTATAGTGCGGGCAATCCAGCAGCCCTTCCATGAACGAGTCCTGTTGTGCAGAATCTGCATCTCCCAGAACATCCGGCAACATCCTTGCGACGGCATCTATTAATATCAAAGCGGGCATTTCACCACCGCTGAGCACGTAATCGCCAATCGACCATTCCTCATCGACGTACTGCTTAATCAATCGCTCATCGATACCTTCATAACGACCAGCAATCAAAATTAAATCTTTCTGTTCAGGCACATCAGCCATTTTAATGACTGCCTGCTGATTCAACACCTGCCCTTGCGGACTGAGATAAACCACTTTCGCACCATCGCCAGCCTTTTCCTTAGCAGCAGTAATTGCATCTGCCAGCGGCTGTACTTTCATCAGCATGCCGGGGCCACCACCATAAGGCCGATCATCTACCGTACGATGACGATCCTGTGTGTAGTCCCTCGGGTTCCAGCAAGTCAGCTCAATAATGCCGCGCTTGATGGCCCTGCCCAAAACACCGAACTCACACATCTGCTCGATCATTTCAGGAAACAAGGTAATGACATGAAAATGCATGAACTTACCTCGTTTTTAAATCTTTAAAAATCTTCGTCCCAGTCGACTGAAATAACGCCCTGCTCGGTATCAATTTCCAGCACCGCGTGTCCCAATGTCCATGGAATCAGACGCTCCTGCGTCTCACCTTTGACCACCAGCACATCATTCGCACCAGTCTCAAATAAACTATCAACTACACCCAGCTCAACATCCTGCTGGTTGACTACGCGCAATCCAATCAGATCACGCCAGTAATATTCATCTCGCCGCAAAGACTTCAGTTGATCTGAACTAATCGCGATAAGCGCCCCAACCAACTGTTGAGACTCGTCCCGGTCATCATAACCTTCAAGCTTGGCAATCACCGTCTTAGCCTGAGGACGTCCGGCTTCCAGCTTAATTTCACGCCACTGCCCAGCATTAGCGTTGGGTAGTTGCAGAAACCAGGAACCGTATTCAGTAATTCCCTCTCTAGGATCAGTATTCGAAAATACTTTGACCCAGCCCTTCACTCCATGAAGGCCACTAATCTTACCTAATTCAATTTTCTCGTCTTTATCCGACATTTGTCAGAAAACACTTGGAAATCAAGCAGCTACCTGCTTACGAGCATCTTTAAGTAAGCTAGCTACGCGGTCTGAAGTCTGCGCACCAAGACCTGACCAGTGTGCAACACGGTCAAGATCAATAACTAGACGCTCTTCACCGCCACGTGCACCTGGATTGAAATAACCCAAACGTTCGATATAACGGCCATCGCGTGAACGACGAGAATCTTTAACGTCAAAATGATAGAACGGCTTCTTCTTGCTACCGCCTCTGGATAAACGAATCGTTACCATAGTAAATCTCTATAAATTCAATTAAAAAGCCGAGGCAAAATGAGCAGCCCTCAGCGAGGCGCGTATTCTACGTTATTTTTCAGGAATATGGAACGTCTATCTGCGCAAAAAACAGACATCAAAATCCAGCCATTTTTAACTTCCGCAGCACTTGCTCAGCCAACGATCAGATAATCACCACCACAACTGTAACCCATTGATTCAAGATCATTAATTATCAACTCCCTCGCCCCATGATTACTGACGTAACTGAGCACAAACGGCTTATCCTCCCGCTCCAGCCAATGTGGCGCAACCACCTCAGCCCCTTCAATGGTATTACCGATCTTGGCCGGATCAATATCAATCCAGACATGGGGCGTATGACCATGACCAATAAGATGCACCGTGCGCTTGCGGGTAACCCGTCCAGCACCCCAATAGGCTAGCGGCCTGCCCTGCTGCAATCGCGGATCGGACGCCAGATAAGCCGCACGAATTCGATCAAAAGCCGTACGCGAATAACGTTCATCAGTACGCGTCAGCCGTCCATCACTATCGCGCCAGTGTAGCAACACCTCAGGCAGCTTCGCCATACGGTGGCCATGCTGATGCAGTCGCAGCAGTAATTCATAATCCTCAGGAAAATCACCATCTCGGTAGCCCCCTACCTGATTAATCACATCACGCCGAAAACATATCGATGGATTCGCTATCGGCAACTCGACATAAATATTGTCGGCAATTTGCTGTGGCGTAATGCAGCCATTTTGCCAGCGGATGTACTCATTGAAACCATCCTGGATGATTTCTTCGGGAAACTGACGGACACAACTACCGACAAGATCAATATCAGGATTCGCCTGCAAATAATCAAGCTGCATCGCCAGTCGCTCAGGAGCCATGATGTCATCGGCATCCATACGTGCGCAGATGGGGGTGGTGCAATTATTGAGTGCATGGTTCATTGCACCGACTACGCCCTGGTGTTCCACATGTAGTAATTTGATACGGCTGTCCTGCTTTATATAGTCACGCACGATTTTACAGGAACCGTCGGTGCTGCCATCATCGACGGCGATTAGTACGAAGTCTTTGAAGGTTTGCGCGAGGATGGAATCGAGGGTTTCGGCCATGGTTGAGGCGGCATTGTAGAAAGGGAGTAGGACGGCTAGTGGTGGATTATTCATTGGAACCAATTATCTCTTACATTGCCTCATTATTACTTAAAATAATGATGACAACATGAGCAAAGCAGAAACAACACCGCGCAGCTGGAACAAACGCTTACTATCATGGGTGGTACAGCTATCAATCCTTCTTCTGATCATATTAGCGGTAGAAGCCTTTCTCACTCGCAGTGCCGTAGGCATGATGGCACCGCCCATTGATACCACCACCATCAATCAACAAGCTTTTTCACTACAACAATTTAAAGGCAAACCAGCAATAGTCCATTTCTGGGCAACGTGGTGCCCAGTATGCAAACTCGAACAGGGCATGCTTAATAACATCGCCGCCAATGTGCCGATAATAACGGTAGCAATGTAATCAGGCACTGCCGATGAAGTACTAAATTATCACGAACAACACAACGTTACCTATCCAGTCATCAACGACCCAAAAGGTTTAATATCAAATCAATACGGAATTCAGGGCGTTCCCGCCAGTTTTATTCTTGATGGCGAGGGGCAAATACGGTTTGCCACTCATGGGTATACCACTGGTTTGGGGTTGCGTATTCGATTGTGGTTGGCGGGGTTGTTTTGAAATTACTGATTACGATAGTGGTTCGCTAATGCACCTTTTTTCCAATCTTAAAGTCTCGGTGGAGTGGGTGCGACTACCCACTACCACCAAGACCATGATTTACTACGATAGGTTAGTAAGTAGAAAAAACTAAAAGCTGGATCCCGGCTCAAAAACATACCGGGATGACGGATAAAAAGAATGAGACTAAAACCCCATCCCCCCAGGCCCACCCATCCCCGGTGGCATTTTCCCTTTCATTCCCTGCATCATCTTCGCCATGCCACCACCCTTCATTTTCTTCATCATCTTCTTCATTTGAAGCTGCTGCTTCATCAGACGATTCACATCCTGCACCTGCAAACCACAACCCTGTGCGATGCGACGTTTACGTGAGCCTTTTATGATGTCGGGGAATTTACGTTCTTTTGGTGTCATCGAATTCACAATCCCAATCATGCGACGGATTTCACGATCATTGACCTGATCCTTGATCTTATCGGCCATACCACCCATACCGGGCATTTTGTCGATGAGGCCGCTCATGCCACCCATATTCTGCATTTGCTCGAACTGTTCTTTGAGGTCATTGAAATCGAAGTTTTTGCCTTTCTTGAGTTTTTTGGCCAGCTTTTCAGCTTTGGAGTGGTCGACCTTGGCCTGAACTTCTTCAACCAGTGAGAGCACGTCGCCCATGTCCAGAATACGCGAGGCAACGCGATCAGGATGGAATGGCTCGAGCGCGTCGATCTTTTCACCTGAACCCATGAACTTGATGGGTTTGCCAGTGATCTGGCGAATTGATAGTGCAGCACCACCACGGGCATCACCATCAGTTTTGGTGAGTACGACACCAGTTAACGGCAGGGCTTCATCAAAGGCGTGCGCGGTGTTAGCGGCATCCTGACCGGTCATACTATCGACCACGAACAGGGTTTCAACCGGATTGACTGCGGCGTGAACCTGCTGGATTTCGGTCATCATTTCAGCATCGATATGCAAACGACCGGCGGTATCCACCAGCACGACATCGATATGATGGTTGCGGGCGTATTCTACAGCTGCTTTGGCAATATCGGTGGGTTTCTGATCAACGCTGCTCGGGAAAAATTCAGCACCCACCTGTCCAGCCAGTGTTTTCAGCTGTTCAATCGCCGCAGGACGGTAAATATCACAACTCACGACCAGTGTTTTTTTCTTCTCACGATCCTGTAGCAATTTGGCCAGTTTGGCAACGGTGGTGGTTTTACCCGCACCCTGCAAGCCCGCCATAAGAATAACCGCAGGTGGCTGCACAGCCAGATTGAGCTGCTCATTCTGTTCGCCCATGACCTTGACCAGCTCTTGCTGAACAATGCTGATCAACACCTGACCCGGTTTCAGGCTGGTCAGTACTTCTTTACCTAGCGCACGCTGCTTAACCTCATCGATAAAGGTTCGCACTACCGCCAGTGCGACATCAGCTTCGAGCAAGGCGCGACGCACATCGCGCAGGGCATCTTCTATATTGGCTTCGGTTAATCGGCCCTGCCCACGTATTTTCTGGGCGGTGGAGGCCAGACGTTCGCTGAGTCCGTCAAACATGGTTCACCTGAATTTAGTATTAATTGAATTTAAAGTGCCAGTCAATCCGGCAGGTGGGCATTATAACTTAAAACGATCACCACTCTTTAGTTGATGCAATTTCAAGTCTGGCAGGGCTTTCTGGCATTCTTTTATGATGCGCTTTTCTTCACCCGGTTTGAGGTGTGATATACAGACTTTGGGGCGATGCTCCAGCTTGCACAGGTCTTCGGCCAGCGTTTGTGGACAATAGTGAAAAGCCAGTTCAGCCAGCACTGCATCTTTGTTGGCGAAGGCCGATTCAATAAACAATAAATCCAGACTATCGTGCTTGTTCAATGCCGCCCATAAACTCTTGTTTGTCGTGGTATCACCACTGAAGGCAAAAGACTTGTTCTGAGACTCAACACGATAGGCCACGCCGGGCACGGAGTGATTCACAGCGATCATCTCAATACTGCGGCCATCAATATTTAGCGTACTGCCTTTGGCCATTGTCTTCAGCTTCAGTACTGGATTGGACTTTTTGGGCAAAATTGTAAAATCCGGCCAGATCGCCCAGTTAAAAATATGCTCTTTCAATACCTTAATCGTGCTGCGCTGTGCATGCACGGTAATGGGCTGCCCAACCAGATAATCAAACAGAGTGTCCGTTAACAGAGCTATCGAGCAGATATGGTCAAGATGAGAATGGGTAATAAAAATATGCTTGATACGCTTCATTTCACTGATACTGAGATCACCCACACCAGTACCGGCATCGATTAGAATATCATCATCGATCAGGAATGAGGTAGTCGCCAAACCTTTGGCAATACCACCGCTACAACCAAGAACGCGGATCTTCATACATCACCTTTTTGCGCATTTCTGTTTTTGTCACTTGATGCTAACATGCACCCACCAAAACGACCTATAGATCGTACATTATAATTTTTGCGATTATCATCGTAGTCACGGAATATTTGTGTAGTATAGACAAACATGAACATAATTTTTGCAGCATTCACCGCCACCATACTTTACCTCCTGTGCACGCTTGGACTTTTACTGCGCCTGAGACATCAATCATCATTACAAAACCTGAGCAAACCCATGCTTTTGGCACCCGGTTTTGTGGCTCTGGCAGCACACATCTTTATACTTTACTCAACCATGATCAGCCCCGTCGGCATCAATTTTGGTTTTTATAGCAGCCTGTCACTAATCAGCGCCAGCATCGCACTGCTAACGCTGCTTTCGTCTGTACGTCACCCAATCGAAATTATGGGTATTATTGTTCTACCCATTGCCGCTGCAACCATCATCATAGACACGCTGCAATCAACCAGCCATATCATGATAACAGGCGGTTCCGATGGCCTGTTATTCCATATCATAAGCTCTATCGTCGCCTACAGCATTCTAGGACTGGCTGCAGTTCATGCAGTTGTGCTTTCAGTACAGAACCGTTTTTTACACCGTCATCAGCCCGGTGGCTTCATTCGATTCCTGCCACCGTTAAAAACCATGGAATCGTTATTATTTGAAATTATCATCATTGGCTTTATTGGCCTGACCATTTCGCTGGCCAGTGGCTTCATCTTTCTTGACAATATTTTTGCCCAGCATCTGGTTCATAAAACCACACTGTCGATGTTTGCCTGGATTGTTTTCGCCATACTATTATTCGGTCACTGGTTCATCGGCTGGCGCGGCCGCACCGCCGTACGCTGGACACTCGGCGGCTTCTTCAGTTTGATGCTAGCTTACTTTGGCAGCAAGTTTGTGCTGGAAATACTGCTGCACTAAGGCTTGCCCTTACTTGACAGCCCGCCCTGTCCGCACTACAAAACATACTCTCATATAAATAGAGACCTCATTCTTGAACGATATCTCAACCGGTATTCTACTCATAGTACTTATTGTGCTCATTCTGCTGTCGGCATTTTTCTCCGGCTCGGAAACGGCATTAATGACCCTGAACCGTTACCGTTTAAAGCATTTATCTGATGAAGGTCATCGCGGTGCAAAACTGGCGAGGCGTTTGTTGCGCAGACCGGATCGTCTTCTGGGCCTAATTCTGCTCGGCAACAACTTCGTCAACATTCTGGCTTCAGCAATAGCGACCATTGTGGCAATGCGTCTTTATGGTGAAGCCGGTATCGCCATCGCCACCGGTTTACTCACACTGGCGATTTTAATTTTTGCCGAGGTCACACCCAAAACGCTGGCTGCACTCAAGCCGGAAAAGGTTGCCTTTGTTGCCGCCTACGTCTACACACCACTATTAAAAATTCTTTACCCGCTGGTCTGGCTAATCAACATGTTTGCCAACCGCCTACTGGCACTGGTCGGTGTTCACGTTGCTGAAGGCCAGAAAGACAAACTCAATGCCGATGAATTTCGAGCCGTTGTCAATGAAGCCAAACAAATTATCCCCGGTCAACATTCAGAAATGCTGCTGCGTGTTCTTGATCTTGAAAAAACTAGCGTTGAAGACATTATGGTTCCGCGTAATGAAATTACCGGTATTGATCTCACTGACGACTGGAGTGACATAGAGCGGCAGATCACAAATAGTCAGCGCACACGCGTACCCGTCTTCCATGACAGCATCGACCACACCGTTGGCATATTACATCTACGCAAAGTGCTCAATTTATTTGCCCGTGGTGAATTAAATCTCGATAGCGTCAATGCACAAATTCGCAAAGCCTATTTTATTCCGGCTGGCACTTCATTAACCCGACAGCTGATTAACTTTCAGAAGAAAAAAAGACGCTCCGGATTAGTCGTCGATGAGTATGGCAGCATTCAGGGACTGGTCACACTGGAAGATATTCTGGAAGAAATCGTTGGGCGCTTCACCACCGATGCACCCACGCGTAATTTTGATATTCACTCTCAGGAAGATGGCAGCCACCTCATCGATGGCGGCACCCACATCCGTGACATCAATCGAAGCATGAACTGGTCATTGCCTCAAAATGGCCCCAAGACTTTGAATGGATTAATTCTGGAGCACATGGAAATCATCCCCGAACCCGGCACCAGTTTATTAATCGATAACTACTCAATTGAAATTATGCGCACCAGTAAAAATGCAGTGCAATCGGTTCGCATACTACCCCTGCAAAAAGATAACGAAGACGAAGAAGATCAGGATGATGAATTCGATGAAGACAGGGACTAAACATGGCTAAAGTAAAACTTCTCTACGTCTGTAGCGCGTGTGGCAGTAGTCATTCAAAATGGGCCGGGCAATGCGGTGACTGTGGCGACTGGAACACCATGGTCGAGAGTGTTCCCGAAACCGGTGACAAGCGCTCGGGCTTTGCCGGTAAAAGTAATACCTCTGCGCGAATACAACAACTCGAAGATGTAGAAATGGAAGCTGAATCTCGAACTGGCACCGGCATCAGCGAACTCGACCGCGTGCTCGGCGGCGGACTGGTGCATGGCTCGGTGACTTTGATCGGCGGTGACCCCGGCATTGGTAAATCAACTTTATTAACCCAAACTCTGGCCGCTATTTCCAGTTCCCTGCCCAGCCTTTATGTCACTGGTGAGGAATCTTTACAACAGGTCAGCCTGCGCGCCAAGCGTCTCGGCCTTGCAGAAAAAGGTCTGCAACTGCTTTGTGAAACCTGCGTTGAAAGCATCATCACTCTGGCCGCCAAAGCCAAACCCAAGGTCATGGTGATCGATTCCATCCAGACCATTTACACCGAAACTCTGCAGTCGGCACCTGGCGGCGTAGCACAGGTTCGTGAGAGTGCCGCACAACTGGTACGCTTTGCCAAACACTCCGGCACCTCATTATTTCTGGTCGGCCACGTCACCAAAGAAGGCACGCTGGCCGGCCCTCGCGTGCTCGAACACATGGTCGATACCGTGCTCTATTTTGAAGGCGACCCCGGTGAACGCTACCGCATGATCCGTGCCGTCAAAAATCGTTTTGGCGCGGTCAACGAACTCGGCGTATTTGCCATGACCGAAGAAGGCCTGAAAGCGGTTAGCAATCCCTCAGCCATTTTTCTATCACGCCACGAACAACCCGTGCCCGGCAGCATCATCACCGTCACCCGCGAAGGCAGTCGTCCCATGCTGGTGGAAGTGCAGGCACTGGTCGATGACAGCCACAGCTCCAATCCACGCCGGGTCAGTCTGGGCATGGACCCTAATCGATTAAATATGTTACTGGCGGTGATGCACCGCCACGGCGGCATCGCCATGTACGATCAGGATGTGTTCATCAACGTGGTCGGCGGCGTGCGCCTCACCGAAACCTGCGCTGATACCGCGCTGTTACTCGCCGCTTTATCCAGCTTCAGAGACAAACCACTGCCCACCAACGTTTTCACTTTTGGCGAAATTGGTCTGGCGGGTGAGATCCGCCCTGTCGCCAACGGTCAGGAGCGCCTGCGTGAAGCCGCCAAACACGGCTTCAAAGTGGCGATTATTCCCAAAGCCAATCTACCCCGAAAAAACGATGTCATCGAGGGTTTGAGCATTATCCCCGTACAACGAATTAGCGAATTGATGGAAGCCGCCATCTCTCTCAGTTAGAATACGCCCCTGCATTAATACTTGAGGCGCCATTCATGGCCAAGAAAAAGATAAATTTTGAAAAATCACTGTCCGAACTCGAAACTCTGGTTGAAGAGATGGAACAGGGTGATTTGAGCCTTGAGGATGCCTTAAAACATTTTGAAAAAGGCATCGGTTTGACCACAGAATGTCAGCAGGCACTGCAAAATGCCGAGCTTAAAGTTCAGGAACTTGTCGAGAAAAACGGCAAAATTCTGGAAAAAGACTTTAATCTGGACGATTAATGCCTCACTCTGATCAACTACAGTCTTTTATCAGCAGCGCCCAGCAGCGGGTTAACCACGCGCTGGAAAATCACCTGCAAGCCATGCCCTGTCCCGACCCTAAGCTGGGTAAAGCCATGCATTATTCACTGACTGGCAACGGCAAACGTGTGCGCCCCATACTGGTCTATGCCGCGGGCAATGCCACCAGTGGCACTGATGAATTTCTGGATATTCCTGCCTGCGCCGTTGAAATGATCCATGCTTTTTCACTGATTCACGATGATTTACCCGCCATGGATGACGACGATTTACGCCGAGGCCGCCCTACCTGCCACAAGGCTTTTGATGAAGCCACCGCCATACTCGCGGGCGACGCACTACAAACCATGGCCTTTGAAATTCTCAGCAGTGCTGATTCTGCTTTATCCAACGAGCAGCGTTTAAAAATGATTGCCCAATTATCCAGAGCAACCGGTGCCCAGGGTATGACCGGTGGTCAGGCGATTGACCTGGCCGCAGTCGGCAATGATCTTTCACTGGAACAACTGGAAGCCATGCACGGTCTCAAAACCGGTGCGCTGATACGCGCCAGCGTTTTGCTCGGTGGTCTGTGCAACCCCGGCATCACAGATACCAAACTCAACATGCTGGATAACTACGCACAATGTCTCGGCCTGTGTTTCCAGATCCACGATGATATTCTCGATGTCGTCGGCGATACTGAAACTCTGGGCAAGCCTCAGGGTTCTGATCAGCAGCAGGAAAAACCCACTTATCCAGCGTTACTTGGACTGGAAGCCGCCAAACAGCTTGCACAGGAACAGCACGACATGGCGATTGAGTATCTTGCGCCCCTGGGCGAAAAGGCTGACACTCTACGCCAGATAGCTGATTACATCATCGAGAGGGACTGCTGAATATGTCCAGCCAGAACCCGCACTGGGCGCTACTTGAGTCCATCGATTCACCGGAAGATTTGCGCAAGCTGCCACAAAATCAGCTATCCTCGCTCGCCCAACAGCTACGTAGTTTTCTGCTGGAAAGTGTTTCCAGCACGGGCGGTCATTTATCTGCGGGTCTCGGCACTGTTGAACTGACTATCGCTCTGCACTATATTTTCAATACTCCCGATGACAGGATCATCTGGGATGTGGGACACCAGACATACCCGCACAAAATTCTCACCGGTCGTCGCGAACAAATGAAATCGCTACGCCAGAAAGGTGGCCTCGCGGGGTTCCCAAAACGCGACGAAAGTGAATACGATGCCTTTGGCACCGGCCATTCCAGCACATCGATCAGTGCTGCACTGGGAATGAGTATCGCCGCACATCAAACTGGCTCAAACAGAAAGGCCGTGGCTGTGATTGGTGATGGTGCTCTATCGGGCGGCATGGCTTTTGAAGCCCTGAATCACGCTGGTGACAGCGATGCAGACCTACTGGTTATTCTCAATGACAACGACATGTCGATTTCACCGAATGTCGGCGGCCTGTCCAATCATCTGACTCGCGTACTTTCGGGTAGTCTGTATTCCACCGTGCGCGAAGGCAGCAAAAAAGTGCTGGAAAACCTGCCCGGCTTTCTGGAAATAGCACGCCGCACCGAAGAACACGTCAAAGGCATGGTCGCCCCCGGCACCTTATTCGAAGAACTGGGCTTCAATTATTACGGCCCGGTCGATGGTCACGATCTCGACGCATTAATTCCTGTGCTGCGCAATTTATCAAACCACAAAGGCCCCTGCTTTTTGCACGTAGTAACACGCAAAGGCAAAGGCTATTTCCCCGCTGAAGATGACCCCGGAAAATTTCATGGCGTTAGCAGCTTCGATACATCGACCGGTGAATTCAGCAGTAAATCATCTGCTGACATCACCTTTACCCAGGTATTCAGTGACTGGCTCTGTGACATGGCTGCCGAGGATGAACGACTGGTCGGCATCACCCCCGCCATGCGCGAAGGTTCGGGGCTGGTTGAATTTTCAGAAAAATTTCCAAAACGCTATTTTGATGTTGGCATCGCTGAGCAACACGCGGTGACACTGGCAGCAGGCATGGCCTGCGATGGCTTAAAACCCGTGGTGGCGATTTACTCGACTTTTTTACAGCGGGCTTACGATCAGCTCATCCATGATGTTGCACTGCAAAACTTACCCGTGTTGTTCGCCCTCGACCGCGCCGGCATCGTCGGTGCCGATGGCCCGAGTCATACCGGCGCTTACGACATCAGCTTTTTGCGCTGCATCCCCAATATGGTGATCATGACACCGGCTGATGAAATTGAAGCCCGCGCCATGCTCACCACCGGCTTTTTGCACGACGGCCCAGCGGCTGTGCGCTACCCTCGCGGCAGCATCAGCGGAAAAATCCCGGCTAAAACATTGAACGCCGTTGATTTTGGTAAAGCGCAGATTCGCCGTGAAGGTGAAAAAATCGCCCTGCTAGTTTTCGGCCCGCTTCTGGAATCAGCACGGACAGTCGCCGATGAGCTGGACGCAACACTGGTGAACATGCGTTTTGTGAAACCGCTGGATGAAGCGGCCATCCGCCAGATTGCAGAAAACCATGAACTCATTGTCACACTGGAAGAAAATGCCATCGCCGGTGGCGCTGGCAGCGCAGTCAGTGAATATCTCGATACACAATCGATCAACATCAGTACCCTGCATCTTGGTTTTCCCGATAAGTACGTCGAGCAGGGTACGCAACAGGAAATGCTGGCCGACTGGGGGCTGGATGCAAAAGGCATCAAGCAAAGCATTGTCGAACACGTTAATCAGCAATTGCCAATATAAGCCAATTCATATATAATAACCGACCATTTTACTCAAGTATTACCAACCATCCAGAAAACAAAATGTCTGCTCGCTACCAGCTAAAAGTTATCACTGAATTCGCTTCTGCGCATACACTACGCGACTACCCCGGCGCGTGCAGCCGGATGCATGGACACAACTGGAAAGTTGAACTGGAAGCCGTTGCTACCAAGCTGGACAAAACTGGCATGGGCATCGACTTTAAAAAAATGAAACAGGCTGCCAGAGAAGTTGGTGATAGACTAGACCATCGTTATCTTAATGAACTGGAACCTTTTACCGAAATCAACCCGACTGCGGAAAATATTGCCGCTTATCTATACCGCGAGATTTCAACACAACTAAATACCGAGACCATCAAAGTGAGTGCCGTCACTTTATGGGAAACCGAACGAGCCTGTGTCAGATACAGCGAAGAGAACGAATAACATGAGCGATACAAACAACGCAAAACCAACCAAAGCAAGTGAAATGCAGGACGTGCAAAGCAGCCACGACCATCGTGCCATCGCTATCGACAAAGTTGGTATCAAAGATATTCGTCATCCCGTTCAGGTCAAAGACCGTGAAGGAAAAATTCAGCACACCGTTGCCAACTTCAACATGTACGTGGATCTGCCACACGATTTTAAAGGCACACACATGTCACGTTTTGTGGAAATCCTGAATAATCACTCGTGGGAAATCACCGTTGATTCATTCAAGACCATGCTTTTAGAAATGACTCAACGTCTGGATGCAGAATGTGGTCACATTGAAATGAGCTTCCACTACTTCATCAACAAAAAAGCCCCCGCCTCCGGCGTACAAAGCCTGCTTGATTACGAAGTCACTTTCATCGGTAAACAAACTAAAGAAAAACCCATCGTCAATGTCAAAGTCGTAGTTCCCGTAACCAGCCTTTGCCCTTGTTCGAAAAAGATTTCAGACCGCGGCGCACATAATCAACGTTCACACGTAACCGTAGATGTTTGCACCGAAGACTTTATCTGGATCGAAGAAATCATCGACATCGTCGAACAGGAAGCTTCCTGTGAACTATATGGTTTATTGAAACGCCCCGATGAAAAAATCGTCACCGAACGCGCTTACGATAATCCAAAATTTGTTGAAGATATGGTGCGCGATGTCGCTGCCAGACTAAATGCCGATGAGCGAATTTTGGCGTATACAGTTGAATCTGAGAACTTTGAATCTATACATAATCATTCGGCTTATGCCTTGATTACCAAGGACAAGAGTTAAGCGACTTTTTATTATGTTCGCATTGCTGAAACAATTACTGTAATTCTATCGCTAAACTCTTCCTGAACTGCTCCGCCAGCACACTCTCCGCTGGTTCTCCATCTGGACGTAAAATCTCCAGATTTACGACACCGTCATCGGCTGCAAATTTGAGCGTAAACTGCCTATCTTCATCATTAGCGTAGTCTTCACTCGAACCACTAAACCATTGCATTAACCAGCTTGATTCAGCAATTTCATCGCGCTCTTCTCCAATTTTTTCCCGCTCAAGTTTTTCAATCGCTACTTTTATTTGATGCGTGCCCGAGTCAAGTTCCTGTACATCCATACCTAGGCGATCAAGTGCGCGTAAGGCACGCTTCCAGACAAAATTCATAGTCCCCGTAATGGATAAAACATTGGCTTTATCACTGGGCACGGTAATTCTTGATGCATAGGGACGATAATTTTCAAAAACTTTTTGTGACTCAGCCTCATCCAGACCAACAAATAGAGCCAGACGATTCAGCATTTCACGCTCCAGCTCTTCTTCGGTACAACGGCTCCGCCAGTTGACATCATCACCTTGAACAGACATTTCCAGCCCTGAATGCGACATGAAAATTTTTGTTTTATCGCTAGCCTGCTCTGGCTCCACACGCATTCTAAATTTATCCAGTTTGTCTGGAGTGGTTGAATTAAATATCTTTTCGATAAAACCTGCGTCATCATCAACCTGCAGTTTGCTCACCCAGTCGGTTTCAACCATGCCCAGCATGGGTTCGTTGCGCATGATCTTTATACCTTCGTGCCCCCAAAAGGCACTCAGTTGTGGCCAGAGTTTGTCAGCATCTTCATCGACCTCCAGCCAGAATACGCCATCACCCGTTTGCAAACGTGCACCTGCCACTTTCATGGCAACGGGCACTGTAGCCCCTTCTGTTCCCAGATTAGCCGTATCGCGTTTAAATCTTTCGGTAGCATCGTCTGTCGGTTTGGGTGTGTTTAACTGATCTTTCTCCATCGTCGTGGTGAGATCGGGTGGTAGCTCCAGACGTGTGTAGTAATCGGCATCCAGATATTCCTGGCGACGTTCATTACCATCAAAACTACATCCGCCTGCAATGAGTGCAGCGGCTAGGGCGACAAAGTGGATTTGTTTCAACATCTAAAATTTCTCAACTATTAATCTTGGTCGTAGCATTCCAGCTACCGTATATTGGCCAGTTTCATGGCCTCGCGCAGGGGCTGATGATATTGCTCACTCAGAGGTGTCAACGGTAAGCGTATACCCCTGGGTATTTTGTCCATTTCAGCCAGCGCCCATTTTACGGGAATGGGGTTGGCTTCGAGAAACAGATTTTTGTGCAAGCCTTGCAGCAGCATATTCATGCTTTCTACTGACTCACGATCACCCAGAAGTGCTGCAGCACACATGAGTGACATCGCTTTAGGTGCCACATTGGTAGTCACAGAAATCACACCGTGTCCACCCTGAAGCATAAATTCAGCACCCGTTTCATCATCACCGCTGTATATCTCGAAATCATCTGCCACTTTCGACTGTATTTCCTTCAATCGGTTCAAATCGCCCGTAGCCTCTTTAATTCCGATGATATTGGGGATTTTGGCCAGACGAGCCACCGTATCCGGCAGCATATCGCAGGCGGTGCGACCCGGCACATTGTAGAGAATCTGTGGAATATCGACGGTTTCAGCAATTTTTTTATGGTGCAGATACAAACCTTCCTGAGTTGGCTTGTTGTAATAAGGTGTGACCAGCAAACAGGCATCAGCACCGGCATCACTAGCGAACTGAGTAAGCTGGATGGCCTCTTTGGTAGAATTGGCACCCGTTCCTGCGATCACCGGAATACGGCCTTTAACCATCTCAATGGTACGGCGGATCACTTCGCAGTGCTCCTCTATCTCCAGAGTAGCGGATTCACCCGTGGTTCCCATAGAAATGATCGCTGAGGTACCATTTTCTATGTGAAATTCAACTAATGCGGCCAGACTGCCGTAATCAACTTTTTCATCGGCGAACATGGGTGTAACCAGTGCCACCATACTTCCACGAAACATAATTTTCTCGACGATAAGGTTTGAATTCTTGAATATTTCCAGCATCTTACATAAGCCAGAAACGGGGCGCACAGTTAATCAACTTTTACCGCTAATTTCAATAAATAACGAGCTATATTCGTAGAACAACGAGGTTTAATGCCTATACTCATGGGCATGAATACCGGAAAGACCAAAAATGGTGGCATAGAGCGACGTAAATTCCAGCGCGTCCCCTTTCATGCTGAAATTTTAATGCAAAGTGGCAATGAAGAATGGACCTGCAATTTGCTGGATATTTCTCTCAATGGAATGCTGGTCGAGCCACCTAGAAACATTCAGATTAACCCCGATAATCCCTGCGCCGTGGCTCTTTTTCTGAGTGATGATGTAATAATCAATGCACGCGCCAGAATCAAACACACTAGCGATGACCGTTGGGGCCTGCAATTTATAAAGATTGATGTTGATAGCCTTCAGCACCTACGTCACCTGTTAGAACAAAATCTAAATGATACTGACTTAATTGATCGCGAATTCGCTCAACTTGGCTAGATCTGCATAAATACAACAGCCCTGCCTTTCATATCTGTTTTTCCTGCCAGACTTTGTTTAGACTTCAACTTATTCTGACCACTTTATTATTGAATCATGAACCAGAAACTTGTTATCACTGCACTCGGTGAAGATCGTCCCGGAATTGTCGATGAGCTGAGCAGCACACTATTCACTCACAAGCTGAATATTGAAGATAGTCGCATGAGCATCCTCGGTGGTGAATTTGCTATCCTGCTTTTAGTGACTGGCAGTGAACAGGCAATTAATAATTTTATCGACAGGAAACAAGAAGCTGAATCAGCACTGAATATGACGCTGACGGTAAAAACTACCAAAACAGCCACACCATCACAAACTATCATCCCTTACGATGTAGAAGTCATCGCCATTGATCACCCCGGCATCGTACACAAGCTGGCCAGTTTTTTCTCAGGCAGGCAGATCAATATTGTCGACCTTGAAACCGGCCGCTATGCAGCGCCTCATACTGGAACACCCATGTTTTCCTTACACATGACTATCGGCATTCCCACCGAAACTAGCATCGCCAATTTACGCGATGACTTTTTAAACATGTGTGATGAATTAAATCTGGATGCAAAAATATCAGCCACTGGCTAATAAAAAATAAGGCAATGAAAATGATCATTATTGGAAAGAAAGTTAAAAATTTTAGCCTTGCTGCAACAGGCGACAAAACCGTTAGCCTGAATGACTATAAAGGCAAAAAAGTCGTGCTGTATTTTTACCCCAAAGACAGCACCCCGGGCTGCACCACAGAAGGCCAGGATTTTCGTGATGCCAAAGGTCGGTTCACTCGGCAAAACACCGTCATTCTTGGGGTTTCACGAGACAGTACAAAATCACACGAAAACTTCAGTACAAAACAAAAATTTAATTTTGATTTATTATCCGATGCAGATGAGACGCTCTGCACCCAGTTTGATGTCATCAAAATGAAAAACATGTACGGCAAACAAGTTCGAGGCATTGAACGAAGCACATTTCTTATCGATGAGAAAGGCGTGCTTAGACAGGAATGGCGAAAGCTCAAAGTAAAAGAGCACGTCGAAGAAGTACTAGCTGCTGCCAAAGCTCTTTAATAATGAATGGTTATTAGAATCAGTCAAACACTTATACGCATTTTTTACTATAATCATTTAACAACAGATAACATCTGCACAGCATAAGGAAGAGCTTGAATTGACTAAACTTTTATTACATTGCAGTACAGGCATTAAGCCTCCGCCATCATGAAGAACAGAATAACCCTGCTCAGCATTATACTTGCGATCATTTTCTGGGTCGTTGATGCTTTTATTGATTCATTAGTTTCAGAAAGCGGCATAACATTTTTTAAAAGCTGCTTTAATCCTGATGGTGAAAAAATCTGGATGCGTAGTTTTGTTGTGCTGCTATTTCTGATTTTTTCTGCTTACACTCAGCGTCTTCTCTCTATTATCAATAACATAACCATGGAGCTAAGAATTTATCATAACCGTCTTGAAAGAACCATTGATGACTTAAAAATAGAAGTTACCAAGCATCAACGCACATCAAAAGAACTTGAAAGATTATCTGTAATTGACCCATTAACATCTATATACAACCGTCGAAAATTTAATGAGCTATTGATATCTGAAATTGATCGAAGTAAACGCTACCGTACAGACTTATCAATTATCATGTGTGACATTGATCATTTCAAAAACATCAATGACACATACGGTCACAATGTTGGTGATACTGCATTAATAGCTTTCTCAGAAAAGATAACTCAAAGCATCCGTGAGACTGACATATTTGCACGCTGGGGCGGTGAGGAATTCATGATTCTAATGCCCAATATCGACATTAATAGCGCTCGCTCTGTCGCAGAAAAACTCAGAAGTATTATTGAAAAAACTGACATTAAAGAAGTAGATACATTTACCGCCAGCTTTGGTGTTACTAATTTAAATCAAGAAGACACTCCAGACTCATTTATTAAGCGCGTGGATGAAGTAATGTACAAAGCTAAAAACAACGGGCGAAACAGAGTCGAATATATTGAAGCACAAAATAAAAAACTACTGGCTAATTAACTTACGAATAAATTAAGAAGATTTATAATTTCATTTCCTTGAGCATTTTTGAGTAGAAGTCCTCAAAAATTCGCTCCATCTCATCGATCACTTCAATCGCATCTCTACCCTTCACCATGTGATCTGTCATCAGTTCAGAGGCAGATGAAAAAACTTTCATGCTGTCGATCATTGGATAAGTTTGTTTCAATCGTTTGATAGCACCCACCACAGTCTCAGCATCCGGCCTTGGGATATCAACCAGATCAGCCACTTCCTGAACCACCAGACCACCTTTAGATTGCAAAAACTCGGCAAAATCAAACAGGCTGGCCTGACGCTCAGCATCCAGCGTTTCAAAAATTTCAATCAGGGATTTAGTATGACGACTCATAAGACTATCTACACAAAACTATACGGGCTTAAACCTTTTTACAAAATTTCTGAGCGAAGCTCAACAACTCATCAGCGGCACGGGATTTGAATTTATAACGCTGGCGCACAAAGGAAAAAGGCCGCTCTAATTTAGGCGACAAGTTCACCGCCGTCAGCGATTTCAAACGTAGCTCCTTCAGAATGGTCGCTTTTGAGACAATAGAAATACCCATGCCCGCTTCAACCGCACCTTTAATCGCTTCAGGACTACTCAACTCAAAGCAGACATCCAGCAAATCGTGATCACCATTTAGCTCAATGTATTTTGTAATCACTTCCTGTGTACCCGAACCGTGCTCACGACCAATAAACGGGTGCGCCACAATCTCCTTCACATGCAATTCATCCTTGTCTGCCAGTGGGTGATTATTCGGCATAATCACCACCAGTTGATCCATGCGACATTCCTCAACCACCAGGTTTTTGTTATTCACATAACCTTCAACAATGCCAAGATCGATCACATTGTTCTCCACCATGGAGACAATATCCTCGGTATTCGACTCTTTCAGGCTGATCATCACATCTGGATATTTCACCTTGAACTCACCAATCATCCGCGGCAGCATATATTCAGCAATGGTGGTACTCGCACCCAGCACCACGCCACCACTAACATCGCCCGTCATATCAGTAATGCTGCGCGTCATATCCTCGTATAGCTTAAGAATCCGCTCAGCGTATTCAAATACCTGATGCCCAACCTCGGTCAACGAGACTTTATTATGGGTACGATCGAACAAACGAGTGTTAAACTGCTCCTCGAGCTGACGAATCTGAAAAGTGACAGCAGGTTGCGTCATGTGCAACTCCTCGGCAGCTTTGGTAAAGTTAAGCAACCGGGCAACCGTATGAAATATTTTTAATCTGCGATCTGCCATTTCTATATAAAGAGCCTATTGGCTTGATAAGTTTTACTTATAGCTGTAATAATAACACCCAAAAGGAGCGGAAAACCATGAAAAAATTAATTCAAGCCACGCTACTCATTAAACAGCTACTCGGAACCTTGGTTCTTACACTCATCATTAGCAGCCCAGCTCTAAGTTCAGGCATCTATAAATGGGTTGATGAAAATGGAAAAACACACTATGGCAGCCAGCGCCCTGAGAATGCCCAGGTTGAAAAGATGAAACTTCACGTGCCTCAGCCTGCAACACAAGCAGCGCCAGAAGAAGAAACTATCGAACAGAAACAGGACGCAAAACTAAAAGACCATAACACACCTGACAAAGCCAACAAGGAACGCACTGTTTATTGCGATAATGAGCGTAAACGTCTGCAAACTGTTGAAAGCAATGAGGAAATCCACGAAAAAGATGGCAGTGGAAAAGTAAACAAAATAAGCACAGAAGCCCGCAACAAGCGACTAGCCAAAATCAAAGCCAATATCAGCAAATACTGTAAATAACGACCGAATACTCAAGCGAGAACAACAAAATGCCATTGCTGCAAATCAACACCAACGTCAGCGTCAAAGACAGCACGACACTGGCCAAGGACGCTTCACGAATCGTTGCAGGCATGCTCGGTAAACCTGAAAGTTACGTCATGGTAATGGTTAATGCAGAGGCTTCACTGATATTCGGTGGCAGCGACGAGAAGGCCGCCCACCTCAAACTCAAAAGTCTGGGACTGGATGAATCCAGAACCACTGATTATTCCACCCACCTGTGCGGTTTCATCCAGAACGTAT
This sequence comes from uncultured Gammaproteobacteria bacterium, assembly GCA_965602855.1. Lineage (GTDB taxonomy): Bacteria > Pseudomonadota > Gammaproteobacteria > SZUA-229 > SZUA-229 > LH-M37. Next base: position 21,161 of record CBFCZV010000009.1, on the reverse strand, counting down.
TAGGGATTTCACCATCACGTATTTACATTGAATTCAGCAGCCCGGAAAGGCATATGTGGGGCTGGGATAGCAAAACTTTCTGATCACTGCTTCTGATCAAAAGTACTGCTGGATATTCACCAACCATTCTTCATCATTAAAAGCTTCGTATCGATTTCTTTGATAACCCAGCCGTAAACCCAGATCTTTATCCAGATTAAATTGCATCTCTGCAGAAACGCTCTGCTTATCCATATCAAAGCCTGAAGCTGCATTCAGACTTTCTGCCTGCAATAACATTTGCCCTGCGCCCAGCGATACCGATAAACCCAGCTGAGCACCGGCCAGCAAGCTATAGTCTTCTGCATAATCATCAGTAACATCTGTCTCAATCATCGCCATAGCAAAGAACGTGGTATTAGCCAGACGCTTGCTATAGCCACCCCCGGCTTCAACGATGAAAGCAAGATCAGAATTATCAGGCGTTAATTGCTGTCGTTGCAAACGAACATCTAACTGCCACGACAAAGGTGCGTACCAGTCGGCAATGGGATTTAACGAAATAACATTAAAGAAACGTAAGCTTTCAAGTCGAACTTCATCTTCGTCGGGCAGCCAGCGAAGATGTGTATCCATAACATTGATAGCTGAACCTGAGGTATAACCTTGAGGCGAATCAAGCAGATCGTGAAATGCCATACGCATTTTTAAATCGACAAATGACCGATCATTCTGCCCGTAGGTGCGTTGCCCTGCCCCATAAGCAAACCTTGCCGAAGCATGACCTGATTCGGGTGGTTTGGGGCGATCAATAATCACTTTACGCCCAGACGATAATCGACTACGTGTAGCAAGCAGATTCTCAGCTTGCTCACTATTCTCCTGCCCCCTGAATTGCAGCAATGTGTAAGCCTGTTCCAGCAGCAGAATTTTTTTCTCGGCACTCATTGTATGAGCCATAACATGTTCAGCCGTGATCTCACTCGCCGCCAATTGAATTGCCCACTTACGTTCCTGATCTGCAAGCGGGCGCAAGCCTGTTTTTATTTGACTCGCCAGTGACGGGCGATATTGTTTTTTTAGAATCAGATTTTTTTCTTCCAGGGCACGTACAGTATCAACAGGAATCGCATACATGGGAAAAGCATGATCAAAAGTTAAAGCACCTTCGGGTTTTGCCACATCGAGTAAAGATAACAGGCGGTAAGAGCAATTTTCACCGAAGAAAAAATAATCAAAATCAATGTCTGTTACTTCCCAGACATGTCGAGCCAGCTGACGAATTTCTTCCGGCGAATAATCCAGTTGATACTCCCAGATATCCCGGTTCTCAATATCGCTATAAATCTGCACAGTTTCAAAATAATTACGGATTCGAAAAACACCCGTGTAACCACCAAAAACACCATTGTAGACATAGGCGATCATGCCATCATCGGGATTGTTATCCGCCGCGTAATTCAACGCCTGCGACAGCATCACCGAGTCGTCATTATCAAAACGCAAAAAAGTATGACCGAAACTGGAACCGGGATTCCCCAGATACATCGATGGAAAAATGAGGCTGAGTCGATCTGCACTGACACGGCTCAGCCATGCCTCCAGTTTGGCACAGGAAACATCGTAGCTAGAAGAAATATCCAGCTGTTGCTTTAACCAGTACCAACGCGCAGGGAACAAACATTGAGCATGCTTATCTTTTGCTGGCAGCAACATCGCCCTGACGTTGGCTTCAAGCTCGACCTGCGGCCGGATCTTACCCTGCTCGGACAAAAAGAAATCGACATCATCAGCCTGACTACGTAACTGCCCCGAAATACCCACCGGCTTATAGTGCAGCAAAGCCAGCCATCCAGTCTGCTGCCACAGATTAGCAGCACGCACCTGCTGGATAGCATCATCAACAACGCCTGACTCTGCCCTGACCCAGCCGGGCAAACACAAAACCAATGAAAAAATGAAAAAAGAAAGACGCATAGTCACTATTTTTAAACCGACAAAACCTTAATACTTACTGTACTCAAACCCGCTGCCCTCGTAAAATGCGACTTCACGATAGCAAGTTGGGCCGACGATTTCCATGTACTTATCAAAATTTCGCATTACCACTCTTAAAGAGACCCCTGCCGACGCCGAGATCAGCAGCCATCAATTGATGCTACGCGCTGGCCTGATTCGCCGTCTGGCTTCAGGTTTATATAGCTGGCTACCACTGGGTGTACGCGTACTCCGCAAGGTAGAAAATATCGTGCGTGAGGAAATGAATAAAAGCGGCGGCCTCGAAGTGTTAATGCCCACCGTACAACCCGCCGAGTTATGGCAGGAATCCGGTCGCTGGGAACAGTACGGCCCTGAACTGCTGCGCTTCAACGACCGTCACGGCCGTGAGTTCTGCTACGGCCCTACGCACGAAGAAATCATCACCGACCTGGCTCGACGTGAACTCAGCAGTTACAAACAACTGCCGATCAATTATTACCAGATTCAAACCAAGTTCCGTGACGAAGTACGCCCCCGTTTTGGCGTTATGCGCTCGCGTGAATTTTTGATGAAAGACGCCTACTCATTCCACATCAATCAGGAATCACTACAGGAAACCTACGATGTGATGTACCAGACCTATACCAACATCTTCAACCGCATGAATCTAAAATTCCGTGCGGTGATGGCAGACAGTGGTTCTATCGGCGGTACTGGCTCACACGAATTCCACGTACTGGCCGACTCCGGTGAAGATGCACTCGCAGTTTCAAATGAAAGCGAATACGCTGCCAATGTAGAAAAAGCTGAAACCATTACCAGCACCGAACCACGCCCTGCTGCCAGTGCGGAAATGCAAAGCGTGGACACACCCGATCAGCACAGCATCGAAGAAGTTTCAAAATTCCTGAACATCGACGCCTCACAATGTGTGAAAACCTTATTAGTTGAAGGCAGCGAAGAAAATAGCGTGGTTGCATTAGTGCTGCGCGGCGACCACGAACTCAATGAAATTAAAGCCGAGCATCAGGATGCGATTGCATCACCCTTATGTTTCGCTAGTGAAGAACAGGTTAAAGCCGTGGCTAACTGTGAGCCGGGTTCCATTGGTCCTGTTGGCTTAAAGATAACAATAATCGCTGACCATGCCGCACTACAACTCGCTGACTTCGTCTGTGGCGCTAACAAAAATGGTAAGCACCTGACTGGTGTTAACTGGGAACGTGATCTTCCTCTGGCAAGCGCTGCTGACTTACGCAACGTCGTCGAAGGCGATGCCAGCCCCGATGGTAAAGGCAGCTTAAATATTGTTCGTGGTATCGAAGTCGGTCACATCTTCCAGCTCGGTGAAAAATATTCTGAAGCCATGGACGCCAAAGTGCTCAACGAAAATGGCAAAAGCATCACCATGACCATGGGTTGTTACGGCATCGGTGTCACCCGCGTGGTCGCCGCCGCCATCGAACAGAACCACGATGATAATGGCATCATCTGGCCACAAAGCATTGCACCTTTTGATGTTGCTATTGCGCCAATTAATTCCCAGAAATCGGACGATGTACGTGAAGCCGCAATCAAACTTCACGATGAACTCACCGCTGCTGGACTGGAAGTCTTATTGTTCGATCAAAAAGCACGCCTCGGTGGCATGCTGGCTGATATTGATCTGATCGGTATTCCACATCGCGTCGTCATTGGTGATCGCGGCCTGGCGGATGGCAAAGTTGAATACAAAGGTCGTGCAGATGAAGATAGTCAGGACATGGCTGTAGCTGATATTGGCACCTATCTGACCGATCTTTTTGCTGATTAATAGCTATAATTGGGAACATGCACCCAATTATAATTTCAGTCGCCACTAGAATCGCTCTGCTCCTGACCTTACTGTGTAGCCACTCGGTATTGGCCAAGAGCAATCAGGCAAACACGCCCGATCCAGCACTACGTAATCTTCTGGCTAAAGCTATTGAAGCTTCTGATAGCTTTGAAGATCGTTTCGATGCCGAAGTCTGGCTGCTCGACATGTCAAATCGCCTGCAAAAGTTTGTCGATGATGAAAAACATCGCCTGACTTTATTGCGAGGCATTCACCGTGAGGCCAGCCGTGCCAAACTGGTTCCCGAACTGGTACTCGCGGTCATTGAAATAGAAAGCCGTTTTGATCACTTCGCTATTTCCCGCTCAGGCGCACAGGGTTTAATGCAGGTCATGCCCTTCTGGTTAAAAGAAATCGGCCACCCCAACGATAACCTCGTCGATATCAACACCAACTTGCGCATGGGCTGCACCATTCTGAAGTATTACATGGACATGGAAAAAAACGATTTACACAACGCACTAGCAAGATATAACGGCAGTTATGGTTCACGCAAATACAGTAACAAAGTTTTAGATGCCCTGAGAATTAACTGGCGAAAAAAATAAACACTTATAAAGAGCTTTGCACGATGTAGATTTTTCGTTATAGCAAGGCAAAGATTATTGAAAAAGCGCAGTTTACTTTTTGTAAATGAGCATTTTGAAATCATTTTTAACGCAGCTATAGCGGAAAAGATGCTTCGTGCTAAGTTCTTTTATAGGCAATTACCAGATCCATCACATTGGTATTGGTTGGCCCGGTTTGTAAGATATATTCTGTAGCCATTAATACCTTACCCGCATTAGCTTTTTGTAAAGCCTCGGTAATATCCATACCCAACTGACGCACAGACTGCGCGGTAGAACCATAAACCACAGCACCCGCACAGGGCGTGTTGCCATCAACGCCATCGGTACCCGCTGCCAACAATGAAATATCATTAAAACCTTCCAGCACTTCTGCAGCCGCCAGAGCAAATTGTTGATTACGTCCACCGATACCGGGGCGTTCGGGCAAGGTCACCGTGGTTTCGCCGCCCCATATATGCACACCAGCAGGAGCATCCTGCAACCACTGACCGATTCGCTCCCCCTGTTCACTAGCCTCACCAGATAAAAACTCATCATGAACATAGCAATCCAGTCCCATGCGTTCGGCTTCTTCACGTGCGGCTTTTATCGCCTGTTGCTGTGTTGCGACAAGATGGGTTTCGATAGAGGCTGAATAGTCAGAAGGCTCACATTGATGCTTACTATGCAGCTCATGCAAGAAACTATCATCATCCAGCGACTGATCACTACTCGCTACCAGTAAACCAGAACCAATCACCGAAGCATCATCATTCTGCACATCAGAAATTAACAACTGAGTGCAATGATCCAGCTGCACACGATCAAGCAAACCACCGCCTTTAATACGCGAAAACTGTTTACGCCAGGCATTCATCTGATGAATGTTTTTTCCTGAGGCCAATAGGTACCGGTTGATGCTTTGTAGTTCATCCAGGGATAAACCCTCAATCGGCACTTCGACCAGACTTGATGTACCACCAGAAATCAGCACCAGTAATTTTTCACCCTGAGGAACGCTAGCAAGAAAACGAAGCAAGGCATCACCCGCATCCAGACTGGATTGATCCGGCACAGGATGTGACGACTCAACAATGGTGATATGTTTATTTTTTCGGATACTACGTGAGCATTGCCTCGGTGGACAAATCAACAGTGCCTGCTTCAAATCAGCCTGACAATCAAGCACGCCCTGCAACATAGCCGGGGCTGCTTTGCCGATGGCGACACAGTAATCAAATCTGGCAGCATTATCACGACACCATGCTTGCACCCGTTGACCACCATCGACTTCTTCAATAGCAGTCTGGAACAGGTGGTTTAGTAATTCTCGGGCTGTTAACTCCATAATATTAACTAAGCTCCCACATAGGAGATCAGATACCAGAAATGCAGACTACATCCCCCTAGCAAGGTCAGCCTTAATATCCTCAATATCCTCCAACCCCACAGCAACACGAATCAAGCCATCCGAAATACCCGCTTCCTGTTTTTGCTCTGGCGTTAAACGACCATGCGTCGTCGTACCAGAATGCGTAATGGTGGTTTTGGTATCACCCAGATTCGCGGTAATCGATACCATCTGCGTGGCATCAATCAACTTCCAGCCTTCTTCTTTGCCGCCGTTTAGTTCGAACGAGACGATGCCGCCAAAACCTGTTTGTTGCTTTTTGGCTAGCTCATGTTGCGGATGACTTTTCAGGCCGGGGTAATAGACTCGCTTGACCGTCGGTTGTTGTTCTAGCCACTCGGCCAAAGCCTGTGCATTTTCACAATGTGCTTTCATGCGTAGTTTCAGGGTTTCCAGTCCTTTCAAAAACACCCATGCATTGAAGGTGCTCAGGGTTGGCCCTGCCGAACGTAAAAAAGCATAAACACCTTCACCGACTATCTCTTTTGTTCCACAGACAGCACCACCCATGCAGCGACCTTGTCCGTCGATGTATTTTGTAGCGGAATGAATAACAATGTCTGCGCCCAGTGCTATCGGTTGCTGTAGAGCTGGTGTGCATAAACAATTATCAACCACCAGCAAACAATCTTTGCGATGGGCTATTTCTGCCAGTGCTTCAATATCAACCAGATCCAGCAACGGATTCGATGGTGTTTCCAGAAACAGTAATTTTGTTTTTGGTGTAATCGCCGCTTCCCATGCATTCAAATCGGGTAGATCGACAAAGGTGGTGGCGATATCCAGTTTGGCCATGAAGTTGGTCAGCAACACCGTAGTCGTACCAAAAATACTGCGCGATGAAACGATGTGATCACCCGCACTCAATAAGCCAATAAAAGTCGCAGTGATGGCGGACATGCCTGAAGCCGTCGCCACGCAACACTCGGCACCTTCTAGCGAGGCCAGACGCTCTTCAAAAGTGCGTACGGTTGGATTGGTGAAGCGTGAATAAATATTACCGGGCTGTTCACCTGAAAAACGTGCTTCCGCTTCGGCGGCTGATGCAAACACAAAACTCGATGTCGGAAAAATCGGTTCACTATGCTCACCTTCTGGTGTACGCACCTGTCCGGCACGCACTGCACGCGTGGCAAAACCATAATCTTCGTTGTCTTTATAATCACTCATGTTCTGTTTTATTCCTCAATCATAACTTCTGTACCGGATTCAACCAGCCTGAATAATTCCACGATATCTGCATTCAGCATTCGGATGCAACCCATGGATGCAGGCGTGCCGATATGTTCTTCATCACTGGTACCGTGAATGTATATGTATCGCTGATAGGTGTCTACATATCCACCCTGATTTCTTCCCGGCTGCATGCCTTCCAGCCACATAATCCGGCTGGTGATAATATCTTCAGGCAGATCGACACCGCGCTCGATACATTCTTCCAGACTACCGTGCGGCATTCGCCCAATAAACACTTCATTGACAGGCATAGCACCACCAATTTTGTCCTTGATGCGATGCAGGCCCAGCGGCGTCTTATTGCTGTTATTCTGTGATCCGGTTCCGAACTTTGATGTCGATACCTGATAGCGGTGCTGCACCTGCCCAGCCTCATCGAGTAGAGTAAGCAACTGATCTTTAACACTGATGTGTATGGAATTCATCGTTCTACCTGTAAGATATAATATGACGATTAGTATTACACAGTTATCAACTTAATCAATGCTCAAATTTTCTCAAACAATCTCGTGCTATCCCACCGGTAGCTTTAAACGCGCTCTTAAAGACGAGATTGAACAGTGCGACAAAAAGTTACTACCACTTGAAAAAGGCACAACACAGGGCGGCTATGTCAGTGATGAGCCGATCACCGCAACGGTATTACGAATTACAGATCAGGTTGACAGAATTCAGGCCAATGTGGGAATTTTCTTCACCGAAATTATGATTTGTTGTGGCTGCGGTGATGACCCCATGCCGGAAAATACTTATTGCGAAATGAGCTTTAATATCGACAAAAAAACTGCTGAGGCAGAGATCAAAATTATATAACTAAAAAATTATAGCTCAACTGTTTCTGATGAAGTCGAATCTTCTTTTTTATTTTTTGCGTCATCGTTACGCTTATCCTGAAGTCGACGGAAATATTCGCCATCAACATCATTGGTAACGTACTCACCGTTGAAACAGGAGCAGTCGAATTCAGTGAGTGCCTTATTTCCTTTTTTCACAGCATCGATGAGATCTTCAAGATCCTGATAAATCAGCCAGTCAGCACCAATCACTTCTGAAATCTCTTCGACGGTTCTATTGTGCGCGACAAATTCATCAGTCGCTGGCATGTCGATACCATAGACATTGGGATGACGCACTGGTGGAGCGGCGGAAGCCATATAAACTTTATTCGCACCCGCTCCACGTGCCATCTGGATAATCTGTTTTGAGGTAGTACCACGAACAATAGAATCATCCACCAGCAATACATTCTTGCCAGCAAATTCCAGATCAATCGGGTTCAATTTCTGGCGTACCGATTTTTTGCGCTCCTGCTGACCGGGCATGATAAAGGTACGACCGATATAACGATTCTTGATAAAGCCTTCACGATATTTAACATTAAGGTGATAAGCAACTTCCAGTGCTGTACTGCGACTGGTATCTGGAATTGGAATCACTACATCAATATCATGGTTGGGTCTTTCACGCAGGATTTTCTGAACCAGGTTTTTTCCCATACGTAAGCGAGCTTTATACACAGACACATTATCAATAATAGAATCAGGGCGAGCAAAATAAACGTATTCAAAAATACACGGTGTCAATTTAGGATTTTCTGCACACTGTTTAGTATGCACATGGCAGTCCTGCTCAATGAATATCGCTTCACCCGGTGCTAAATCACGCACCAGCTCAAAACCTTGCGCCTGCAATGCAACACTTTCAGAAGCCACCATGTATTCGGCGCCAGCCTCAGTTTCACGCTGACCATAAACCAACGGACGAACACCATTAGGATCACGGAAAGCCAATATGCCCTTACCTACAATCATAGCAACAACGCCATAGCCACCACGACAACGACGATGCACAGCAGCGACGGCTTTGAATATGTCTTCGTGATCAAAAATCGGTTTAGCCTGAATATTCAGCTCATGCGCAAAAACATTGAGCAAAACTTCGGTATCAGAATCTGTATTCAGATGACGCATATCATCCATAAACAGCTCTTCTTTGAGCGACTCTGTGTTGGTTAAATTACCGTTGTGCGCCAGTGCAATTCCGTAAGGTGAATTCACATAAAAAGGCTGCGCCTCCAAAGATGATGAACAACCAGCGGTAGGATAACGAACGTGGGCAATGCCCATGTTGCCGGTTAATTTTTTGATGTGCTGAGTATAAAAAACATCGCGCACCAGACCATTACCCTTGCGCATAAAAAACCGACCATCTTCACAGGTCATAATGCCTGCCGCATCCTGACCGCGATGCTGTAAAACAGATAATGAGTCATATAGATCTATATTGACCGGCGAATGACCAACAATTCCAGCGATACCACACATATTATTTTACGATCCCTCCGGGGGACAAACTGCTTTCCGGAAAATAAGGTTTTAACATATAGCTAAGCTTTTCAAAGCGCTCTAGCAGATTTGAAGACTGCCACCATTCCTGTTCGGGTAAAGGCGTAAAACTGCCAACAACAACAAACACAACAATAATCAGCAAGCCGCGCAAGAAGCCAAAGAAGACACCGAAAATACGATCAGCACCTGACAGGCCAGTTTTTTTCACGAAGTTTGCGACTACGACATTGACCAAAGCACCAAGCATCAGTGTGACAATAAAAAACAGGCCAAAAGCGGCTGATAGACGTACTGCTTCAGACTCAATACCCTCTGGCAACATTACTGCTAGTTTGGCTGAAAAAGTTGTCGCTATCCAGATAGCCGCAATCCACGTCGTCAGCGAGATAGCTTCTTTGACAAAACCACGCAACAGGCTGAATAAAGCAGACAGGAAGACCACAAAAAGGATGATCACATCAACGACTGTCATGGTGTATTAAGCCTGCTGAATTTTGGAAAGGTTGGCATTATACGCGTTCTCTAAGCATGATTTCTAGGGATGTCTGAGAATGAAACCATCGATTTTTTTGTCTTTCTTCAGCTTTGCTTTTATTTTTTCAAGCCGCTCTTTTTCTAACTCAGGACCGATACGAACCCGGTGGCTTTTCTTGCCATTACTTTGACCTATTTCTGTATAGGCTATATAACCTTGTTTACGTAAGCTATCACGAAATGCCAGCGCATTTTTTTTCTGACTGAAGGTACCTACCTGCAATGTCCAGGATTGAATCGGCTCGGGCGGAACCTCCTTTTTCTTTTGCTCCACCCTTTTCTTTCTTATATCCACCGGCGTTGCAATCGCCACAGGCTCAACCTTAACTTCCTTCAACGGGGGCAATAACGGCTTAACAGGAATCTCAATATTACGAACTTGCCGTGATTTAAAGCCAGAGCCATCCAGTAGTGCAGGAACCAAAATCACACCCAGTGCTACTAGAACCACGGCACCGACTAAACGTTGTTGAAGTGTTTTTTCCATATCCCCAATCACAGTAAAACTTAAGAAAAATAATGTGTCGCCGCAGCAACCGTGTAAAACGAACCTAATATCACGATTCTATCGAGTGAATCGGCATCACGCATCGCCGCTTCTATAGCGGCTTTCACCGTTGGCTCAGCGCGAAGTTTAACATTCGCAGGCAACTGAGCAAGCAACTCATTTTCATCTAACAGACACCTTATCCTGTCTGACATCATCTGCGCCGACAAACCTCTGGCTTCAGACTCAAGACCAGCAGAATACCAGTAATTAGCAATCGGCAATAATAATGAGATGATCTCATCAATGGGTTTATCCGCAAGCATGGCAATCACTATTCGAGTCGATCCTTGAACGGGCTCTGACTGTAACTGAGCCACTAATGACATTACGGCATGCGGGTTGTGAGCGACGTCGGCAATCACCAGAGGCTGGTTGTGCAGTTTTTCAAAACGCCCTCTCAGATGCACATTCAATAGACCCTGTCCGACAGCATCCTGAGTGATGACCACACTGGAACCCAGCGCCTGCAGCGCCATAATAGCGGTCGCCGCATTACCCATCTGGAACTCACCCTTCAACGCTGGCACGGGCAAATTCTTCATCACGCCAAGTGGGCTTTGCAAAGACCAGTCAGCAGATGAAGATGTCTCCACTGTGAACCGCTGACCCAACTGATAAAACTCAACCGATTTTTGCAGTGCAATCTCCAGCAAAGAAACCGGAGCATCCGCCTCACCACAAATCGTTGGCCTGTTCTCACGCATAATGCCGGCTTTTTCTCTGCCAATATCTTCACGGTTATCACCCAGCCAGTCGGTGTGATCAATCGCAATTGAAGTAATCACCGAAACATCCGGCTCCATCACATTCACCGCATCCAGCCTGCCGCCCAAACCGATTTCCATAATGACCAGATCCGGTTTGACTTGCATAAAGACGTCAATCGCTGCCAGCGTACCGAATTCAAAATAAGTTAAGGGGATATCTGCTCTGGCCTGATCAATACGCTCAAAAGACTGGCACAAACCCGCATCATCTATCTCTTCACCATTAACCTTTATACGTTCGTTGTAGAGGAGAATATGAGGTGAGGTGTAACAGCAAACATTGAGGCCTGCGGCACTGGCCATCGACTCCAACAGACTCACCACCGAACCTTTACCATTGGTGCCTGCAACCATAATTAAGGGGCAGTCAAATTGATTAGCCAGACCCATACGCTGCAACACATCAGCGACGCGATCCAGGCCGAGATCAATTTCTTCGGGATTGAGGGTTGCCTGCCAGTCTAGCCAGGCATTGAGGGAATCAAATCTCATAAAAGACTTTTACAGCAGTGAACGAGAGCATTCATAAATAATGCCCAACGCCGAACGAGAACAAACAGAATCTTTTAGCTAGCCGACCGAACCGCTGGGCGGTTAGACAACATTAGGCACAGGCTCGAAATACGATCACGCAAATCACGACGATCCACAATCATATCTATCGCACCGTGCTCCAGCAGGAACTCACTACGCTGGAAGCCTTCGGGCAACTGCTCACGCACTGTTTGCTCGATAACGCGAGGGCCAGCAAAACCAATCAGTGCTTTAGGCTCAGCGATATGAATATCACCCAACATAGCAAAACTGGCAGAGACACCACCCATGGTCGGGTCGGTAAGAACAGAAATATAAGGAATTCTATTTTTAGCCAGTTTGGCCAGAACAGCGCTGGTTTTAGCCATTTGCATCAGGGAGAACAAAGCTTCCTGCATACGAGCACCACCTGAGGCGGAGAAACAAACTAGCGGAATATTTTCTTTCAGCGCAACATTAGCCGCTCTGACAAATTTTTCGCCGACTACAGATCCCATGGAACCACCCATGAAACGGAAATCAAAAGCAGCAGCAACCACATCTACGCCCTTAACTTTGCCCTTAATGGTAATCAGCGCATCTTTCTCACCGGTGTTTCTCTGAGCCACTGAAAGACGGTCTTTGTATTTTTTGGAATCTTTAAACTTGAACTTATCAATCGGCATCAGGTTATTGGCAATTTCTTCACGTGCTTCTTCATCCAGAAATAGATCAAGACGACGACGCCCAAAAATCCGCATATGCTGATTACACTTGGGACATACATCCTGATTACGTTCTAATTCAGCACGATAAAGCACCGCGCTGCATGAAATACACTTGGTCCACAGTCCTTCTGGCACGGCACCTTTGCTCGTCGCTTCCGTGCGAATACGTGTTGGCATTAATTTTTCAAACCAGCTCATGTGTAGGGTCCTCTCGTATCACCCGACTCAAGCCCTTGCGGGCAGTTATTCTTTCAGCTATTCCGAATCCATAGCTTTGCGCATCGAATCTAATAATTCTGTTACATCTCTGACAATTATAGTGGTTTGTTCAGACTTTGTGTCTTTTTGTGCAGCCATTCTATTCACAATTGCACTGCCCACGACAACCGCATCAGCGCAGCTCGATAAACTGGCGGCGGTTTCTGCATTATTGATACCAAAACCAACACCAATCGGCAGATCAATATATTTACGAATCAGATCAACTCGCTCGACCACACTCGCTACATCCAGCGTTGCAGCGCCAGTTACGCCCTTGAGCGAAACGTAGTAAACAAAGCCACTAGCGACAGCGGCAATTTTCTGCATACGCTCTTCAGTGGTCGTTGGAGCTATCAAAAAGATAGGATCAAGCTTATATTTTTTCAAAGCAGCAATATAATCTTCGGCTTCTTCCGGTGGCATATCCACGGTGATAACACCATCGATACCATTTTCTGCGGCCTGTTTGGCAAATACTTCATAACCCATGACTTCGATGGGATTCAAATAGCCCATTAAGACGATAGGTGTTTGATCATCTTTTTCACGGAATTGTTTAGCCACGGCAAAAACATCGTGCAGATTGGTATGGTGCTCCAGTGAACGCTCGGCTGCGGCCTGGATCACCGGGCCATCGGCCATGGGATCTGAAAAAGGCGCACCCAGCTCAATAATACTGGCACCGGATTCGACCATGGCGTGCATCAGCGGCAAAGTTACTTCGGGCTGTGGATCGCCCGTCATCACATAAGGAATCAGCGCTTTCTTGGATTCGACACTCAGGCGCTCAAAACAGGCTTTCAAGCGGCTCATAATTCGATACCTTCAATCTTGGCGATGGTATTGATATCTTTATCACCACGGCCGGATAAATTGATAATAATATTTTGATCGGGTGACATCTGCGCCGCCTGCTTCACACCATAGGCAATAGCATGGCTGGACTCCAGCGCCGGAATAATGCCTTCCACGCGGGTTAGTAGATGAAATGCAGCCAATGCTTCATCATCGGTGGCTGCAACATAATTCACCCTACCGATATCTTTCAACCATGCATGCTCAGGTCCAACACCAGGATAATCCAAACCCGCTGAAACAGAATGCGTCTCGATAATCTGACCATCTTTATCTTCCATCAAATAAGTGCGATTGCCGTGCAATACGCCCGGCATACCAGCGCATAAAGGCGCGGCGTGGCGACCAGTTTCCAGACCATCACCCGCGGCTTCGACACCGTACATTTCAACCGATTCATCAGCGAGGAAAGGATGGAACAGACCAATCGCATTGGAGCCACCACCAATACAGGCGACCAGAGCATCAGGCAGACGACCAGTTTGATCCTGTATTTGCTGACGCGCTTCACGACCAATAATGGCCTGAAAATCACGTACCATAGCCGGATAGGGGTGCGGTCCGGCCACTGTGCCAATGATGTAAAAAGTATCATCAACATTGGTCACCCAGTCGCGCATGGCTTCATTGAGCGCATCCTTCAGCGTTTTTGAACCCGAGGTCACTGGAATCACTTCAGCACCCAGCAACTTCATACGATAAACATTGGGCGCCTGTCGAATGATATCTTCCTGCCCCATGTAAACGACGCATTCCATACCAAAGCGTGCCGCCACCGTCGCCGTTGCTACGCCGTGCTGACCCGCGCCAGTTTCAGCGATTACACGTTTCTTGCCCATGGCTCTGGCTAACAGCGCCTGACCAATGGTGTTATTCACTTTGTGCGCGCCAGTGTGGTTTAAGTCTTCACGCTTAAGATAAATTTGTGCGCCGCCATTTTCTCTGGACAGACGCTCAGCATAATACAGCGGGCTGGGACGACCAACATAATGCGCCAGATCAGCATCAAACTCAGCCTGAAAGGCTTTATCGTTAATCGATTTTTCGTAGGCCTCTTTTAACTCATCGAGCGCCTGCATTAATGTCTCGGATGCAAAAATACCGCCGTAAACACCAAAGTGCCCACGTTCATCGGGCATCGCCGAATAATCAATTTTATCTTTTACTTCACTCATGCTTACGCCTATCTCACCTTTTTCATAAATGCCGTCACTAATGCGGCATCCTTAATACCTTTTTCACTTTCCACGCCACTGCTAACGTCAACAGCGTAAGGCTGTACGGTTTGAATCGCTTCAGCCACATTATTCACATCCAGACCGCCCGCCAGTATCAATGGATATTCCAGATCAGCGGGAATCATATTCCATTCAAAATTTTGCCCCTTGCCACCATCAGCACCCGGTGCATGACCATCCAGCAACAGACCGCGTGCATCATGATATTCTTCAACCCGCTTTGGCACAGAAGACTCTCCCGCCATGCCCAGCGCCTTGATATAGGGCTTGCCGAACTGGCGGCAAAACTCGGCGCTTTCACTGCCGTGAAATTGCAATAAATCAATCGGGACTTCAGTCAAAATCTGACTAACTTCTTCTGCATCAGCATCCTTAAATAGAGCTACTGAAGTAATAAAAGCAGGCAATTTATGACTAATTTCCGCTGCCTGATCCGATGTCACAAATCGCGGACTCTTCGAGTAAAAAACCAGACCAATTGCATCCACACCTTCAGTGGCTGCGTGCAAGGCATCTTCCGTTCGAGTAATCCCGCATATTTTAACACGCGTATAAGACATTCTAGTATCCCGTCAGTCGCTAAATCTTGGTAAAAAACCAGTCGATGGCAAATCATATTGTTCTGGGTATTCTACAGCAACCAGATATAATCCGGCGGCCTGAGCTGTCGGCCCGGCCTTAGTCCGATCTTTGGCTTCCAGCAAATCTGTCATCCATGTTAGTGGCTGCTCACCCCTGCCAATCATCAACAATGAACCGACAATGTTTCTGACCATGTGGTGCAGGAATGCATTCGCACAGATATCCAGAAATATATAATCACCATCACGAAAAACATTAATCGAATGCATGATTCGAATCGCATTGCTGGCCTGACATTTTGAAGAACGGAACGATGAAAAATCCTGTTTACCCAACATGGCCTGCGCAGCCTCGTGCATAGCTTCAACATTCAGGTCATCATAAATCCAGGTCACCTGTTTGCTGTGAATCGCAGTTCTTGCCCTGCGATTTAAAATCACATATCTGTACCTGCGCTTAAACGCACTAAAACGCGCACTAAAATCTACATCCACTTTTTTTGCCCAGACAATACTGACATCATCCGGCAAGTGAATGTTGCCACCCATCACCCAGGCTTTCAGCTCGCGCTCTACCGTCGTATCAAAATGCGCCACCTGCGCTGTCGCGTGCACACCGGTATCGGTTCGCCCTGCGCAAATCAGACTGATCGGGTGAATTGCTATTTTTTCCAGCGCTAGTTGTACCATCTCTTGAACGGTACGCGCATCCTGAGACTGTATCTGCCAGCCATTAAAATGACTGCCATTGTATTCAATGCCTATTGCGATACGTGTTGTACTCATATTTTTTATACCGAATAAAAAAACGGCACCAAAAAGATGCCGTTTCGATATTTTAAACGATAATTTCGTTTTTTCGTAGCTTTAAAACTAAACCACTGCTTAGCTCGTCTGAGCCAGTAGTTCTGTTGCTTCTTTCTTCTGATCGGCATTACCACCAGCCAGCACTTCATCAAGAATATCACGAGCACCTTCGTGGTCACCCATATCAAGATAAGCTTTAGCCAGGTCAAGCTTGGTATTGATCTCATCCACATCGACAGGCTCTGATAAATCCACGTCACCAAGATCATCATCCAGCGACATATCCAGACCCGCATCATCGGTGCTCATATCAAGATCAGCAACTTCTTCTGATGGTTCTTCAGTTGAAGAAATATCTTCCATAGATAAATCAAGATCAGCATCCAGACCTGCTGTTGCATCTTCTACATCCATTGACATATCTAGATCCATATCCAATCCAGCATCATCAGAAACCTCTTCAGGTTCTGAATCTATCGACATATCAAAATCCATATCCAGACCTGTATCATCAGCGCTTTCATCAGTAGTATCACTTGTCGCTTCCAGATCCAGCTCAGAAGCCTCAATATCCAGTGAGAACTCTTCTTCATCCACAGCTGGCTCTTCAATCGCCTCAGTTTCACCCAGATCAAATTCAAGCTCATCAAGTGACTCAGGCTCGGTTGACATAATCGCTGTTTCATCTGGAGAAATAACGGCTGTTTCATCCATAGACGGCAATTCAAATCCACCATCATCAGCCGAATCATCGAGTGGAGAGTCAAAATCTAAATCAAGATCTGGAACACTATCGCCTGTTTCATCACCCAGATCAAAGTCCATTGGCTCTGGTGATTTTGGCATCATATCATCAAGATCTAAACTAGTGCCCCCATCAGCCTGCTGGAATACCTCAGCATCTGGACAAAGTTCCTTGCCCATGGTCACAACCTTGGTCCAGGCTGGTGTCATTTCATCACCCAGTCTTTCTTTCATTTCAGAACCTAGTTTTGCAAGAGAATCTGCATTCTTACCCGCGAAATAGGCTTCAGCCAATTTGACACGATAAACATCTTTATCTGGATTCTCTTTAATTGCATTTTCCAGCAACTCTTCAGCTTGCTGATAAATACCATAAGCCATATAAACATCAGCTTCAGCGGTAACATCATCTTGCTCTTCTTCCTCTTCAGGCTGTAACTCAGCAGCTGGTGTCACAACTGTATCCGTTCCTGAAGGCAGAATCATGGTCGCTTCTGCATCAAATTCTTCTTCCGCCTCAGCTTCCTCCATCGAAGCTTCAACTTCTTCGTCACTAACTAGATCGTCCAGTGACTCATCGTCAATCGAATCAGCGACATCTTCCAGTGCATCTTCTTCGCTACTTGCAAAAGGTTCTGAAATCAGGACCTCTTCCGAATCACTCGATGCATTATCACGGCGACGCTTAATCAAATAGCCGATAGCACCAATGATTAATAAGGCAGCCGCTAAAATGGCTATTATTAATCGATTATTGAGCAGAATATCAATCAGGCCAGATTCCTGAGGCTGTACGAAAGCAGGCTCTACATCATTAACTATCTCTTCATCAGCAACAAACTCTACTTCTTGATCAGTCGCGTCTATTTCATCTACAAATAGCTCTTCACCCTCAGCCAGTAAATTTTCTTCTGTGGCTGATTCACCCGTCAAAGCATCTAACGCATCCAGTGCCTGTTCTTCATCACCCAGCTCTGCAACGGTTTCATCAACGATCACTTCTTCATCAACATCATCGACGGTTAATGCTTCGTCATCAGAAGGCGTAGCTGCTGACTGCATTTCAGCCATAGCTTCATCTTCAATGGTCAGCAAGCCCTTCATCTTGTCGACTTGTGTCGATAGAGTGTCAACCTGCCCCTGAAGCGCTTCTTTTTCTACTCGCTCTGTCTCAACACTCTCACGCGCCAGTGCCAGCTGATCACGCAATTCAGCTTCGGTCATTTCAGATGCATCCTTCATTTCACCCGATGCAGAAGAACCACCACCAGCACTCACGATAGACAAACGTGAATCATCATTCATATCTACAGCGGAGCTGTACTCACTCTCCGTATAACTCTCATCAATGGCCGAAGCTGGCTGATCACTGGACAAAGACTGCTGATATTCACGCCACAATGCATTCTGCTGAAGCACAGCTGCTTTGGCTTCCTCATGACTAATCGCTTCAATATCTGCATAATCAGGTGTACGCAGGATATAGCCTCGCTTAAGACCATTCACATTCTCATTAACAAACACTTCGGGATTAGCTCGTAGCATGGCCACCAGCATCTGTTGAGTAGAGACCGAATCATCAGGTTTCATGCTGTTAGCAAGACTCCAGGCGGTATCACCTTCCTGAATACGGTGGCCAGCTGTATCTGGTGCTGCATAACTTGCTTGCTGTACAGACTCTGCGGCAACAACTTCTTCGATAATGGGAGTATCTTGCTCAACTGAAGCAGGCATATCTGATTCAACTGATTCAAGCGCCTGTGCTGATGACTCAACACTTACTGGGGCAGTACTTGCGGCCTCCTGCATAACAGGACGACTAGATCCAGAATCTGTCTTTTGCGTTTTACGCATAAACACAGGCGGATCAAGCAAAATAGTGTACTCACGTATCAAGTGCCCCTTAGGCCAATCTACTTCTACTAAAAAATTGAGGAAAGGTTCGCGAATAGGCTTTGGCGACAACACATCAATATAGACCTGATCACCTTCCACTGAAGCCTTAAACTTCAACGAACTTAGCACCATTGGACGATCAAGACCCGCACGAGTAAATTCTTCTCGAGAAGCCAACTTCACTATCAATGATTCAGCATCCTCAGGAGACGCTGACAATAGATCAATACGAGCCGCAAGCTTTTGATTTAAAGAAGAATTAACTTCAATTTCGCCCAAACCTAGAGTAAATCCTTGGTTGGGAACTAGTATCACCCCGAGTGCCAAGGCAAAGATCAATTTACGCACTGTATTTCCCCTTTATTTGTTCTCTTCACACAGAAACTAACCGTATTCAGTCCCTGATCAATTTCTGCCAATGGCCTATGTAGCGGCCTTTTTCTTGTTATCTTAACAACATACCTTAAGAAGGTACGTTAAGTATGCTGGTCTAACTATAGGTTATAAATATTGTTTTATCAAAATTTCAGCAATTTGTACGCTATTTAATGCAGCACCCTTTCTAACGTTATCCGCCACCACCCACATATCGATGCCTTTTTCATGAGAGATATCTTCACGAATACGCCCAACATAGACTGGATCATTGTTAGCACCTTCGGTAACCGCAGTCGGATAACCACCATCTTTTCGCTCATCCAGCACTGTCACACCATCTGCTGCTGACAATAATTCAGTCACTTTTTCAGCACTGATCTTGTCAGTCGTTTCGATATGAATGGCTTCTGAATGACCAAAAAATACAGGCACACGAACAGCCGTTGGATTCACCATAATAGATTCGTCTTCGAAAATTTTACGTGTTTCCCAGACCATTTTCATTTCTTCTTTGGTGTAACCATTTTCAAGGAAGACATCAATTTGCGGCAAAACATTAAATGCGATTTGTTTTGGATAAACTTCACACTTCATTGGTCTTGCATTTAACAAACTCGCTGTCTGTCCCGCCAGTTCTTCAATCGCTTCTTTACCGGTGCCGGATACCGCCTGATAAGTTGCCACATTAATACGTGTGATACCCACCTCATCATAGATAGGTTTTAACGCCACCAACATCTGGATAGTTGAACAGTTTGGATTAGCAATAATGCCATGTTTTTTATGATCAGCAATGGCGTGTGGATTCACTTCGGGTACGACTAATGGAATTTCATCGTCGTAACGAAACTCTGAAGTGTTGTCGATAACTACACAACCAGCCGCAGCGGCTTTTGGCGCAAACTCTTTGGAAATTGAAGCGCCCGCAGAAAACAAACCAATTTGCACTTTGGAAAAATCGAACTCGGCCAGATCTCTAACCACCAGCATCTTATCGCCAAACTCTACACGCTTGCCCTTTGAGCGGCTGCTTGCCAGCGCATGAACTTCGCCGACAGGAAAATTACGTTCAGCCAGAATCGATAGCATGGCTTCACCCACTGCACCGGTAGCACCGACTACTGCAACATCATAAGTTTTACTCATTATCTTCTTTCCAATTTTTCAAATACTAAAATTAATTACTGGCTCTATAAATCAGGCCAGTTCTGCCATCACGGCATCACCCATTGCAACGGTACCAATTTCTTTACAACCTTCAGCCATAATATCCGGTGTGCGCAAACCTTTATCGAGCACACGACCGACAGCGGCATCAATCTTATCTGCCAGTGCTGATTCATCAAGACTGTAACGCAACATCATGGCAACAGATAAAATAGTTGCTAATGGATTAGCCACGCCTTTACCGGCTATATCCGGCGCTGAACCATGAATGGGTTCGTACATACCTTTACTGTTTGCATCCAACGACGCTGAAGGCAACATGCCAATCGAACCGGTCAGCATGGCAGCAGCATCAGATAAAATATCACCAAACATATTCTTGGTGACCATCACATCGAACTGCTTCGGCCATTTCACCAACTGCATAGCGGCGTTATCAACGTACATATGGCTCAGTTCAACGTCTTTGTATTCTTCACCAACTTTCACCACCGTCTCACGCCATAACTCAGAAACTTCGAGCACGTTGGCTTTATCGACAGAACATAACTTTTTACCACGCTTCATCGCAATATCAAAAGCCACGCGTGAAATGCGATCCACTTCTGACTCGCTATAAACCAGGGTGTTATAGCCTTCGCGCTCACCATTTTCTTTTGTACGAATACCGCGTGGCTCACCAAAATAAATACCGCCAGTGAGTTCACGCACGATCATAATATCCAGACCGGCAACCACCTCTGGTTTTAAGGATGATGCAT
>CBFCZV010000008.1:0-80630 GCA_965602855.1 uncultured Gammaproteobacteria bacterium | reverse complement strand
CCAATAAACCAATAAACCAATAAACCAATAAACCAATAAACCAATAAACCAATAAACCAATAATGATATATATGATAAAATAAAAAGATTATTAACAAATACGATTCATTCTCACAAAATCAAAAAACTTGCATGGAATGAAATGCATTTTTTATTTTTGATCTTACTTCCCTGGTACAACCTGCCTCAGTGTCAAAGTCAGAGCAGTGATGCAGGGAAGCACCGTTAACGAACCTAAGTATGGAACAGGGTTCCCGACCTACAGAAAAATCTCACTTCCCAATACAAAAATCAGAAAAAATTCTACCCAGCAAATCATCACTACTGAATTCACCGGTAATACTAGCTAACTGATTCTGTGCCTGGCTTAGTTCTTCGGCTACCAGTTCACCCTGTTTGTGTTTTAAATTTAGATCAGCCAATTCCAAATTCTGCTCTGCCTGTTCGATAGCTTCCAGGTGTCTGCGTCGTGCCATGTATTTTCCTTCGACACGATTTTCGTAGCCCATGCATTTTTTTAAATGCTGTTTTAATAGTTCGATACCTTCACCGGTTTTTGCTGACAGGAAAATATCTGTGGCATTACCTTCTAGCTCGACCACTTCTGGCACAGCTTTATTTTTGTCTATTTTATTGTGAACAAAAGTTATGCCCAGATCTTTTGAAAAGCTATCAAGGATATTCTTTTCTTCCGCTTTTGAATCACCATCCATAACGTATAACAGGCGATCGGCTTTTTCTATTTCCTGCATGGCGCGGCGGATGCCTTCCTGCTCGACGACATCTTCACTTTCACGCAGACCGGCGGTATCAATGATATGCAGTGGCAAACCGTCAATCTGAATATGTTCGCGCAATATATCGCGGGTAGTGCCGGGTACATCGGTGACAATGGCGGTTTCCTGTCCTGCCAGTTGGTTGAGCAAACTCGATTTTCCTGCATTGGGTTTTCCGGCGATAACCACGGTCATGCCTTCTTTTAACAAGCGACCCTGTTTGGCGCTGGCTTTAACTTGCTGTAGTTTTTCTGTTACTTGGTTGAGTTTGTTTTCTATGACTTTGTCGGCGAGAAAATCGATTTCTTCTTCGGGAAAATCTAGTGCGGCTTCAACGTGTATGCGTAATTGCGTTAGCTGCTCAACCAGTTTATTTATTTCTTCTGAGAATTCACCGTTTAAGGAATGCACCGCTGCTTTGGCCGCTTCGTGACTTTCTGCGGCGATCAGGTCGGCGATGGCTTCGGCCTGGGTCAGATCTATTTTGTCATTTAGAAATGCACGTTCACTGAATTCACCGGCTCGGGCTGGACGAACGCCTAGCGACAAAACACGCTTGAGCAAAATATCCAGAATAATCGGGCCGCCATGTCCCTGCAATTCCAGAACATCTTCACCGGTAAATGAATTCGGGTTTTCAAAAAACAATGCGAGACCATTATCAATGGTTTCATTATTTTCATCGAGAAAGAGGGTGTAATGTGCGTATCGCGGGGTGAGTTTTTTCCCTGTCAGCTTTTCTGCGATCTCAGCTGCCTTCTTGCCAGAAACACGAACGATACCGACACCACCTTGTCCCGGTGGTGTCGCAATCGCTGCTATGGTCTCTTTTTCTGACATGGTCGCCTCTAAATTTCTAGAGCTCCTTTGCCTATTTGTTTTTGTTTTTGCTTTCGCTCTCGATACGTTTTGTAATCACATATTGTTGTGAGATGGACAATATATTATTGACTACCCAGTACAGAACCAGCCCTGATGGGAAGAAGGCAAACATGGCGGTGAATGCAAACGGCATAATCTGGAAGATTTTTTGTTGCATTGGATCAACAGGTGCCGGATTCAATTTTTGCTGCACATACATAGAGACGCCCATGATGACTGGCAACACATAATAAGGATCCATCGCTGATAAATTATCCAGCCATAAAGCAAAAGGAGCATGTCGCATTTCTACACTTTCGAGCAGCACCCAGTACAAAGAAATGAACACCGGTATTTGTACAAGGATAGGGAAGCAACCACCCATCGGATTAATTTTTTCACGTTTGTACAATTCCATCATTGCCTTGCTCATGGCCTGACGATCTGAACCATACTGTTCTTTCATCTGTTTCATGCGCGGTGCAACTACGCGCATTTTTGCCATCGATTTATAACTCATCTCTGACAATTTATAGAACATGGCTTTAACAGTAATGGTCAGGAAAATAATTGCCCAGCCCCAGTTACCAAATACGCCGTGGAACATATTTAGCAGCCAGAAAAGTGGTTTGGCGATAATGGTAAAAATACCGTAGTCGACGGTTAATTCCAGACCAGGTTCAATCTCTTCCAGTTCATTTTGCAGTTTAGGTCCGGCCACAAAACGACTCTTAAATTGAGCCTGCTCATTTGGCATGAGTATTTTTGCAGAGGAGCGAGTGCCTAATACGAAGCGATCTGTTTTTGCAATGTAATTACTAAAGTATAAATTATTGCCTTCGCTTTCTGGAATCCAGGCGGCGAGAAAATAATGCTGGATCATTGCTAACCAGCCATCTTTCATTTCGGTTTTCAGATTTTCTTCCTGAATATCGTCGAAATCAATTTTTTCGTATTTGATTTCGTCGTTAAAAATTACACCACCGGTATAGGTGCGTATAAACATTGACTCGCCTTCGGTCGATGGTCGTGCACGCATTAACTGCATATACTGACTACCACTCCAGCCGTTTTGACCCGCGGTTACATTATGATCGACATTAATGGTGTAATCATTTCTGCGGAAGGTATAGAGTTTTGTAACTCTTGAACCATCACTTCCCACCCAGTGCAAAGGCACTGTCATTTCATCAACGCCTTCAGCTAGACGATAGGTGTTCTGTTCTGCGCTATAAATATCGTTATGCGTTGGTGCAGTTGCTGCATTAGATGAAACCAGACCAGATTGAGCAATGTGAAAATTAATTTCTTTGTCTGTTAATAGCTCAACTTTTTCTTCTGGCTTTTCAGCGTCTTTCGCATATTTTCTTAATATTGTTTTACGAATATCACCACCGCGGGTATCAAGTTCAATTTCTAATACATCGGTAATAATTTTGATTTTTTGACTACTGCTTGCAGTTGGCTGTACCGCAGCAACTTCAACCGGGGCGGCAACAGATATTGCTGCTGGAATAACACCGCTATCAACCATAGTTTGTTGTTCGGTATTTTCTGCGACAACCGGAACTTCAGGTTTAGGACCATAATCTATCTGCCATTGCATCCATAGCAAATAGATAACGAAGAGCAGGGTGAAATAAAGCAGGGTTCTCTGATTTTCCATCACTAATGATTTTCCGAATTATGTTTTATGCATTTGTGGCCTGGCACGGGATCATATCCGCCTTTACACCAGGGGTGACAACGCCCAATACGATGCAAGGCTAACCAGCTGCCACGAAAAATACCGTGACTGCGGATTGATTCAATAGCATATACAGAGCAAGTAGGAGTGAAACGGCAGCTCGGCGCAAAATAGGGGCTTATTGCGACTTGATAGAAACGAACGAGTGCTATTAGAAGTTGGCGCATTTCTTTTTCAATAATCCCCAGTGTCTTTCCAGGGATTTTTTCAGTTCCTGATTAGTTGCTATGGCACCTTTCTTTCCGGCCATAACGACATAATCAACACAGTAATCCTGTTGTGATAACCGAAAGTTTTCCCGAACTATACGTTTTAGTCTATTCCTTACTACTGAAAGTTTGACTCTACGTTTCGAGATAGCCATGCCCAGTCTTGAATATTCAAGATCGTTGGGTCTGGCGAGGACGGTAAAAAATTGGTCGCTTGAACGCACTGATTTATCGAAAACTTGATCAAAATCAGCTGCATTCAATAACCTGGCGTGCTTTGGTAAATCTGCGCGCGGCACAGCAGCTAAGCTCTAGATTAGCCAGTCTTAAACGGTTAGTTTATGACGACCTTTTGCACGACGTGCTTTTAATACTCTACGACCACCCACTGTACGACTACGTGCGCGAAAACCGTGTGTTCTTGCCCTTTTTAAACAACTGGGCTGAAATGTTCTTTTCATTGCTATAAACCTTGTTACTGTTGTTAATTCAGCGAACCGCGCATTTTACTGATGCAAGCATACTTAGTCAAAGCCTAATTCTACTATTTTTCAACAAGTTAGATATTCATTCTTTTATATTGTCTTTTCCCTGTGGATAAGCCCATATAACAGGTATAGAATTCGGTCTCCTTCTTTCCTATTAAACACGCCTTTGTGACGGAGAATCACTTCCTTGAGTGCGCTATTTTGGCCAAAATGTTTGCAACAGCTGGAGCATAAACTCTCTGATCAGCAGTTGAACACATGGATCAGGCCCCTCCAGATCAAAGAAGACGAACGTTCCATTACTTTGCTGGCACCTAATCGTTTTGTTCTCGATTGGGTAAAACAGCATTTTCATGAACAGATTCAGGCGATACTTCTGGAAATAGGTGCGACTGATATTTTATTAAATATTGAGATCGGTTCACAATCTAAGCCTGGTAAAGCAATTCAAAGCGCAAATCCAGACAATACGGCTAATACAACCAATACATCTAAACCACTGATTTTTGAAACAAAACAATCAGCCGGTCAGCATCAGCACCCTATCGAGCACAATCTAAATCCGACTTTTACTTTCGATAGCTTTGTTGAGGGTAAATCAAATCAGCTGGCTAAAGCCGCTTCTTTGCAGGTCGCTGAAAATCCAGGCAAAGCTTACAATCCACTCTTTATGTATGGTGGTGTTGGTTTAGGTAAAACCCATCTTATTCATGCCATTGGCAATAAGATGTTGCAGAATAAACCTGATGCACGAATTGCTTATCTGCATTCCGAGCGCTTTGTCGGAAACATGGTTAAGGCCTTTCAACATAATGCCATTGATGACTTCAAACAGCATTACCGTTCGCTGGACGCCCTGTTAATTGATGACATTCAATTTTTCGCCGGAAAAGAACGTTCTCAGGAAGAATTCTTCCATACTTTCAATGCCTTACTTGAATCTGGAAGTCAGATTATTTTAACCTGTGATCGCTACCCCAAAGAAGTTGAAGGCCTTGAAGAGCGTTTACGTTCGAGATTTGGCTGGGGCTTACCCGTGTGTATAGAACCACCAGAACTCGAAACACGTGTCGCCATTTTACAGAAAAAAGCGGAAGAATATAAATTAGAGTTCCCCAGTGAGGTGGCCTTTTTTATTGCCAAACGTATCCGTTCCAACATTCGTGAACTGGAAGGTGCTTTTCGCCGGGTAATGGCAACAGCTAACTTCACAAAAAGCCCTATCACGCTTGATTTGGCTAAAGACGCACTTCGTGATCTAATTGCTCTTCAGGATAGAGCTGTTACTATCGAAAACATACAAAAAACTGTTGCTGAATATTACAAAATCAGAACTTCTGATTTATTATCCAGCCGAAGAAGCCGCTCGATAACAAGGCCTCGGCAACTGGCAATGGCACTATCTAAAGAATTAACTAATCATAGCTTACCAGAGATTGGTGAAGCTTTTGGTGGAAGAGATCACACTACGATTTTGCACGGTTGTAGGAAAATAGCAGAACTTAGAGACTCAGACGCGAAGATAAGCGAAGATTATACTAATATGATGCGGATTTTGAGTAATTAATAACAAGCTGTGGATAAGTTGTTATTAGCATCTTGTTAAGATGTAGACAGAAAATCGCTTAAAAGTTATCCACAATTCATCTACAGCTTAAGGGTAGAATACCCCCTGCGTATATGGCTAGGTTTATATTGTAAGTTATTGAAAAATAAATATTTATTGGCTTTATCCAGAAAATGATAGGATACTAATAATAACAATAAATATATATATAAAAAGATTATTAATAAATAAAGCACCGAAGGCATAAAAATGAAATTTCAAATTCAAAGAGATAATTTGCTTAATTCTTTACAGCAAATAATAGGGGCTGTAGAAAAACGTCAAACTATGCCTGCTTTATCCAATGTTTTAATCAAAGCTGATAATAATTCTTTATCATTAACGGCAACAGATCTGGAAATAGAGTTTGTAACTAATTTAAGTATGCTTATTGATGAGCCAGGAGAAATTACTGTTCCAGCAAGAAAGCTTTTAGATATTTGTAAATCGTTACCCGTTGATTCACAAATGGATATAACCATTAAAGATGATAAAGCCATAATTCAATCAGGTCGTAGTCGTTTTTCATTGGTTACATTACCAGCGAGTGATTTCCCTTCACTAGATGAAATTAGCTCTAATTCTGAATTTGAAGTAGCTCAGGCTACATTAAAAGATATTATCGATAAAACAGCCTTTGCCATGGCTCAGCAAGATGTTCGTTATTATTTGAATGGTTTGATGTTAGAAGTAGGTTCCAAAGTATTAAGAGCTGTTGCTACCGATGGACATCGATTAGCTTATTGTGAAAAAGAAACAGATTGTGAATTAGCTGATATCAAGCAAGTTATTCTGCCACGCAAAGGTGTTATCGAATTAGCACGTCTTCTCGATAACAGCGAAGACAAGGTTAAAATAATTTTGGGCAATAACCATCTACGTGTTGAGCTCAATAATCTTCGATTTACTTCTAAATTAATCGATGGACGTTTCCCTGATTACAATCGTGTTATTCCTGATGATGGCACGTGTGTAATGACAGCTGAACGTGAAGTTTTAAAACAGGCTTTAATACGAGCATCGATACTTTCTAATGAAAAATATCGTGGTATCCGTTTGATTTTAGAAGAAAATTTAGTTCGTCTTCAGGCTCACAACCCTGATCAGGAAGAAGCAGACGTGGATATTGAAGTTGACTATCAGGGTGATAATTTAGAAATTGGTTTTAATGTTAATTATATGATTGATGCGCTCAATGCATCTGGTTCAGATACAGCACAGCTTACATTGAGAGACTCAAACAGTAGTTGTTTGTTAACTTACCCTGATCAAGCAGGTTGTAAATACGTCATTATGCCAATGCGACTTTAGTTTTATCGAGTAAAAAAGGACTGTTATGCATTTAATGCAGTTACAGATCCAGGACTTTCGAAATCTACGCAAAGTTGATTTCAAGCCGGTTGATGGTGTTAATCTCATTACAGGTGTCAATGCTTCGGGTAAAACCAGTCTGCTCGAAGCCATTTATTATCTCAGTCATTTAAGATCCTTTAGAACTCATCAAATCAGTGACCTGATCAATAGGCAAGCCATACAGCTACAATTGGTAGCAAAAATTCAAACCGATTCTGATAACCAGATTCCATTGGGTATTCAACGAAGCCGAAACAAACTTGAAGTACGAGCCAATCGCCAACCCATTAAGCGAGTGGCTGATATTGCTACGCTATTTCCTGTTCTAGCAATCCATCCAGATAGTTATAAATTAATTACCGGTAGTCCATCTCAAAGAAGACAATATCTGGACTGGGGCGTGTTCCACGTGGAACATGATTTTTTTGGTGTCTGGCAAAGATACAAAAGAGCGCTGTCACAGCGCAATGCAGCGTTAAAGTCCAGACAGGATGATGCCTACTGTTCCTTATGGAATAAAGAGCTCTTTGATATGGCGACGTATATCGATAATTTAAGAAATAAGTATTTGGTTAATTTACAGCCTTATTTGAATAACCTTATACTGAAGTTTTTTAAAGATCAGAATGTAGAAGTGGCTTATAAACGAGGCTGGAGCAGTGAAACAGAGCTAGATCAGTTATTGAAGACAGAATTAAATAAAGATCGATTAAAAGGATTTACTCAATATGGGCCACACCGGGCAGAGCTGGTTATTAAAGTCGATGGACAATCTGCACAGACGGGAATATCAAGAGGTCAGCAAAAAACATTGGTTGCGCTGTTGAAACTGGCGCAGGCTCAGCAATTTACAGAGAGTACGGGTCGAAACTGTGTTTTATTGTACGATGATCTTGCGGCAGAGTTAGATGCAGCGCATAGGCAAAAAATACTCGATGTCCTATCTAAAATGAAGGCTCAGTTGTTTTTAACTGCGATTGAAGCTGAACAGGTTGATTTAACCGCCTGGAAGAGTAAAAAAATGTTCCACGTGGAACAAGGTCAGCTTAAAGACCTGATATAATGCGGTCTTACTGGATAACTGGTTGATTAAATGAGTAAAGACGACACATACGATTCCTCGAATATTAAGGTATTAAAAGGACTTGAGGCGGTTAGAAAACGCCCCGGAATGTATATTGGGGATACTGATGATGGCACGGGTTTGCATCATATGGTATTTGAAGTCGTCGATAACTCCATCGATGAGGCTCTCGCTGGCCATTGTTCAGAAATTAACGTCAAAATAAACAATGATACTTCGATTACGGTTAAGGATAATGGCCGTGGTATTCCTGTCGATATTCATAAAGGTGAAGGGAAATCTGCTGCAGAAGTGATTATGACCGTGTTGCATGCGGGTGGTAAATTCGATGACAATTCTTATAAAGTTTCCGGTGGTCTGCATGGTGTAGGTGTTTCGGTGGTCAATGCATTGTCTGAGAAGATGTTGCTGACCATTCAGCGCGGTGGAGAAATTCATCAGCAGGAATATTCCATGGGCGATGCTGTTGAGCCAATGAAAGTGGTTGGAAAAACGGAGAAAACGGGGACAGAGCTGCGTTTCTGGGCGAGTGAAGAGATATTCAGAAATGTCGAATATCACTACGATATCTTGGCAAAACGTCTGCGTGAGCTATCTTTTTTGAATTCTGGTGTACGAATCGTCCTGAAAGATGAACGTACCGACAAGGAAGATATTTTTGAATACAAGGGTGGTATTCAGTCATTTGTTGAGCATCTGAATAAAAACAAAACACCGATGCATGAATCAGTTATTCATTTTACTGCGGAAAAAGATGATGTCGTGGTAGAAGTGGCATTGCAGTGGAATGACTCTTATCAGGAAAATATCTATCCCTTTACCAATAATATCCCACAGAAAGATGGTGGTACCCATATTGCGGGTTTCAGAGGTGCATTGACTCGTAGTTTGAATCAATACATGGAAAAAGAGGGTGTAGCGGCCAAAAATAAGGTGAGTGTAACGGGTGATGATGCACGAGAAGGCTTGACCGCGGTTTTATCGGTCAAAGTTCCAGACCCTAAATTCTCTTCGCAAACTAAAGATAAACTGGTGTCTTCTGAAGTGAAAGGTATTGTGGAATCCACAATGGCTGAAAAACTTCAGGAATTCCTGCTGGAAAGACCTGCAGAAGCCAAAAAGATCACCGCAAAAATTGTAGACGCTGCTCGCGCTCGTGAAGCTGCACGAAAAGCACGTGAAATGACGCGTCGTAAAGGTGCATTGGATATAGCTGGTTTACCGGGTAAATTGGCCGACTGCCAGGAAAAAGATCCCAGTTTATGTGAGCTGTATTTAGTGGAAGGGGACTCTGCGGGTGGTTCTGCAAAGCAGGGTCGTTCCAGAAAGACCCAGGCGATATTACCGCTCAAGGGTAAAATTCTAAACGTTGAAAAAGCGCGCTTTGACAAGATGATCTCGTCAGCCGAGGTTGGCACACTTATCACTGCATTGGGTTGTGGTATCGGAAAGGATGAATATAACCCTGATAAATTGCGTTATCACCACATCATTATCATGACCGATGCAGATGTTGATGGATCCCATATTCGTACTCTGTTGTTGACCTTCTTCTATCGCCAGATGAAAGAGCTGGTCGAGCGTGGCCATATTTATATTGCTCAGCCTCCTTTGTACAAAGTGAAAAAAGGAAAGCAGGAGCGTTACGTAAAAGACGATGAAGAATTAAATGCACATCTTTTGCAGCTGGCTTTATCTGGTTCGAAATTATGTGTGAATAAAGCAACACCTGCTTTGTCGGATACCGCACTGGAAGACCTGGCGAAAAATTATTTGATAGCAAAATCATCCATTCAACGTTTATCCAGAAGGGTCGATGAAAATATTTTGAGTGAAATGATTAATATACGGGGTGTTACGCAGGAAGATATTTCAAATCCTGAAGTATTACAGCAATACGCTGATAACTTATTGATTTTATTAAAGAAACATGAGTTGTCGGGTGTCTATTACCGTAACGAAATCAGTAAAGATGAAGATGGAAAACCTGTACTTGAGATGATTCGCCAGCTTCATGGCCTGGATCATAGTTATTATCTTAATGAAGATTTTTTCACTTCCAGTGATTACATACAGATAGCTAAGCTGGGTGACAAACTTGATGGTTTGTTAGGCGAAGATGCTTATATCGAGCGTAGTGATAAACAATGTGCTGTAACCACTTTTGTGGAAGTCATGGAATGGTTGATGGCTCAAGCTCGTAAGGGTTTGAATATCCAACGCTACAAAGGTCTGGGTGAAATGAACCCCGATCAACTTTGGGATACGACGATGAATCCTGAAACGCGTCGTATGTTGCAGGTACAAATTGAAGATGCTGTTGCGGCTGATGAAGTCTTTACCACCTTGATGGGTGATAATGTGGAGCCGCGTCGCGAATTTATCGAAGCAAATGCCCTGTCTGCGACCAATATTGATACCTAAAGTTATCCTGTAACGATGAAATATACCGATCTGCGGGATTTTATACAGCAGCTTGAAGCACAGGGTGAGCTTAAACGCATTAAGCTCGAAGTCGATCCGTATTTAGAAATTACGGAAATTTGTGATCGTACCCTCAAAGCAGAAGGTCCTGCGCTGCTTTTCGAGAACGTAAAAAACTCCAGCGTCCCCATTCTTGCTAATTTGTTTGGCACACCCAAACGCGTTGCCATGGGCATGGGCGAAGAAAGTGTTGAAGCTTTACGTGAAGTTGGAAAGTTGCTCGCCTTTCTGAAAGAACCAGAACCGCCCAAGGGCATGAAAGACGCCTGGGAAAAATTGCCGGTATTCAAACAGGTATTGAATATGGCGCCAAAAGAAATAAAAAAAGCACCCTGTCAGGATGTTGTTATTGAAGGTGACGCGATTGATTTAGCTAACATTCCTGTGCAAACCTGTTGGCCGGGTGATGTAGCTCCGTTAATTACCTGGGGCCTAGTTGTTACCAAAGGTCCAGAAAAAGAAAGACAGAATTTAGGTATTTATCGCCAGCAAGTTATTGCTAAAAATAAAGTCATTATGCGCTGGTTGTCACATCGCGGTGGTGCGCTTGATTTTCATGACTGGCAGCAAAAAAATCCCGGTGAACCTTTTCCGATTGCAGTTGCTTTAGGTGCGGATCCCGCAACAATTTTGGCTGCAGTCACACCGGTGCCCGATGCTTTATCAGAATATGGTTTTGCAGGATTATTGCGTGGCAGTAAAACCGAAGTGGTTAAATGCGGCCTCAATGATTTACAGGTTCCGGCCTCAGCAGAATATGTACTCGAAGGTTTTATTTATCCCGATGAAGTTGCTGAAGAAGGCCCATTTGGTGATCACACTGGTTATTATAATGAAACCGAAACCTTCCCTGTGTTTACTATCGAACGTATAACACATAGAAAAGATCCTATTTACCACAGCACTTATACCGGTCGACCATCAGACGAGCCGGCTGTATTAGGTGTTGCGCTTAATGAAGTATTCGTGCCGATATTACAAAAACAGTTTCCAGAAATTGTCGATTTTTATCTACCACCCGAAGGCTGTTCTTACCGCATGGCCGTGGTCAGTATGAAAAAACAATATCCCGGTCATGCCAAACGCGTGATGATGGGTGTCTGGTCATTCTTGCGTCAATTTATGTACACCAAATTTGTTATCGTGGTCGATGAAGACATCAATACACGAGACTGGAACGATGTCATCTGGGCAATGACCACGCGTGTTGATCCTGCCCGTGATTTCACCATGATTGAAAATACGCCTATCGATTATCTTGATTTTGCCTCACCCGTATCCGGCCTTGGTTCAAAAGTGGGTATTGATGCGACCAACAAATGGCAGGGTGAAACCGATAGAGAATGGGGAACACCCATTGTTATGGATGAAAAGGTAAAACAGCGTGTTGATGAAATCTGGGATGAGCTGAAAATTTTTGATTAGAAGATTTATTTAATCAAGAAGATTCCATCAGGTGATCAAGCTCGTCATCCATATGTAATTCAGTCAGCTCACTGAAACTACCAATCCATTTTCCATTGATGGTAATTTGAGGCACGGTGCGAGCACCATTGGTGACTTCAAGAAATTCACGGCGACCTTCCATATTGGTATCGATGCGTACTTCTTCGTAGGGAATTCCCCATTTTTTGAGTAACTGTTTGGTCTTATCGCAAATAGGGCAGATGCCAGTGCTAAAAACTTTGAGTTGAGCCATTTTTGAGCCTCTTCGTGGTGTTATCGTAAAGACGTGTATTATAAGTGTTTTCTTTTATACTGAAATACAAGTAAAATGAGATTACTTATCATTTAGGTCATGATGGACAAATATTTTACATGAGTTATCACATTTCAGTGCCATCTTCCGGGCATGAATTTACCATTGAAGAAAACGAAACCGTATTAGATGCTGCGTTGCGTCAGGGTATTGGTTTGCCTTATGGCTGTCGAAATGGAGCCTGTGGAGCCTGTGCGGGTGATTTGATATCTGGTGAAGTGAAATATGAAGAAGGTACTTTGAAAGCGGTTGCGAAGGATCTGCATGATCAAGGCAAAGCGCTATTTTGTCAGTCCATGGCCTGTTCAGATCTTGAAATTGCGGTAACTGAAATAACTAAAAGTCAGGATGTCGAAGTAAAGACCCTGCCTTGTCGTGTTGAGACAATGGAGCTGTTAACGCACGACATTATGAAAATTGAACTGAAACTGCCGGAAACTGAGCGTATGCAATTTTTGGCGGGTCAATATCTTGAGGTTATTCTTAAGGATGGCAAGCGCCGCGCTTTTTCCATTGCTAATGCACCGCATGATGATGACTTGATCGAACTACATATTCGTCATGTGCCAGATGGTCATTTTGGTGATTATGTTTTTAGTGAAATGAAGGAAAAAGCATTACTAAAGATTGAGGGTCCTCTTGGTAGTTATTATTTACGTGAAGAATCAAATCGGCCAGTAATTTTGGTTGGTGGCGGTACTGGTTTTGCACCTCTAAAAGGAATGCTGGAACACGCGTTTAAAATTGGCTTTGATCAACAGATACATTTATTTTGTGGTGTGCGCGCCAAACACGATTTATATATGGATGGAATGGCAAAGAACTGGCTGGATCAATACTCCAATTTGAAATATACACCGGTATTATCAGAACCTGCAGAAGGCGATGACTGGCAGGGGAAAATAGGTTATGTTCACGATGCTGTAGTAGAAGAATATCCAGATCTGTCTACTTATGATGTGTATTTGAGTGGACCACCTTCGATGGTTAAATCTGGAATGGATGCTTTTTATGCGAAGGGATTACCCGAAACTCAAATTTATTCAGATTCGTTTGAATATTCTGACGACGCATTGAATGCGATGGGAATACAAAAACCTAAGTCTTAAACTCTTTCCGATGGAACAATTGCTAAAGCAGGTTTTTCATCGTTATGCGTCATGGCTTCAGCATTGATTTCATGATGTTGTTTTCCAGCTAGACACTCCAGTCCCTGTTGATAATAAGCTTGTGCCTGTTTGGCCTGATCCATATGTTGCTCGAGTAGCTGCGCAAGCTTCAGGTAAGTTTCTGGCATGGCGTCAATTGAGAGGCTGGCTTCAAGATAATTTTGAGCTTTGCCCCATAGCTTCATATTAAAAGTGATTTTTCCCAGCGCGAGTAAAAGAGGGGCATTATGCTGATGTTCTTTCAGCCAGGATTCGACCTGTTCAAGCTGATGATTTTCAAGAGTCACATCCAGTTCAGAATAAAGTACAACCGTGGTTTCTGACCAGTGTGATTTCAGGTGTTCGCGTAAAACCTGTTCAGCCTGGGTGCTTGCATCTAGGCTTATAAGTAAAAGAGCATAATGCTCAACCAGTTTGGTGTGGGTTTTAAGGGCGTTGGGTACATTGAGCCAGATCGCTGTCAGTGCTGAAAGATTTGTGTAGTTAGCCTGCTCATTGAGTAAGCCGCACCAGGTTTCTAATTCAAGATTGTGAATTTTCTCGTCAGACAAAAGCCTTTGTCTTTTAATGTCACCGAGTAAAGCCTGTAGATGATTCCAGTCTGCCAGTTGATGATAGGCTTTAATCAGTAACTTGATAATATAAGAATGGTTAGGTGATAGCTCATAAAGATGAGTCAGATTCGCCAGTGCCTGCTCGTATTGCTCATGAGCGATCTGGAGTTCTGCTTTTGTTAGACCAATGGCGATTTCTGCTGTAGGTGTGGCTTCATGAGCTTTTTGCAAATATTCATCACGGCGCTCATGTGCTCCTTGTTGTTGTGCCGCTCTGGCCGCTGAAAGATAAACTAATAATGCATTGTCGCTATGCTTGACCAGTTTAAGTAATAGTTTTTCAGCTTGCGCAAAGCGACCTTCAGCGAGTTCAATTAATCCATGAGAAAGTGCTATTCGTGATTTTTCAACGAGGCGAGCTTTGCGGCGAGAACCGAAGAAAATGGTGATCTTGTAGAAAAAGGAGAAAATTTTAAATAGCAACATTAGCGCAAAAGCACCAAGAAGCAGCGCGCTGCAAGCGATCAGTAATGTGGTTTCATATTTGTAGTCACCAAGACCGGCACTGATGAAGCCAACATCCTGCATGTTATACATGATGATGCCACATATAGCGGCGATGATAAAAAGGATAAGCGTGATAAAGCGTCCCATAATAAATTATCCGTGAGTAAGTATTTACTGATTATCTCAGAAAAACAGTTAGTAGTGCTAGTTATGTATTGGTTGACCAGAAATGGTTGAGTGACTGCATACAGGCATCATTTGTTGCATTGATGGATTGAATGATGACTGAAAACCCAAGTTGTGTTGCCAGTTTATGCGCTCGGGTGCCGGGTACTACAATGGGTAGTGCTGTTAGCGCAGATTTATCGTTGGTAAGATCATAAAGATTTTGCAGGCCCTCATTACTGGTGATGGTCAAGATATCGATGTTTGCAAGCTCTTTCTGGCTTAGAGAGTTAATAGGGTTTTTCCTGCGCTGATACATCGCTGCATAAACAACCTTTGCTCCTCGTTCAATCAGCGTGTTACCCAGTAACTCACGCCCTCCCACACCACGAAATATAACAATCGATTTGTCAGCTATTTTATCCTGTTGAAGGTCTGGGTGTTCAAGCAACGATTCAGTATTAAAATCCTCGGGTACTATTTGTGCCTGTAGTCCATGCTTGTTTAGCATGACTTCTGTACTGCGACCAATTACAGCTAGAACGAGTTGCTCTGGTAGAATTTTTATTTTTGCTAAAGTTTTTTGAACGGCAGTAGGGCTGATAAAAATAGCGATATCAAAAGTTGATAGCTTATCAATGATACTGTTTTGTTCTTCTGATTTATCAGCGTCACTGATTTGTATAACAGGATAATGCTGAGCTATGCCACCAGCATCATTGATGCGTTGTATAAGAGAGTGTGCCAGTCCTTCAGGCCGTGTAACTAAAATTGTTTTATTTGTTAAGGGGGGGCACGTACTCATTAAAAAATGGATTATTAATTACTGGCTGATTTAAGAATTTTTCTGACCATAGGCAGGTGACGACGACTGACTTCTAATAAATCATCAATGTGTTTGAAGCTGAGACAGATGTGTCCTTCTTCATTTTTTTGCAGGCCATTAATAAAATGCTCGGCGACCAGAGCGTTTCGATGTATACGTGTGAAGCGGTGTTCAAATTCAGCTTCCAGTGCTTTTAAAGATTCTTCAATGAGATATTCGTGATTATCAGTGCGAAGGGTTATGTATTTTTGATCAGCTTTGAAATAAATAATATCTTCAATAGGAACCAGTTCAAGGGTGCCGCGAATTTTTACACAGATTTTGCTGCGAGCATCTGGTGTTTCATCATTTTTGAGTTGGGTAATTTGGGCACGGTTTAAACGGCTGGCCGATTGAATGGCCTCATCGAGCTGATCCTGTTTAATGGGTTTGAGTAAGTAACCGATGGCGTGGGTATCAAATGCGCTCAAAGCGTGCTCACTAAAAGCCGTAGTGAAAACAATGGCGGGCGGGTTTTCTAGTTTATTTAAGTTGCTCGCTGCTTCAAGTCCATCCATTCCGGGCATTCTAATATCCATGAACACCAGATCAGGGCTGTGCTTTTGAGCCAATGTGAGTGCTTGTTCGCCTGTGGCGGCTTCACCGACAATGGTGTGTTCATTTGTTGATGACAGCATATGGCGTAAACGTTGCCGCGCTAGTTGTTCATCATCAACAATAAGAATTTTCATATCAATATATCCATAAACGAAACGTTGCAGTCAACAATGAAAAGTGTACCCATATGATACATACAAAGTATGGATCTAAATACTTTTTGTTTCCAGTGGAATTTTCAAAATAACGGCGTAAGTTGTATCGGTTTCATCAATAATAAAAGAGGCATTTTTACCGTAAATCAGCTTGAGACGTTGCCTGATATTTTGCTGAGCCATATGGTTGCCATCGTGTTTTGACATAGAGCCATTGCCCAGAGGGTTGCTCACACAAAGCTTGAGTTTACTGTCTTCCTGTATGACTAAGACAGAGATAATGCCCCCTTCAGCAAGAGGTTCTATACCATGATAAATGGCATTTTCTACCAGTGGCTGCAGGCAGAGTGCAGGTACTTCGGTTTCAATAAGGTTTTGATCAATATTCCAGTTGATATTCAGGCGATCACCTAGTCGAAGGGATTCAATATCGAGATAGCTTTTGGTGAGTTCAAGCTCGTCGTACAATGTATTGGTATTTTGCTCGCGTAAGCTGGCACGAAATAGATCAGATAAATCGACAACGGCTTTTTCAGCTTTTTCAGGACTAAAGGTAATCAGGCTGGCGATAGTGTTCATGCTGTTGAACAAAAAATGTGGACGAATGCGGGCGCGTAGCGCCTGTATTTCAGCTTCAGATTGAGCCTGTATGTGTATTTTCCACTGCTGCTGCACGTAGAAATAGCGCAAAACCACTGCGTAGATAACAGCACTGATGAGCATAACGCGGGCTAGGAAGTAATTGCTCAGCGGTGAAGTAAGGTCGTCCAGCATTAATCGATTGTTAATGAAGATAACGATGAGACTGAAGCCAAAGCTGACCAGCATCATTAAAATAAAGCTTAAAATAACGCCAGCCTGACAGGGTAGACCGTTTAACCAGCGACGAGCTTTGCAGAGTACAGCGGCGTTGAGCAGGCTGATCCACAGCATTAACATAGAAATGAGCGCGAGCTGATCCCAGAAATTGATGGTAGAAGGCGCTGAGGTCAGAACAATAGCCAGTAACTCGACCAGTAAAATCAGCATAAAGATGACATTAACGTCACAGAAATTAGGCAACAGCCCTGTGTCGCTGAGATCCAGATTGATAAAAGATAATTCGTTCTTCATGCCTACTAGAGATAGTTGAGCAGAAGCAGATTGCAAGTGAAAAGCAGGGTTGATTAGGAAAGTTACGGTTGTGGGCGGATTTAGCTCCAACATCCCTGATATACTCGCATTATGAGCTGTTCAGGTATTGTTATCCTGAGCATATAAACACAGTTAACAAACCGTATTAAGCAGATATCGTTATGAGTGCAGAAGATCAGAAAAAACCAGCAAAAGTAAATCAATCCTGGGGTGGAAGATTCAGTGAGCAAACCGATGCTTTTGTCGAGGCATTTACGGCTTCAGTGCAATTTGACCAGAGAATGTATAAACAGGACATCGCCGGCTCACGCGCTCATGCTCGTATGCTGAACAAAGTGGCGGTGTTATCTGATGATGATTTGTCTGCAATTTTAAAAGGTCTGGATCAGGTCGAGCAGGAAATTGAAGCAGGTGAATTTGAATGGTCAGTGGCGCTTGAAGATGTACATATGAATATCGAAGCGCGTTTGACCGCCATTATTGGTGACGCGGGTAAACGTTTGCACACGGGGCGTTCGCGTAATGACCAGGTGGCGACCGATATCCGTCTCTATCTGCGTGAGCACATTGCATACGTGATCGACGAAGCAAAAAGACTGCAGCAGGGTATGCTTGAACTGGCCGAAAAAGAAGCCGACACCATTATGCCGGGCTTTACTCATTTACAGGTGGCGCAGCCAGTGACATTTGGTCACCATATTCTGGCCTGGTTTGAAATGGTCGCGCGCGATGTTTCGCGTTTTGAAGATTGTCGTGATCGTATGAATATGTCTCCTTTGGGCGCTGCGGCACTGGCGGGAACAAGTTATCCGATTGATAGAAATTTTACTGCAAAGGAGTTGGGTTTTGATGCACCCATGACTAATTCACTGGATGCGGTGAGTGATAGGGACTTTGCTATCGAGTTCTGTTCAGCCTCGGCGATGCTGATGACGCATCTATCGCGTATGTCCGAGGAGCTGGTGATCTGGTCTTCAGCGCAGTTTAATTTTATCGATCTGCCGGATCGTTTCTGCACCGGCTCATCAATCATGCCGCAGAAAAAAAATCCCGATGTTCCAGAACTGGTGCGTGGTAAAACTGGGCGTGTTAACGGTAATTTGGTCAGTCTGCTGACCCTGATGAAATCCCAGCCTCTGGCTTACAACAAAGACAATCAGGAAGATAAGGAGCCACTATTTGATACGTTAGATACGGTATTGGGTTCATTGCGTGCCTTTGCTGATATGGTGCCGGCGATTGAATGTAAGCACGCGAATATGTATGCAGCAGCAAAACAGGGGTTTTCAACAGCGACCGATCTGGCTGATTATCTGGTTCGTAAAGGCTTGCCTTTCCGTGATGCCCACGAAGTAGTTGGCAGCGCGGTGGCGGTAGCGCTGGAAAAAGAACTGGATCTCAGCGAGTTGAGCCTGGAAGAATTACAGGATTTCTCAGCAATGATTAGCGAGGATGTTTTTGACGTGCTGACACTGGAAGGTTCGGTGGCTGCACGCAATCATATTGGCGGTACAGCACCTGATCAGGTACGCAAAGCGGTGGTTGAAGCCGGTAAACGGGTCTAGCTTAGACTTTCCAGTTCCTGTTTGAAAAAGCCTATTACTTCGTCGAGCTGCTCGGCAAATTTAGGCGCTATTTCACTGGCACCTTCGATGCTTCCGCCGCGACCGATCATTTCGATGCTTTCGGCAATCTTGGCCAGACCCAGCGCGCCCAGACTGTTACAGGAGCTTTTCATGCGATGTGCAATGCCAAAAAGCAGATCCGGATTGCCATCACTAATAGCCTTATTTAAGTCATTGAGCTGTTCAGGCATATATTCCACAAAAGTGGTCAGTAGCTCGGGCAGCACTTCTTCCATGAGGTCTTTCATTTCATTATAAGCATTTAAATCTATTGGTGATTCACTCATACGTATCTCGAAATTATTTTATTTATTATTTATGGGATTATACATGTCACCGACAATCATGGCTTCAGGAACGTGTAGTTTTAAGTTGGCGGTGATTTTTGCAAACAAACCGGGCTCTGCCTTGAATGATACCCATAAGGTATTCAGTTTCATATCAACATTGGCAAACAGTACCAGATGTTTGAATTGATTGAGCGCAGCTTCGATTTCGGACAGGGTGTTCTGTATATGATGTTTGGGCCTGGATTTAAGTTTGGGGATTATCATCAACAAATCGCTGACCCGATTGCCATCCTCATCGCGGGTGGGTGCGATTTTCCAGAGAGGCTCTGCGGGTTTAATACCCAAGCTTAAAGTAATGTCTTTATCTTTCATATGTGCTGCCGTGGTGTTAATAATAGCATGCGATGGTGAAAAATCTTTAGACCTTTGAGTCAAGATTTTGAATTAGCCAGTTTCGAATATCCTGGATTTCCTCCGCTGAGACACTGTGTGGCATGTCATATTCGTGCCATTTAACGCTATATCCGGATTTTTCTAGACGTTGACGGCTTAAATTGCCAAAATTGGGATTGAGCACATCATCCTGCTGGCCGTGCGCCATAAAGATATCGATGGCCTGATTGGTTTTATTGTCTAGATCACAGCAGCGAGGTAAATAGGTAGAGAGCGCCATAATGCCACCCAAAGGAGAGCTGTAGTTGAGACCGCAGTGCAGGGCAATGGCACCACCCTGAGAAAAGCCCGCCAGAATGATGCGTTCAGATGCGATACCCAAGGATTCCTGTTTTTGGCAAAGAGCGTGAATAGCGCGACTAGATTCGTTGATACCGGCCTCGTCTTCATCATTATCGATATGCAGGCTAGTGAGGTCGTACCAGCCAGGCATCTGAGAGCCTTGATTGAGAGTGATAGGACGAACCGGTGCATGGGGGAAAATGAAACGGATAGATAGCTCAGCGGGCAAATTTAGTTGCGGGATAATGGGGGCAAAGTCATTGCCATCAGCGCCCAGGCCATGCAGCCAGATAACAGCGGCATCGGGGCTGGTTCCTGTTTCTAGTACAATGGCATCGAGTTCAAGCATATTTTGCTGTGCTCATGTTATTTGTTGGGAAGGTATAAATTAGCGGGGAATATTGCAATAATCTAGCCCTTAATACAAAACATAAATAATCCAGAAGAAAAATTGATGAATCATTTATTAATGCCCCTGATAATAATGCTATTTGTTTCGGCCTGTGGGAAAACAGGTGCGCTCTATTTGCCGGATGCAGAACAGGGTGCCGCTGCTGAAAAAACATCACTGCAAAGTATTGCGTTGAATAATGAGGAGACAAATCGTGGATCATTTTAGCTACAAGAACGGTCGTTTGTTTGCAGAGGGTGTAGACCTCGAAGCGAACATCGCAGAATGGGGCTCACCCTGTTACGTGTATTCGCGAGCCACACTCGAGCGACACTGGAAAGCATTTGATGATGCTCTGCAAGGTCATCCGCATCTGGTGTGTTACGCGGTGAAAGCAAATTCGAATCTGGCGGTATTGAATGTGCTGGCCAAACTGGGCTCAGGTTTCGATATTGTTTCAGTAGGCGAACTGGAGCGAGTGCTGCGTGCTGGTGGTTCAGCCGATAAAATAGTTTTCTCGGGTGTGGGGAAAAGAAGAGACGAAATTGAGCGCGCCATGGATGTGGGTATTCGCTGTTTCAATGTTGAGTCAGAGGCTGAGCTGGAAGTGATCGCTGAGATAGCGGCGCAAAAAAATATTAAAGCTCCTATTTCTTTACGCGTGAATCCAGATGTGGACGCGAAAACTCATCCCTATATTTCAACTGGTTTGAAAGAAAATAAATTTGGTATTCCGATAGAGCAGGCACTGAATGTTTATAAAAAAGCACAGACCATGGATGCAATTAATGTGATTGGTATTGACTGTCACATTGGTTCACAGCTCACCGAGGTCGCACCTTTTGTCGATGCACTGGATCGAGTGCTTGCGCTGGTCGATAGACTGGCGGATGATGGTATCGTACTTCAGCATCTGGATCTGGGAGGCGGACTGGGTATCTGTTATCGTGATGAACAACCACCACAACCTGCAGAGCTATCTAAAGCACTGGCCGAAAAATTACAGGGCCGTGACGTTGAAATTATTATCGAGCCAGGCAGAGCAATTGCTGGAAATGCGGGTGTATTGCTCACCGAAGTTTTGTATCTAAAACATGGTGAGGAACATAACTTTGCGATTGTTGATGCGGCGATGAATGATTTGATACGACCAGCACTCTATAGCGCCTGGCAGGAAATTGTGCCTTTAGTTCCAAGAGAAAATGAAGCGGCACAAGTTTATGATGTGGTCGGCCCGATTTGTGAAACGGGTGATTTTTTAGGAAAAAATCGTGAGTTTGCTTTGCAACAGGGGGATCATCTTGCAGTACGTTCCTCCGGTGCTTATGGTTTTGGAATGAGTTCAAACTATAACAGCCGTCCACGGGTGGCTGAAATTATGGTGAATGGTGAGAGTGCGCAGATAGTTCGACAACGCGAAACTATGGAACAATTATTTTCAGATGAATCTATGCTCGTGGATAATAATTAATTGTCGTAAGTATTATTTTTAATGTGATGGAACTATATAATCATATGCTTATCTATAACTATATAATGATGAAGCTAGGAAAAGCCTTTTATATAGAGGTTATTTGAAAATAGCGTTGTCAGTGAAGTATTAGTTTTTATTGTATGAAGTTCCTGCTTGTAAAATAATCTGTTTTAAAGGTATTATTGGTCACTCAGGGTTTTTTGCCTCGTTTAAATCGTATCGTGGGAGGGTGTATGAGCCGTTTGGTACAATCAGTTGTAGTTATTTTTTCTTTATTATTTTTTATGTCAGTACAGGCAAGTGTAGATTTACCTGTTCGCGAATGTGCTATTTTTGCAGATGAAGGAACTGCTGAGACTCAACAGGATGGTGAGGAAGCTGGCGATGAAACAAAAAAAGAAGGTGAAGAGGAAGAAGAGCCCGAGTGCGATTAATTCTTTGAGAGTTCGTTTGAACAATCAACAATAGTGTAGAAACAACAAAACCAGAAAGTAGGAGAAGATTAATGATAAAAACAATGACAATATCTTTAGTGGCGGCAAGTTTTGCATTTTCAGCAAATGTGCTTGCAGCGGGTAAACCCGTTGGTATTTCTAAAGGTGTAATGAGCGTAGAAGTAGTTAACCACGGTAAGAAAACGAAAATCACACGTAACCAGGATAATGGCAATACCATTAAACAGGATTTTGCAAAGACTTCACGTCCCTGCCCTCCATTTTGTATTCAGCCAATGGTGTTAGCACCGGGTGTTGAAACTATTGCTGAGCTTGAAGTGATGGATTATCTGTCAAAGATGGCAAATGGTGATGGTACAATTCTGGTGATTGATTCACGTACACCGGATTGGACAAAAAAAGGTACTATTCCTGGTTCAATTAATATCCCGTGGACCAAGTTGAACGCATCGAAAGCTGACGCGA
The DNA here is from genome assembly GCA_965602855.1 of uncultured Gammaproteobacteria bacterium. Classification (GTDB taxonomy): domain Bacteria; phylum Pseudomonadota; class Gammaproteobacteria; order SZUA-229; family SZUA-229; genus LH-M37. Next base: position 57,721 of record CBFCZV010000008.1, on the reverse strand, counting down.
TTTCAATCGGCGACATTATGGAAGAAAAATTTAATGTTGGTGGTGATGAAGATAGTCGTGATTTCTCTAAAGCTAAGACTTTGGTGATGTTCTGTAATGGTATGTGGTGTGGTCAATCACCTAATAACATTAAGAGCCTGTTGAAGATGGGTTACCCAGCGAACAAAATCAAATGGTACCGTGGTGGTATGCAGGACTGGGAAGTTCTGGGTTTGAGTACTGTATCTGGTAAATCTGGTAAATAAGGCAGCGCATCTGGATTTTCCAGATAAGACTGAACAAAAGGCCGCTCTGTTTCAGAGCGGCCTTTTTCGTTTTATGGGCTGGTACAAAAGCCGAGTCGTGGGTATGCTAGCAGCATGCAAATAAACTTCACAAAGATGCAGGGTGTGGGTAATGACTTCGTTGTTATTGATGCCATTAATCAGAAGATAGCCCTAACTCGAGAGCAAATCCGTCATATTTCGAATCGGCATTTTGGTGTGGGCTGTGATCAGTTGTTGCTGGTAGAAAATAGTGAAAGAGAAGATGCAGAATTTTACTATCGCATCTTTAATGCTGATGGAGGTGAAGTGGAGCAATGTGGCAATGGTGCGCGTTGCTTTGCGCGGTTTGTCGTAGATGAAGGCCTGACCGACAGTGAAAACATCCCGGTAGAGACAAAAGCGGGTTTAATTCACTTGCAACTGGAAGACGATGGTCGTGTCACTGTGGATATGGGAGAGCCAAATTTTGATCCGACAAGCCTGCCTTTTGAGGCTGAGGGCTCGCCGGAATACCACGAACTAGTGGTTAATGATGAGAAATATGCTATAGGTGCTGTATCCATGGGAAATCCGCACGCCGTATTGCTGGTGGAATTAGTGAATGAAGCACCTGTTCAGGCACTGGGTTCAGCTATTGAGAGCCACCCACGGTTTCCGCAGCGTGTTAATGTTGGCTTTATGGAAGTGGAAGATCGCAGCAATATCCGTTTACGTGTTTATGAACGGGGTGCGGGTGAGACCATGGCCTGCGGAACTGGAGCTTGCGCTGCGGTAGCGGTAGGTATTAAAAATCGCCTCCTCGATGAACGTGTGCAAGTTGAGCTGCGAGGCGGAGATTTAACAATTTATTGGCCGGGAGTGGGATCTCATCTGATGATGACGGGGCCAGCAGAAAATGTATATAAAGGGCAAATAGAACTGTGACTACACAAACAGAACGGTCTCAACAGACCACCGAGCAGGAAGAAAAACTGGCCGATGAGCTGCAATTAATCGCATTGCTCAAGGAGAATGGCGATATTTTTAAGCGCCACCCCGAGCTTTTGACGGAACTGGAAATTACCCATCAAACTGAAGGCGCTGTTTCGTTGATCGAGCGTCAGGTCGGTGTTTTACGGGAAAAATTGAAAGCGGGTGAAGACCGCCTGCGTGAATTGATGGATATTGCCCGAACCAATGATCGTCTGGCTAACAGTCGGCATCGAATAGCGATCAATTTACTGGGAGCGCGTGATCTGGTTGATGTCATCAGCGTGGTGCTGGATGAATTAAAAAATGAACTCAAAGCCGAGTTTGCGGACATTAAATTATTTTCAGATAACAGCGAACTGGCAGAAAAACACCCCGGATTGTTCGTGGCTACAGATGCAGAAGCGCTGAACCAGTTCTCGACCATGCTCAAGCAGAAGAACCCGGTTTGTGGCCGTAGCTCAGCAGATCAAAATATTTTCCTGTTTGGTGATAAGGCCAAAGAAATTGCATCGGCATCGGTGATTCCGCTGGTGGCAGGTGCAGATTTAGGTTTGTTAGGTCTGGGTAGTCGTGAAGCAGATCGTTTCCAGAAGTCCATGGGCACCGAATTTTTGAGTCAGATGGGTGAGCTGGTGAGTGCGGCGCTCGCAGTGCATCTGGAAAAATAGCCCCCATGAGCCAAGCACAGGATTCCAGTGCGTCCGAATGGCAAAGCCATATAGCGCGTTTTTTCATATATCTCGAATCCGAACGCAAATATTCAAAACACACCCTGTCCGCCTATCGGCGTGATATTCAGGCATTCAGCCAATTTTGCACAGAGCACGATCAAACTGTCTGGGCAGAGATCGACGAGGCATTCGTCAGGCGCTTTGTCGCCACACAACACCGCAAAAGCCTGTCTGGTCGAAGCTTGCAGCGGCGACTGTCAGCGGTGCGAACCCTGTTTAATTATCTATGCCGTCATTATGGATTAGAAAATAATCCGGTAGATGGTGTGCCCGCGCCAAAATCACCCAAACGCCTGCCCGAAACGCTGGGCGTTGATCAGCTTAATCATCTGCTGGCCATGCCAGATGATGATCCATTGGCGCGCAGGGATCATGCCATGATGGAATTGTTATACGGCTGTGGTTTGCGTCTGTCCGAACTGACCGGCTTGAATCTGGCGGATATCGACTGGCAGCAGCAGATACTCACAGTCACCGGTAAAGGCAATAAACAAAGACGCATACCCTTTGGAAAAAAAGCTACCGCAGCGCTAAAAGTCTGGCTGAAAGACAGAGCCGCATTGCTCAAACAGGAAGAAACAGCATTGTTCCTGAGCAAAAGAGGCACGCGTATCGGCAACCGAAGCGTGCAGCAACGGCTAAAAAAATGGGCTGTAAAGCAGGGTCTGGACAGCAATGCTTATCCGCACATGCTGAGGCACTCTTTTGCTTCACATATTCTGGAATCCTCCGGCGACCTGCGTGCTGTGCAGGAATTGCTGGGTCATGCCAATCTGAGCACCACCCAAATTTATACTCATCTGGATTTTCAGCATCTGGCTGGGGTTTATGATAAGGCGCATCCGAGGTCGCGTAAGTAGCCTTTCAAGCCAGCGTTTCGTGTAAAATCACCCCTCTTAAAGATTACCGGAGTTTGGCGTGGAAACATTTCACGGTACAACCATCTTAACAGTGCGCCGTGGCGGCAAAGTCGTCGTCGGTGGTGATGGCCAGGTTACCCTGGGAAATACTGTCATGAAGGGCAATGCCACTAAAGTTCGCAAGGTCTATCACGATAAAGTGGTGGTGGGTTTTGCTGGTGCAACCGCCGATGCTTTTACTCTGCTGGAAAGATTTGAAGGCATGATGGAGCGCCATAGCGGACATTTAAAACGTGCCGCTGTTGAGTTAGCCAAAGACTGGCGCACAGACCGCATGCTCCGCAAGCTGGAAGCCATGTTGATCGTGGCCGATCATGAACACTCACTGCTGGTTTCCGGTACAGGTGATGTGATTGACACCCACGATGACTTAATTGCTATCGGCTCAGGCGGACCCTATGCTCAGTCTGCTGCGCGTGCCCTGTTTGATAACACTGAGATGACCGCGCGTGACATCGTAGAAAAGAGTCTGGCAATTGCCGGTGACATCTGCATCTACACGAACCAGAATCGTACGATCGAAGAATTAAACGCTGAGTAGCAATAAGGCCGCTCGCTAAAACGTATTAAAGGTTAAGAATATATGTCTGAAATGACACCCCGTGAAATTGCACAGGAACTGGATAAGCATATTATCGGCCAGCAAAATGCCAAGCGCTCGGTAGCCATTGCCCTGCGTAACCGCTGGCGGCGTATGCAGGTTGACCCAGAGCTGCGCAATGAAATCACGCCTAAAAATATTTTGATGATTGGCCCCACTGGCGTGGGTAAAACTGAAATTGCGCGTCGACTGGCGCATCTGGCTAATGCCCCGTTTATCAAGGTTGAAGCGACCAAGTTCACCGAAGTAGGCTATGTAGGCCGGGAAGTTGATTCGATCATCCGCGATCTTGTCGATATGTCTGTAAAAACAGCTCGTGAACAGGAAGTCAAAAATGTACAGCATCTGGCTGAAGAAGCGACGGAAGAGCGCATTCTTGATGCTTTGTTACCACCGGCTCGTAATGAGTTTGGTGAAGCAGAAGCGCAGGAATCGAGCACGCGTCAGAAATTTAGAGAAAAACTGCGAGCCGGTGAGCTGGATGACAAGGAAATCGAAGTTGAAATTTCAGCCTCGCCCGTCGGTGTAGAAATCATGGCGCCACCGGGTATGGAAGAAATGACCAGCCAGTTGCAGGGCGTATTTCAGAATATGAGCAGTGATCGCAAGAAAACTGAAAAAATGCGCATTGAGAAGGCGCGTAAAGTATTACTGGATGAAGAAGCGGGCAAGCTGCTCAAGGAAGAAGATATCAAGGCAAAAGCGGTGGAAAATGCGGAGCAGAATGGTATCGTTTTTCTCGATGAGCTGGACAAGGTCGCCAAACGCGCAGATTCGGGTAGTGGTGGTGATGTTTCACGTGAAGGCGTGCAGCGTGATTTGCTGCCGCTGGTTGAAGGCTGCACAGTGAGCACCAAATATGGCATGGTCAAAACCGATCATATTTTATTTATCGCATCAGGTGCTTTTCATCTGTGCAAGCCTTCAGATCTAATCCCAGAATTGCAGGGTCGCCTGCCGATTCGTGTTGAGCTGGATGCACTGAATACGGAAGATTTTCAGCGAATCCTGACCGAACCGGATGCAGCCCTGACTGTGCAATATAAAGCGCTGTTGAAAACCGAAGGTGTGGAATTAGAATTTACCGATGATGGTATAAAGCGTATTGCTGAAATTGCTTTCAGCGTGAATGAGAAATCCGAAAATATTGGTGCGCGTCGATTGCATACCGTGATGGAAAGATTGCTGGATGAAATTTCTTACGATGCACCAGACAAGTCGGGTACGACCGTCTCTGTCGATGAGGCTTATGTAAATAACAGTCTGGGTGAGCTGGCTGAAGATGAAGATCTTAGCCGCTACATCCTTTAAAGAATATTAAGAGTAATAACTATGGCAAAACCAACCGATATTAATTTGCATCAGAAAAGTCGAGTTCTTGAGTTAACTTATGATGATGGCACAAGTTATAAATTACCCTGTGAATATTTAAGAGTGTATTCGCCTTCCGCAGAAGTTACGGGTCATGGACCGGGTCAGGAAATTCTTCAGCTAAATAAAGAAGAGGTGAATATCACGGGCCTTGAGCCACAGGGCAACTACGCCTTAAAGCTGATTTTTGATGATGAACACGACACCGGTCTTTTTACCTGGGAATATTTACAGGAACTGGGTAATGACTATGAAGCAAAGTGGCAGAATTATCTGGATCGTTTAAAAGCCGCCGGTCATGAACGTAAAGCATAGCGCCAAACCGCCAAACCGCCAATCAGGAGAAACAATGTCTGGAAATAAAACACATTTTGGTTTCAAGCAGGTCGATGCAGATAAAAAAGAAGGTCTGGTCGCAGAAGTGTTTAGTTCGGTTGCGGGTAAGTACGACATCATGAATGATGTTATGTCGTTCGGTATTCACCGAATCTGGAAAAAAATTGCCATGGAGCACACCGGCCTGAAGAAAGGCATGCACGCACTTGATATTGCCGGCGGTACGGGTGACCTGACTATCCAGATGTCAAAGCAGGTGGGTGCAACCGGTGAAGTCATTATGTCAGACATCAATCCGGCTATGCTGGAGCAGGGTCGCCGCCGCCTTATCGACAAAGGTGTCGCGGGCAATGTGAAGTTTGTCGAAGCCAATGCCGAAGAGCTGCCGTTTGAAGATAATTTCTTTGATTGCGTGACCATTGCTTTTGGTTTGCGCAATGTAACGAATAAAGATAAAGCATTAAAAGAAATGCATCGCGTCCTCAAGCCCGGTGGTCGATTGCTGGTGCTCGAATTTTCCAAGCCAGTGGTGCCGGGTCTGGATAAAATTTATGATGTGTACTCATTTAAAATATTGCCATTTATGGGAAAAATTATTGCTGATGATGAAGAAAGTTATCGTTATCTTGCCGAGTCCATACGCATGCACCCGGATCAGTCAACCTTAAAGGCAATGATGGTAGAGGCAGGCTTTGAGCGCTGCACATATCATAATATGACGGGTGGCATTGTTGCCCTGCACAAAGGGTTTAAGCTGTAGCGATGTCGCTGAATGATTCAGTGAATGAGACGTCGATTATCTGGCTGGAAGCCATGATAAATCGTTATCTTTCACTGGACCCTGAAGTTACAGAAAAATTATCTGAGCTCGAAGGTCGAGTCATAGCAGTAGAAATAACGGGTGTTGATAAAACGCTGTATTTCCTGCCGCATCAATCAGGCATGGATGTGATTGAAGAATACGAAGCTGGTGCAGATACCACGCTAAAAGGATCACCAGTGGCATTGCTGAAAATGAGCATGAGCAAAGATGTTGCGCCTTTGATGTTAAAAGGCGAAGTTGAAATCGAAGGTGATGTTCGACTTGGCCGAAGTTTTAAAAAAATTCTGTCAGAAATGGATGTTGACTGGGAAGAGTACATGGCCAGAATTATTGGCGATGCACCCGCGCACCATCTGGCAAACCTGACAAAAAAAATAATAAACTGGGGACGACAGTCGGCTAGTGATGTTGCACTGGATGTCTCCGAATATCTTCAGGAAGAAAGCCGGGATGTAGTGAGTAGGCCCGAACTGGAAAAGTTTTATCAGGATGTGGATGCTTTGAGAAATCAGCTCGACCGTTTTCAGGCGCGACTAAATGCGCTAAATAAAAACTAAAAATAGATTTAAAAATAATGAGACTAATCGGACCAAAACAGTTCATTCGTTTGCTAAGAATCAATTACGTGCTCGCACGTCATGGTCTGGATGATATAATTTTTGAAACGCATTTTCTCCGTCCCTTTCGATTTCTTATTTACTTTTTACCCTGGAACTGGTTCAGGACAGACCGAGCCCCCAGAGGTGAGCGTATACGTCGGGCACTGGAAGATCTGGGGCCGGTATTTATCAAGTTTGGGCAAATGTTATCAACGCGCCGCGATTTGCTGGCCGATGATATTGCAGATGAGCTGGAGTCGTTGCAGGATGCGGTGCCTCCTTTTCCAAACAAACTAGCAAGACAGATTATTGAAAAATCGTTTGGTCGGTCAATCGAAGAGTTGTTTGATGTTTTTGAAGAGGCGCCATTAGCTTCGGCTTCAGTTGCACAGGTACATGGCGCGCGTTTGAAAAGTGGTGAGGAAGTTGTCGTTAAGGTTCTGCGCCCCGATATTTTGCCGGTGATAAGCCGCGACATTTCACTGCTTTATATTATTGCTGAATGGGCGGCACGTTACTCTTCGCAGATTCGTCGATTGCGTCCTGTTGAGGTGGTAGAAGAATACGAGAAGACCATCATTGATGAGCTGGACTTAATGCGCGAAGCCGCTAACGCCAGTCAGTTGCGCAGAAATTTTGAAAACTCGAGTGATCTGTATGTGCCCGAAGTGTACTGGGATTACTCACATAAAAATGTGCTGGTGCTGGAACGTATTTATGGCGTTCCGATTAGAAACACCGATGAGCTGAAACAGAAAAACGCTAACATGGAAAGACTGGCGGAAATGGGTGTGGAAATATTTTTCACTCAGGTTTTCAATCATAATTTTTTCCATGCCGATATGCATCCCGGTAATATTTTTGTTGATATGGAAGACCCGCAGAAGCCAAAATATATCGCTGTTGATTTTGGTATTGTTGGTACGTTGAGTCCGGTTGATAAGCGCTATCTGGCAGAAAATTTCCTGGCCTTCTTTCAGCGCGATTACAACAAGGTAGCCAAGTTGCACGTTGAATCCGGCTGGGTGCCTTCCGATACTCGTGTTGATGAATTTGAATCAGCGATACGCAGCGTTTGTGAACCCATCTTTGAACGGCCGTTAAAAGAAATTTCTTTTGGTCAGTTGTTGTTGCGCTTATTTCAGACTGCACGTCGCTTCAATATGGAAGTGCAGCCGCAGTTAGTCCTGTTGCAAAAAACCTTATTGAACATCGAAGGACTGGGTAGACAGCTTTATCCTGATCTAGATTTATGGACAACCGCCAAACCCTTCCTGGAACGTTGGATGGATGAGCAGGTTGGTGCCAAAGCTATGTTAGGCAGTATTAAGGAAAACCTGCCGTACATGGTTGAAAAATTACCCGAGCTACCATCGCTGATTTATGATGTGCTGAAGAAAACTGCAGATGCACCAGACCCAAAACAACAGTTAAGGGAAATTAGAAATATTCGTCATGAAATAAAACGCGGTAATAAACGTAGTGTGATTGCTATTGGTGGTGGCAGTTTACTGATTAGCGCCTTTATCGTGTTTAGTCTGGCTAGTTATAGCTCTGCTATGTTTATGGGTGTGCCGCTAATATCCTGGGTTCTGGGTGGCCTTGGTACTTTCTTTTTGTTGTATTCATTTCAGGACTAGACCCATTGAATAAAGTCAGGATTTTTTCAGATGGCTGATTTTGATAAAGCGTTTGTACAGGCCGACACCGCTGATGTTTCTCATATTCTCGATGGTCTGAACGAAGCGCAACGCCAGGCGGTCACCGCGCCACCTGGCCACATGTTAGTGCTGGCCGGGGCCGGTAGCGGAAAAACCCGCGTACTGGTTCATCGCATTGCCTGGTTGAATCAGGTTGAAAACATTTCTGCCTACAATATTTTCGCCGTCACCTTTACCAACAAGGCTGCCGCAGAAATGCGTACCCGCGTTGAGAAATTACAGGGTACACCGGCTTCTGGAATGTGGGTCGGTACCTTCCATGGACTGGCGCATCGTTTATTAAGAACACACTGGAAAGAAGCCGGTTTACCGCAGGCGTTTCAAATTCTTGATTCGGACGATCAGTACCGCATGATTCGCCGCATCCTGAAAGGCCTCGGTCTGGATGAAGCCAGGTGGCCGCCGAAACAGGCGCAGGCATTTATCAATGCGCGTAAAGATGAAGGTCAACGCCCCAAACACATCGATACCTCGCACAATCCTTTATATGTGCAACTGGTGCGCATTTATAGTGCCTACGAATCGGCCTGTGAAAAAGCGGGAGCCGTTGATTTCGCCGAACTACTTTTACGCACACTGGAGCTGGTACGTGATAATGAGTCGTTGCAAAAGCATTATCAGGATCGCTTCCGTCACATACTGGTCGATGAGTTTCAGGATACCAATACCATTCAGTATGCGCTAATTCGGACATTTGCGGGTGGCAAGAACCATGTGTTTATTGTCGGTGATGATGATCAGGCGATTTACGGATGGCGCGGTGCAAAAGTAGAAAATATTCATTCCTTCCAGAAACATTTCACCCCTGCCGAGGTGATTAAGTTAGAACAGAATTACCGTTCAACCACCACTATATTGTCAGCGGCGAATGCCATCATCGATAACAACAGCGGGCGCATGGGCAAAAAACTCTGGACCAGCGGTGACGATGGCGAACCGATTCAGTTTTACAATGCTTTTCACGAATATGACGAAGCCCGCTATGTGCTAGATCACATCAAACAGTGGGTGGAAGAAGGCGGTGCACGTTCGGAAATCGCTATCCTTTATCGCTCGAATGCGCAGTCTCGCGTATTTGAGGAAAAATTTGTCAGCGAAGGTATTCCTTACCGCGTCTATGGCGGTCTGCGTTATTTTGATCGTGCAGAAATTAAGGATGCCCTGGCCTATTTGCGCCTGATCAATAATCGTAATGACATGGCCGCCTTTGAACGCGTGGTCAATACACCTACGCGTGGTATTGGTGATCGCACCGTCGAAAAAGTTCGCGAGCTAGCCAGAGATGGTGAGCTGTCACTCTGGCAGGCGGCGCAAAAATTAATCGAAGAAAATGCTCTGGCGGCACGTGCGTCGAATGCATTGGCCGGATTTATAGAATTGATCAATACTATGACGGTTGATACTGCAGAACTGGAATTGTACGAACGCATTGAACACGTCATCCACGAAAGCGGTCTGATCGATCACTACGGCAAGGAGAAAACCGAAAAGGCCGAGGCCAAAGTAGAAAACCTCGAAGAGCTGGTCAGCGCAGGCCGTGGTTATGAATTTGATGCCAGCACTGAAGGGCTCGAAGACATGGACGAACTCACCGCCTTTTTAACCCATGCTGCATTAGAAGCGGGTGAAGGTCAGGCGGATGCCTGGGAAGATTGTGTACAGATGATGACCTTGCACAGCGCCAAAGGTCTGGAATTCCCACTGGTATTTTTAGTGGGGCTGGAAGAAGGCCTGTTCCCCAGCCAGCGATCACTGGAAGAAGAAGGCAAGCTCGAAGAAGAACGTCGTCTCTGTTATGTAGGCATCACCCGCGCCAGACAGAAACTGGTGATGACCTGCACCGAACACCGCCGACTATACGGACAGGATTTGTATCCATCACCGTCAAGATTCATCAGCGAGATCCCCGATCATTTAATATACGAAGTACGCGCCAAGCCGATGGTGAGTCAGCCGTTGTATTCGCCCTCTTCAGCATCAATGGAAACTGAATCCATCGGCGGTTTGCATATCGGACAGCGTGTTACCCACGGCAAATTTGGTGAAGGCATTGTCACTAATTTAGAAGGAAGTGGCGCTCACGCCAGAGTCGAAGTGAATTTTGAATATAAGGGTTCGAAGTGGTTAGTGATTTCATATGCCAATCTTCAGCCTGCATAAAAATAAAAAGGAAAGAAAATGAAACGTCGAAACTTTATAAAATCCGCCGCCATTTTTGGCATTATCTCTAGTTTGTTAATTGTGCCGAGCTTTGCTAATGCGAAAGATGTTATCAAATGGAAAATGGTTACCACCTGGCCGAAAAACTTTCCGGTACTCGGTACCGGTGCAAACCAGCTTGCCAAACTGATTAACGAAATGTCCGGTGGGCGCATTAAAGTAAAAATTTATGGTGGTGGTGAATTAGTGCCAGCGATGGAAGTTTTCGATGCTGTTTCACGCGGTACCGCACAAATGGGTCACGGCTCGGCTTACTACTGGAAAGGCAAAGTCGAAGAAGCGCAGTTTTTTTCAACCGTGCCTTTTGGCTTAAATGCGCAGGAAATGAACGCCTGGTTGTATCATGGCGGCGGCATGGAATTATGGAAAGAAACCTATGAGCCATTTGGCGTCGTCCCCGCTGCAGCCGGTAACACCATGGTGCAAATGGCCGGCTGGTTCAATAAAGAAATTAACAGCGTTGAAGATTTAAAAGGTTTGAAAATGCGCATCCCCGGTCTGGGTGGCGAAGTCTTAAGACGCGCAGGCGGGACACCAGTAAATCTACCTGGTGCTGAACTGTTTACTTCATTAAAATCAGGTGCCATAGACGCCACCGAATGGGTCGGTCCCTATAACGATCTGGCTTTTGGTTTTCATAAAGCGGCAAAATATTATTACTATCCCGGTTGGCATGAGCCCGGCACGACACTAGAGGCCATCATCAATAAAAAGGCACTAGAGTCATTACCTAAAGATTTACAAAGCATTGTCATGAATGCCTGCAAGGTAGTGAATCAGGATATGTCTACTGAGTACACGGCTAAGAACAATGCTGCGCTGGATACTTTGGTCAACAAACACAAAGTGGATGTTCGTCGCCTGCCGGATGATGTTTTGAAAAAATTGAAAGAGTTATCGGAAGAGGTGGTGCTGGAGTTGGCGGGTAAAAATAAAGCGGCCAAACAAATTTATGATTCTTATGATAGGTTTCGTAAACAGGTTACGAAGTGGGATGATATTTCTGAGAGGGAGTATTTGAATATTAGGTAGTTCGTAGCTCCGATTAGTGTAGCGTAATCGGAAGAATGTTAATTATCACTACAAGGATGAAGCTGCACTAATTGCACCTACCAGACTGTTTTAAAGGGAGTTCAGAATGCACAAACCACCTAACCACAATAAAGCACTAACTCAATTCATAATATTAGCGTTCAGCGCAATATTCTATACATCATCAGCCTTCGCACAACCAGACATCACCATTGAAAATCTCGTTCAGCCCTTGGTCACCGAACATCCAGATAAAACTGGCTTATACGTTTTAGAAAAAGGCGGCGAAGCATTGCTGGCTCGTGGTTGGTTAGCAGACAGAGCAACAAAAACCATCGACGTGCAGTATTTTATCTGGGGTAATGACAATATTGGCAAGCTTGCGGCTGAGACCTTGCTAAGAGCTGCAGAGCGTGGTGTACACGTACGCGTACTGGTTGATGACCTTTTAATGACTGCGGAATCGGATGAAATATTTGCCATGGCTTATCATCCGAATGTTGAGATTCGTTTGTATAACCCTGTGCATTCTGTTGGCGTTAATTTTTTTGAAAGGTTGACTGAAATGGCGATTGATTTTCGTGGCAGCAATCAGCGCATGCATAATAAAATGTTTGTCGTGGATGACATGATTGCGATTACAGGTGGGCGGAATATGGAAGATCAATATTTCGATTTTGGTCATGCTTATAACTACCGAGACAGAGATGTTCTACTCGTGGGTAAAGTTGTCCCTGAGTTAAAAGATACTTTTGAAGAGTTCTGGAATAATGAACTGGCCAAACCAGTTGAGCAGCTAGTAAGAAATCCTTTTGAATCTGATATTGACTGGGCCCCGGAAGATGACTGGGGTGACAGGCTGGCAGTAGATCATAAGGCTTTGCTAAAAAAACTTGAGCAGCATACACGAGAGAAAGTTAATGCTATTTATAAAAACTTACATGCCTATGCAAAGGATGAGTCGAATTATTTGCCCGAGGTTAGGCAGTCGATGGCAAGTATTACAAGTGATGTGGTGGCGATTACAAAAGCAGCGTACTGGTTGGATGCTGCATTTATCAGCGACAGGCCGGGTAAAAATAATACCTGGTTTAATTTATATTTAGGCGGTGGTGGTGACTCTACGGCGGCGCTGGCACAGCTGCTAAATTTGGCGAAAGACAATGTGGTTATTCAATCGCCGTATTTAATTTTAAGCTCAGATGCCTGGGATTTATTTGAAGCAGCAGTGGATCGCGGAGTTTCGATCAAAATAAATACTAACTCATTAGCTGCCAGTGATAATTTGCCCGCGTTTAGTGGTTACAGTTCTCAAATTGATGAATTATTAGACGCAGGTATTGAGGTGTATGAATATCGGCATGATGCTAAACGAAGATATGATTTAGTTAAACAATATTCTCAATATAAAGAGGGGGAGCTGCCTATATTTTCGTTACACGCAAAAACCATGGTTGTTGATGACAGTATTGTCTTCATTGGAACATTTAACCTTGATCCGCGCTCAGAAAACTTGAATACGGAAGTGGGAATTATAGCGAAACATGATGAGCTTGCTCGTGCAGTAAAACGTGAAATTGAAATTGATATGTCAGAAGGTAATAGTTGGAACGTGAGAAAGGATGGACGTAACAATGAGACGTCTATAATGAAGCGTGGAAAGTTATTTTTTATGAAGTTGCTACCACTAGGGCCAATATTGTAGAGAAGGTGTCTGTTAGAATTTCGGTTTTTATTTTTGATGGCGTGTAATGCAAGCTCTAAAGCGAGTACTGTATATAGCGAAGCAAGAAAACTGCAAGTGATTTAAGCTTGTGATGACCATAAGGATGTTCGCGATCATGATAACGCGTTGAACGTCTTTATCACGTTTTAAAGCGCCGTTTGAGTCTGTTGTGTTCATGCTTATTTGGTTTGATGTGTTCGTTTAAGCGCCAGCCGGGTAAGTACCGGGCCGATAATTTCAAAAAATACGGTTGAGCTGATGATCACGGGTAACAGTATCTGGCTGTATTCGGGGAAATAGTGTGACGCGACCAGTGCCATGCCGATGGCGACGCCCGCCTGTGGGAACAGGGCAAGCCCCATCCATTTTTTTGTCGCAACGTCAGCTTTGCCGAGCTGGCTACCAATGTTTGCACCGAGGACTTTACCCAGGGCGCGGCAAAGAATATAAATAAAACCAATCATGCTGACTTGCTTCAAAGCTTCGAGTTCAAGCGAGGCACCGGCGAGTACAAAAAATATGACCAGAAATGTCGATTCGATGCCTTCGATAGAATGGAAGGGGTATTCATGGTGTTTGGCAAGGTTGGCGACTACCGCACCGAGTACGATGGAGGAAATTAGATAAGACACGTCGAGCCAGATAGCGAGGCCTCCGCAAATAAAGACCAGCCCCAGTGCTTCGGTGAGAATTGGTTGGCCGGGTTTTATTCTGCCGGTTAAGTAGGCGGCGGGCAGGCCGATGAGTGTGCCCAGTAATATTGCGCCACCAATTTCTCTTATGATCATCAATAAGGGTGAGATATTGTCTGTTTGGCCATTTAATGACGAGACCACGGCAATACCGATGCCAAATAGCACTAATGCCCAGACATCATCAAGTGCGACGATGGAAAGTAGCAGCTGCTTGAAAGATGATTGTTCATTGGACTCCATAACCACATCAAACACCGCTGCTGGAGCCGTGGCAGAGGAAATGCAGCCCAGCAGAATGGCGACCTCTATGGATACGCCGAGCAGGATAAGGCCGAAGCTGACTATGGCAGTAGTGATAATAGCGGCGCTGATGGAGATCCAGAGGACTTTATCTACAGAGTATTGCAGTGTATCCCGGGTGAGTTTGCCGCCCAGCAGGAAACCGACCATGAGTAGTGCCATATTGGTGATAATATCGAAGAGGTCTAAAAACAGGGGCGGAATAATGTCGAGTACTTCCTGTCCGATGATAATGCCAAAAATAAGTAACAGGGTGACTCTGGGTAAAAAAGTGTAGCGTCCGAGGGTGGAGGTAAGCAGGCCAAGCAGAAGGAAGCTGCCAATTGTTAAGAGAAATTGAGATGATTGCATATTGGTTATACTTTAATCGTTTGCAGAATATTGTTGCGCATTTCTCTACTCAATAACAATCTTGTTCGACGGTCTACCTTGAGGAAAACTTCATTATATTCAAGGTGCTTATCATCGATGGTTTTCAGAAAATCGGAGCTAATTAAAGTTTCTATAAAGTTTGAGATCAGGTGATGGTCTGAAAAGTCGGGTGCATTTAATTCGTAGATCATGGCGATGCGTTGTGCCATCAGGTAGCAGTTATCTTCTAGTTCCTGTCTGGGCATCTTTTTGTGGCCATCGCGTAGCAATATTGAAACGGTTAAATAATAAACTTCAAGCACTGGCGACAGAACTCGGGCTAACATGTTCAGGTGCATGTAGGCAGGCTTGCCCGATGCAGGACGGCTATAGACATCCAGTTGCTCATTTTTAATTAATAAATCCTGCTGCGCCATGGCATCCAGGGTTTGTGAAATAATGTCATTAAGCTGGTGTGTCTCCCAGATTAAAAATAGTTCTGCCTTAACAAAAGGGTAAGCCAGTGTAATGATATTGATGATTTCTTCACGGGTATGAGTGCGCATATTTAAGAAGCAACAGGCGATCAAAGAAGGCATAGCCATTAAGTGCAAAATATTATTTCTATAATAGGTCATGGAGATAGACTGCTTTTCGTCCAGATAAATGATGTCACCAAGCTCATGAGTGCGGCGTTTTATTAACTGTAGTTTTTCTGTGTATTGTATTTGTTGAATACCATCTAGGTCAGTGATAGTGATATTTTTAGAATAATTAAGAGAAAGAATTAATTTTTTATAGATACTGGTAGCCTGGATTAATGTTCTTTCGTCAATGTGTTGCTTGGGTGTGGCGAGTAAAGCGGTAGCAATAAGATTGCTTGGATTAACCGAGGCGGCACAATTGATATTGCGAGAAATAGTTTGTGCAAGCGTGCTAACACTGGGGCGTAACCAGTCAGGGCGTGCACCATCATTATATGGTTTATCGTCCCAGGCTGGATGGCTATCATCCAGTAGTTGTTCAAGAATAATTGGTGCGCCAAAGTTAGTATAAACTTTTCCGAAGTTACCATGAATTTTAAAAATCGAAGTGATAGTTGCTAGCAGCGTTTCTGATTTTTTATCCTTGCCAGAAAGCTCTGCCTGATAAGCTTTGCTCTCCATAAGTTTTTCATAACCTATGTAAATGGGAACAAAGGCGACGGGTTTTTTTCGTTCCTTCAGAAAACCTCGAACGGTCATCGATAGCATGCCGGGCATAGGTTTTAACAAGCGTCCAGTTCGGCTGCGGCCACCTTCAATAAAATATTCTATGGGCATGCCAGAGGCGAGCAGGGCAGAAAGGTATTCAAACATAACGGTTGAATAAAGTTCATTACCACGAAAACTGCGGCGTATAAAAAAGGCACCCGCGCCACGAAGGATGGAACCAATGACAGGTATGTTCAGGTTCTTTCCGGCTGCAATATAGGGGATGGCCAGACCTTCACGGTGAATGACATAGGACAATAATAAATAATCGATATGGCTACGATGGCAGGGCACATAAACCAGTTCATAGTTATGAGATAGTTCAGCAAGATTTTCATCGTTGTTGATTTCAATTCCTGAATAGAATTTATTCCAGAAGATGGTTAGTAGACGCTGTAAAATAGAAATCGTTATATTAGTGCAATCAGCGACAACTTCATAAAGGTAGCGCTGTGCCTGTAAGGTGGCTTTGTATTCGCTGATACCATCTTCACTACAGCGTTTCTCAATAGAAGCCTTAATGCCAGGTTTGCTCAGGAGTTCACGAACCAGTGTTCGACGATGAGAGATATCGGGTCCCAGTGTTGTAGTTTTGATTTTTTTCTGATGTTCGGATAACAGGCTTTGTAAGGAGTCGATAATTTCGTCATTGCTTTGCTGACCAAAGTCGGAAGCTTTGATTGAAATAGCTTTGGAAAAATTGAGTAGTGTGTCTCGACCATGAAATAGAATCGTTAGCAGTTTTCGGATACGCCCCATGGCCCAGGTATCAGCAAACAATATGCCAAGCCAGTTTTGTTGCTTGGTGACGGGGCGACCCCAAAAAACAGAAACGGGAACAAATTGTATTTCGTCGTAAGGATGCTCTCGTAGCAGTTCAATAATCCCGCGAATCATGCGTGAGCGTTTGGGGCGTTGTTTGAGCCAGGCTTTGAAAGGTCGACGTGAGGCGATGGTGTAAACGGAGTGCCAGCGTTGCAAATAGGAGCAAGTTATTGGATCGAGTGGAGAAGGTAATCCGAGGCGGCTACACTCCTGATCGAGTACCAGCAAGCTCGACCACGCTCGATCATCCAGTACATAGATGACTGGCCATTCAGGGTTGATACCCAGAGCATCAACGATGGCTGGTCTGCTGCGTACTTTTATCGCCGAGCTTAAAATTCGACCAGCAAGAAGATTGAAATACCGTCTGAAACGCATCATGTAAAAAGCATCCATCTATGAAACAGGCTCTTCGATAACAATAGCACGATGGATTATGGTGTCTAGTCTAAAAAAGAGTTGTGTGTCACAAATGTCGCTGAATGGGCAATAAAGAAAAAATTGTTTTAGCAATACGTTGCCAGAGACTGCGTGCGGGTTGTACAGTAATGATTACATCCTTGCACTGCCAGATGAGCTTGCCTTGCTCGTTATATTTAACCTGCCAGTATTTACCCTCATCGAGATCTTCTAAAAATGCTCGGTGAACTTGAGTGGTCAGTTCAGGGTTTTTAACAAAAATGCCAATTTCGGTATTCAGGTATTCTGATCTCGGGTCAAGGTTGAGAGTGCCAACATAAACAGAGTCATCATCATAAATAATCGATTTAGCGTGCAGGCTGAGGTAATCAATATTGATGGCTGATGCTGAGTAAGTGGAAAGATATTTAGGCTCTGCTCGAAACTCGAATAGTTCCACGCCCATGTTCAATAATTGCTGGCGATAATGCGCGTAGCCGGTGAAGGCAATAGTGACATCGATGGAGGCCAGTGAATTAGTGAGTACTCGAATTTTTACACCACTATCGAGCAACGCTTGCAGTGATTGCATCAGTGCCTTACCGGGTATGAAGTAAGCACTGATAATGGTGAGCTGTTTTTTTGTATGCATGTTGCACTGGTAAAGATCATGAGCCATGTGTTTTTCTTCGATGGGCTCAGCATCGGGCAGGTCATAAAAAACCTGTACGTCCGAAATAATTAACTCATTTATTAATGAAGGATTATTGAGTAGGTTGTTTTTAATGTTTTCAATACGATCAATAATCTGCTGTGATAGGGATTTATTTTTATTCAGGCGTCTCATCATAATGCGAAAGTCAATTTGAGCAGGACGAAATGCAATTAGACGACGAGCCGTTTTTGATATCGGGCTGTTCCAGAAGAGGTCAAAACTAAAGGAAAGTTTTTCTACTACTGCGCCAGCTGCCATCAAATCAAGGTCGCGAAACACGAATGATTTGTTGAGGCCGAAAAATTCGTCACCGATATTACGGCCACCAATGATCGAAGATATGTTGTCAGCTATAAGTACTTTGTTGTGCATACGATGATTAAGACGACTTAAATTCCAGAGCATCTCAAATGCACGAAGCAGGCGTATTGGCCAACGAATTTTGAAGGGGTTAAAAATGCGGACTTCTATATTTTTGTGGCGATTTAGTGTTGCGAGACGGCGATCAGTGCCGATGGTATGAATATCGTCCAGTAACAAACGCACGCGTACCCCACGATCGGCCGCTTCGATAAGCTTGCTAATTAACCACTGGCCAGAGGTGTCGGTATGCCATCTATAGTATTGCGCATCTATACTGTGCCGTGCTTGCTCGATGAGTGCGATACGCCAGGCGAGCGCTTCATCATTTTTATGAATGGAGAGAAATTTTGAGGGAGCTTCTTTTGATGTATTGTCATCAGTGTTGCTATTTTTCTTAATATCAAAGAGGTGTGCCAGCGGTACGGAGTAATCCGGTGCTTTTGCGTAACTGGCAATTCGTTCTTTATGAAAAGGCATGATTGAAGCTTAGTTTTAGAGCCATAAAAATTGTTGCGGTCAATATTAAGTGGCGGTAAAGATGTCTGGCAGCTTATCGGCTAATTGCGATTTGATTGTCTCGACTTCGCTGTCCTTGTAAGCCTGCTTCCCATCTGCGCCCCAGACCACACCCGGCCAGCAAAAATCATCAACATGTCGACCTACTATATGAATGTGCATCTGATTAACAATATTGCCTATGGCGGCAACATTGAGCTTGTCGACTGCAAAGTTTTGTTTTAGGTGGTTTGAAAGCAGAGTAATTTCATCCAGTAATTCGAGTTGCTGTGCATGCGGTAATTCATAAATCTCTGTGGCGCTGGTCTCAGGCACCAGAATAAACCACGGCACCAATGAATTATTGAGCAAAAGCAGGCGACTGGTTTTGAGCTGGCCGAGTGTGAAGCAATCATTGTTCAATCGTGAGTCGAGTTTAAAAATATCAGATTCAGTCATTATTGTTTTTTAACCTGCTGTACCAATACCCAGGGCTTGACCACAACAGCCCAAACCATGGCGTTATTGTTATACCAGTCTCTGGCCTGATCATCGGGTACCGCCATTACTTGCTTTTCTTGCATCCATTTTTCAACAATGGTTTTATTGTCATCGACAAAACAGGAGGCGACATCAACCAGGTCAAGTTCATCAGATACAAACACAGCCATACCGCTGGCGAAAAAATATTGCAGTTCTTTCCAGGCGATTTTGGAAGTCTCGCCAACAATCTGTTGTTTAACAGAATCGTTTTTGATGTCTTTCATGATTGCTGGCCAAGCTTAAAGGCTTCGGTTAACGCGGTCTCAAGTTCGGGCTGTGAGGACAGATCGTCAACATCCAGATGCTCTTTGGCAATCTTAGCCACAGATTCACTAATTTTCTGTTCATGCCATGCCTGCTCAAAGCCCTCGAAATCAAAATAACCATCATTGAGAAATGCTTTGGCCAGCCCCTGAGCATTTGAATAAACCATCTCCTCGGCCTGTAACATTTCATATTCATAAGAATAAAGATCCATATTGTTGCTTTTGGCCAGCAAGGGAGGAAACGACTCCGTGGTCTGCTGCTTTTCAATATGGGCACCGAGATCGATAACCATTGAGGGTGAAAGCTTTTCACCTCTGAAGTAAAACTCAGCGCTGATAGTAATGCTGCTTTTCATAGTTAATTAGGTAGTTGATTGAATGGCTGACTTTAGCAAATCAGAAAGAGTGGGATGCTGATCATTATCCATGATGCTGATGATTTTGCCATTATATTTCCAGTGACTAGTTACAGTGTTGTTAATATGGTCGACATAGACTTCAGTACTGGTTGCCTGATTCATATGATGAACATTTATCTGGCTCAGCCAGAAACCCTGAGCAAGAAGTTTATGAATTGTTAATTTGAAGCCATCAGTATTTGGTGCAGCAAGAACAAATTTCAGATTGTTAAATTCACTGGGTTTCAAATCATAGTGCTTAATTTCATGAATTATGGTGTCAACGTAGTTAGTATAGTTGTCACCCAGGCCAAGCTGATGTAGCCAGCCATCATTGTAGATGCTGTCTGTTGGTGTGATATGAGCCAGATAAGAGAAGCTAGACGGATAATAGACAGCTAAGGCTGTGCAGGTAGCTACGCCACTGGTATGGATTGCTGTATTTGTAATAGATTTAATGTATTCGTTTACATCAGCCTTAACAAGCTCAGGGAATGTAGTTTGTTTATGAAGAGTGGTAGATTCAGGTTGAGAGTTTAGAGAGGTCATCAATAAATCAAAAGCATAATTCTCATTTTGAATATAAAAATCGGATAGAACTTCATCTTCATCAATTTCAGCAATAATGATCCAGTCAGTTCCCTCATATTGGAAGGTTTCATGTTGGCTAAATACCCATTTGCCGCGATAGTCTTGAATAATCTTTTGGCTTTTTCCATTAACCTGTGCGCGTATTACTGCCTCGGTATTAATTTTTTTTCTTAAAACGGTTGATGTGTTAACAAAACGTGAGTCGGTTAGCATCAGGTGGTTTTTATTGAGCAAATAAACCTCACCCGTTTTTCCTAATGCAGTTCGATCGATAAATATATTATTAATAGCATTTATGGGTAGTTGAAGAACAATGTGGCCGATAAATGCTTCGCCATCATAAACAGGTGATAGATAAAAAGAAGCTGGTTCTTCAGAAACTTTATAATATTCGTAGTCGATAAAAGAGAAGGAAGCATCTTTGAGCTTATTCTGGAGAGAAAGCCCGGAAAACATATCATCATTAATATTGTGATGATAATCATCTTCTTTTTTTACAGTATAAAATATATCACCCTTATCATTTATGAAAATTAAATCATAAAAACCAGTTAGCTTATAGGCGTAATATTCCTGTAGTTCGAAATCGATTTTGGATTCCGAATCATTATTCGGTTTCCCAGATAAATATAGCCTGTTTAGTTCTTTAAACTTATTTACAAGATCAGGGTTGTCTGTAATATTTTCTGCGACCTGTTTTTGATGGCCAAGGTATTTTAATGCTTTTGATTTTTTTTCCTTGAGAATATCATCCAGATAGGAAAAGGTATTTTCTTTAATTTCATCCATGCCGACCATATTTTTAGTGCTTTGACTGTAAAGAACGAAAGCTAATATGGCAGTGAATATTAGAAAGGAAGCGCGGATAAAGCCTGGTGAGAATGTCATGGGAAGATATTGTTACATTTAACCTGTCAAGATTATACCTTTAAGATCTTCATAACAGGCTCATTCAGGTCTGGGTCATCGTTAAAACCAGAGACCAGTAACACTGTGTTACCAGTTTTAGTGAGCTTGCACTGTTTGGAAATCGAAATGCTTAATTTTTTCCAGTCGTGTGTTTCCTTTTCCTGTGATTCAATGGGTATCACACCCCAATGTAGAGCCATTATTCTACAAACGTCGCGGTTAGGTGAAACGCCGAGTAGTGGAGCCGTTGGCCGATTGGCAGCCAGAATTTTTGCTGTTGTGCCGCTACGAGTAGGCACAATAATACCCTGAAGTTTTAAATCCTGAGCCAGTGAGGTAACGGCGTGAGAAACAGCTTTTCTTATTGAAGGTGTAGTGGCATTTTTATGGTCAAGGCTATTGCTATCAAATTCATTATTAAGCCATTGATGATCTTCTATTTCACGGAGTATGCGATCCATTATTTTTACTGCGCCAACGGGAAATTTGCCTACAGCAGTTTCAGCAGAAAGCATAACTGCATCTGTACCCAGTAATGCGGCGTTGGCAACATCACTCACTTCTGCACGAGTAGGTCGTGAACTTTCAATCATAGATTCCAGCATTTGAGTAGCGACAATAACGGGCTGGTTCATGTAACGAGCTTTTCTGATTAAATCTTTTTGAATCAGTGGTACTTTTTCAGCAGGTAGTTCAATGCCTAAATCACCACGGGCGACCATGATACCGTAGGAGGAATTTAGTATGCCATCGATATTGGTAATGGCTTCGGGCTTTTCAATTTTGGCAATGACAGGAATCGCTGAGCCATTCCGCTTCATATAGTTTTGCAGAGTGTTGATGTCCTTTTCGTTACGTACAAAACTTAACGCGACAAAGTCAGCGCCTAGCTGCATGGCGAGTTTGACGTCTTTTTTGTCCTTTGCAGTAAAGCTGGAAACAGAGATATTTGAGTCTGGCAAATTTATCCCTTTGTTATCTTTTAATGTGCCACCATGAATTACCTTGCAGCTTACCTCCTTGCCAGTAATTTTTTCTACACATAGCTCCATATTGCCGTCATCAAGTAATATGCGCTCGCCTTTTTTTACATCTTTATATAGATTGGAATATTGTGAAGAGATTAAATCTTTATCACCAACTTTTTTGCTGCAGCTGATCTGAACGGCATGATTGTTCCTTAGCTCTATTGAACCCCGTATAAATTTGCCAGTACGAATCTTTGGTCCACATAAATCCATCAAAATAGCTACGTGCTGGCTCAGGCTGGCTGCGGCATCTCTAATCAAGCGGAAAGATTCACTATGTTGCTCATGGCTGCCATGTGACATATTTAGCCTAAAAACATTAACGCCTGCTCTAATAAGCTTTTTTACTATCAGTTCAGATGTAGAGGCAGGGCCGAGGGTGGCAACAATTTTGGTTCGACGCCAATGTAGGGAGGTTTTTGCTTGCTTGTGATTCATGTCAGGCTCTATGTGCTAAGGCTATTCTTAGAGCTTATACCATTAAGCTAATTATTAGGAGAATATAGAGTGGCTAATGTTGTTTGCCGACAGTTTAGTTTTTAATCTTTATAGGCTATAAAAGTTGCGCCGATAGTTGAGTCTGAGGTTTTGTAATGGGTGAGTGCTACGTGCTCAACATTAGTAAAACCGACTTTTTTTATTAGGTTTATAAGTTCGTCGCCATGCAGAGTGCCTGCCACGCAGTCGGCCCATGATTCTCCCGAGCAGGAAGATGGTTTTGAATTGCTTTTATTCTTAATCATGTCGGCAAAGTACAAAGCGCCGCCGGTGCTTAGAATTCGATATATTTCAGCAAAGACTTTTTCTTTAGCGCTGGCAAGATTAATAGCACCGTTTGAAATTACAATGTTTATTGATTCATCTTTAATGGGCAGGTTTTCAAAAGTGGCTTCAAAAGCCTGAACATTATTGAGTCCAGATGCTTTGGCGTTGTCATTTGCCAGTTCAACCATGGCAGGGGTTATATCGATGCCAGAGACCTTTCCCGTTTCGCCAACGAGTAGTGAAGCTACGCATAAATCAACACCAGCGCCACAGCCTATATCAAGAACAGAATCGCCTTTGTTGAACGCACCTAACTCAAATGGATTGCCGACCGCGGCACAGTATTGCCACACCTGCTGTGGAATGGCCTGTAACCATTCGTCTTTATAATGATGATTTTTTGCATTGTTAATGCCTTTGTCCCAACCGAAATCCTTTTCGGGGTTGTTCGCAAGATCAGTATATAAATCTATGATTGAGTTATTGCTGGAACAGCTTGAGTCACTCATCGTGGGGACAAAGTTTTATTTGCTTAAGCGGCTACTTTTTTACAGGCTTTTATGCAGTCATTGCATGAGTCGGCGCAGGCTTTACAGGCGGCGTGTTTCTTTTCATGTTTGCGACATTCTTTCTCACAGTCTTCACAGACAGCGATGCATAGTTTTGCAAGCTCAGGTAAATGTGATGACTGATAGGAGGCCATCTGTGAGAGAGCGGTACACATGGCGAGTGATTCTGCCAGAACGTCCATGCACTTAACGATGGATGTGTCACCATCTTTTAGTAACTCGATACAGTGGTCATTACAGGCAAGCCCTGTTTTAACGCAATCCAGCGCTGCATTGATGATGTCTTCATTGCTGTTTGACTGGTGCTTATGCATGTTGTGGTTACTATGGTCGGTAGCAGAGAATGCGGTGCTACTTGCTAGTGTTGCTGCTATAGCTGAAGCGCCAAGTAATATCTCTCTTCGACTTTTGTTTTCTATTAATACTGATTTGTCTGCTGGTTTCATCTTAATATTTCCTCAGGGTATAGTTTATGGTTGCGAATGATAGAGCAAAAAATAACGAGTGAGAAGATTTTCTTAATCCAGTTGTTCAAGTTTTCTATATAAGGTACGTTCACTGATGCCCAGTTTTTTGGCTAGCTCTACTTTATTGTCAATGTGCATCATGGCCCACTCTAAATAACGTTTTTCCAGTTCTTTCAAAGTAATAAGATCGGAAAAACAGTTTTTATCTTTATTATTAATTTCGATGGCACACTCTTCTGGTAGATGCTGACTTTCTATAACATCGCCATCGGCCATCAAAGTTGCCCGCTGGACGATGTTGCTGAGTTCACGAATATTGCCGGGAAAGGGGTAGTGTTGAAGTTGGTTTAAAGCGGCTTCTGACATGGTGATTTCATATTCGGAATAATATCTTTTCAGCAACGAGTCAACCAGCAGGGGGATGTCTTCTGTGCGTTCTCTCAATGCGGGTAGATGCAGGGGAAAAGCGCTTATACGGTAATACAGATCCTGTCTGAACTCACCGGCATCGACCATTGATCTTAAATTTCTATGGGTCGCAGAGACCAGACGAAAATCGGCCTTTAAAGATTCAACGCCGCCAACTCGCCTGAATGATCCCGTCTCCATTAAGCGCAGTAGCTTGGTTTGTAGATTGAGCGGGATATCCCCAGTTTCATCCAAAAACAAAGTGCCGCCACCAGCGGCTTCGACTAGCCCTATCTTTCGTGCCTGTGCACCGGTAAAAGCCCCTTTTTCATGGCCGAATAATTCGCTTTCAAATAATGATTCGGTCAGCCCTGAACAATCCACCGCGACAAAAGGGCCTTTGGCTCGGCTGCTGGCTTTATGAATGGCCTCGGCTACCAGCTCTTTGCCAGTTCCCGATTCACCCTGTATCAAAACACTGACATCGCTACAGGCAACTCGCTGCACCATTTCGATAACGGTGTTGAAAGCAATCGAATGGCCCACCAGCCCTTCGGCCTGTGGTGTGGTGCTGGCGCATTTAACTGGTGCCATGGTTTCCAGAAAATAGGCTATTTCTCCGTTCTCATCGTGAATGGGGCTCAATTGAACATCGACGTGTTCATCACCGTGCTCGGTGTGGTGGACGTGCAAAGAGCGTTGCGCCGTATTGCTTTCGAGGCAGAGTTTGAGTGGGCAGGTCTCGCCTGCCAGATCACAGGGCTTTTTATAGTGATGGGATATTTCGTAGCAATGGCTTTTGCCATCGACTTTAAAACCGTATTGTTTTTGATAGGCCTCATTGGCCGCAACGATGACGTAGTTTTTGTCCATAAATATCGTTGGATTAGTGTAGCTATTGAGCAAGCCATCAAGGAACTTGTCATCATCCAGATTTATTTTGGAGGTTCGTTTTGATGTCATTAACTAATAAGCCTGTGATAATTTAGTAGGAACTGTCATTTTTGACAGGTCATCATGACACAGCTGTCATAATTGGCATAGTTTTTCGGGTTATTTAATACATATCCGTTAATCAGAATCATACATAAATCCTATCTTGTTGTTTTAATTGTAAATGTTTTGTATTGGCCTGATCCTTGCCTTGTATTTATCTATATCACAACACGAATGAGGAAAAGAACATGGCACATATCGTCATATTAGGAGCCGGGGTGGGTGGATTGCCCTGCGCTTATGAAATGAAAGAAGAGCTGGAAAAGACCCATCAGATCACCATTATTAATGAGCGTGATCATTTCCAGTTCACTCCATCCAACCCATGGGTCGCCGTTGGCTGGCGCACCAAGGAAAATATCTCAGTGCCACTGTCACCGGTGCTGGCGAAAAAAGGCATCAATTTTATTCAGGATCGAGTAACCAAAATTGATGCTGAGAATAACAAGCTGGAGCTGAGCAACGGTGATCCGGTTGATTACGATTATCTGGTTATCACCACCGGCCCGAGGCTGGCTTTTGAAGAGGTGCCGGGCTCTGGCCCTGAAGGTCATACCGCTTCAATTTGTACTGCAGAGCATGCCGAGACGGCTATGGGTGACTACAACAAGCTGCTTGAAAATCCTGGCCCTGTCGTTATTGGCGCCATGCCTTTTGCCAGCTGCTTTGGCCCCGCTTATGAATTTGCCTTTATTCTCGATTGTGCACTGCGTAAAAAGAAAATGCGCAATAAAGTGCCGATGACGTTTGTAACCTCAGAGCCTTATATCGGCCATCTTGGTCTTGGCGGTGTCGGTGACTCCAGAGGCATGCTGGAAAGTGATCTACGCAATCACAACATTAAATTTATCACCAATGCAAAAACCACCAAGGTTGAAGACGGCATGATGTTTGTGGATGAAATGGATGATGAGGGTAATGTTAAAAAACAACATGAACTGCCTTTCAATTATTCAATGATGCTGCCTGCATTCAAGGGCGTTGATGCGGTCGCAGAAGTTGAAGGCTTATGCAACCCACGTGGTTTTGTCATGATTGATGAACACCAGCGTAATCCAAAATATACCAATATTTATTCAGCTGGTGTCTGTGTCGCTATTCCTCCTGTTGAAGCTACACCCGTAGCAACCGGTGCACCTAAAACCGGTTATATGATCGAGTCCATGGCGACTGCCATTGTGCAAAATATTGCCAGTGAAATTGCGGGTAAAGCGCCCGAATCCTGTGCCACCTGGAATGCCATCTGCCTGGCAGATATGGGAGATACCGGTGCGGCCTTTGTTGCACTGCCACAAATACCTCCACGCAATGTCACCTGGTTCAAGAAAGGCAAGTGGGTGCATCAGGCGAAGATCGGGTTTGAGAAATACTTCATTCGTAAAATGAGAAAAGGCAATACAGATCCATTGTACGAACGTTTTATACTTAAAACACTGGGTATTAAAAAACTGGAAGATTAGAAAATACAAATTGATTTGGTGATTGAGGTGGGAAAACCTCAGGCGAGAGCAGGGATGCCATTGTTCCATTTCATTTTGTCATTGATTCCAGTAAAGTAGCGAGGACGCGTACGGCGTATTCATCTAATTTTAATACAAAACAAATAATCTATGAAAAGTTTAAAAGCCATCGGCGCAGGCAGTTTGTTTATTATTGTTGCTGTTCTGGTGATGCAGCTTGCGTATCTTTTTTTAGCCGTCGCCTATAACTCTCTGGCAAAAGATTATCCCTTCCTAAATGATATTGCGGGTTCTTTTAGATACCTTGTAGGCATTCCCGCTTTTATAGCAATCATGTTTTATGGTGGTTTTATCACCGCAGATATTGCCAGAACAAAAATATACCCCCACTGTCTTACTGTTGGTCTTATCACCGCCAGTGGCATGATCATTCCCACTCTTGAGAATTCAGATCTAACGATGACAGGTGTTGTCATCTATATACTCTCAATCGTTGCAACCGCCGCCGGTGGCTTATATTGGAAAAAAGTATAAAAAAGCTGTTTATCTTCGTTATTTTGTAATTTACCAGTAGTAATCAGGTCTCTTTTGGTAATTAAGATACCAAAAAATACAGAAATATTTTTCTGTAACATTAGTGTTGTCTGAAGTATATTGATGCACTCTCCTCCTGTTATTTAGTAAGAAAGTCCCCAAATGATCAAAACTGTCATAAAACCATTATTTTGCCATGGGAAAGACTTCTGTTACTATCCGTGAGCATAATAATAAGAATGATCAAAAATTAGCTATTTAAATAACAATACAAGGTTCCGTTTGGAGGAAAGATGATGAGGAAGTATCTAGGAGTTATAACAGCCACAATATTGAGTGGCACCATTTTAGGCTGTAGTAGTGATAGTACTAATACTGTACCCCCTGCTCTGGGTGCTACTGCGTTGAACGATACCGCAGAGTTAGATAAGGCTTATGTGCCAGCGTTGTTTTATAGCAATTTGACTGCGGAAAATATGGGTAATGTACAAGATGCAGCGAATACTCTTGACGGAACCAGTACTGTCTGGGCTGGTTATAAAGCTACATATGCTGATTATTTAGACTGGGATGCTTATTTTGGTAGTGTTGATGCCAATATCACCACAGCTTCAGATTATTATGCAGCAATTGCTTCTTATCCTGCTGATTTAACAACCGCACATACTGAATTAGAGTCAATGCGTGATACATGGTCAGATCTGCGTACGGATAATGGTATTGAATATTTCTTTGATAATGTTACCGCAGCCCATCACTCGATGGAAACAGTAGATGCGGCTTTCGTAACATTTAGTGCGATAGCGACTCCAGTTACATCAGATGTGCTAGCGCTTCAGACTGCGTTAGGCGACACACTGCCCGCCTTTAGTGCCGATTGGGATGCACTGGTAACTAGTTATGGTGATGGCAATAGTGTAAATGAAATCTATAGTTTAGGTGCAGAGAAGGCGGCAGTGCTGGCGGCGAATATTAGCAATGATGACCCAGAGGCTCCTGGTATGAAACAGATAGTTGCTAGTCTCAATGCTGTTGTAGAGACCTGTGATTCTAGTATCTATTTAGCTAAAGGCCTTGATGTCCAAGTTGCAGCTAATGTTGCTCCAACAACAGACTGTGACACCATGATTTCTCTGGCTGAAATGGTCAAGAAGAAATTTGTCCCAGTATTCCTTGCTTTCGGCGATTTCATCAACCCATTCATGGCTGACATTATTGCTTCTAACAAGGCGATTATTCCAGCGATGTATTGTACGGGTAATCCGCCAGATGCAGAACCAACATGCGGCGGTCATGCTGGAACGATAAACCTTCTTAATGCCTATGCAGGCAAAATGGGAGCATTTGGTGCGCACTTTCCTATGAGTTTGGTAGGTGGTCTTAATTGGGCTACGGACATGATGGCGGCACAGGCAAAACTTGCAGAAGCGATGACGACTGTTGGTGCTGCTGCAGACCTTGCTGAAGCAAAAGCAAATGGTGCCCATGCTGCCATCGAGGCGATCAGTTCTGCGATGTACCACATCTGCGCTACCTATGAGAATCACGTAACGATAATGACTCGTATGAATGAGTACCATTCGGCGTTCGAGGCAATCGTAGCGATAGCAGCACCTACTGGTGCAGCAGAGTCATCATTGACAGCTCAACAAGTAGATGACATCAATGCCCTGATGCCAGCATTACAAACAGCATTTGCGAATATGGGTACACAGGTTGATGTACTTGATTATGCAGCATGGGGGCTGACTGCTGGTGATCTGGATGTAACATTGGCTGCACAAAATACGAATGTTGTTGCTTTGGTGGATGATTTGGCTGCTTATGATGCTACTAATGATAACAGCGGAGACATTGCAGTTAAGTCGCTTGATCTTAAGAAGAAATATATTCCTTTCTTCAAATTGCTAGGTGATTTTACACAGCCTAAATAAGATTAGGATATTTTGTAATATGATAAATAAAAAAGCCGGGGCTTGCCCCGGCTTTTTTATGTTTGTTTTTAAAGTCATTATGATTTGTGGTTATCATAAAACTGTTTAAACAAATCATAATCTTTCTGCAACAGACAAAGGCTGCGATGAATGTATTATTGCCTACTAATTAATATAAAATTATTACTTAGTATTGACGTAATGTCGAAATGAAATGCTTACGATAATACAGCGCAGCGCTGATACCATTAGCCGTTACGTCAATAATTTTCCAGCTATTACCATTTGCCTTCATGCGAAAATCGAGTCGGTCAGGGCGCTGATTGGGGCTAAAAAGTAAGACTGAAACAAGAGCCTCATTATTTCTTCGATATTGCGCACGTCGAAAATTGAATCGAATTGAGCTGGCATTGTAATTACTCAGATGCTTATCCAGACTGGTAAGAAAGGCTTTCTTAACGCGAGTTTCTAGTTCTGACAGATTTGCTGTATTCATGCGCCGTGCAAATGGACCAGCTATCCAGTATGTCATCTGGTCAAAAGCAAAGTGCGGAATAATTTCATTTTCAATAAAACCACGCAGCAGCTCAGGTCTGGTGTTGTCCCTGTTAGTGCTGAATTTTTGCAGCTTATCCAGTGCGACCTGAATTGTGTTTACAGGATTTTCTATGGTCTGATTAGACGGTGGGTAGGGGCCATTAAATGCATGAACTGATCCTGTAACAGAAAACAACAGAATAAAAAACAGGGATAAAGATTGTTTCATGAAGATTCTCCTTGAGGGTTATTTATGTGGTGAAGTTAGTTTTCATTTACAAAAATCAGGCTCTGGCTAAAATCAGCTCCTGCTTCAATTTGCCATCAAGAAAAAAACAGGCAAAGGGAATGACAGAAGCAAAAAGAACCAGCAACCAGAAGACCACAGACCAGTTCTGCTTATGGCTTACTCCAAGTGAGAGCGTGATATAAGCTAGCCAGAGCACTCCATGAGTCATGCCAACTTGCCAGATGATATCAAAAGCAGCGAAATGATATTTGGCCGGCATAGCAATAAAGAGCAGGGTAATGAGTGAAAGACCTTCTATCAGACTGAGTGTTCTAAAAATTTTAAGCATGTTGTTTTCCTTTATGATTCTTGACTAACAGCAAATGATGCTGTGCCTTCCATTGGGTCTTCTTCATCTTCTTCATCGGCTAGCAAACTTAGGCCGCCGTGATCATCTTCATCATCAGAGCCATGGCCTTTTTCGGCTTTTTCAGCCAATTCAATTTTTAGGCGTAGATTGTTGGCAGCATCAGCATTTTTGATTGCTTCATCAAAAGAAATTTTTCCAGCGTTATATAAATCAAGAAGTGCCATATCAAAAGTTTGCATGCCCATGCCGCCAGATTTTTCCATGATCTCTTTAATTTCAAGAATTTCGCCTTCTTTAATCAGGTCGGCAATACGAGGTGAATTCAGCAGAATTTCAATGGCAGCACAGCGTTTTCCATCGACAGTCGGGATGAGTCGCTGGGAGACAAAACATTGCAGGTTGATCGAGAGGTCGCTTAATAGGGACATGCGCTTTTCTTCTGGGAAGAAGTTAATAATACGGTCTAGCGCCTGATTGGCATTGTTTGCATGCAGGGTTGAGATTGCTAGATGGCCAGTTTCTGCAAAGGCTAGTGCATGCTCCATAGTTTCACGGTCTCGGATTTCACCAATCAGAATAACGTCGGGTGCCTGTCGCAGGGTATTTTTCAGTGCGTCTTCGAAGGAGTCGGTATCCATGCCGACTTCACGTTGATTGATAATGCAGCCCTGATGGTTGTGGACGAATTCAATGGGGTCTTCAATGGTGATGATATGGCCACTGGAGTTGCGGTTACGGTGGTCGATTAGCGCGGCAAGTGAGGTTGATTTACCCGAGCCAGTACCACCAACGAACAGGATCAGGCCGCGTTTTAGCATGATGACCTTGGTCAGCACATCGGGAAGGCCGAGATCTTTGAGGTTAGGTATATCGGTCACGATGTTACGAATGACCATGGAACATTCGTTGCGCTGCTTGAAAATGTTGACGCGGAAACGGCCGATGTTAGGTAAAGAAAGTGCCAGATTCATTTCTGGTTTCTCACGAAAAGCTGCGCGCTGCTTGTCACTCATTATTTCATTGGCGAGGCTCTCTACCCAACCTGGGGGAGCACGATCTTTTCCGAGAGGTGTTAGTTTTCCACTGAATTTGGCGCTGGGTGGTGCTCCTGTGGACAAGTAGAGGTCAGAGCCGTCTTTTTCGGCAAGAATTTTTAAAAGAGGTGTAACTTTCATGTCGGATCATCTGTTAAATTTTTGTGGAGCGTAAGTATACCGATTGTGGCTCTATTTGTAATAGTCAAAAACTAGTCAAAATAAGCATGAATAGAAAGGACGCACCATGTTGGTGCGATGCATGATACTTAATGAATATAAGTTATTGTTATTAAATAATATTTGATGAATATTTGTATATGAGAGCCATTTCGTGTGGATATATAAGCCATAGATACATAAAATGGCTACCCCTGTTATACAAGGCATAGAGAGAGGCAGTTTTGGCGACACAAATGAGAGAGAAAGAAACGTATATTTGTCCAGATAGACGAGTGAAGGACGTTCGTCAAACCAAGCTGCAACATATATGCCTGCAACTGGCGTCGTTGGGGCATAAATGCCAGTTGGGCAGTGAGTATAGCTACTTATCAGTCGCTGATGGCCTGATCAAAAATTATTCTGAATATCGTCGCCTGTTTGCTGAATATCGTTGTCCTGCTGATGAGCGGATACAGAATTTTTTGAGTGATTATCTCGAGCGTAATGGTATTGATCAGAAGGTTAAATTGCCGTCAGAGACTTTTTCACTGAATGAGCCCGGCATGGCAAGAGAGTTGTCGTTGCCATTAAAAGGCAGTAAATATAAATCAGATTTACTGGAATCTTATCGGGTTAAGCAGGGTGTTTTGCATAATCCTAAAAATGATCGTCGAACAACTTCGGGTGTTTTTCATATCGTTGAGGGCGGTTTACCGATTCCCGCAGATAAGAAAGCGGTGCCGGTGAATGCCTATGCTAATTTGCTGCAGATCGCACTGGACCCACCAAAAGATTTGATGACGTTACCCATTTCAAGCGCTTTGCCAAAGCCGGTCAATCTCTGGGTGTCTTTATTGTTGCGCCCCATCGTGCGTCCAGAAGTGGAAGGCGTGTTGCCCGAGAAAACACTGGAGACACGATTTTTTGCCCCCGGTGGTCTGGTTGCTAATCTTGATTTTGTTGAATCTATTTTTGGTAATGGCGGTGATCCATTTTTATCAGAAAATGATGCGGCGCTTGATATTGATCACTGGACAGGTCACAGCGGCTGCGTCATTCTGGCACCACATCTGACCAGGCTGACCAAGAAGGGTCTGGGTCTTCCACATTATGATGATGCCAGTGAGCGTGAAAGGAAAGATGGCATGTGCTGGAAGCACGATGATGATCTTTATAATGACGGTAGTGCGTTCAAGGTAGTTTGTCGCGATATGAATGGTGTCATTGTTACCATCATTGCAGACAATTATTTTGGTTATAGTAAAAAGGAAATTAAGTCGCAGATAAGTTATTCCGCCAATTTATTTGGTGGTGCAGAAGAAGAGCATGCTGGTGGTGCGCTTGCTTTCCCAAGATTTAATTTGGGTGTAAGTTATTTGCCAAAAATAGAAAAAGAAATGGAGAACCACACATTTGTCTGGGTGTGTGAGCAACATAAAGATCATATCGAAATTAAGGAAGAGGGCTATGCGGTAGATACGAACTGGGGCAATATTTTATATATCCCGGAAGATGCACAGATGGACATGCAAGCGCAAAGCATTAGCTGGACTAAGGATGGCAAGAAAAAACAGATAAAATTATTGGCTAAATATACTTATATTTATCCCAGTGGATTCCGTGTGCATTTGCAGAAACATCCTCAGGCACCGAGCTGGCGATTGATCGGTACTTTGGGTGAAGGAACTTTCTGTCATAAACCGAGTACAGTATCGGGTGGCGGCAAGTCAGAAATTTCAAAATCAATTCAGGACTCTATGATTTCTGGCCCGGTTTATGTTGGTGATTTTGAAAAAGATCTTGATCAGGTTGAAGCTATTTTTAATCATGATTACTCGACCCGTTATAAGGCTGGTGGAGAAAAAGACAATAGAAATCTTTTGCATAAGGAACGTAGTCTTGGCTCGGTTATACGGTTGCTAACGCCATCAAAAACAGACTATACGGATGAATATAATGAATGGCTGGAAACTTTACCTCAGCATATTCTGGCGCTGGTTTATATGATCAAGCGTTTTTATCAACAGGACTGGAATGGTAACTGGAGAAAACATTTTTGTGTTGATGAGGTGAATGGCAATCCGGGACATGAATTAAAATTTGATGGCCGTAATTTGATAACCAGTTACCTCCGTGTTGGAACACACAGCGATGGAACCTGGCGTATTTATAAACTGAGGCAAGACTTTGTTGCAGCAACAAAAGTGCAGACTGAAGATGATATTAGTGCATCAACAGTGATGCCGGTGGCACAAATAAAAGGCTTGAACAATCGTTATGATGTAACCAGCGTGAAGCTGGTAAAAAATTGTGAAAACCGATTATTTCAGCGTCCCGATGATGCCATTATTCGTGGTCACGATAAACAGAGCGAATCAGATCTGGCGGAAGATGGTAATTTCATTTCTAACTTTGAACCACTAAGCAGTGATGATGCAAAAGAGCTGGTTGAAGATGCGGTAGGTTTTCAGGAATATACAGCTCCGATGCAGGATTTGATCGTTCAGGCATCAGGTTCAGGTGAAGGTGAATATTTTGTTTCATCAGCGCATCCAAGAATCGTAGATGGTAAACCAAGTGCAAATGTTCGTTATCTACAGATAAGACCAGACCTGGCTGATTCACGTAGTTTATATCTGGCGACAGTGGGTACAAGTCTATCCAGAGGCCTGTCTGTAGGTCAGCCTGTTTATTTCCCGGTGAATGCTGTTTTGCAGGGACGGAGAAACAATCCGCAGGATAAGGCTGCGGGAATCAGGCCATTGGCTGTTTATAACCCAATTCATTATCAGGAGTTACCAGAATTATTTATGGAGCTCATCTGTAGCTTAACGGGTAAATCTCCATCAACTACAGGTGCAGGTTCAGAGGGTGCTTTGACCAAGGGACCGTTTAACGCGTTATCTACAACGGCTGATTTAAACAATGCATTGATGTCTTACGTTTTGTGCGGACACGATGGCTTTAGTAGCGCGGCGGGTTATATCGGCTCGCGTCGTCGCGTTGATCACGATATTAGTATGCTGATTCCAGAAATCTGGTGCCGCTTGCCAGTAAAACAGCGTCAGCCTGATTATCTGATAGAAAATGGTTACCTTGAAAAATTACACGATTTTGCACACGATGGAAAAGTCGTGCATGCGAGTCGCCTGGGTTATCGTATTACCGAAAAATTTGTACATACATTCTTTGGTAAAGTGTTTGATAATCCAGTGATTGTTTTTGATGAGCCTATGCTCAAGCCAGAAACACAGGATATGGCCGCTTACATTGATGGCATTAATAATATTAGTGAAGCGCATCAGAAAGTGGCAAAGGCTTATTTTGAAGATGATTCAATCAAAGACGCCTGTCCACCTTTACAGGCTTTGTTACACATCATGGCGTATGGTGAGTACGAAGGAAAAACTATTGATGATGCTTCAATACGTGAGATGTTCACGCGTGATTATTTAATGCAAAGCGACTGGTATCAGCAGCGTCTGCGTATCAAGCAGGAAAGAGATGCCGCGCTGTGGAAAACAAATCGAGATTATGTCGAGCATAAAATGGATGGTATTTCAGAAGATGATACGGACGAATGGGCCGAGTTACAGGGACGAATGGAAAAAGCCGCTGAAATGGTTGAATGGGTAAATAGTCAAAGTTATCTGGACAGCTTACAGGGTTCGTTAGGCGCAGACTGGATTCATAAATAGACGTCTGTGGCGGAAAGGCTGGGTCTTATCAGCCCGATACTTTGGTGTCGTCAAATTTATTATTTTGAATTAGCGCCTGTACTTCTTTGATATAAAGTTCCCCTCCTTCGGAGTAGTGCTTTAAGCCTTCCGCAAGGTGATAGCCTGTAATGGTTTGACCTACTTTTCTCAACTGTTCGCGTATTTCGCGTAGATTTTTGTATGCTGGATTGGTGTTCAGGTTGTTGATGTAGGTGAATACAGATTCTTCAACTGATTTATATTTGGTGACCTCATGCTTGGCATTCTGCTTTCTATGTTTGGGAACGAGACCGCAGCCCGTTGTGTAACACCACTGGCCAAAATAGTTGTTGGCTTCACGAGAGAAGCGTGATGTGCCCCAGCCACTTTCTTTAGCCGCCTGAGCAAGTGCTAGAGAAGCTGGAATGGAGTCGACCTTATTGAGTAAATCTGACCAGTGAGCTTTGTTGTCGATATCAAAACTATCGTAGTTGTAACTTTGGCTTATATGCTTTAGCCAGCGCTGTTCACGGATATTCAGTTTTGTTTTTTCACTGAGGCGAATTAGTTTCTCGCGGTTTTTGAGCAGAGTTTGATTCTTTTCTTCAATAATAGGTTTGAGGTAATCGATAAAAATCTGTTTTCTTTCTGAGCCTGCAGGATAATCAAGAAAGCTGATGTTTTCTTCTTTAGCTTTGAAGGCAAAAGCAAAAGGCAGGCTGACGATGATACCAAGTGAGAGTAGAACAAATAGACGCATAGCTTAGATATGGACAGTCCCTGTCCTCGGAATGATTGTTAGCTGCAGCCTTTTGGTCGTGGCAGGCCAGCAATTTTGTTGGCGCATTTGATCAGACCCGTTGGGAAAAGAGAGTAAATATATTTCTGGTCACTACGGTCTTTACCGAATTTTTTCTTCATGAGCTTTGAAAAATTACGTGGCTCACATACAGCGCCATTTTCTGTGAAGTACTCACGTGCCTCGTTGACAATGTCCCAGTGCTCAGGGGTCATTTCTTCGATTTTTTCGTTTTTTGAGATCTCAACGGCGAGTTCTTCGCTCCATTCATCAAGATTCTCAAGCCAACCAGCTTCACTGAGCTGGATAATCTTTCCATTAACTTCTGCTTGCATTGTATTGGTCTCCAAATAATAACCTAGTAATATGGTCAAGTATTATATACACATTCTAAATATTACAACCATAAATTAACAATGGTTAATATTAGCGGCTGATGATACTGCGTCAATAGCACTAATTGCTATCAGAGGCGGCCCTATCTTACCAGCTGCTGTTCAATTTCATCACGCTTTGCCTGGCCTTCCAGTTGCTCGATGAGAGTTAGTGCAAAGTCCATAGCGGTGCCGGGCCCGCGTGAGGTGATAATCTGACCATCGATTTCGATGGCCGATGACTGGATATTGAGCTGTGGATAATCATCCAGCGAGCCGGGGTAGCAGGTAACCTGCTTGCCATCGAGTAATCCCGCTTCGGCAAGTGCTCTGGGTGCGGCACAAATAGCAGCAAGCAGTTTTTGATTGCTTGAGTGATTCTTTAGCAATGCCTGTATGCGTGGGTCATCGCGCAAATGGTCGGCACCGGGAAGACCGCCGGGTAGTACTACCAGATCAAAAAGTTCGTCTTTTACGGTATCGATGTTTGTGTCAGGGATAATTTGCGTTCCACGAGAGGCAATAACGGGTTGATTATCGAGTCCGGCAGTGGTGACCTTGACACCCGCCCTGATGAGTAAATCGGTAATGGTGATGGCTTCTAGTTCTTCACAACCCTGAGCAAGTGGTACCAGTGCACGTGACATTGTTTTCATCCCCCCGTAATTCAAGTAATTTAGAAACGGGCACCAACTTGATGCCATTTTCTTTGAGTTTATCCAGATTTGCCTGTAAAAATTTCAGGGTTTTTGGATGTGGGTGCGCAATAGCGATAGCATGACCTTTCTTTTTGGTAATATCGATAAAGCGGTCAAATTGCTTGCGAATGGTTTCAGGTTTGAAATCAGGATCGAGAAAAATATCACGGACAAGATTTGGAATTTGATAGCTGGTTGCTGTATTGCTGACAACAGATTTTTTGCTGGTTCTGCTATCGACAAAGTAAACATTATCAAGATTGGCGACTTCACTCATCAACCAGTCCATATGGCCGGGATGCTGGGTTAGCAGGCTGCCCATATGATTGTTGATGCCGCTAATGTATGGCACAGAAGCCAGATTTTTCTTTAGCCGCTGGGTGAACTGCTGCTGTGTCATATGAAGTTTGAGTGTGCCCGGTGTGGGTTTGTGGTGCTCAATGGATTGCAACGGCAAATGCAGCATCACTTCTTTGTTGTTGCGATGTGCCTGGGTGGCTAATGTGGTGGCGAATTTGGTTTGAGGAAGAATGGCCAGCGTGATGGCTGCCGGGAAATTGATGATGGTCTGACCATGCTCATAGCTATTGCCAATATCATCAATGATGATGCTGGCGAGTTTGGCTGCTTCGGCAATCGAAAAAAAACTAAGCAACGATAAAAAAATAAAAAGTTGCTTAGTGTGTTTTCGATGACGCCCTGGCATGGGTTATAGCATTATAATTTGTGGCTTAGAATGTTAAGCCCCTTGAGCAAGACCAGTGCCTCATGTAGCTGATAGTCTTCAATGGCCAGAACTTTTTTGTCTTTTTCAGACTCTTCCTTGGCAAGGTCGCCATTTTTGATTTCTTCATCGGTTTTATCTGGGTTAGTAATATGGTTGCCCAGATCCACTTCTTTTAGTCGCGAAACATTGGACTCTTCGACTTCAGAGATCTTGAATTTGTCGAGTGAGATATCAGGCTCAATGCCTTCGCCCTGTATGGATCGGCCTGATGGTGTAAAGTAGCGAGCCGTTGTAATTTTGACAGCACCACCACTGCGTAATTCTTGAATGGTTTGCACGGAACCTTTGCCAAAAGACTTGCTGCCCATGACCACGGCACGATGGTGATCCTGTAGAGCGCCCGCGACGATTTCAGAAGCAGAAGCCGAGCCGCCATTGATTAAAACAACAATAGGGGCATCATTCATCACGTCACCTGGCTTGGCATTAAATTCAAATTTTGAATTTTCGATGCGTCCTTCCGTGTAAACAAGTTTGCCTTTGTTAATGAATAGATCCGAGACATCGGCGGCTGCATTGAGAACACCGCCAGGATTATTGCGCAGATCAATTACCAGGCCTTTGAGCTCATCATTGTATTCTTCTTTCAAAGAATTAATGGCCTTGAGCAGGTCGCGGGGTGTTTTTGATTGGAAGTTGGTGATGCGCACATAGCCAAAACCGGGTTCAAGCATGCGATTTTTGACGCTGGCGACTTTAATAATATCGCGTGTAATAACAATGACCAGTGGTTTGTCTTCACCTTCGCGTACGATGGTGAGTTCAATATCCGTGCCGGGTTTGCCGCGCATGATCTTAACTGCATCGTTCAGACTCATGCCTTTAACCGGTTTGTCGTCGAGTCGAATAACGAGATCACCGGCTTCAACGCCAGCGCGGAAAGCGGGGGTGTCATCGATAGGTGAGATGACCTTAACAAAACCATCTTCCATGCCAACCTGGATGCCAAGTCCGCCGAATTGACCTGTCGTGCCTATTTTTAATTCCTTGTATTCGTCAGAATTGAGATAGGTTGAATGGGGGTCGAGACCAGACAACATGCCTTTGATTGCGTTCTCAAGTAAAACCTTATCTTCTACATCTTCAACATAATCAGATTTGATGCGTGAGAATATATCTGAAAGATTACGTAATTCGTTGAGTGGCAGCCCGTTAGCGTCAGCAGCCTCCTTGGTGGCAAATACGCTACTGGTCACCGAGGCTGAAACTCCAATGAGAATGCCCAGGGTTAATAGCAGTGCGGTCTTAAATTGTTTGGTCATTAAAAACTCCGTGCATGAGAAGCAAATTATTAATATGCAAGGTTCAGGATTTACCCAGAATCGTACTTAGCGATGGGTGACACTATACATCATTAGAGTGAATATTGACCATAGGTTCATTATTGTTCTCTTATGTTGGAGCAATGTTCCGATTAACGGGATGCATGGTGCTGTGCTTTTTGGGAACACCATGAATAAGGGTCGATAGGTTTGCCCGCTTCACGTATTTCAAAATAAAGCCCAGGCTTGGGCTGCCCACCACTATCACCTGTGGTGGCGATGACTTCACCAGCAGTTACCCATTCACCAGCCTGTTTAAACAATGATTCATTGTGACCGTAAAGACTCATATAGCCGTCACCGTGATCAATGATAATAATAAAGCCATAGCCCTGTAACCAGTCGGAGAAGGCAACACGGCCATGACTGACAGTTTGGACGGGTGTGCCATAAGCAGAGCCGATGAGTACGCCGTTCCACGTTAGATCACCTTTATTTCGACTTTGTCCATAACGCGCAAGAAAGGGACCTTTAATGGGCCAGGGCAAATGACCTTTCTGTTGCATGAAAGGTTGATTATCGCCAGGAGCGGCTGGAATATCGGCCAGTAATTGCCCCAATGAGCGTAGTAATCCTTCGATTTTATTACGGCTGGACTCCAGTCCCGTGAGTGTTTGTTCCTGATTTTCAATTTTTTTGTTGAGCTGAGCGAGTAATTGATCACGTTTGCGCCGTTGTTTTTGTAGTGATCGTTTTTGTTGTTTTCGGGTAAACAGCGCATCTTTTTGTATATTCAGGCTTTGAGATAGCTCAAGCTGCTGTTTTTGCTTGCTTTCTATGGATTGAATAAATGCCTGGATTTCGACTTCTCTGGCTCTGTTGAGATAATCAAAATAGGCCTGTATACGCCCCATCTCAGATGGATCCTGTTGATTTAACAGTATTTTCATGTTTTGTTGTGCACCCAGAGCATAGGCAGCACGTAGTTGTTCGCCGAGAATAAATTTCTGCTTCTTTAATCGTTTTGAGAGGATGCCAAGATTTTTTCTCAACTGTGAAATACGATTATTGAGGGTTTTTATTTTATCTTCCGTCGTTTTGAGGGTGCGGGCATTGCGGCTGATGTCGGCTTCGAGTTGCTGCAGTTCGGTCAGGGTATGTCCACGTTGACTACGTGTTCCCTTTAAATGTTCCTGGATTTTAAGAATACTCTGTTGCAGGCGATCCAGTTTTTTCTGGTAAACAGGGATATCTTCGTTATCTTCAGCATATGCGGTATGTGCTTGATAAAACGCGAGAAATAGCGTGAGAAGGCTCAATAAAAATAGCCTGTTCAAAAAGATCACAGCATATATTGAATGTTTAGGGTGCAAAATGGCCTTTTCTAAGATTTGGTGATTATTTATCTATATTTTATATGGTTATGTTCGGTGCTTTTTTTATAAATAATGTGTATTATTGTATTCGTTTTTAATTATATAGTGATAGATCAAATAGAGGTCGGGATAACTCATGGCAGTAAATTCGGAAGATCCATTATTAATGACACGCGAAGAGGATATTAACCGCGCTTCACGGTCACTAAAAGCAATGTCGCATCCGCTTCGTTTAAAAATACTGTGCACACTGGGAGACCAGGAAGTGAGTGTACAGGATATCGTTAGCGCGGTGGGTACCTCACAAAGCAATATTTCGCAGCATTTGGCGATTTTGCGCGACAAAGGCATTCTGGCTTCGAGAAAAGAGGCCAACAAAGTATTCTATCGGGTTGGTGACACACGTACCTTGCGCTTGATTGGAATGATGCAGGAAGTATTTTGTTCTGCCGGACAAAAATTGGGCGATTAAGAAGTAAAGTATTATGCAGCAGATGTTTGAGTTTGTAGTTAACCATCCATACCTATGGATGGCTTTAGCGGCAGTATTAGTAATGCTGATTAAAGCTGAGTATGAGTATCGGACAAATCTGTCCACCCAGGTTATTCCCATGAATGCGATCCGTTTGATAAATAATAACGACGATGCGCTGGTTATCGATGTACGAGAAAGTGGCGATTTTGGCAAGGGTCATATCAAGGGAGCAACCAATCTGCCCTTGTCTACGATGAAAGATAAGATGGCTAGTCTCGCAAAACAAAATAAAGACTCAGTCATTCTGGCCTATTGCAATAGTGGTGCAACATCCAATAAAGCCTGTCGATTATTAACACAGGCGGGCTTTACCAATGTGCATAATGTTGCTGGCGGTATAAATGCCTGGCTGGAAGCAAAGCTTCCTACAACAATAAAATAATTTTTAATTTTGGGCTGATTTTTAAAGCACCATCCAGAGTGGAATAGTCATGACAGAAGAGAACCAACAGGCAACCGAACCCCAGTTCGCCATCCAGAAAATTTATCTTAAAGATGTATCGTTAGAATCTCCCAACGCACCAGCAGTTTTTGCCGATGGAGAATGGGCGCCAGAGATTAATGTTCAACTTAATAGCGCTCATCAGACGATTGGAGAGAATGTTTACGAAGTTGTGTTAACTATTACCATTACCGCTAAACAAAATGAAAAAACAGCCTTTCTCGTTGAGGTGAAACAGGCAGGTTTGTTTACCCTGTCAGGTTTTCCAAAAGAAAATCTTGAGGGAATGCTGGGAGCATATTGTCCAGAAGCTTTATTTCCATTCGCCAGAGAGGCCGTGGCTGACTTTATTAATAAAGGTGGATTTCCTCCATTAATATTAAATCCAGTTAATTTTAATGCCTTGTACACGCAGCAAGTACAGCAACAACAGGCCGCCGCAGCCAGTCAGGATACGGCGCACTAATTAATGTCTGTTGAGAGTCAAGAAGGGCCTGGTCCAGTTACTGTTCTGGGTGCTGGATCCTGGGGTACCGCGCTGGCCATACACATGGCCAATGCAGGGTCGGAAGTGACCCTGTGGGGTAACGAGGCCGATCACATGGAGCGTTTGCAGCAGCAACGATGCAACCAGCAGTTCCTCCCCGATATTGCATTCCCCGATACTTTAAAGGTTCAGGCCGATCTTGAACAGGCTCTGAAATCAGCCAGCTGGATTTTGCTGGCCATTCCCAGTTATGCCTTCCGTTCTTTTTTGGCCAGGGCGTCTTCTTTGATTGGTGAAG
This sequence comes from uncultured Gammaproteobacteria bacterium, assembly GCA_965602855.1. Taxonomy (GTDB): domain Bacteria; phylum Pseudomonadota; class Gammaproteobacteria; order SZUA-229; family SZUA-229; genus LH-M37. Next base: position 15,051 of record CBFCZV010000008.1, on the reverse strand, counting down.
ACACTGCCGTGACCTGGGCCAGCAAGGGGCTTGAAGAGGGTACGGGTAAATTATTACATCAGGTCGTTAAGGAAGAATTGCCACAGTGTTCGAGATTTGCCGTTATTTCCGGCCCTACTTTTGCCAGAGAAGTGGCGATGAGCTTGCCCACGGCGATTACGGTTGCTTCTGAGTCTGAATCTTTGGCTAATGAAATTAGCCACTGTTTACACCATGGTAATTTTCGGGCGTATACCAGTAATGATATGACGGGCGTTGAGTTGGGTGGTGCGCTAAAGAATGTTTTGGCGATTGCCTCAGGTATTGCAGATGGACTGGGTTTTGGTGCTAATGCGAGAGCCGCTTTAATTACTCGAGGTCTGGTAGAATTAATGCGTTTGGGTGTCACCATGGGTGGTAGCCGGGAAACCTTTATGGGTTTGGCGGGTATGGGTGATCTGGTTTTGACCTGCACAGACAACCAGTCGCGAAATCGCAGGATGGGATTGAAACTGGCAGAAGGTTTGTCGAAGGAAGACATTAAAGAAGAAATTGGTCAGGAGATTGAAGGTGTGAGAACGGCGCGGGAAGCTATGCATCTGGCGGAAAAATTTCAGGTAGAGCTGCCGATTATTGAGCAGGTGTATAAAGTTTTATATGAAGGTCTAGCTCCGCAGGAAGCGGTCAAACATTTGCTGGAAAGAAAGCCAGTCGCTGAGTAGCACTAGTCTCCTTAGTTATTAGCACAATCCTTTAAATTCATTTTGTCGTAAAGCTTCATAAACAACAATGGCTGCAGTATTAGACAGGTTCAGGCTGCGACTATTTTCAAGCATGGGCAATCGAAGAATGTTTTCAGGAGGCAGACTGTCCAGATAATCCTGAGGCAGGCCGCGTGTTTCGGGGCCAAATACCAGGGCATCGCCGGGCGAATAATTGATCTCACTGTAACTTTGCGTGCCGCGAGTTGAGATGGCGTAGATTGAGGCAGAGTCAGTCAGTTTTGAGCTGAACGCCTCAAGAGAGGGATAAGTTTGTACATCTGCCCATTCATGATAATCGAGGCCGGCTCGACGGAGTCTTTTGTCATCAAGCTCAAAGCCCAGTGGCTCGATAAGATGCAAATAACAGCCCGTGTTGGCGCATAATCGAATGATATTGCCGGTATTAGGTGGGATTTCTGGTTGGAATAAGACAATGTTAAACATATTGATTAGTTTAATTGAGAGTAGTGTTTAATTGTATCTAGTTTTACGTTACTCACCCTTTTAGGAGGAGTTTTTGCTATATATTAATAACAGAGTTGGTTTAGTGAAGAAGTGGGTAAATAAATGAGCAAACAGGGATTGAATTCGGAGATAGAGTCTGGGGTTGAGCAGAAGCAGCAGGCAGTGGTTTTGCTTGTTGATGATGATCCGTTGATTATTGCAAGTCTGGGCTTTTTGTTGCGGAAGCATTATCAGGTAATTGTTGCTGATTCGAGAAGTAAAGCCATAGAATTACTGGCTGAAGCGGAAACTCAGCCAGCGATTGCGCTGATTGATCTTGGTCTGCCACCTTATCCTCATAAACCCGATGAAGGCTTTGGTCTAATCCGGGAATTATTAGCGCAATCGGGCAGCATGAAAATTCTGGTGCTGTCGGGTCAGGATGCAGATGTAAATATTCAGCATGCACTAACTTTAGGCGCTGTCGATTTTATCGCCAAGCCAGCCGACCCTCAGTTATTGTTAACACGATTAGATCATCATCTGCGCCTGCGTGAAGTTGAGCAACTGCGTGCCGTTCAGAAAGATGATTCCATTATTGGGCAAAGCGCCTCTATAGAAGTTGTCAAACAACAAATACAGCAGTTTGCTGATTCACCTTTTCCATTATTAATACAGGGTGAGTCAGGCACTGGTAAGGAAATGATTGCCAGGGCTGCCCATGAACAAAGTATGCGCGAAGCAGAACCTTTTATGGCGATTAACTGTGCTGCTATAGCGCCTGAGTTACTGGAAGCGCAGTTGTTTGGGCATCGTAAAGGTGCCTTTACCGGGGCTAATCAGGAGCATAAGGGATTTTTTATCGAAGCGGGTCAGGGCACTTTGTTGCTCGATGAGATCGGTGAATTACCGCTTCCTCTACAGGGTAAATTGCTGCGAGTGATTGAGAGTGGCGAGTTTTACCGAGTGGGTGATACACAGCAGCTGAAGTCAAAAGCACGCATTGTTGCAGCGACCAACAAAGTTTTAAGAGATGAAGTGGCAGAAGGAAATTTCAGGGCCGACCTTTATCATCGCTTAAGTATTCTTAATGTAAATATGCCTCCTTTGCGAGAACGTAATGGCGACTGTTTCCTTTTACTAGATCACTTTCTTGCAGCCTATGTTGATTCCATTGCGCCGTTTGAACTGGATGATGAGGCCAGAATGCTCTGGGCCAGTTATGCTTTTCCCGGCAACGTGCGTGAATTACGTAATATTGTTATTCGTTTGGGCACAAAATATCCGGGTGGTCAGATTACGCGTCAGGTGCTGGAGAATGAACTGGAGACACAGCTATCGGCCAGTGAGCTCTCAGAAGATAGCCATATATTAAGCGATGAATTTATCAAGCAGCAGTTAGCGTCAGGTGAATTTTCGCTGGATGATTTACTGGAAGAAGTAGAAAGCCGATGCATCAGAATTGCGCTGGAAATAAATAATAACAAGGTCAGCAAGGCAGCAGATGCTTTGCACGTTAATCGAACCACGCTATACAGCCGAGTTCAGAAGCTAGGGAAGCTGTAGCCATGTATCAGGGACATTTTGGCCTGGAAAGGCCGCCTTTCAAAATCACTCCAGACACCAGTCTGTTTTTTGAGGGCTGCCAGCGTGGCGCTGCGCTAGAAGCTTTGATCTATGCCGTCTCCAGTGGAGAAGGCATTATAAAAGTGGTGGGTGAAGTCGGTAGCGGTAAAACTATGCTGTGTCGGATGCTGGAAGTTCGACTGACGGATAAAGTAGATGTTGTTTACATCGCAAATCCAAGTTTATCGCCGGACAATATATTGCACGTCATTGCTCATGAACTGGGGCTGGATGTTGATAATAACAGCAGCAAGCTGGATGTAATGCAGCAAATACAGTCTTATTTGCTGAACAAGCATGCCGATAATCGCCAGGTAGTCTTGTTTGTCGAAGAAGCTCAGAGTATGCCGATTGAAACTCTGGAAGAAATTCGCCTGTTGAGTAATCTGGAAACTGAGCACAGTAAATTATTACAAATGGTTTTATTCGGTCAGCCAGAACTGGATGAGAAATTGGCTCAGGTTCATATTCGGCAGTTGAAGGAACGCATTACTCATAGTTTTTATCTTGATCCCTTTCCACCCAAAGACACGCTGGAATATCTTAATTTTAGATTACGTAATGTGGGTTATCGTGGGCCGGATGTTTTCAATCAGAAAACAGCGAATGCAATTGAAAAGTATTCGGGTGGACTGACCCGGCGAATCAATATTCTGGCAGATAAAGCGCTGATGGCCTCGTTTTCTGAAGGCGGTCATGAAGTGACGATAAAGCACGTACGCGCAGGTGCGATTGATAGTGATTTTAAAAAGAAACAGAATTTACGATTATGGTTAATCATCGCTGCGGTTATTGTCAGTTTAGCGGCAGCTGTGTGGCTAGGTACGATGATTGGCAAATCAGATGAAGCAGCAGTTGATGTGGCTATTGGCGAGCAAAACAGCACAAAGACTGAGGTTGTTGCCAGTGATCCAGAGGTTATGGTGGGAACTGAGTCTGCAGTAATGATCAGCCCGTTGGAGACCAGATTGTCAGAAACAGAAAAATGGTTTGCAGCGGTATCAGATAGTCATCACAGCATACAATTATTTGTAACAAGGGTTGTAGATGCGGAAGGCGTGGAGAAATTTCTGCATGAGCAGGCCGGGATGCTTGATTTAGATCGAGTTTACATCTATGAAACTATGATTAATGATGTAGATATGTACAGTGTGCTTTATGGTGATTTTGTTGCACGTCAGGAAGCGCATACAACGCTTAATGCTTTACCGGTCGAGCTAAAACAAAGTCAGCCTTTTTTGCGACGAGTCAGTGCATTGCGTAAAGATTTATTACGTAATGAGTAATTGTTGAGTAGTGGAATTATGGAAAGGAACTCAATGAAAAAAAAATGGGTGAGTAAATGATTAAAATAATAAAAAATAGTCTGATGTTAGGGCTTTGTCTATTAGTAGTTGCCTGTGGTGCGAGCAATCCGCCAGCAATGTCAGAAGGGCATTTGGGTAATGATCTTGCGCCGCCTGATATTATTCCCGAAGCGGTTGTTGATGCCCCGATACTACCTGAGCCTGAACAGAGGCCGGATCTTGAAACCTATACAGTAATCGTGAATCAGGTGCCGGTTCGAGAACTGCTGTTCTCCATGGCGAGAGATGCAAAATTAAATATTGATGTAGATAATGAAATTAAAGGCAAGGTCACGATGAATGCTATCGACCAGACTTTGCCGCAAATTCTTGAGCGTCTTTCACGTCAGGTAGCGATTAATTACACGCTGGAAGATGAAACGCTGTATGTGCGTGCAGATAAACCCTATTTGCAATTATACGATGTTGATTATCTGAATATGTCACGATTAAGTGAAGGTAGTGTCGAGGTTGCAACTGAAATTAGTTCCACTGGATCTGGTGAGGCTAAAGGTGGTGGCAGTGGTGGAAATAATTCAAGTGCAGTAGTTAAAAATAAATCTAGTAATGAATTTTGGAAAACATTGATAGTTAATATCGCTAATGTTCTTGGTGAAGAAGTAAAGGTAACAGATAAGATTCAGGAAACTAGTGTCAACATACTTGTTAATCGTGAAACCGGTATTGCTGGTGTACGCGCAACCTATAAACAGCATAAACAAGTTCAGGAATTATTAGATCGGGTGCTTGGCAGTGCGCAGCGACAGGTGATGATTGAGGCCACTATTGCCGAGGTGACATTGAGTGATCATTATCAGGCGGGCATTGACTGGTCAATGATGAAAGTAGGTTCCACAGGAGATACTGCTAGTATCAGCCAAAATTTATTGGGTGGTAATTTAGGTACAACACCATTTTTTCAGTTAACCGGTAGTAATACTGACAGCTCAGGAGATAACCTGACAGGCACACTAAAAGCGCTGGAGACTTTTGGTGATGTGAAGGTATTGTCCAGTCCGAAGGTAATGGCATTAAACAATCAAACTGCCATGCTTAAGGTTGTGGATAATGAAGTTTATTTTTCAATAGAGGTTGAAAAGGGACAGGTCATCGATAATGTTTTGTATCAGGGGTCTATTACTACAACTATAAATACTGTTCCTATTGGATTTGTCATGTCGGTAATGCCTTATATTGATAGAAATGATGTGGTGACATTGCATGTGCGCCCAACCATTTCTCGTATTATTGGAAGAGCAGTTGATCCCAATCCCGATTTGGTGAATGTTACCAATGAAGTGCCCATCATCCAGGTGCGTGAAATAGAGTCCGTGCTGAAAGTAAATAATGGTGACACAGCAGTGATTGGTGGCTTGATGCAGGATCAGATTATCGAGCAACAAAGTGGTGTACCAATTTTGTCTAGTATTCCTTTTATAGGTGCATTGTTCTCTTATCAGGATGATGAATACGTTAAGTCAGAGCTGGTCATTTTTATTCGCCCTGTTGTCGTACACGATGCCAGTCTTGATGGAGACCTAAAAGAATATCGAAAATACCTGATGGAAGATTTTGATGCTACGCCGGTTAAGTCAGAGTAATTTGAGTTTGTCATGAGCCTGTTACTAGATGCATTAAAAAAGGCTGAGCAGGAAAAGCTGAAAGCACGCGAGGCCGAAGCTGCGGCGGCGGAGGGTATTGATCCTGAATTAGAGCCGGCTGATACGCCAGATGCTGCTCCCATTGAGCAACAGCCTGACGCCATTCATGAGGATGAACCGGAGATTGAAGAAGCTGATAATGGTGGATTAGAGCTACTTCTGGATGAGGATGATGATCAGGAGAAATTAGAACAACAGGGAGCCGAACAGGCAAAAGAAGAACTAGAAGTGCCTGAGCCACAGCTTGCGCCAATGGAGATGGAAAAAAGTTCTGCAACCACTTCTACCGTTTCAGATGAAGCGCTGCATTTATTAATTTACAAAACCAATAAAAATTACAGACAAAGACAGAGGGTCATCTGGGGCAGCCTGGTGTCGGTGGCTATCGTTATTCTCATGCTGGCGGGTACTTATTATTATTTTGGTATGGTAGAAGAGCTTGATGCGCTGGAGCGAAAACATAAGTTGGCGATGCGAGCAGTAAGTGCCGAGCCAGTTAAGCGACGTCAGTCCCCGGTGATTGTTGAATCACCCGTTGTAGAAGAGATTGCTCTGCAGTCTATACAAAGCAAAGCGGGTTTGGCGCCAAAGGCTGTGGATGAATCAGCTAAAATGGCTGCAGAGTCTTCAGATAAAGTGAAGAATAAAAATAATTTCTCAATAAAGAAAACAAAAGTTGGAGACCCAGTGAGTGTCTTACTGAGAGATGCATGGCTGGCATATAATAGAGCTGATTATGTGGCTGCGCAAAGTGCATATGAAAGTGTATTGAATCGTGAGCCGAAGAACCGTGATGCTATATTGGGCATGGCGGCTATCGCTGTCAAAAAAACGGATTATAAAAAAGCTAGAGCTGGTTATAGTTTTTTGCTAAAACTTAATCCTCGTGATCAGGTGGCAATAGCGGCCATGTCGAATTTGGAAAAATTGTCTACTGACGTAATGGATGAGAGTAAGCTTAAATTTATGCTGCAACAACAACCATCTGCAACTCATTTGAATTTTGCTCTGGGTAATTATTATGCAAAAAAATCCCAGTGGCCAGAAGCGCAATCAGAATACTTTAAAGCCTGGCAGGGTAATAGTGAAAATGCAGATTATGCTTACAATCTTGCAGTTAGCCTGGATCAGCTAGGTAAGACAAAACAAGCATTACGGTTTTATAAAGAAAGTTTGATACTTTCTAGTGAAAAAAATATTGGGTTTTCAAAATCAGATGTTAATAATAGAATCAAAATAATTTCAGAAAAACAAAAGTAATGGACGTGCTAGAAAAAAAACAGAAAAAATTATTTGGTGAGCAGCTAGTTGAAAAAGGGCTAGCCACTGCCGATCAGGTAGAGATTGCTTTAACCGAACAAAAGAAAGACGGCCGTTTGATAGGCGAGCTTTTAGTGTCACTGGGTTTTGTTTCAGAATCTGTGATGCGAGATGTGCTTGGGCAAGTTCTGGGCATAAGCAGTATTGATCTTAATGCGGTTGTGCCAGATTCAACTGCACTTGAGTTGATCCCCAAAGAAATTGCCGAAAGATACGTGATAGTCCCCGTTAGTTTTAATGCGGAAAAGCGGCATTTAAGGCTGGCGATGAAAAATGCATCTGATTTGCAGGTGCTTGATCGAGTGCATGCGCTGGTTGGACGTAAGATTGAAATTACACCCTTCGTTTCAGGTGAAGGAGAAATAAAAAGAGCGATTGACCAGTTCTATGGCTACGAGCTTTCAGTAGATGGCATTCTGCATGAAATTGAAACAGGTGAAATCGACTATAAGAGCCTTGATGCTGTACAAGATGAATACAGTCAACCACTAGTTAGATTGGTTGATGCGATACTGGCTGATGCGGTAAAACGAGATGCTTCAGATATTCACTTTGAACCAGAAGAAGGTTTTTTGCGCTTACGCTATCGTATTGATGGTGTATTAAGACAAATCCGGAGTCTGCATAAAGATTACTGGTCAGCAATCGTAGTGCGCTTAAAAGTAATGTCGTCAATGAATATTGCGGAGACAAGAATTCCACAGGATGGTCGTTTGAGTTTGCAGGTGCAGGGTCATCGTGTTGATTTTCGTGTTTCATCTCAACCAACAACGCACGGTGAGAATATTGTGCTTCGTGTGCTTGATCGCGCAAAAGGCATTGTTCCTCTTGAGCAACTTGGCTTGCATGAAGATACGTTAAATGCATTGAAAATGATGATGGCTCGACCCGAAGGAATTATATTGGTAACCGGGCCAACAGGTAGTGGTAAAACGACAACACTATATTCGATGCTGAATTATGTGAAGTCGGAAGAAGTAAATATAATGACTCTCGAAGACCCAGTTGAATACCCTGTTGATATGATTCGACAAACGTCAATCAATGAAGTGGCAAGAATGGACTTTGCTAATGGTATTCGTTCAATGATGCGTCAGGATCCGGACATAATTCTCGTTGGTGAGGTGCGTGACGAGGATACTGCCGAAATGGCATTCAGGGCAGCAATGACCGGGCATCAGGTTTTAACAACCTTGCATACTAATTCAGCAATTGGTGCTATTCCAAGGCTGCTGGATATAGGTGTGCTGCCTGATATTATGACAGGTAATATTATTGGCATCATTAGCCAGCGTCTGATACGTATATTATGTCCACACTGTAAAAAAGAAACTTTATCAGATGTTATCGACAGCAAATTGTTAAAGGTTAATGAGCCAACAAAGATTTATGAGCCGGCTGGATGTGAGTTTTGTAATAACACAGGATATAAAGGTCGTGTTTCTGTTCTTGAAGCACTAACTATTGAAGATGAGCTTGATGAATTAATAGCAAAAAGAGCCACTCTTGGGGAGCTGAAGGATTGTGCAAATCGATCTGGCTATAAAACATTAGCGGATAATGCGATAAGAATAGTGATTGAAGGATTAACTTCCTTGCAGGAAGTTTCTCGTGTAATTGATATGACAAAGCGACTTAAATAAGGCGATTGTAACGGTCATGCCAGATTATAAATTTAAAACGATTGATGAGAAGGGAAAAGTTCGTGGGGACACGATGATTGCCAGCAACCCTATGGAGCTGGAGAAACGACTGAATAGCATGGGTTTTGATTTGCTGAGCTATGATGAGAGGGCTAAGGCAGCAGGATCCTTTTTAAGAAGAAAGTCTATTACAAGAAGAGAGCTGATTAATTTCACCTTTCATATAGAGCAGTTACTTAGAGCGGGTGTGCCTCTACTTGATTGTTTGCGTGATATACGAGATAGCCTGGATTACAGTCATTTTACCGATGTGCTGCAAACAATAATCGATGATATTGAAGGCGGTAAAACAATGTCACTGGCGTTGGCAGAGCATAAACATATTTTTGATAACGTTTATGTCACTCTGGTCAGAGTTGGTGAGGAAACGGGTTTGCTGGCAAAGGTGTTAAATGAAATGGCGGAAACCCTGCGCTGGCAAGATGAGCTGGCCGCGCATAGTAAAAAGATAATGATCTACCCCATTATTGTTATAGCTATTGTATTAGGCGTGGTTGGATTTTTAATGATGTACTTAATGCCACAACTGCTGCCATTTATAAAGAATATGGGTTCAGAGATTCCGACACATACAAAAGTACTGATGTCAGTGTCATCCGCTTTTGTGAATTACTGGTATGTAATACTGTTTATGCCATTTGTGATATATGGTGCTATAAAGGTTATGGCAAAAAGTAATCCAAAGGTACAGCTTTTAGTCGACAGGATAAAATTAAAAATATGGTTATTTGGCCCCTTGATGATGAAAATAAAATTGGCGCGCTTTGCTAATTATTTTGCCATGATGTATGGCTCAGGGATTACGGTATTAAATGCGTTAAAAATATCAGAAGGCATTATGAATAATGTAATGCTTGAAGATTCAATTAGAACGGCCAGAACGCGCATATCGGAAGGCATGCAAATCAGTGAAAGTTTTGAGACAACTGGCGTGTTTCCTTCGATGATCGTGCGTATGATTAAAATAGGCGAAGACACGGGTGCCATGGACGAGGCATTGCTTAATGTGAGTTATTTTTATAATCGAGAAGTTAGGGAGTCAATTGATAAAATTGAACCGACTTTGATGCCAGCGCTAACAATAATACTGGGTTTTATGATGGGGTGGATCATGTTGTCAGTATTAGGGCCAGTTTACGATGCAGTTGCTAATATCAAAATTTAATACAGGAATTATTAGAAGCCAGTGAATAGAGTTTTTTATTTTTCAGGACATCGACTAACGGTTTTTCACTGGAACCGTAAGAAGTTTTGTGGTGCCTGCTCATTTGAGCCAGATTCAGAAGGCCTTAGTAAATTTAAAGAATATCTGAAAACCTCTGCAAAATCTCCAGCCAGACTATTAGTGGATGTAATTGAAGAAGACTTCAGAACAGAAAAAGCACCACACGTTTATGGTAAGGATAAGAAAGCAGTAATCAATCGATTACTAGATCGTCACTATCGATTAAGTGGGCAATACGTTTATTCAGAAGTAATAGGAAGGGAGAAAGCAGGGCGGCGAGATAATAAAGTGCTGATAGGAGGGATTACCAACCCCGGCTTAATCGATATATGGAAAGATATTATTGATGAATGCCACATACCTTTAACAGGAATATGGACAATACCACTACTAAGTAAAAAGATTCTGTCCGTGCTAGGCGAAAAAAAGAGTGCCGTATTATTAGTCAGCCAACAGGTAAATAGCAATTTACGACAAACATTTTTCAGGAATGGGAAAATGCTGTCGAGTCGTCAGTCAGTCATAAATCAGGATGCAGAAGATATTAGTAATATAGGGAAATTCGCAGCCCCCGAAGTTGAAAGAACAATATCGTATTTGCGCAACCAGCGACTGATAGACATGAACGAGGTTGTACATATACATATTATCGGCTCAGAAGAACAAGTCGCATCTTTGGAAAATGAATTTAAGACGGATGCGCTGAATGATATAAGCATACACAACATATCAAGCCTATTATCAAAAGTGGGCTTACAGGGCTTGTCTGGTAAGTTTTCAGATGGCATTTTTACCTGGTTATGTTCAAGACAGCTCTCATATGAAGCGCATTATGGTGAAGCAAAAGAATATAGCCAATATTATTACGTGGTGGCTTCAAAGGTCTTGAGAGCGGCGAGCATTATGTTATTACTGACATCGTTTTTAATAACCGAATCAAATCTTTCAAGTGCATTTGAACATAAACGTTCGATAGAGCTGCTGGGTGAACAGGCAGAAGAGTATAAGAGAATATACAAGAAACGCTTTGAAGGATATGAAACTGTTTTTAAACATGCGCGATCAATGAATGCCGCAGTTGATATGGCAGACATGATTGGTGAGCATGGCAAAACATCACCGCTTGATTTTATGATTAATCTGAGTGAGATTCTTTCTGGCTCTGGTCTGGCTGATACTCAACTAGATAAAATCGAATGGAAGCTAGAGCAATATAAAGGCATGGGCAAGGGTAAAGCCAAAGAAGTTAATAGTGAAAAAGCAGATGTTACCATTGAAAATCCTGTAAGGCATATTGGTATTGTCCATGGTCGAATAAATGTTTCTGATAAAAACTATCGTGGCTCAGTAGCTCAGGTAAACAAAATTATTACCGCACTACGTCAAAAGGAAAATATAGAGAGTGTTGAGGCGATGGAAATGCCTGTTGAGGTGCGCTCAGAAAAGGCATTTACCGATGAAAGCGGTTTGAGCTCGAATAATGCCAGAAAGGATAGCGGTGGAAAGTTCTCACTGGAAGTTATCATGAGGTCTATGTCTCATGAGTAAACAAAAAATAAAAATTCATCCAATAATAAAAGGTTCGCTAATATTTTTTGTTCTGACGCTGGTCTTTTCTGTCGGCATTGTTGTCGTTTCAGATACTTACATGGGCCATGCCTATGATGGGCGTCAGTCAGAAAAAAGAGCTATGAGAATATGGAAAAACAAAATTGATGGCTCCAGACAGAGCAATAAAATTATTGATCAATATGAAAATCGATATCTTGAACTGGTAAGAAATAATATTGTCGGTGAAGAAGATCGACTGGACTGGCTGGAGAATATTCAGGCAATAGCCAACGCCAGAAATATGCCATCGGTGAAGTACGATTTAAGCAGTCAGCGCTTAGTTGAGGATAAAACAGGCCAGCACAGGGCGCAGGGTCTAAAAATATATCGCAGCGATATGACACTGGATATGAAAATGGCACATGAAGGCGATTTATTTGCAGTATTAAATACCCTGCGAGAAAAAGCAAAAGGCCTGTTTGTCGTTGATCAATGCAATATCGAGAAAACGACCAAAGCCTCAAAATCGGGTAACATAAATATGAGCGCCCGCTGTGAACTAGGCTGGTACACATTTAAGTCAGCTGAGAATGAAGGAAAATCCTGACATGATGACTCGAAAGAACATTTTGTTAATGTTGCTCATCACAGTTCAGACCTATGCAGTGGCAAAAGACTATAGCGAGCAATCGCTACGCACCCTGTTTACCAGTCAACAGGAAAGGCAGAATATAGACAACAATAGAAAACAACAGGGCTCATCGGCAGAGCAAGTCATAGTCGGACCATCTAGTGTAAGGATTAATGGCATCATGAAACGCAGCAATGGAAAAAGTGTCGTTTGGGTCAATGGCAAAAACACCATGGATAGTTCAACAGTTGATGGTGTTAAGGTTTATTCGAATGCTATCAATTCAAAAAACAAAATCACCGTCATGGTTGATGGCGAAAGAGTTTATCTCAAACCTGGAGAGGCCTGGTCGGAAGAGGCCGGGGTTTCTGGGGTTGGGGATTAGTTGTGTTTTTTAAGGTGTAGTTATGGCTGCTGGGGGATTAGTTTGTACATTGGGAAAGCAGAAGGGTGTTGCGTTGTTGGTCCTGTTGATTTTCATTATTTTGGCCGCATCTTCATATTTCATATCAGGGCTTTCGATTAATCAGGTTAAAGTAGATCAAAAAAATGTAACTCAAGAAGTTTTAAAAAAAGCAAAAGATGCATTAATTGCGTATGTAGTTACAAGCAGGAGGCTAAATGATAATCTTGGCAAATTTGGTAAATTGCCATGTCCTGATCATGCAGATACAGCATTAGAAGAAGGGGAGCAGGATTCCAGTTGTGGAAATGCTTATGCAAATGGCATTGGTTATTTTCCGTGGCGTACTCTTGGTGTTGAGACGTTAAAGGATGGAAGTGGTAATTGTTTATTATATGCAGTTTCGCCAGGCTATAAAGCTAATCCATTTGCCGCGCTAAATCCGGATAGTTATGGACAGTTTCAGATGGTTGATGATAATGGTGCTGTAGTAATAGGTGATTCAGCTGGTGGTCGCCCAGTTGCAGTCATTATTGCGCCGGGTGGTGTGTTAGCTAGTCAGAATAGAAGTTTTGACGATACCACTATTTGTGGTTTTGATTATGACACCATAAAAAATGATCTTGGAGCGTACTTAGATAATGATGGTACGACGAATAATGCTGCACTTGATACGGGTGTTGATAATTTCATGGATCAGTTTGTTCAGATCTATGCAAGCTCGGCATCCGCCGTTAATCCAATAAATGACAGGTTTGTAATAATTACTTATGATGAAATATGGGATGAGTTCCAGAGTATCGTTACAGATGGTACATTTGATAATAAGATGCGGAATTTGACAGAGGCGATTGCAATTTGTTTTGCAGGATATGGCTTGAGTAATAATAATCATTTGCCGATGCCCGCGTTGATGGATCTAGGTGGAAATGAATATCGAAAAGATAGTGATTATTTAGACAGTGGTGATTTTACAGCGGGATTTGCGGGGCGACTGCCATATGATTTAGAAAGAGCGAAAACTGAAATGTTAAGCGGTGATCTTAAGAATATATTTGATAATAATTATTGTGATGGTATCGATTTAGTAACGACAGCGACGGTTGTAGAAAATATAAATTTCTCAGATGATGCGGGCAGTGATAATGGAGAATATTTCGATATTTGGAGAAATTGGAAAGATCACTTTTTTTATGCCGTATCACAAGCACATAAACCCTCAACTATTGCAGTAGCTGGCTGTTCTGTTGATTGTGTAAGCGTAGGTGTGGTTACAAATGAATATGCTGGCATAGTATTATTTTCAGGATTGAAGCAGGCGGTGGTAGGGCAAGAAAGATATACGTCTATATTTGATAGCTTACAGACATTAGATGGAGATGATGATAAAGATGATATTGTGAATTATCTAGAAGGGAACAGAGATAATCTTTTCCCGGATAATACAGGCAATGGAATATATGATGCGGTTGCTCCGGGTAGTAACGATATAATGTTTTGTATTAATACAGATATGAGCGTGGAAGCGTGTTAGCAAAAAATATTACAAGAGAATCAGGTTTTACACTTGTTGAGCTAGCTATTGTGCTTGTTATTGTTGGTGTGCTTATGGGCAGTTTCATTGGCTCATTAGCGTCGAGAATTGAGGTTACGCAGCGTGATAATACTAAAGAGCAACTTGAGGATATTAAGTCTGCACTATTAGGTTTTTCTGCTGCTGAAGGCAGGCTTCCTTGCCCCGCAATAGCTAACCCAGCAATAGCAAATGAAATAGGGGAGGAACAACCTGTTGGAGGTGGGGTTTGCACATCGCAACATGGTTTTGTTCCTGGCAAGACATTAGGGCTAGCTGGTTCATATAATCGTGATAACTTATTGCTAGATACATGGGGGAATCCCATACGTTACAGTGTAACGACAAGTGATGTTAGTGCATTCACCACGACTGGGCAGTTGGCAGTGGTTGGCATGCCTGCATTAGATCCAGATTTGGTGATTTGTAATGCTATTAATGTTGCAGGTGATGATTGCCTGGCAACAACAAATAACTTAATAACAAATGCACCATTTATTTTGTTATCACTGGGTATAGACGGAAGCGATTTTGTGAATGATGTTACTCAAGCTCTTACGGATCAGGGTGAAAATTCGGGTGAGGTTGCTGTGGTGAAAAATGTAGCAGGTGAAGATCTAGATTATACTGTTGGCAATGATTTGATATTTATCAATAGAGATTATAGTAGTGTAGGTTCCACAGCTGGTCAATTTGATGATTTAATAGTATGGGTGTCACCCTATATTCTTTACAGCAGAATGATAGAAGCAGGCCAACTCCCCTAATCCTTAACCTCCTGCTCCAACCTAAAACAAACATGTCCAATTGAGTTTTCATACAACT